>NZ_JAOASO010000061.1 GCF_030158645.1 Hydrogenophaga sp. | reverse complement strand
ACCGACAGGGCCGCGAGGATCAGCCCCATCAACCGCGTCATCACGTTGATGCCGGTCTGCCCCAGAAACCGCGCAATGGGTTCAGCCAGCGTGAAGCAGATGGCGGTGGCCAGCGCGATCACCACCCCGTAGCCCACCAGCGCGGCGTGCTGAAAGAAGGTCTTGGCCTGGTCGGCGTAGATCACCACCGTGGACATGGTGGCCGGGCCGGTGAGCAGCGGGATGGTGAGTGGCACCACCGCGATCGACGCGCGGGCCGACGCGTCACTCACCTCCAGCTCGTTGGTCTTGGCTTCGGCGGGTTGCGCGTTCAGCATGGACAGCGCCGAGGTCAACAAGAGCATGCCGCCGCCCACCTGGAAACTCGCCAGCGAAATGCCGAAGAATTCCAGAATCTGCAGGCCGATGATGGCGCAGATGGCGATGACGGAGAACGCGCTGATCGACGAAATCAGCACCGTGCGCTGGCGCTGCTTGCGGCTGAAGCCCTGCGTGTAGTGGATGAAGAAGGGCACGATCGCCAACGGGTTGACGATGGCCAGCAGGGTGATGAGCGGCTTGAAAT
Organism: Hydrogenophaga sp.; assembly: GCF_030158645.1. Classification (GTDB taxonomy): domain Bacteria; phylum Pseudomonadota; class Gammaproteobacteria; order Burkholderiales; family Burkholderiaceae_C; genus Hydrogenophaga. The sequence goes on along the minus strand of NZ_JAOASO010000061.1, from coordinate 11,171 downwards.
CCATGCCGGATTGTGGCTCACCCCCGCCGCGTTGCGCGCGCCGGCTCCTTGTGTGGGCTAAGGCTTCCCTGGCTCACGGCGGCGGAACATGCCGTAACCCTCCATGAACAGCACCTTGTCCCCGTGTTGGTTGAACATTTCCCAGCTGGTGCGCACCAGGCCCACGTCCAGCCGTTTGCTCATGGGGCGTTTTTCCAGGATGGTGTGCTGCAGCCGCAGCGTGTCGCCGGGGAACACGGGTTTGAGCCACTTCAGACTGTCCAGACCGGGTGAACCCAGGCTGGAGCTCTCGCTCAGGAAGTTGGTGACCATCAGCCGCATGGCCATGGCGCAGGTGTGCCAGCCGCTGGCGCTCAGCGCGCCGAACACCGAGGCCTTGGCGGCGTCGTGGTCCAGGTGGAAGGGCTGCGGGTCGAACTGGCGCGCGAAGGCCACGGTCTCTTCTTCGGTGGGGGTGATCGTGCCGAGGTCGCGGGTGCTGCCCACCTCCAGGTCTTCCCACCAGTATTTGATTTCAGGGGTCATTTCTAGCGTCCTCCAGACACGTCCAACAAACTCATCGTGGTGTAACTCGCCGCGTCCGACAGCAGCCACACGATCGCCTGCGCCACCTCGTCGGCCGTGCCGCCGCGCTGCATGGGCACGAGGTGCTGCAGGTCGCGAACCCGCGTGGGCAGGCCGCCGGAGGCGTGGATCTCGGTCTCGATCAGGCCTGGGCGCACCGCGTTCACCCGGATGCCTTCGGCCGCCACTTCTTTGGCCAGGCCGATGGTGAAGGCATCGATGGCGCCCTTGGCCGCGGCGTAGTCCACGTACTGGCCGGGCGAGCCCAGGCGCGACGCGGCGCTGGACACGTTGACGATGGCGCCGCCTTCGCCGCCGTGCTTCGTGCTCATGCGGCGCACCGCCTCGCGGGCGCACAGCATCGAGCCGATCACGTTGATGTCGAACATGCGGCGCCAGCGCGCCACGCCCATCTCGTCGACCCGCGCGCTCACGTCGACCACGCCGGCGTTGTTCACCAGCCCGGTGAGGCGGCCGAGCTTGGCGTCGATCTTCTGGAACATCGCGAGCACCTGGGCTTCATCGGCGACGTCGGCCTTCGCCGTGATGGCTGTGCCGCCGAGCTCGCGGATGCCGCGCACCACCTCGTCGGCGGCCAGCGAGTTCGCAGTGTAGTTCACCGCCACCGCCCAGCCCTGGGATGCCGCCAGGCGCGCCGTGGCGGCGCCAATGCCGCGCCCGCCGCCGGTGACCAACAGCACCCGCCCAGTGGCCTTCTCCATAACCTGTCTCCTGCAGAAAGTGGTGGCATCGCGTACAACACGGGCTCGCCGCCAGACGACCATTACAACAGCGTGAGGAGACCACCATGCGTCACACAGTCGACTACTACATCGCGCCGCAGAGCCCCTGGACCTACCTCGGCCACGAGCGTTTTGCCGCCTTGGTGCGCGAGACCGGCTCCGACGTGCGGGTGCTGCCCATGGACCTGGGCAAGATCTTCCCGCTCTCCGGCGGCCTGCCCCTGCCCAAGCGCGCACCCCAACGCCAGGCCTACCGGTTGGTGGAGCTGCGCCGTTTCAGCGAAGCGCTGGGCGTGCCGCTGAACCCGGAGCCGCGTTTCTTTCCGGTGGCCGGCGACCCGGCGGCGCGCCTGATCACCGCCGTGGCCCTGCACGACGGCGCCGATGCCGCGATGCAGCTCACCGGCGCGGTGACCACCGCCGTGTGGGCACAGGAGCGCGACATCGCCGCCATGGACGTGCTGGCGGCCTTGCTCGCCGAGTGCGGCCTGGACGCGGCGCGGCTGGTGCAGTCGCAGCAGCCCGACGTGCAGGTCCGTTACGACGAGCAGACGCAATCGGCCATTGATGCCGGTGTGTTCGGTGCACCGAGCTACGTGATCGATGGCGAGTTGTTCTGGGGCCAGGACCGGCTCGATTTCGTGGCGCGCAAGCTGCGCGCCTGATGTTTTTCAATCCACACAGGAGCACCCCATGGGACACATGATCGACCTCAAGGCCGCTGACGGCACAACGTTCCCCGCTTACGTGGCGGAGCCGTCCGGCAAGCCCAAGGGTGGCGTGGTCGTGCTGCAGGAAATCTTCGGCGTGAACTCGCACATCCGCTCCGTGGCCGACGGCTACGCAGCCGACGGTTACTTCGTGGTTGCGCCCGCCACGTTCCACCGGGTGCAGCCCGGCGTCGAGCTGGGCTACACCGAAGCCGACATGGGCACCGGTTTCGGCTTCAAGACCGCCGTGGACGGCTTGCCCGAACCCGGCGTGATGGCCGACATCCAGGCCGCCATCGACCACGCAGCGCAAGCCGGCCAGGTCGGCATCGTCGGCTACTGCTGGGGTGGCCTGCTCACCTGGCGCGCGGCCTGCACGCTCCAAGGCCTCTCGGCCGCCGTGCCGTACTACGGTGGCGGCATGACTGCAGCCGCTGAAGCGGCGCGCACACCGAAGGTGCCGGTGATGGCGCATTTCGGCGACCAGGACCACTGGATCCCGCTGGACACGGTGGAGGTCTTCAAGAAGGTCCAGCCCGGCGTGTCGGTGCACGTGTACGCCGCCAACCACGGCTTCAACTGCGACCAGCGCGGCTCGTACAACGAAGCCGCGGCGAAGCTGGCGCGCGAACGCACGCTGGCCTTCTTCTCGCAGCATCTGGGCTGAACCGCCATGCGGCGCGCCGGCCTGCTCAGCGCCCTGGTGGCGGTCTGCACGGCCGCCACAGCGGCCGACTACAGCGGCCCGCTGTTCGACGCCCACCTGCACTACAACGACGAAGCCTGCACCCACGACACGCCGGCCCCGGGTTGCCCGCACCCGATCGCCGACGTGCTGGAGCGCATGCAGAAAAGCGGCGTTCGCGCCATCGTCGCCAACTCGCGCCCCAACGACGGCACCACCGCACTGGCCACCGCGCGCGAGCAGACCCGCGCCGCTGGCGTGACCGTGGTGCCCTTTGTGCGCCTGTACCGCAACCGCGCCGACTACAACAGCTGGTTCCAAGACCCCACCATCGTCGAGATGGTGAGCGCCGAACTCGCGCGCGGCACGCCCGCCGGCCCCTACCGAGGCCTGGGCGAGTTCCACTTGTACGACAGTGCCAACGCCAACGGCCCGGTGGCGAAACAGCTGATGGCGCTGGCCGAAGCGAAAGACCTCGCCATCCTGGCGCACGTGGACGATGTGGCGATTGACTTGCTGATGGCGAACACGCCGTCCAAGGGTCAGAAGATGCGCCTGATCTGGGCGCACACCGGCATTGGCGGGACGCCCGCCACTCGGGTCGATGCGCTGTTGGCCCGCTACCCGAAGTTGATGGGCGAGTTGTCCTACCGCCCGGGCCTCACCTGCGTCGATGGCCAGCTGTGCCCCGAGTGGCGCGCGCTGCTGCTCAAGTACCCCGACCGCTTCATGATCGGCTCCGACACCTGGGTCAACCAGCGCTGGCAGTACTACGGCGAACTCATGCAGGGCTACCGCACCTGGCTCGGTGGCCTGCCGGCCGACGTGGCACAGCGCATCGCGTGGGACAACGGCGCCAAGCTCTTCGGGCTGGCCACACCCACACCCTGAGGCAGGCTCAGCGCGCCGTGCGCGCCAGGTAGCGTTTGCGCCAGAACACCACACCCAGTGCTGCAGCGGTCAGCACCATGGACCCCATGGCCCACCAGAAGCCACTCTTCAGGTGGGTCAACGGAATGAACTCGAAGTTCATGCCGAAGATGCCCGCGATCAGGTTCAAGGGCAGGAAGATCGCGGTGAGCGCGGTGAGCGTGCGCATGATGTCGTTGGTGCGGTTGCTCTGCGCCGAAAAATGCATCTGCACGGCGGTCTCGGCGTTCTGTTCCAGCCGGCGCACGTGGTGCACCACGCGTTCGATGTGTTCGAGCACGTCGCGCGATCGCACCCTGAGCAGTTCCAGTCCGCGCTGGCCGCCGTTGTGCTCGTTGGGCTCCCAGGTGTTCAGGGCCTCGATCCAGTCCTGGATGGCCGAGCGCTGGTCTTCGCAGATTTCGTCCAGGTGGTGCAGCGAGATGCGGGCGTCCAGCAGCGAGCCCCAGTTGTTGAAGCGTGCCTTGGGGTGCAGCAGCTCGGCCTGCCAGTGGTCGAGTTGGCGCGTGAGTTCGCGCCGCAGCTCCAGGTAACCGTCGACCATCTGGTTGACGATGCGCAGCATGAGGTCGGCCGGGCTGGGCGGCAGGGCAATGCCGGCGGCGCGTGAGGCGGCGGTTGACGCGGTCATGAGGCGGGTGGCGTAGTGGTCGAGCACCAGGCAACCGGCGGGGTGAACAGTGAGCAGCACGCGGTCGAACACCGCGAACCCGACCGGGCTGGTGTCGATGCGCCGCAGCACCGGTGGGCCGCTGCGTTTGATGGTCTGCGTCAACACCTCGCCGGGGTGCGCCAGATCGGTTTCGCTGTGCCCTGTGCTGAGCCGCCTGAAGACCAGAATGTCGTACTGCGAGGTGTAGTCGTAGTGCGATGGCAACTGGTTGTTGAGCAGGTCGGCGATGTGCAGGTCCACCAGCGTCATGCCGCTGAGCACTTGCAGGGTGGACTGCACCGCGCCTTGTTCAAGCTCGAACTCGCGCCGCCCGCAGGCGATCCACACATAGCCTTTGGCCGGCAGCACCATCGGCAGGTGGGCGGACTCGGTGACCGAGCCGGACTGAACGTGGAAGACGCGCATGGCGGGTGGGTCAGCCGCGCAGCAGGCGGGCTGCGTCGCGTGCGAAATACGTGAGCACGCCGTCGGCGCCGGCGCGTTTGAAGGCCAGCAGGCTCTCCATCATCACGGCGTCGTGGTCCAGCCAGCCGTTGATGGCGGCGGCCTTGAGCATGGCGTACTCGCCGCTCACCTGGTACGCGAAGGTGGGCACGGCGAACTCGTCTTTGACCCGGCGCACGATGTCCAGGTAGGGCATGCCGGGCTTGACCATCACCATGTCGGCGCCCTCGGCCAGGTCCAGCGCCACTTCGCGCAGGGCCTCGTTGGAATTGCCGGGGTCCATCTGGTAAACCTTCTTGTCGGCCTTGCCCAGGTTGGCCGCCGAGCCCACCGCGTCGCGGAACGGACCGTAAAAGGCACTGGCGTACTTGGCGCTGTAGGCCATGATCTTCGTGTGCACCAGTCCGTTGGCTTCGAGCGCCGAGCGGATGGCGCCGATGCGCCCGTCCATCATGTCGCTGGGGGCCACCATGTCCACGCCCGCCTGCGCCTGGGTCACGGCCTGCTTGACCAGGATCTCGACCGTCGGGTCGTTCAGGATGTAATTGTGTTCGTCCAGCAACCCGTCCTGGCCATGGCTGGTGTAAGGGTCGAGGGCCACGTCGGTCATCACACCGAGTTGCGGGAAACGCTTTTTCAGTTCGCGCACCACGCGTGGCACCAGCCCGTCGGGGTTCAGCGCTTCCTGGCCGTCCGGCGTCTTGAGCGACTGGTCGATCACCGGGAACAGCGCCATCACCGGAATGCCCAGCGCCACGCAGTCTTCGGCCACCGGCAGCAGCAGGTCCAGACTCAGGCGCTCCACGCCCGGCATCGAACCCACGGCTTCGCGCCGCCCAGCGCCGTCGAGCACGAACACCGGGTAGATCAGATCGGCCGGCGTCAGGCGGTGCTCGCGCACCAGATCGCGGGTGAAGGGGTCCCGGCGCAAGCGGCGGGGGCGGCTGAAGGGGTAGGGGGCGGGGTTGTGCATCGGCCTATTGTGGCAAACAGGAGCTCCATCGACGTGTCGCCCTGGTCGCCGAGCGCTCGGCTGCTCGGCGGCGCGGACGTGCCGAAAGTCCGCCGCATTGTGTTGAACTCCACAGTAAGAAGAAATGGTTGATACCTCCCCCCGGTTGTCAAGCGCCCGATGGTGATAATTTTGGGACCCTGCCACCGGGTGGTCCCTTTTCTTTGATCATGCTTTCAGTCAAAAAGAACATTGCCAGCGCGCCTGTCGCCGCCAAACCAGGCGCCAAAGCCGATCTGCCCTGGTCGCTGGAGGAGCACTGGCCTGCGCTGGTGGCGGGACTGGCTGACCAGATCACCGAAGGCATCAGCGCACTCCAGAACAGCATCGATCTTTTGTTGGCCAAGGAGCGCATCACGCGCCTTGAGCACCGGGCCTTGAGCATCCCTGCCGAGCGCCTGAAGGTGGCCGGGATCAGCGCCCAGCAGATCAACCGCTTCTACGGCGGTCGCATTCGCCAGTCCCACGAAAAAGTCGACATGGCGCAACTGGTCGAGGGCATCTTGCAGGAGCGCAAGAGCGAACTCGGCGTGCTCGGCATCGAGTTGCGCCGCAAGCTCAAGCCGGTCGAGGTGCTGGTCGACCCCACGGTGGCTTACACCTTCGTGAACGCGGTGCTCGACTGGGGGCTGCCCTTTGGCAACCGCATCGACGTGCGCATGGACATGAACGCCTGGCCCAAACACGCACGCTTGCAACTCCGCGTCTCCAACGACGGCCTGCCGCCTTCCAGCGTCGCCATGCTGGACAGCCTCAGCTGGGTGCTCATTCGCCAGATCGCACAGACCGCGGGTGGTATCGAGATCGAGCGCGAGACCACCGATGAAGGCGTGAATTTCACCGCCATGTTCACCCGCACCGTTCAAGCGGTGGACGGCATTTCCGCCGTCGATCTCTCCGATGACCATTCGTCGATGTTCAAGTCGCTTTCGGGCGTCTATGTGCTGACCGTGTCGCCCACGCTGCAGATCCGTGCCGATGTGCGTGATGCGCTGCGCGAGATCGGGGTCATGTCCGACAGCGTGGTGGATTTCGAGCAAGCCCGTCAGGCCGTGCGCAGCCGCATGCCCAACCTGATCGTGGTGGACGCCGAAATCAAGGGCGATGAATTCGATCTGTTCCGCCGCGAGCTGTTGCGTGAAGTCTTTGAGTTCCCGTTTGTGGAAATTTCACCGGACGACAGCTCCTTCGACATGTCGGGCTTCGGTGAGTTTTCCATGGCCAAAGTCGGGCGCGGAAACATCCGGGAGGCCTTGGGCACGGCGGTCATGTTCGAACTCGCCAAGATGATGTAGTGGTCTGGATGGCGACGACCTTTTGCCGGTTTGGTGTCAAAGTTGACAGGTCAAATTTGAATATCCGATTTGATTGGTGTACCATTTCGGCGGGCTGCCGAATGGTGGCTCCCCGCTTTTCCTCCCTGAGCGGGTGCCTTAGTGTGTGACAGCAAAAAGGCTTCCCAACCCGGCCCAACTGGCCGGGTTTTTTTTGTCCGTTGTCCGGCCCAACCACAGGCCAAGCCCCACCGACGCTGGTGCCGCGCACTACACTGACCCCATGCTTTGGGTCAAATCCTTTCACATCGTGTTCGTCGCCAGCTGGTTCGCCGGACTTTTCTACCTGCCCCGGATTTTTGTGAATCTGGCCATGGTGCCGCCCGAGAGCCTCGCTGAACGTGAGCGCTTGCTCCTGATGGCGCGCAAGCTGATGCGGTTCACCAGCGTGTTGGCCGTCCCCGCCTTGGCCCTTGGCTTGTGGCTCTGGCTGGGCTACGGCATCGGCGCGGGCAGCGGGTGGATGCACGCGAAGCTGTTCGTGGTGCTGCTGGCGCTGGGCTACCACCATGCGTGCGGCGTGATGCTCAAGCAATTCGTGCGGGGTGCCAATCGCAGAAACCATGTCTGGTACCGCTGGTTCAACGAGGCGCCGGTTGTGCTGCTCGTGGTGGCCGTGATCCTGGTGGTCGTCAAGCCCTTCTGATGTTTTGAACGCGCGCTCATCTGCCTGGCCTCTGGCGCTCCTGTTCGCTGGTCTGGTGGTGTACGCCAGCCTGTACCCGTTCACCGGCTGGCGAGACCAGGGCGTGGTGCCGCTGGCCTTCCTGCAGGCTCCCCTGCCACAGTACTGGACAGGCTTTGATGTCGGATCCAACCTGGTGGGCTACGCGCCGTTGGGTCTTCTGCTGGCACTCGCCATGCGTCGCTCCGGCGCCCGCTGGTCTTGGACGGTGGCGCTGGGACTGCCGACGCTCCTGTCCCTGACCGTGGAAATGCTGCAGAGCTATCTGCCCACGCGAGTGCCTTCCAATGTGGATCTGGCGCTGAATGCGGCCGGCGCTGCGCTGGGTGTGGCGTTGGCTTTGTTGATCGAACGCCTGGGCGCGCTGCGCCGCTGGAGTCAGATCCGTGCCAACTGGTTTGAACCGTCGGCGCACGGGAGTCTGGTGCTGCTGGCGCTGTGGCCGTTTGCCCTGCTCTACCCGCAGCCGGTGCCGTTTGGCCTGGGCCATGTCTGGGATCGGCTGGAATCCAGCCTGACCTCGCTGTTGACCGACACGCCGTTTCTCGATTGGCTTCCCGTTCGTCTGGTGGAACCCGCTCCTCTGAGTCTGCTGTCGGAAGCGCTTTGCATCGCCTTGGGCGTCCTGTCGCCTTTGTTGATGGGGTACGGCGACATGCGGTCGCGCGCGCGGCGCCTGGTGTTCTGCGTGTTCGTGTTGGTCGGTGCTGTGTGTGTGGCGGGTTTGTCTTCTGCCTTGACCTACGGCCCCGACCACGCCTGGGCGTGGGTCACGCCCCAGGCCGAGCTGGGGCTGGTCTCCGCCTTCGCGCTGGGCCTCCTGTTGGCCGCGCTGCCACGACGCATGTGCCACGTCGTCATGCTGTTGTGTCTGGTGCTGTCGCTGAGCCTGCTCAACGACGCGCCCGTGAGTCCCTATTTCGCCCAGTCGCTGGAGGTCTGGGAGCAGGGGCGTTTCATCCGTTTCCACGGTTTGTCCCAGTGGTTGGGCTGGCTGTGGCCTTTTGCCGCCTTTGTGTTCGGCTTGCTCGCGGTGGCGCGTTCACCGACTGCCGCCGCTCGCGCCTTTAAAATCGACCCATGACTGAAAACAAGTCTTATTACGAACGCCACATCTTTTTCTGTCTCAACCAGCGCGACGGCGGTGAATCCTGCTGCGCCGATCACAAGGCGCAGGCAGCGTTTGACCGGTGCAAGGCGCAAGCCAAGGCCCAGGGGCTGCTGGGCGCCGGCAAGGTTCGTGTCAACAAGGCCGGTTGCCTCGACCGCTGCGCAGGTGGGCCGATCGCGGTGGTGTACCCGGAAGCGGTCTGGTACAGCTATGTGGACGAGCACGACATCGACGAGATCGTGCAATCGCACTTGCGTGATGGCGTGGTGGTTCAGCGACTGGTGACCCCTGCCGATGTCGGTCGCTGAACCTGTGACGCTGCGTTGCCTTCGTGTCCGTCCAGAACCGCAGACCCGAGCATGAACGCCCAAACACAAAGCCTGACGATGGCCGGTCCCGCGGGCCTCATCGAGCTGGCCATTGACCAACCCGATGGCACGCCGCGCGGCACCGCCGTCATCGCGCATCCCCATCCGCTCCACGGCGGCACGCTGACCAACAAGGTGGTCCAGACACTGGCACGCGCCTGTGTGCTGGCCGGCTGGACCGCTGTTCGCTTCAATTTCAGAGGCGTCGGCGCCAGCGAGGGTGCTCACGACGGCGGCCGTGGCGAGCTCGACGACCTGCTGGCCGTGGTCGCTGCCCAAGCGCCCGAGGGGCCGCTGTGCCTGGCGGGTTTCTCGTTCGGAGCATTTGTCACCAGCCATGCGGCTGTGGGTCTGCACTCTTCCCGCGACATCCAGCAGCTGGTCCTCGTCGGCACGGCAGCCAGCCGTTTCACCGTCGCACCCGTGCCGGAGGAACTCCACGCCCGAACCCTGGTCGTTCATGGCGAGCAGGACGATACCGTTCCTCTGTCCAGCGTGATGGACTGGGCTCGGCCGCAGGTGCTGCCGGTCCTGGTGGTGCCGGGCGGGGGCCACTTCTTTCACGGCCAGCTTCCCATGTTGCGGGAGCTCGTGCTTCGTCACTTGCGCGCCTGAGGCTGCGCAGGTGCTTTTTTTGACTCCTTTCAAGGACCGGATTTTGTTGCGTCGTCTCTCTTCTTTTTGTGTGTCGGTCTGCCTGCTGCTGGGCGCCGCGTTGCCCGCCTCCGCCCAGATGCCCCAAGCCCCTGAGGTGGCTGCCAAGGCCTATCTCTTGATGGACGTCACGTCCGGTCAGGTCCTGGCGTCCCTGAACCCCGATCAGTCGGTCGAGCCGGCATCGCTCACCAAACTCATGACCGCCTACATCGTGTTCGACGCGCTCAAGGCCGGCAAGATCAGCCTCACGCAAACCTTTGGCGTGAGCGAACGTGCCTGGAAGATGCCCGGCTCGCGCATGTTCATCGATCCCAAGATGCAGGTGCCCGTGGAGGATCTCATCAAGGGCATGATCGTGCAGTCGGGCAACGACGCCACCGTGGCGCTCGCCGAGGGTGTGGCGGGTTCGGTGGAGCGTTTTGTGGAGCTCATGAATGCGCAGGCCAAGTCGTTGGGCATGAAGTCGACCAGCTACCGCAACACCGAAGGGCTGACCGAAGCCGGGCACACCACCACCGCCCGCGACCTCGCGATCCTGGCCAACCGCCTGATGACCGACTTCCCGCAGTACGTGCCGTACTACGCGATCCAGCGCTACCGCTACCCCGGCACGCCTGCGACCAACGACACCAACCGCAACCTGCTGCTGTTCCGCGATCCCAGCGTGGATGGACTGAAGACAGGACATACCAACGCCGCCGGCTATTGCCTGGTGGCCACAGCGCGCCGTCAGGTGGCCGGGCTGGGCGAGGGTGCGCAGGGTCAGCGGCGCCTGATCAGCGTCCTGCTGGGCGCTGCCAGCGAAAATGCCCGGGCGGCCGAATCCCAGAAGCTGTTGAACTGGGGCTACACCGCCTTTGACGCTGTGCGTCTGTTCCCCGCCAGCCAGCCAGTGGCCACGCCGCGCATCTGGAAGGGCAAGGCCGAGCAAGTCAAACTGGGTCGCCCCGAGGGTGTGGTGGTGTCCGTGCCGGCGGGTGAAGGCGCTCGCCTGAAAACCGAAGTCGTTCGCCCCGATCCGCTGGTGGCCCCGCTCAACCGCGGCGATGCGCTTGGCACGCTGCGCGTGACCATGGCCAGCGGCGCGACCGTGGCCGAGATCCCGCTGGTCGTCATGGAAACCGTGGAAGAAAGCGGTGTGTTCGGCCGCGCCTGGGACGCCATCCGCCTCTGGATTCAGTGACGCCGCCGGCCCCTGCATTGCCAGGGCGCCACCCCCGTGCTACATTAGCGGGCTTTTCGGAATTTTCCGAAG
>NZ_JAOASO010000060.1 GCF_030158645.1 Hydrogenophaga sp. | reverse complement strand
GACCACGCGCCTCGTTCCATTTCAGATCGGGGTCGGGCAGGGTCACGCCCAGCACTTCGGCCTGCGGCACGGTCGCGTCCACGAACTTCTGGCGCAGGTCGTCGTTGCTGATGCGCTTGATGCCCCAGCGCATGCCCTGCACGCTGTTGGGGCTGTCGGCGTCGGGCGGGCCGAACATGGCCAGGCACTTCCACCACCAGCGGTTCACCGCGTCCTGCACCATGGCCTTTTGCTCGGCCGTGCCCTGCATCATGGTCATCAGCGACTCGAAGCCCTGGCGCTGGTGGAAGCTCTCTTCCTTGCAGACGCGGATCATGGCGCGCGCATACGGCCCGAAGCTGCAGCGGCACAGCGGGATCTGGTTCATGATCGCCGCGCCGTCCACCAGCCAGCCGACCACGCCCACGTCGGCCCAGGTCAGCGTGGGGTAGTTGAAGATCGAGCTGTACTTGGCCTTGCCCGAGTGCAGCGCGTCGAACATCTGGTCGCGGCTGGTGCCCAGCGTCTCGGCCGCGCTGTAGAGGTAGAGGCCATGGCCACCTTCGTCCTGCACCTTGGCCACCAGGATGGCCTTGCGCTTGAGGCTGGGCGCGCGGCTGATCCAGTTGCCCTCGGGCAGCATGCCCACGATCTCGCTGTGCGCGTGCTGGCTGATCTGGCGCACCAGCGTCTTGCGGTAGGCGTCGGGCATCCAGTCGCGCGGCTCGATTTTGCCGTCGGCATCGACCACGGCATCGAAGTGCACCTGCAGCGCGGTGTCGTGGGGCACCGATTTCAGCGGAGTGCCGGACTTGGCGTCGGCGTCGGGAACGTTGAACGACTGGGTGTACATGCGCGTCTCCTGCGCCGCTGACCGGGCGCGTGGATCGCAGTATAGCCAGTTAGCCGACCGAGCGGTCGGCTAATTTCAACCGCCGGATTCGAGCGCCTGGGATTTCCCCCGACCGCGCCCCAGGTGGGTCAGCAACTGCGGCAGCGCCTGCTGCAGCACCGCCTTGAGGGTGTGGGGCGGGTTGATCACGAACATGCCGCTGGCGGTCAGCCCCGGCCGGTCGTCCGGGCCGTGCGTCGGGTCCTGACCAATGGCCAGCGTGGCGTTGAGCCAGGGCTTCTGTGCCTGATTGGCCAGCGTCTTGAGCCGGCGTGGCAGGTCGTGCGCTTCGGGCCGCGGAATCACCGGGTACCAAACGAGGTAAGTGCCGGTCGGGAAACGCTTGATTGCCTCTTGTATGCAGGCGCTCACTTTCCCGTAATCGTTCTTGATTTCGTAGCTGGGGTCGATCAGCACCACGGCGCGCTTGGAACCGGTGGCCGAGGGCGGCGGTGGCAGCAGCGGGCGCAGGCCCTCGAAACCATCTTCTCGCGCCACCGCGATCTGGCGCCCGGCGTCGAGCTGGGCGATGTTGGCGGCCAGCGTTTTGCTGTCGGTGGGGTGCAGTTCAAACAACTTGAGCCGGTCGCGCGATTCGGTGCGCATGAGCTGCTGCATCACGAAAGGCGAGCCGGGGTAGACGCGCAGTGCACCCGACGGGTTGAAGCCCGCGATGATGTCCAGGTAGTCGTCGATGGCCGGCGAGACGTCCTTGGCCGGCGGTCGGTCGGCTGCACGCAGCGCAGCCATCAGCTTGACCACGCCGTCCTTGGCTTCGCCCCCGGTTTCCGTGTAATCGCCATCCAGGCGGTACAAACCGGCGCCCGCGTGGGTGTCGACCAGGGTGATGCCCGCCTCTTTCTGCATCAAATGACGCAGGGTGGCGATGAGGGTGGTGTGCTTGAGCACGTCGGCGTGGTTGCCGGCGTGGAAGGCGTGTCGGTAGCTGAACATCCCGCGATGGTAGCGGTTTGACCACGCCGGACGGGTCTGCAGAATCGAAATTTGCCAGCCATCCCCGCAATTTCGTACAATCGAGGGCTTCGCAGCGAACTGCTGGCTCCGCGGCGAAGCATCAAAACCCACCTAAGAGCGTTCCGTCAGAGAACGACCGACCGTGGAAAAGAGCCGCCAAACCACCTCTTCAAGAGAAAACTCATGACCAAAACGTTCAGCGCAAAACCCGCTGACGTGACGCACGAGTGGTTTGTGATTGACGCGACCGACAAGGTCCTCGGACGAGTTGCCAGTGAAGTGGCTCTCCGTTTGCGCGGCAAACACAAGGCCATTTACACGCCTCACGTCGATACCGGTGACTTCATCGTCATCATCAACGCAGCCAAGATCCGCGTCACGGGCAACAAGGCCCTCGACAAGGTGTATTACCGTCACTCGGGTTACCCCGGCGGTATCTACGGCACCAACTTCCGCGACATGCAGGCCAAGCACCCTGGCCGCGCACTCGAAAAGGCTGTCAAGGGCATGCTGCCCAAGGGCCCGCTCGGCTACGCCATGATCAAGAAGCTCAAGGTGTACGGTGGTGCAGAGCACCCGCACACCGCCCAACAGCCGCAAGTGCTGGAACTCTAAAGGAGCCTTGAGATGATTGGTGAATGGAACAATGGAACCGGCCGTCGCAAATCCAGCGTCGCCCGCGTTTTCCTGAAAAAAGGCTCTGGCCAGATCGTGGTCAATGGCAAGGACATTCAGGCCTACTTCGGCCGTGAAACCTCCATCATGATCTGCAAGCAACCCCTGCTGCTGACCAACCACGCCGACACCTTCGACGTGATGGTCAACGTGCACGGCGGTGGCGAATCCGGCCAGGCCGGCGCTGTGCGCCACGGCATCACCCGTGCCCTGATCGACTACGACGCCACGCTCAAGCCGGGCCTGTCGCAAGCCGGTTTCGTGACGCGCGATGCCCGCGAAGTCGAACGGAAAAAAGTCGGTCTGCGCTCTGCGCGCCGTCGCAAGCAGTTCAGCAAACGCTAATCTGTCTGGCCTCAACTGCAAAAGCCGCCTTCAAGTCGAACTTGGGGCGGTTTTTGCTTTCTGGGCCCGGGTTGCGTTTGCTTTCACTTTGAAAGGTTTGCATGCGGTTTCGGCTTCTGCGCAGAAAACTCACCGTCAGCGCACCGCGCATGGCGGTTCGCAGTGCGTTGCCGTGGCCGTTTCGTTGGTTGCTCGGTGCGGTGGTGCTGGGCTTCTCGGGGTCGCTGGCCATGTGGGCCTTTGAGTTTGGTCGTGACATCGCCGGTCTGGATCGCGAATCCAAGCAGGAGCTTTCCCGCTTGCGCAACGAAGTGCAAACCCTGCGTGCCGATCTGCTGGTGGCCCAGTCGGTTGCAAACACCTCGGAGAGCCTGCTCACCACCGAGCGCAGCGCGCAGGAGCAGTTGGCCATGCGCATCCGGCAACTTGAAGTTGACAACGAAGCCCTGCGCAGCGACCTCGGTTTTTTTGAACGCCTGATCCCTGGGTCCGGCAGCAGCGATCTCAGTATCCGCGGCCTGCAGGCTGAGCGCGTGTCCGACACCCAGTGGCGCTGGCAGGCGCTCATGATGCAGGCAGTCAAGAATGCGCCCGATTTCAAGGGAGGACTTGAAATCACCTTCACCGGCACGCTTGAGGGTCAGCCCTGGTCGATGGCGCATTCGCCCACGCCGCAGGCGGTGCTGGTCAAGGGCTATTTGCGGCTCGAAGGCATCGTCGATGTGCCGCCATCGGCCATGGTAAAAAACGTGACAGCCCGTGTCATGCAGGGCGGCTCGGTGCGATCGGTGCAAACATTCCAGCTGTGACCAACAGCGATCTGTCGTTTGGAGAACTCCCATGTTTGGCAAGAAAAAACAACCGCCCATCAAAAGCCTGATTGCTCAAGGCACGCGCATCGAGGGGAATGTGCTTTTCCATGACGGCCTGCGTGTGGACGGTCAAGTCGTGGGCGACATCCGTGCCAGCGATGAACAGCCCAGCATTCTGGTGATCAGCGAGGTCGCGGTGGTCACGGGCCAGATCCTTGCGGACCACGTGATCATCAATGGCCACGTCAAGGGACCCGTGCAGGCGTTCGAACTGCTGGAGCTGCAGCCCAAGGCGCGCATTGAAGGCGATGTGTCGTACAAGGCACTGGAAATGCACCAAGGCGCGACCATCACTGGCCAGCTCAAGCCCATGGCGGTGGACATCGACGACAAACCCACACTGAAGCTGGCGGCAAACAACGGCTGAACACATTCCCGAGTGAATTGAATTAGTATCACCAGACATCCAGGACGTGCTGTGCGTCCCGCTTTCCCCAGTGGACCTGATCGAGGGCCACACATCCCAAGAGGTCATCCATGAGTGCAGTGGCAGAAAACATCCAGACCGACATGCCGGCCCCGCTGGTGTTCACCGACAGCGCAGCCGCCAAGGTGGCCGAGTTGGTGGCCGAAGAGGGCAATCCCGATTTGAAACTGCGCGTGTTCGTGCAGGGCGGCGGATGCTCCGGCTTCCAGTACGGCTTCACCTTTGACGAGGTGGTCAACGAAGACGACACCACCATGTCGAAGAACGGTGTGTCGCTGTTGATCGACGCCATGAGCTACCAGTACCTGGTGGGCGCCGAGATCGACTACAAGGAAGACTTGGAAGGTGCACAGTTCGTGATCAAGAACCCGAACGCCAACAGCACCTGCGGTTGTGGTTCCAGTTTCAGCGTCTGATCTCGCGGCGCACGGCGCCCAAGCATGAAAAAGGGGAGCCTCAGGCTCCCCTTTTTCATGCCCGCGTGTTGCGGTCTTATTCCGCGCTGGCCTGTTGAACGCTGGCCGCTGCATTCAGGTGAACGCGCTGCAGTTGGGCGACGGCATCGAAGCGGGCGCGCGCCGCCGGATTGATCGGGACGGACTCGCTCTGGCGTGCGATGACCAGCGGGTCCTGGTGGACACCGTTGTCGCGGAACTCGAAGTGCAGGTGCGGGCCGGTGGAGGCGCCCGTGGAGCCCACGGCACCGATCCAGTCGCCTTGATCGACCTTCTGGCCTTGACGCACGCCGATGCGGCTCAGGTGGGCGAACAGCGTGGTCTGGTTGCTGCGGTGGCGGATGATGATCACGTTGCCATAGCCTCGCTGCACGCCGGCGAACTCGACCACGCCATCGGCAATGGTGCGCACAGGTGTGCCGGTGGGCGCGGCGTAATCCACGCCCAGGTGAGCCTTGCGGGTGCCCGAGATGGGATGGAAGCGCATGCCGTAGCCGCTGCTCACGCGCGAAAACTCCAGCGGCGACGACAGGTAAAACTTGCGCGAACTCTCGCCGTTGAAACCGTAGTACGCGCCGCGCTGGCCAGGTTCTTCAAACCACACACCTTCGTACTTGCGGCCGTTGTTGACGAACTCGGCGCTGAGCACGCGGCCGGTGCGCAGGCTTTCGCCGTCGGCTTCCAGACTTTCATAGACCACACTGAAGCGGTCACCCTGGCGCAGGTCGCGGCGGAAGTCGATGTCGCTGGAGAACATTTCCGCCAGCTGAACCGCCACAGGGTCGGGGATGTTGGCCGCGTCGGTGGCGGCAAACAGCGAACTGCGGATCACACCGCTGGCCAACCGGGGCGAGGCGGTGAGTTCACCGGTCTCCAGGCGCGACTTGAAGCCTTCGGGGCTGTTCTCGATGACGAGGCGGGTGAACTGGCGGTCGTCGTTGGCGATCCAGCGCGAGGTCAGGCGCTGCAGTTCCTGGCGGTCATTGGTCTCGACGCTCACAAGGCGACCCGCACGGCCCAGCAATTGCCGGGCTGTTGCGTCGGTGCGCAGAAAACCCTGGGCTTCGGTGTCCACCACGCCCAGGCGTTGAAGCAGGCTCTGGGCGGTGTCGTCGCGGCGCGTCATGTCGCTGCGGAACAGAACGAAGTCGTTGGAAGAGGCCGCCAAGGCGCTGGGCACTTCGACTGCGGGAGGAGCGAGGCTTTCGACGACCTGGCGGACCGGGAGGTCGGCGGCGTCGGGCGCGAGTGGTGCGATGCCGAAGGCGGTGACGCCGGTGCCCAGCAGCAAGGCACCGATGCCGCCCATGATGCGGCGGGGGTGGCGAGCGAGGCTTTGACGAACAGCGTCGGCGACCCGGGACAGCGAATGAAGCAATGGACGGATCAAAATCGGTGTTTCCTGAAAACGTGACCAACGGTCTGTTGGATGGGACACACAGGCTGATGAGCCCACGCGGAACAAGTTCACATTCATTGCGCCTGGGCGATGAACCGGATCCGACGTTTGCAAAAACTGCGCCAACTAAAATCCGTCACTGGGCGCGAAGTATATCGACCACCCTGTAGCCCGCCATTCGGAAAAAGCCTATGAATCCCAGCAGCCCAGCATCACAAAGTATTCACCTCGACCCTCCTGTTGAGGGCGTACTGACAGACGGCGTGAAAAATGCCTTGAGCGTGACACTGAGAGGGTGCGAGGAATTGATCCCCCAGGCCGACTGGATCAAAAAATTGTCACAGTCGGAGAAGACGGGCCAGCCTTTGCGCATCAAGTTGGGGCTGGACCCCACCGCTCCCGACATCCACATCGGCCACACGGTGGTGCTCAACAAGATGCGCCAGCTGCAGGACCTGGGACATCAGGTGATCTTTTTGATCGGGGACTTCACCAGCCTGATCGGCGATCCTTCGGGCCGCAACAACACCCGCCCGCCGCTGACCAGCGAGCAGATTCAGGCGAATGCCGAGACCTACTACAAACAGGCGAGTCTGGTGCTGGACCCGGCCAAAACCGAGATTCGCTACAACAGCGAATGGAGCCTGCCGCTGGGTTCGATGGGCATGATCCAGCTCGCGGCCAAGTACACGGTGGCGCGCATGATGGAGCGCAACGATTTCCACGACCGCTTCAAGGCCGGCACGCCGATCAGCGTGCACGAGTTCCTGTACCCGCTGATGCAGGGCTACGACTCGGTGGCGCTCAAGAGCGATCTGGAGCTGGGCGGCACCGACCAGAAGTTCAACCTGCTCATGGGCCGCCACCTGCAGGCCGAGTACGGCCAGGAGCCCCAGTGCATCCTGACCATGCCCTTGCTGGAAGGCCTGGACGGCGTGGACAAGATGTCCAAGAGCAAGAACAACTACATCGGCATCACCGAGCCGGCCAACTCGATGTTCGCCAAGGTGCTGAGCATCTCCGACACGCTGATGTGGCGCTGGTACACGCTGCTGTCGTTCCAGTCGCTGGCGCACATCGAAGCCTTGAAGCAGGCGGTCGCCCAGGGGGCGAACCCGAAGGACGCCAAGGTGGCGCTGGCCAAGGAAATCACCACGCGTTTCCACAGCGCTGCGGCAGCCGATGCGGCCGAGCAGGACTTCATCAACCGCAGCAAAGGCGGCGTGCCGGACGAGATTCCCGAGGTGTCGCTGTCGGGTGCGCCTTTGGGCATCGGCTCGTTGCTCAAATCGTCGGGTCTGGCACCGTCCACCAGCGAGGCCAACCGTCTGATCGAGGGGGGTGGTGTGCGGGTGGATGGGGTGGTGATCAGCGACAAGGCTTTGAAGCTGCCAGCCGGAACGTTTGTGGTGCAGGTCGGCAAGCGGAAATTTGCTCGGGTTCTTCTCGGCTGAACGCGTTTCGTTCACCGACCTCGCGGGTTTGGAGCGGCGTCGCGCTCCGAACAGTTCAAGGAAACAGCGGCTTCACGTTCCAGATGTCGCTGGCGTATTCGCGGATGGTGCGGTCCGATGAGAACGCGCCCATGCCGGCCACGTTCAGAACAGCGTGGCGCGTCCATTCGTCTGGCGTGCGGTAGAGCGCATCCACCTTGTGCTGCGTGGCCAAATAATCGGTGTAGTCGGCCAGCAGCAGGTAGTAGTCGGACTCCAGCAGCGTGCGCGTGATGTCGTGGAAGCGCCCGGGCTCCTCGGGGCTGAAGGCGCCTTCGGCGATGCGGTCGATGGCGGTCTTGAGGTCGTAGTTGTGGTCGTAGTAGCGGCGCGGGTTGTAGCCGCTGGCGCGCAGCGCCGCCACCTGCTCGGTGCGGTGGCCAAAGATGAAGATGTGCTCCAGCCCCACGTGTTCGGCGATCTCGATGTTGGCGCCGTCCCAGGTGCCGATGGTCAGCGCGCCGTTGAGCGCGAACTTCATGTTGCCGGTGCCCGAGGCTTCGGTGCCGGCGGTGGAAATCTGCTCGGAGAGGTCGGCCGCCGGGATGATGACTTCGGCCAGTGAGACGCGGTAGTTGGGGATGAACACCACCTTGAGCTTGTCGCCCATGCGCTTGTCGTGGTTGACCACACGCGCCACGTCGTTGATGAGCTTGATGACGAGCTTGGCCATGAAATAGGCCGAGGCCGCCTTGCCGGCAAAGATCACCGTGCGCGGCACCCAGTCGGCGTGCGGGTGCGCCAGGATCTGCTGGTAGCGCGTGACCACGTGCAGCACATTGAGCAACTGCCGCTTGTACTCGTGCATGCGTTTGATCTGCACGTCGAACAGGCTGGCGGGATTCACGATCACGCCGGTCTCAAGTGCGATGCGTTCGGCCAACCGTTGTTTGTTCTGCGCCTTGGCGGCCTGGAAGGCGCTGACGAACTCGGGATCGGTGGCCAGCGGGCGCAGCTGTTCGAGCTCGTCGAGGTTGCGCCGCCAGGTGGTGCCGATGCGTGCGTCGATCAGGCTGGCCAACGGACGGTTGGCCTGCGAGAGCCAGCGCCGCGGCGTGATGCCGTTGGTCTTGTTGCAGAAACGTTCGGGGTAGAGCCGCGCGAAGTCGGCAAAGATGGTCTGCACCATCAGCTGGCTGTGCAGCGCCGAGACGCCATTGACCTTGTGGCTGGCCAGCACCGAGAGGTAGGCCATGCGCACGCGGCGCTGGCCGCGTTCGTCGATCAACGACACGCGGCGCAGCAGGTCGTTCTCGCCCGGAAAACGCTCGTGCACCTCGGCCAGAAAGATCGCGTTCAGGTCGTAAATGATGCGCAGGTGGCGCGGCAGCAGGCGGCCCATCAGCTCCACCGGCCAGGTCTCCAGCGCCTCCTGCATGAGGGTGTGGTTGGTGTAGCTGAACACCTTTTTGCAGATGTCCCAGGCGGTGTCCCACTCCAGGCCTTGCTCGTCCACCAGCAGGCGCATGAGCTCGGGCACGGCCAGCGCGGGATGGGTGTCGTTGAGGTGAATCGCCACGCGCTCAGTGAAGAGGGCGAAGTCGCCCTGGTGCTTCTTGAAGCGGCGCACGATGTCCTGCAGCGAGGCGCTGACGAAGAAGTACTCCTGGCGCAGGCGCAGCTCCTTGCCGTGCTCGGTGCTGTCGTCGGGGTAGAGCACGCGCGAGACGTTTTCCGATGCGTTCTTGGCCTCCACCGCGCGCATGTAGTCGCCCTTGTTGAAGGCGTCCAGGTTGATGCCGCTGGTGGCGCGCGCGGTCCACAGGCGCATGGTGGCCACGCTGCTGAGCTCGTGGCCGGGCACGCCGGTGTCGTAGGCGGTGGCGATCACGTCGTCGGTCTCCACCCAGCGCACGTTGCCACCCGCCTGCACCAGGCGCCCACCGAATTGCACCGTGTAGCTGAACTCCGGGCGCATGAATTCCCACGGGTTGCCGTTGACCAGCCAGTAGTCGGGCTCTTCCACCTGACGGCCGTCGACGATGCGCTGCGCGAACATGCCGTAGTCGTAACGGATGCCGTAGCCCATGCCGGGGATGCCCACGGTGGCCATGGAGTCGAGGAAACACGCGGCCAGCCGCCCCAGGCCGCCGTTGCCGAGACCCGCGTCGGCTTCCAGGTCGATCAGCGAATCGAAGTCCACCCCGAGCTGGGTGCAGGCCGTGCGGGCCTCGTCGAGGATGCCCACCGAGAGCAGTGCGTTGGTGAGCGCGCGTCCGGTCAGGAACTCCATCGAGAGGTAGTACACGCGCTTGGCGTCGTCGTCCTGCGCGGTGGCCAGCGTCTCGCGCCAGCGGTGCATCATGCGGTCGCGCACCGCGTGGAACAGGGCGAACAGCCAATCGCGCCGGGTGGCCGATCGCGGGTCGCGGCCGACCGAGTAGACGAGGCGGTTGGCGATCGACTTGCGCAAGGCGTCCACGCCGTTGTCGAGGTGGTCGTATTCGAACGGCACGGGTTCAATGGGGAGCGTGGTGTCGGGCATGGCGTTGAGCTCTGTGGTGGGGGCTGAAGGGCTGAAGCAATAAGCGTGCTGGCGTGGCGTTCAGGTGGGCAGCACCGAGCGGTAGACCTGCAGGTACTCGCCCGCCGCGCGCGCCCAGCCGAAGCGCAGCGCCATGGCGTGGCGCTGAACGGCGCGCCAGTCGGCCGGGCGCCGCTGCAGTGCAAAGGCGCGCTTGAGCGCCGAGAGCAGGCTCGGCACGTTCAGGTCTTGAAACACGAAGCCGCTGGCACTGCCGTCGTCCAGGTGCTCCAGGCTGCAGTCGACCACGGTGTCGGCCAGACCGCCCACCGCGCGCACCAGGGGGAGCGTGCCGTAGCGCAGGCCGTAGAGCTGGGTCAGTCCGCAGGGCTCGAAGCGGGAGGGCAGCAGGATCACGTCCGCCCCGGCGATCACGCTGTGCGCCAGCGCCTCGTCGTAGCCCACGGTGAGCGCCACCTGGCCGGGGTGGCGTTGGGCGCAGCCGCGCAAGGCCTGTTCGATGGCGGCGTCGCCCGAGCCCAGCACCGCGAGTTGTCCGCCGCGCTGCACCAGCTCGTCCACGACGGCGGGCAGCAGGTGCAGGCCCTTTTGTTCGGTCAGGCGGCTCACCACCGAGAACAACAGCGCATCGGGTTGTGGTGTCAGCCCCATGCGTTGCTGCAGCCGGGCCTTGACCTGGGCCTTGCCCTGCAGGTGGTCGGCATCAAATCCGGGTTGCACCAGCGGGTCGGCCGAGGGGTTCCACACCGCGTCGTCCACCCCGTTGAGGATGCCGTGCAGGTGCGCCTGGCGCTGGCGCAGCACGCCGTCCAGGCCGCAGCCCTGCTCGGCTCCGGTGATCTCGTGCGCGTAGGTCGGGCTCACGGTGGTGATGGCGTCGCTGTACTTCAGCCCCGCTTTCATGAAGCTGATCTGACCGTGGAACTCCAGCCCCTGGAGGTGGAAGAACCCATCGGGCAAGCCCAGGCGCGGGCGCAGGCCGGCGTTGAACACCCCCTGGTAGGCCAGGTTGTGGATGGTGAACACGGTGGCCGGCCGGTGTTCGGCGGTGCGCGCGAGTTCGCGCAGGTAGGCAAACGCCAGGCCGGTGTGCCAGTCGTGGCCGTGCACCACATCGGGCCGCCAGGCGGTGTCCAGACCCGTTCCCAGCAGGGCCGCGGCCCAGCCCAGCCAGGCGAACTGTTCGGCGCTGTCGGGCCAGGGTTGGCCGGTGGCGTCGAGGTAGGGGCTGCCGCTGCGCTCGTACAGGCCCGGCGCGTGCAGCAACCAGACCGGCATGCCGCTGTCGGTGATGCGCCCGGCGCGCAGCCAGGGCGTGGGCCCGTGGGCCGACATGGCCTGCGGCCCGAGACCCGGGGGCAAGCCCGGGCCGCCCCCGGCCGGCACCAGCAGGGTGGGGCCTTCGGGCGTGACGCCCGCCACCACGCCGGGGAAGGCCGGCAACAACAGGCGCACATCCGCGCCCAGGGCCTGGAGTGCGGGCGGCAAGCCCGCGCTCACATCGGCCAGCCCGCCGGTCTTGAGCAGCGGGAAGACTTCGGAACAGACGTAGAGAACCTTCAGGGTCATTCGAGTTTTTCCAGCATTTCGCGGGTCACCAGCACCACGCCGCTCGGCGTGCGAAAGAAGCGGCGCGTGTCTTCCGCCGCGTCCACCCCGATCTTCATGCCGGGCGGGATCACGCAGCCGTTGTCGACCACCACCTTGTGCAGTTCGCAGCCGCGGCCGATGTCGACCTCGGGCAGGATGACCGACGCTTCCACCGAGGCATAGGAGTGCACGCGCACGCGCGAGAACAGCACCGAGCGGCGCACCAGCGCGCCCGAGATGATGCAGC
>NZ_JAOASO010000059.1 GCF_030158645.1 Hydrogenophaga sp. | reverse complement strand
GGCTCGTTGATGATGCGCTTGACGTCCAGACCGGCGATGCGGCCGGCGTCCTTGGTGGCCTGGCGCTGCGCGTCGTTGAAGTACGCGGGCACCGTGATCACGGCCTCGGTCACCGGCTCGCCCAGGTAGTCCTCGGCGGTCTTCTTCATCTTGCGCAGGATGTCGGCGCTGACTTGCTGGGCCGAGATCTGCTTGCCGCGCACTTCCACCCAGGCGTCGCCGTTGTCGGCCGCCACGATGGAGTAGGGCATCAGGTTGATGTCCTTCTGCACTTCCTTCTCGGTGAACTTGCGGCCGATCAGGCGCTTGATCGCGTACAGCGTGTTGCGCGGGTTGGTCACGGCCTGGCGCTTGGCCGAGGCGCCCACCAGCACTTCGCCGTCTTCCTGGTAAGCCACGATCGACGGCGTGGTGCGTGCACCTTCCGAGTTCTCGATCACCTTGGTGGTGTTGCCTTCCATGATGGACACGCACGAGTTGGTGGTGCCCAGGTCAATGCCGATGATTCGTCCCATGTTGTGACTCCGTGTAGAAAAAGATTGTTGAAAACGATGTGGATGAGGTGTGGATAAGTCGGTCTCTTTTCAAGAGCGCGACCGCACCGAAAACTTATTTGGGCGCGGTCACCGTGACCAGGGCCGGGCGCAGCACGCGGTCGGCGATGGAATAGCCCTTTTGCAGGACGCTCACCACGGTGTTGGGCTCCTGGTCGGCCGGCACCATGCTGATGGCCTGGTGCTGGTGCGGGTCGAATTTGGTCGAACCCGGCGGGTTGATTTCCAGCACGCGGTGACGCTCCAGTGCGCTCTTGAGCTGCTTGAGCGTGGCCTCGGACCCTTCGCGCAGCTGTTCGCGCGTGGCCTCCGTGATGGCCAGGCCGGCTTCCAGGCTGTCGGCCACCGGCAGCAGGCTTTCGGCAAAGCTCTCCACCGCGAACTTGCGCGACTTGCTGATTTCTTCTTCGGCGCGGCGGCGGGTGTTCTCGGCCTCGGCCTTGGCGCGCAGGAACTGCTCGGCCAGATCGGCGTTTTGCGCCTTGAGCGTGGCGACCTCGTGGCTCAGGGCATTGATGGCCTCGGCCTCGGCCACTGCGGCGGCCGCCATCGCCTCTTCCGGGCTCATGGGCGCGCTGGTGTCCGGGGAAGCGTTGTCGGCGGGCTGTTGGTCTTGGCTCATGGCAATGAATGGAAAAGTTCGTGAAAAAGGTGGGCAACGCTGGCCGCAAGCAGGCACATGGGGGCGGTGAGCGGGGTTTCAAGGAGGCGACAGGCGTTTGGCGGATCGGGCCCCACAATCGGCCCCTCTCCAACCGACGACTCAACAGGTAGAACCCATGAAACTCTTTCGCCACGGACCGGCTGGTGCCGAGAAACCCGGTCTGATCGACGTCAGCGGCACGCTGCGCGACCTCACGGGTGTGGTGGCCGACATCCACCCGGCGACGCTGGGGCGTGATTCTATGGCCCGGCTGGCCGCGCTCGATCCGACCGGCCTGCCGGCGGTCCCGCCGGGCACGCGTCTGGGCGCCTGCGTGGGTGGTGTGGGCAACGTGATCGGCATCGGCCTGAACTACGCCGACCACGCGGCCGAGGCCGGCCTGAAGGCGCCGGGCCAGCCGATCGTGTTCAACAAGCACAGCGGTGCCATCTGTGGTCCCTTTGACGATGTGTGGCTGCCGCCAGGCGCGCAAAAGCTCGACTGGGAAGTGGAGCTGGGCATCGTGATCGGCCGGCGCGCCTTCCACGTGAGCGAAGACCAGGCCCTGGACTTCGTGGCCGGCTTCTGCCTGGTCAACGACGTGTCCGAGCGCGCTTACCAGATGGAATATGAAGGTCAGTGGGCCAAGGGCAAGAGCTACCCCACGCACTGCCCCATCGGCCCCTGGCTGGTCACGCCCGACGAACTGGGCGACCCGCAGGACGTGGACCTGTGGCTCGACGTGAACGGCGAACGCCGTCAGACCGGCAACACCCGCACCATGATCTTTGGCGTGAAGACCATCGTGAGCTACCTCTCGCGTTTCATGGCCTTGCAGCCCGGCGACGTGATTCCCACCGGCACGCCGCCCGGCGTCGGCATGGGCCACAAGCCGCCCGTGTATTTGAAGGCTGGGGATGTGATGACACTGGGCGCGCGGGGCCTGGGCGAGCAGCGCCAGACCGTGGTGGCCGCTCCCGCCGCTTGATCAGGCGCCCGGCTGGTGGGGTGTGGCGCTGGCCGCCACACGCGCCTGCTGGTGCGCCCACCGAGTAGCGAACTGCTGAACATCGCTCAGGCGGCGCGCCAGTTCGGCGCCTTGCGTGGTGAGCCGGTAGCCGTGGCCGCTGTGGTCCACCAGGCGCGCTGCACGCAGTTCCTTGATGCGGGTGTTCAAGGTGTTGGGGGTCACACCGCCCACGCTGTCCTGCAGCAGGCGAAAGGT
Source organism: Hydrogenophaga sp. (assembly GCF_030158645.1). GTDB lineage: Bacteria > Pseudomonadota > Gammaproteobacteria > Burkholderiales > Burkholderiaceae_C > Hydrogenophaga. The sequence goes on along the minus strand of NZ_JAOASO010000059.1, from coordinate 81 downwards.
CTGGGGGTGGCCGTCCGAGAGTGCCCAGATCACCCGCATGGCGTAGCGCGATTCGAGCAGGTCGAAGAGCTGGATCACGGC
>NZ_JAOASO010000058.1 GCF_030158645.1 Hydrogenophaga sp. | reverse complement strand
TCTCCATGTGGGACGTGGACACCATCTACAAGGTGCCGCGCATCCTGCACGAGCAAGGCCTGGACGGCCTGATCTGCGACAAGCTGCGCCTGAACACGCCACCGGCCAGCCTCAAGCGCTGGGACGATCTGGTCTACGAGGTCGAACACCCCAAAGCCACGGTGCACATCGCCATGGTCGGCAAATACGTCGACCTGTCGGACAGCTACAAGTCGCTCAACGAAGCGCTGCGCCACGCCGGCATGAAAAACCACGCCAAGGTGCAGATCGACTACATCGATTCGGAAACCATCAGCCCGGCCAACGTGGCCAAGGTGCTGGGCCATTTTGACGCCATCCTCGTGCCCGGCGGCTTCGGCAAGCGCGGCATCGAAGGCAAGATCTGCGCGGCCCGCTACGCCCGGGAGCACAAGGTGCCGTACCTGGGCATCTGCCTGGGCATGCAGGTCGCCACCATCGAATACGCGCGCCACGTGGCCGGCCTCAAAGACGCCAACAGCACCGAATTCGAGGCCGACACGCCGCACCCCGTCATTGCGCTCATCACCGAGTGGAAAGACAAGGACGGCAGCATCCAGCACCGCGACGCCAACTCCGACCTGGGCGGCACCATGCGCCTGGGCGCACAAAGCTCCGACGTGGCGCCCGGCACGCTGGCCCACCAGATCTACGGCCCGGTGGTCACCGAGCGCCACCGCCACCGCTACGAAGCCAACGTGAACTACCTCGACCAGCTGCGCAAGGCGGGGCTGGTGATCTCGGCGCTCACGCAGCGCGAGCAGCTCACCGAAATGGTGGAGTTGCCCCAGAGCGTGCACCCCTGGTACGTGGGCGTGCAGTTCCACCCCGAGTTCAAGTCCACGCCATGGGCCGGGCACCCGCTGTTCAACGCCTACGTGAAGGCCGCGCTGGCCCAGCAGGCAAAGACCACCCCCGTTGCAGCCACCGCCTGATCGAGACCCACCATGAAACTCTGCGGCTTCGACATCGGACTGAACCAGCCCTTCTTTTTGATCGCCGGCCCCTGCGTGATCGAGTCCGAGCAGTTGCAGATGGACGTGGCAGGTCAGCTCCAGGACATCACCGGCGGCCTGGGCATCCCCTTCATCTTCAAGAGCAGCTTCGACAAGGCCAACCGCAGCAGCGGCACCACCTACCGCGGCCCCGGCCGTGAGAAGGGTCTGGAGATCCTCGCCAAGATCAAGCGCGAACTGGGCGTGCCGGTGCTCACCGACGTGCACAGCGAAGACGACATCGCCGAGGCGGCCAAGGTCTGCGACGTGCTGCAGACACCGGCCTTCCTGTGCCGCCAGACCGATTTCATCCGCGCCGTGGCGCAGAGCGGCAAGCCGGTGAACATCAAGAAGGGCCAGTTCCTCGCGCCGCACGACATGAAGAACGTGATCGACAAGGCGCGCGCGGCGGCGAAAGAAGCGGGCCTGAATGAAGACAACTTCATGGCTTGCGAGCGCGGCGCGAGCTTCGGCTACAACAACCTCGTGAGCGACATGCGTTCGCTGGCCATCATGCGGGAGACCGGCGCACCGGTCGTGTTCGACGCCACCCACAGCGTGCAGTTGCCCGGCGGACAAGGCACCAGCAGCGGTGGCCAGCGCGAGATGGTGCCGGTGCTGGCACGCGCGGCCGTGGCCGTGGGTGTGGCCGGCCTCTTCATGGAAACCCACCCCGACCCCGCCAAGGCCATGAGCGACGGCCCCAACGCCGTGCCGCTCAAGCACATGAAGGCGCTGCTCGAAACGCTGCTGGCGCTGGACGCCGTGACGAAGAAGAACGGTTTTCTCGAAGACCATTTCAACGCCTGAACCCCATTCACTTTTTTGTTTTTTGACCCAGAGGTAATGACCCCATGAGCGCAATCGTTGACATCGTTGGCCGCGAGATCCTGGACAGCCGCGGCAATCCCACCGTCGAATGCGACGTGTTGCTGGAAAGCGGCGTGATGGGCCGCGCGGCCGTGCCTTCGGGCGCGTCCACCGGCTCGCGCGAAGCCATCGAGCTGCGCGACGGCGACAAGAGCCGTTACCTCGGCAAGGGCGTGCTCAAGGCCGTCGAGCACATCAACACCGAGATCAGCGAAGCCGTGCTGGGCCTCGACGCCTCCGAGCAGGCCTTCCTGGACAAGACCCTGATCGACCTCGACGGCACCGACAACAAGGGCCGCCTGGGCGCCAACGCGATGCTGGCCGTGTCCATGGCCGTGGCGCGCGCCGCGGCCGAAGAAGCCGGCCTGCCGCTCTACCGCTACTTCGGCGGCATGAGCGCGGTGCAGATGCCCGTGCCCATGATGAACGTGGTCAACGGTGGCGCGCACGCCAACAACAACCTGGACCTGCAGGAACTGATGATCATCCCCGTGGGCGCGCCGAGCTTTCGCGAAGCCGTGCGCTGGGGCGCCGAGGTGTTCCACGCACTCAAGAAAATCATCCACGACAAGGGCATGAGCATTGCCGTGGGCGACGAAGGCGGTTTTGCCCCCAACGTGGCCAACCACGAAGCCGCGATCCAGATGATCCTGGAAGCCATCAGCAACGCCGGCTACACCGCCGGTGAGCAGATTGCCCTGGGCCTGGACTGCGCCGCCAGCGAGTTCTACAAGGACGGCAAATACCACCTGGAAGCCGAAGGTCTGGTGCTGAGCGCCGAGGACTGGACCAACATCCTCGCGACCTGGGTCGACAAGTACCCCATCATCAGCATCGAAGACGGCATGGCCGAAGGCGACTGGGACGGCTGGAAGGTGCTGACCGAGCGCCTGGGCGCCAAGGTGCAGCTGGTGGGCGACGACCTCTTCGTGACCAACACCAAGATCCTCAAAGAAGGCATCGACAAGCGCATCGGCAACTCGATCCTGATCAAGATCAACCAGATCGGCACGCTGACCGAAACCTTCGCCGCGATCGAGATGGCCAAGCGCGCCGGCTACACCGCCGTGATCTCGCACCGCTCGGGCGAGACCGAGGACAGCACCATCGCCGACATCGCCGTGGGCACCAACGCCGGCCAGATCAAGACCGGCTCGCTCTCGCGCTCGGACCGCATGGCCAAGTACAACCAGCTGCTGCGCATCGAGGAAGACCTGGGCGAAGTGGCGGTCTACCCGGGTCGCGCTGCCTTTTACAACCTGCGCTGAACATGGCCCCCACGCTCCGCCGCTTCGCGGGTCGCTGCCCCCCAAGGGGGCTGGCCTTGCTTGGGGCGGCCCTGCGCTGCGGCCGGTCGCTTCGGTAACAATCCCAGTCCATGGCCAACCGCTTCATCCCTGCCCTGCTGATCGCGCTGCTGCTCGTGCTGCATGCGCAGCTGTGGTTCGGAAGGGGCAGCGTGCCCAAGGTGGCGAGCATGAAGCAGCAACTCGCCACGCAGGAGCTGGCCAACCGCGATGCCCAGCAGCGCAACGACCAGTTGGCGAGCGAGGTGCGCGACCTGCAGGAAGGCCTGGACATGGTCGAGGAACTCGCCCGCGCGGAACTGGGCATGGTCAAGCCCAACGAAATCTTCGTGCAGATCGCGCAAAACAAGCGCTGACAGGATGGCGGCCATCACGGTGGCGCTGCTTGGCGGCGAGTCCAGCGGCAAGACCACCCTGGGCCTGGCCCTCTCCCATCAACTCAATGCCTTGGGCGTGAGCGCCACGCTCGTGCCGGAGCACCTGCGCGCCTGGTGCGAACGCAAAGGCCGTGCGCCGCTGGCACACGAGCAGGCGGCCATTGCCGCCGAGCAAGCTGGAGAGATCAACGCCGCAGCGCAAAGCGGCGTGCAGGTGGTGGTGGCCGACACCACCGCGCTGGTGGTGGCGGCGTACAGCGAGTGCGTGTTCAACGACCGCTCGCTGTTGCCTGCCTCACTGAATGCGCAGCGGCCGTTGCATCTCACCCTGCTCATGGGCCTGGACCTGCCTTGGCAGGCCGACGGATTCTTTCGCGAAGGCCCCGGCATGCGGGCCGACATCGACGCTGTGCTGCGGCGCGAACTGCAAGCGGCCGGCGTTCCGTTCCAGACCGTCTATGGCGCCGCAGAGGCGCGATTGCAGCACGCGCTGAGAGCCGTGGGTGTGCTGCTGGGTCGTCCGCTGGTGGCGGTCGATCCGTTGCTGGAAGCCGGTACCGGCCGCTGGACCTGCGAAAACTGCAGCGACCCCGACTGCGAACGGCGCCTCTTCAGCGGGCTGGTGAATTCCCGTTCACGCTAGAAGCCTCCGTTCGGGCTGAGCCTGTCGAAGCCCTTGCACAGGTGTTGGCGAGCCCTTCGACAAGCTCAGGGCGAACGGCGAGACGGTCGGCGCTGCAGGGGGCGGTCAGTGCTTCTGGTCGCTGCCAGGCAGCTGGATCTCCGGCTGCAGGAAAACCTGCGCCGCATCCACCGGATCGAACCGGTACTGCGCGCCGCAAAACTCGCAACCCACTTCCACCTGACCCTGCTCGCTCAGGATCGATTCGATCTCGTCGCGGCCCAGGCTGCGCAGCATGTTGCTCACACGCTCGCGCGAACAGGTGCAGGCGAACCGAGGGCCGTTCTCGCCCGCCAGGGGCTCGAAGCGGCGCACGTCTTCTTCCCAGAACAGACGGCGCAGGATCGTGTCGGCATCCAGCGTGAGCAACTCCTCGCGCTGGAGGCTGGCCGCCAGAATGGCGATGCGGTTGTAGTCCTCGTTCAGGCCGATCTGGTCTTCGTCGCGGGCACCCGACTGGCCCGCCAGGTTGCCACTGCCCTGCATCGGCAGGCGCTGGATCAACAGGCCGGCGGCCACGTGTTCGTTGGCCGCGAGCACCAGGCGCGTGTCGAGCTGCTCGCTTTGCAGCATGTAGTGCTCGATCACCTCGCTGAGTTTTTCCAGCTTCTCGCGCTGGTCGCCATACAGCGGCACCACGCCCTGGTACGGTGCCTGACCGGGCAAGCGGTCCTTGGGGTCGAGCGTGATGGCGCAGCGGCCCTGGTTGGTCACGTTGACCATGTGCGAGAGCGGCGCATCTTGCGCCACCTCACCGATCACGGTCGCGGTGGCGCGCAGGCTCAGGTCCGGCTGGACCTCGGCCACGGCCAGTTTCACCGGCCCGTCGCCCATGATCTGCATGATGAGCGCGCCGTTGAACTTGATGTTGGCCTGCATCAGCGTGGCGGCGGCCGTCATCTCGCCCAGGAGCTCGGTCACGGCCGTGGGGTAACCGCCACCGTCCTTGTGGCGTTGCAGGATTTCCTGCCAGGCGTCGGTCAGGCGCACGAGCATGCCGCGCACCGGCAGGCCTTCAAAGACGAATTTGTGGAGTTCGGACAAGCGGGGCTTTCAGGGATCGTTCGTAAAACGCAATCGTGGCAGATCGGGTTCAGCCAACCTTTTTCAAGGTCTTGCGAAAACGCTCGGCGTTGTCGGTGTAGTGCTTCGCGCTCATGCGCAGGCCGTCGATCTGCTCGGGTGTGAGGGTTTTGGTCACGCGCGCGGGGCTGCCCAGGATCATGCTGCCCTCGGGAAACTCCTTGCCCTCGGTCACCAGCGCTCCCGCGCCCACCAGGCAGTGTTTGCCGATCTTCGCACCGTTGAGCACCACCGCGCCGATGCCGATGAGCGAGCCGTCGCCGATGGTGCAGCCGTGCAGCATCACCTGGTGACCCACCGTCACGTTCTCACCGATGGTCAGTGGCTGGCCCACGTCGGCGTGCAACACGCTGCCGTCCTGGATGTTGCTGCCGCGCCCGACCGTGATGGTCTCGGTGTCGCCGCGCACCGTCACACCGAACCACACGCTGCTGTCCTCCCCCAGCACCACGTTGCCGATGACCTGGGCGTTGTCGGCCACCCAGGCCGATGAGGCCACGCGTGGGGCCATGCCGTCGAGTTCGTAGAGGGCCATGAAGGTTGTCTCCTGTGAGGGGTTTGGGGATGCTTTCTAGAATTGTAGGGATGCAAGCCACCGCCGACCTGTCACGCCCGCCCTCCGTTTCACTGCGCGCGGAGGCCTTGCGCGCGCTGTGCGCCAGCGAACCGGCCTGCAAGGTGACCATCACCCAGACCCTGTTTGAAGCGATGCAGGCGGGCCGCACCCGGCTGGACACGGCCGAGCGCCTGACACCCGACCCCGCCACGCCCCTGCCCGGGCGACCGATGCGGCCGGCATTGATTGCACCCGTCGACGTGCCTCAGCGATCCCCCTTCACCCCAGACGGCTTGTCGATGCTGCTGCACGCGGTGGCGCACATCGAATTCAACGCGATCAACTTGGCCCTGGACGCCGTCTGGCGTTTCCCCGACATGCCGGCCGACTATTACACCGACTGGCTCAAGGTGGCGCACGAGGAAGCCATCCATTTCGGCCTGCTGCGTGCGCACCTGCAAAGCCTGGGCCACGATTACGGCGACTTCGCGGCGCACAACAGCCTGTGGGAAATGTGCATCCGCACCCAGCACGACGCGACCGCGCGCATGGCGCTGGTGCCCCGCACCATGGAAGCCCGCGGCCTCGACGCCACGCCACCCATGCAGGCGCGCCTGCGCAAGGTGGGCACACCGGCGGCCTTGCGGGCGGTGGAAATCCTCGACGTGATCCTGCACGACGAGATCGGCCACGTGGCCGTGGGCAACCGCTGGTACGGCTGGCTGTGCGCGCAACAAAGCATCGAGCCACTGTCGCACTACCGCCGCCTGGCGCGTGAACATTCGGCACCGCGGCTGAAGCCGCCGTTCAACGAACCCGCGCGACGGGCGGCGGGGTTCAGCGACGCCGAGCTGGCCGCGATGCACCAGGCCTGAGCCCCGATAATCGGGGATGACTTCCGCACCCCCGACCGCTTTCAGCACCCTCCCCCTCTCCCCCGCCACGCTGGCCAACCTGGAACAGCTCGGCCACCTGGAGATGACCCCCATCCAGGCGGCAGCACTGCCGCCGGCTTTGCTGGGCAAGGACATCATTGCCCAGGCCAAGACCGGCAGCGGCAAGACCGCCGCCTTCGCCCTCACCCTGCTGGCCAACCTCAACGCCCGCCGCTTCGCGGTGCAAACCCTGGTGCTGTGCCCCACGCGCGAGCTGGCCGACCAGGTGACCACCGAGATCCGGCGTCTCGCGCGCGCCGAGGACAACATCAAGGTCGTCACGCTGTGTGGCGGTGTGCCGTTGCGCGGCCAGCTGGCCACGCTGGAGCACGGCGCGCACATCGTGGTGGGCACACCCGGTCGCATCATGGACCACCTGGAGCGCGGCAGCCTGCCGCTGGACGCGCTCAACACCCTGGTGCTGGACGAAGCCGACCGCATGCTCGACATGGGCTTCTTCGACGACATCGTGACCGTGGCGAAGCAATGCCCCAAGACGCGCCAGACCCTGCTGTTCTCCGCCACCTACCCCGAAGGCATTGCCAAGCTGAGCGCGCAGTTCATGCGCGAGCCGGTCACCGTGAAGGTGGAGGCGCAGCACGCGGGCGCACAGATCGAGCAGCGCTGGTACGAAGTGAAGGACACCGAGCGCCTGGACGCGGTGAGCCAACTGCTCGCGCACTTTCGCCCGGCCAGCACGCTGGCGTTCTGCAACACCAAGGCACAGTGCCGCGATCTGGTGGCCGTGCTGCAGGCGCAGGGCATCAGCGCGCTGGCGCTGTTTGGTGAGCTGGAGCAGCGCGAGCGCGACCAGGTGCTGGTGCGCTTTGCCAACCGCAGCTGCTCGGTGCTGGTGGCCACCGATGTGGCCGCGCGCGGCCTGGACATCACCAGCCTGGCCGCCGTGATCAACGTGGACGTGACGCCGGACGCTGAGGTGCACATCCACCGCATCGGCCGCACCGGCCGCGCGGGCGAAAGCGGCCTGGCACTCAACCTGGTCAGCATGGACGAGATGGGCAGCGTAGGCAAGATCGAGCAGCTGCAGGGGCGCGAATCGAAGTGGCATCCCCTGAGCGAACTCGTGCCCACCGGCAAAGGCCCGCTGGTGCCGCCCATGGTCACGCTGCACATCCAGGGCGGGCGCAAGGAAAAGATCCGCCCCGGCGACGTGCTGGGCGCGCTCACCGCCGACCTGGGCTACACCCGCGAGCAGGTGGGCAAGATCAACGTGAACGAGTGGTCCACCTACGTGGCGGTGGACCGCAACATCGCGCAGCAGGTGGCCAGCCGCTTGAACGACGGGCGCATCAAGGGCAAGAGCGTGAAGGTGCGGGTGCTGGAGGACTGACGCAAGGCTTCGCGGGGAAGCGTCTGGCGCTCAAGCCCCGGCGGGCGGGCGGGCGGCCTGGCTCACGACCTGGTTGAGCAGTGCATCGAGATCGCTGGCTTCCACCGGCTTGCTCAGCACGGCTGCAAACAACACCTTCAACTGCTCGCTGTCGGCCATGTCCAGATCGCCGCTCAACAACACGACCGGCGGCGGTTGGTCCATCGAGCGGATGCGCTGCCCCAGGCCCACGCCGTCGAGCCGGGGCATCGACAGGTCGGTGAGCACCACGTCCCAACGCTGGCCCGACTGCACCAGGTAGCTCCACGCCTCTTCACCGTCGCGCGCACGCGTCACGCTCCAGCCCCTTCGCTCCAGCAAGGCGCTCCACGACTGGCGGACCAGCTGGTCGTCATCGACAAACAGCAGTTCGCGCCGGTGTGGGCCCGCCGTTGAAGGCGGCGCCGGCGCACGCTCCGTCGCATCGTCTTCGAAGGCCGGCAGGTACAGACAGAAACGGGTGCCCTCGCCCAGCACGCTGGTCAGACCGATGTGCCCGCCGTGGTGGGCGGTGATGCCCTGGGCCACCGAGAGGCCGAGTCCGGTACCGCGCCCCACACTCTTGGTGGTGAAAAAGGGCTCGAAGACACGATCGGCCACTTCTGGTGGCATGCCGGGTCCAAAGTCACGCACCTCGATCGAGAGAAAGCGCCCGGAAGCCAACCTGGCCATGTCGGCAGGCAAATCCCTGCAGTCAGCGACCGGCAGCACGAGGTCGTCGATGGTGATCTCGATGCGCCCCTTGCCCTGCAGGGCGTCGGCAGCGTTGATCAACAAATTCACCAGCACCTGCTGGAGTTGCGTGGGGTCGCCCTCGACAAGGTCCTGGTCCACGCGATGGATGGCGACGATCTCGCACTCGCGGGTGAGGCCCGCGCTGACCAGGCGGCGGGTGTCTTCAACCAGGGTTCGCAAGTGCATGCGCTGCAGCTTGGGCGCGGTCTTGCGGCCAAAAGCGAGCAACTGGCGGATCAGGCCGTCGGCGTACTTCGTGGCCTTCAGCGCCTGCCCCAGCGACTCGTGGCCGGGGTGCTTTTCTTCCAGGTCTTCCATGGTGAGTCGCACCCACCCGGTCACGGCCGCCAGCGAGTTGTTGATGTCGTGCGCAATGCCGCCGGCCAGCCGACCGAGGGCTTCGGATTTCTGGCTTTGCATCAGTTGCGCCTGGATGTTCTCCTGGCGCTCGAACGACTGCCGTTGCTGCGTTGCGTCCGATTGCACCCGCAGCAGCAGCTGGTTGACACCGCGCGCCAGGGAGCTGATCTCGTCATTGCCCTGCACCTGCACCGGTGGGGCTGCCGTGGGACCCAGCTGCGTGATGACGTCGATGTCGCTGCAAAGGCGCTGGAGCCGCTTGAGCAAAAAGCGGTCCAGGATCAGCACCAGCAGCACGCTGGCCATCACCGAGGTCAGGGCGACCACCATCATGCCTTGCCAGTTCAAGGCCTCACCTTGCTCCCGAAGCCGCCGGTCCAGCCCCAGGATCAGCTCGGCGACCTGGCGGCCGTCGCGGTCCTGCAGCACCACGTGCAGATCGTCGAGCTGGGTGTTGACCCGCTCCACATGAAACGGATCGCCTTCGTGCGCAGGTGCGTCGAACGACAGGCGCGCCGGCATCATCAACACGTCGGCCAGGCGGTCCAACTCGGCCTGGTCAAAGCGGCGCACCATGAGCATCACGCCCTGCGCGGCCCCGTCCCGCAGGTCGGGCTGGCGGATGGCTGCAGCGATCACGATCTCCAGCATCCCCTCCTCCACCCGCAGCGTCTGCAGCACCGCCTTGGGATCCGTCTCGGCCAGAACCCGCGTGGCGAGTTCCCGCAAGGGCGCGATGCGCTCGTCGCTCAGCCTGGAGAGGGTGTTTTCGTACTCACGTTTGACCGTGGCGAGCACGCGACCCTGACCGTCCGTCACCAACACACCTGTGATGCCCAGGGACCCCATGTTGTCGGTCCCGAAGTTGTCCACCAGGAAATCCGGCCGCTGTCCCAGGACGAACTCCACCGCATCCTCCCAGTAAGCGTAATCCTGGGTGGTGGCACTCAAACCTTGCACCTGCTGGTTGAGCACCCGCTTGGCGCGTTCGCCTTCTCGCTGCGCGTGCTCCGTCTCCAGCCGGGAGAATGAGTCCTGAACAATGTAGCGAGCGCCCACCAAGGCACCGCCTGCACACACGGCAACGGCCAGGAGGACCAAGGCCCAGGCCTTGTGTTGTAGTTTCATGGTCTGTGAGTATCGGCATTTTGGCGAGCCACTGCAGCGGTGCGAGGCCGCTGGACGGGCAATCCGTGATCTGGTCGACAATCTCGCCATGACCGATCAAACGCCAACCCCCAACAACCGCCCCACCCTGCCCGACCGGCTTTCCATCGACGCCCGCAGCCCGCACCATGTGGCCGCCGTGTTCGAGCACGACATCGGCATCCGCTTCAACGACAAGGAGCGTTTCGACGTGTCCGAGTACTGCATCAGCGAGGGCTGGGTGAAGGTGCCTTCGGGCAAGACGCTGGACCGCAAGGGCCAGCCATTGCTGATCCAGCTCAAGGGCCGGGTCGAGGTGTTCTACAAATAGAGACCCATTGCGCTGAACGCGCGGCGTGCGCCGGAGTCTCACCCCGCCTATGCGCCGTCGACTCTTCCTCACTGCAGCCTCCTCCACAGCGCTCGGCCAGCGGGCATGGGCCCAGCCACCTGACACCCCCGACACCCCCCCGGGCCACCGGGTGTCTGTGGATGTGCTGCAGCGCTCGGTGGCCGAGCGTTTTCCCCTGCGCTACCCGGTGCAGGGCCTGCTGAACCTGGACGTGCAGACACCCGCGCTGAGCCTGCTGCCCGCGCAGAACCGGCTGCGCGCGGCCATGGTGGTGGACGCCGCCGGCCCGGCACTCAACCGCAGCCACCAGGGCAGTTTCGACGTGGACTTCGCACTGCGCTATGAAGCGAGCGACCGCACGCTGCGCGCGCACCAGTTGCGCATCGACCGCCTGCGGTTTCCCTCGCTGCAGCCTGGCGTGGTGGCCTTGCTCAACACCTACGCCCCCGCGCTGGCCGAACAATCGCTGCGCGAGGTGGTGCTGCACCGCCTGCAGCCGCAAGACCTGCGCATGGCCGATGCGCTGGGCATGCAGCCCGGCCCGATCACGGTGACCGACACCGGCCTGGTGATCGGCTTCGTGCTCAAGCCTCTCTGAAGCCCGGCCATTGCGCCGAGTACCCGTGGGACCGTGTAAGGAATGCGGGCTGTGTTCGACTCACGTCCATGAACCATCCGTCCACCTTCACCCGCCGCCAGACCATGAAACTGCTCGCATTGCTGGGCCTGGGCTCCCAGGCTGCTGCCCCCGTGGCCACCGCCGTGGCCGCCACCGACCCCTGGAAGCTGAGTGAGGCCGAGTGGAAAAAGCGCCTGACGCCCGCCCAGTTCGACGTGTTGCGCGAAGAAGGCACCGAGCGCCCGGGCAGCAGCCCGCTCAACGCCGAAAAGCGCAAAGGCCGCTACCACTGCGCGGGCTGCGACCTGCCGCTGTTCTCGTCCGACACCAAGTACGAGAGCGGCACCGGCTGGCCGAGCTTTCACACGCCGCTGGCCGGGGCGCTGGGCACCAAGACCGACTACAAGGCGCTCTTCCCGCGCACCGAATACCACTGCGTGCGCTGCGATGGCCACCAGGGCCATGTGTTCAACGACGGCCCCAGGCCCAGCGGCAAGCGCTATTGCAACAACGGCGTGGCGCTCACCTTCAAGGCGGCG
>NZ_JAOASO010000057.1 GCF_030158645.1 Hydrogenophaga sp. | reverse complement strand
TGGCGGGAATCGGACCCGCGACCTCTCCCTTACCAAGGGAGTGCTCTACCACTGAGCCACAAGGGCCAAGGAAGCCGGCAAGCCGGCCACCTGGAACATTCAAAAAACCTGCTCAAAACCGATCATCAGCGGGACATGGAGCGGGAGACGGGAATCGAACCCGCGTCATCAGCTTGGAAGGCTGGGGTTCTACCATTGAACTACTCCCGCCAAATTCGCCCCGCCCGAACAGCCACCCCAACAAGGGAGCGGGCCGCCGGACTCAAAGTCCCGTCGCATTCATGTCACACATCAATCGCTGGTGGAGGAGGCTGGATTCGAACCAGCGTACGCGTAAGCGGGCAGATTTACAGTCTGCTGCCTTTAACCACTCGGCCACCCCTCCATAGCGCAGCCCGCGATTATGCCATGGTTTTCGGCCGGCGTGCGAGCTTCGCCGCAAGCCTGTCGATCACCAGGCCACGGGCTCGGCACCCCGCCCCTTCAACCAGGCGTTGGCCTCACCGAAATGGCCACATCCGATGAATGGCGTGGGCCCACGTCGAGCCGACAGCGGCGACGGATGGTTGGCGAACAGCAAGAGGTGGCGCCGGGCGTCGATGAGGGCCGCCTTTTTCTGGGCGTGTGCGCCCCAGAGCATGAAGACCTTGGGCTGGCCCGAGGCGCTGCAGCGGTCGAGGAGCTTGTCGGTCAAAGCCTCCCAACCCCGTCTGGCGTGGCTGGCGGGCCGGCCGTCCTCCACCGTGAGGCAGGTGTTGAGCAGCAGCACGCCTTGTTCGGCCCAGCGCACCAGCGATCCGTTGGCTGGCATGGGCAGCCCCAGGTCGCGTTGGAGCTCCTGAAAGATGTTGCGCAGGCTGGGTGGGGGCTTGACGCCGGGAGCGACCGAGAACGCCAGCCCTTCGGCCTGCCCGCTCCCGTGGTACGGGTCTTGACCCAGCACAACCACGCGAACCTCGTCGGCGCGCGTGAGTTGCAACGCCCGCAACGGCTCAGGCGGGTAGATGGTGGCGCCTTGGGCCCGTCGGGCTTCCAGAAAGGACATCAGCGCCATGCCTGCGGGGGACGACCAGAATTCCGCCGTCAAATCGCCCCAGCCCGACGTCTCCTGCGGGGTCATGCGGTCAGGCGAACAGCTCGGCCAGCGCCAGACCGGGCTCGGGCGCCCGCATGAAGGCCTCACCCACCAGGAAGGCGTGCACGCCGGCCGCGCGCATGGTCTGCACATCGTCGCGACCGAGAATGCCGGACTCGGTGATCAGCAGGCGGTCGGCCGGCACGTCGGCCATGAGGTCCAGCGTGGTTTGCAATGTCACCTCGAAGGTGCGCAGGTTGCGGTTGTTGATGCCGACCAGCGGCGTCTTGAGCTTGAGCGCGCGCTGCAGTTCGGCGCGGTCGTGCACCTCCACCAGCACAGCCATGTTCAGACCCAGCGCCAGGGCCTCGAGATCCGCCATCTGCGCGTCGTCCAGGCAGGCGGCAATCAGCAGGATGGCGTCGGCGCCCATGGCCCGAGCTTCGTAGACCTGGTACGGATCGACCATGAAGTCCTTGCGCAGCACGGGCAGGTCGCAGCTGGCGCGGGCCTGCTTCAGGTAGTCGGGGCTGCCCTGGAAGAACTGCTTGTCGGTCAGGACCGACAGGCAGGCCGCGCTCACCTGGCCGTCGCCCTCGGCATAGCTCTGCGCGATGTCGGCCGGGATGAAGTCCTCGCGCAGCACACCCTTGCTCGGACTGGCCTTTTTCACCTCGGCGATCACCGCGGCTTGGCCGGCAGCGATCTTGCGGCGCAGTGCGCCCTCGAAGTCGCGTGTGAGCACGCGGCTTTCAGCGTCGAAGCGCACCACGTCCAGCGGTTTTTTGCGCTGGGCTGCGGCGATTTCTTCGTGCTTCACCGTCACGATTTTCTGCAGGATGTCGCTCATGGGGTGGGTCCGGTTCAGGCCGCGAAGGCCTTGAGTTGTTCGAGTTTGGCCAGCGCGGCGCCAGCGGCGAGCGTGCGGCGGGCGAGTGCAATGCCAGCGCCCATGTCGGGCACGACGTTGGCCGCGTACAGCGCCACGCCGGCGTTGAGCGCCACGATTTCGCTGGCGGCCTTGAAGGCCGGATCGTCCCGGCCTTCGAGCACACCCATGAGCATCTGGCGCGAGGCCTCGGGCGTTTCCACGCGCAGTGCGCGGCTGCTGGCCATGGTCATGCCGAAATCTTCGGGGTGGATTTCGTATTCGGAGATCTCGCCGTTTTTGAGTTCGCCCACCAGCGTGGCGGCGCCGAGCGAGACCTCGTCCATGCCGTCACGGCCGTACACCACCACCGCATGTTCAGCGCCCAGCCGCTGCAGCGCGCGCACCTGGATGCCCACCAGGTCGGGGTGGAACACCCCCATGAGGATGTTGGGTGCGGAGGCCGGGTTGGTCAGGGGGCCGAGGATGTTGAAGATGGTCTTGATGCCGAGTTCGCGCCGCACCGGGGCCACGTTCTTCATGGCCGGGTGGTGGTTGGGCGCGAACATGAAGCCCACGCCGACCTGCTC
>NZ_JAOASO010000056.1 GCF_030158645.1 Hydrogenophaga sp. | reverse complement strand
ACCTGCCGTCGCGCTTCAAGCCGCAGCGGCGCATCATCGCCGCCGAGCTGCCCAGTGGCAGCGCCAAGCTGTCCATGCTCTCGGCCTCGCTCGACACCCTGCAGGACGCCGGCTACGTGTACGTGGGCATGGACCATTTCGCTTTGCCCACCGACGCGCTCGCCGTGGCCAAGCGCCAGGGCCGGCTGCACCGCAATTTCCAGGGTTACAGCACCCAACCCGACTGCGATCTGATCGCGCTCGGCGTCTCGGCCATCGGCCGCATCGGAGCCACCTACAGCCAGAACGCCAAGACCCTGGAAGAGTACCGCGACATGCTCGAACAAGGCCGTCTGCCCATCGTGCGCGGTCTGGCGCTCACGCGCGACGACCTGCTGCGCCGCGCGGTGATCATGTCCTTGATGTGCCAGGGTGAGCTTCAGTTCGAGTCGATCGAACTCGGGCACCTGATCGACTTCCGGCAGCACTTTGCCCGCGAGCTCGAGGTGCTCGAGGGCCTGGCTGAACACGGGCTGGTGCGGCTGGAGCCGACGGGCGTTCAGGTCACCGAGGCCGGCTGGTATCTGGTGCGGGCCATTGCCATGGTGTTTGACAAGAATCTGCAGGTGGACATGGACCGGGCGCGCTTTTCGAAGATCATCTGATCCATGCAGACTTCGATGGCGATCACGGCCTTGTTCATGGGCGTGGTGGGTGGACCCCACTGCGTGGCCATGTGCGGTGCCGCGTGCGCCGGCATCAGCCGCGCCGCCGGTGCGCGCAGCACCCAGGCCTTGTGGACCTTCCAGCTCAGCCGCATGGTGGGCTACGCCTTTTTCGGTGCGTTCGCTGCAGGCTCGGTGCAGGGGCTGGCCTGGCTGGGCACCAACACCACGGCGATCCGCCCGCTGTGGACCTCGTTCCACGTAGCAGCGCTGCTGCTGGGTGTGGTGCTGATCTGGCGCGCGCGCCAGCCGGCCTGGATCGAGACGCTGGGACAGAACATCTGGCGCAAGGCGCGCCCCGTGCTGACCGCCATGGGTCAGCGCGCGCCGGTGGTGCTGGGCGTGGCATGGGCCCTCATGCCCTGTGGCTTGCTGTACTCGGCCTTGCTGGTGGCGTCGCTCTCGGCCAACGCACTGGAGGGCGCGGCGATCATGGCGCTGTTTTCCATCGGCACATCCATCTCGCTCACCGCCGCGCCGTGGCTGCTGCTGCGTTTGAACGGCGCGCGGTCGGGTGCCTGGGGCATTCGCCTGGCCGGCCTGGCGCTGGCCGCCACGTCCGGCTGGGCGCTGTGGATGGGCCTCACCCAACCCACGGGACTCTGGTGCCTTTGACTCAGGTTTGTGCGGGGCGCCGCTGGGGCAGGGTGGCGAGCACCAGCCCGGACAGGGCGATGCCGAACGCCACCACCTGAAGCGGCGTGAGCGTCTCACCCATGAACAGCACACCGATGGCCGCGGCGCTCACCGGCAGCATCACGGTGAACACGCCGGCTTGCGAGGCCGGCACCGTCTTCAGGCCGGTCATCCACAGCCACACCGTCCAGACACTGGCCGCCAGTGCATAGAACACCAGCAGCGTCCAGATCGGGAAACTCACTGTACCGAAGTCGAACGACAGCGCGGCCCACAGCCCGAACGGTGTGACCAGGGCAAAACCCCACAGGTTGATGATGGCCGAGATGCGCTTGGGCCCCAGGCCTTCGGTGAGGCGCTTGCCGATCACCACGTAAGACGCCTCGCACACCACCGCCGCGAACACGAGCAGGTTGCCCAAGAATGCCCGGCTGAAGCCGAACGGTCCGCTGCTGTCCACCGCCATGCCACTGTCCACCTTTTGCAGCGAAAACAGACCGATGCCCAGCGCTGCACACGCGATGCCCGCCGCGCTGCGCCAGCCGATGCGCTCGCGCAAGAAGATCCAGCTCAACACAGCCACCACCGCCGGGATGGAGGACATCACCACCCCGGCCGCCACGGCCGTGGTCATGCTCACGCCAAACAGCATGCAGATGGAGAACAGGAAATTGCCCAGGAACGATTCAAGAAACAGCAGCCAGCGCGTGCGTGGCGTGATCAGGGGTTCGTCCGGCGGCTTTTTGAGCCAGCGCAACATGGCCAGGCCACCAATGCCAAAGCGCAGCCACGCCAGCAGGAAGATGGGAAAAACAAGCACCAGGGGCTTGGACAAAGCCACGTAGCTGCCCACGAGCGACATGCTCAGGGCCAGGCTGGCACAAGCCCACCAGCGGTTCAGGGGAGGGATGGGTTTCACGGGAGCGGTCGATTCGGCACTGGGCAGGATCATGCCCGAAGCCTCGGCGACGTCATTTTTCGGAATGACAGCAGACAATTTCTCAATATGAAATACACGAATGCTGCGGTGCGGAAAAATTTCTCAATACAAGAAAACGAATTTCGCATGGAGAAACACGATTCAAACATCGTTGATAAACAACAAAAAATCTTTTCTCTTATATAAGACATAAGAGCTTCTCAAAGTCTTCTATAAGACTTAAAGTCAAGGCACTGGCTGCGGCCTTGCAAGCGA
>NZ_JAOASO010000055.1 GCF_030158645.1 Hydrogenophaga sp. | reverse complement strand
GGTCAGGTGTGGAAGCGCAGTAATGCGTTAAGCTAACTGATACTAATTGCTC
This sequence comes from Hydrogenophaga sp., assembly GCF_030158645.1. Lineage (GTDB taxonomy): Bacteria > Pseudomonadota > Gammaproteobacteria > Burkholderiales > Burkholderiaceae_C > Hydrogenophaga. The sequence goes on along the minus strand of NZ_JAOASO010000055.1, from coordinate 12,049 downwards.
GTGAGGCTTGACCCTATAACTTTGATAAAATCTCAAAGTCAAATGTCAAACGACAGAAATGTCATGTGTATGCCGATTTGAATCGATATGTCGATTCAGCTCGTTGGCAGCAATCAAAAATCAGCTGATTCGAAGCTCTATGAATTCGTTCCGGTTGTGCGTTCGCACAGCCAGAACAACAAGTTATGCCTGACGACCATAGCGAGGTGGTACCACTCCTTCCCATCCCGAACAGGACAGTGAAACGCCTTTGCGCCGATGATAGTGCGGGTTCCCGTGTGAAAGTAGGTCATCGTCAGGCTCTTACCCAGCCCCCAAACCCCCTCGTGCCTCATGGTGCCTGGGGGTTTGGTCTTTTTGGCAACGGAATGGTCGATAGCCCGGCTTCGCCGCGCAGCCGTGGTCTCAGATGTTGACGATGGTGTCGCCTTCTACTCGCAAGGCGTGGCTTTTGGCCAATTCTGAGATCAGCGAATGCAGCGAGTGCTCCATCTCCTCAGGCGAAATGGGCTCCCGGCGTCTCTCGATTTGGGAGATGTAGGGTGTTCTTGCATACCAGTCCAACAACGTGCCAAAGCCGATGGATTGCCATTCGAGCAGCTTGAACTTCAAAAGGACTTTCAGTGCATACCGCCGGTGTTGCTCCGGGTTCGCAACAAACTGGTTGAGCCGGCTGCGCGCTCGCTGCAAGGCCAAGTCGACATCTTCAAATACGGCCCCATGTCCTGGGATGACCGTTGTCGGGTTCAGTGCCTGAATGAGTGACAAGGTGTCGGCCACTTCATCGAAGGCGGCAATGTCCTCCAGTTCAGGAAAGACGACACCAAAGCCGTTCTCCCACAGGGCATCGGCCGAAATCAAGGTCCGACTCACCGGTTCAAAAAGCACGATCGAATGGGGATCATGGCCTTTGGCCGCGTGGATTTCCCAAGGAAGATCACCCAATTCGACGGTGTCACCGGGCACCAGAACGTTCTGGAACTTGAATACGGGGCAGGTCTGACCGGTGGGTTCGTGACTCAACGCGACGGAATCCCAATGGGCCACGGCGCCAGCCTGCCCGGGCGGAATCAGCGTGGTGAGATGCGGCCAGTTCGACTGAAGGGACGCGTTGCCACCGCAGTGGTCGCTGTGAAGATGGGTGTTCAGCAGCAAGTCCAGAGGGCGTGTTTGCAATGCGTCTTGAACCAGTGCGACCGTCTGCTCGGCGTGCGTGCAGTAGCCAGAGTCCACCAGCGCGGTCGACTCCTTTCCCTGGAAAAGCACATTGTTTGAGGACAGCCAGCCTCGCTCGAAGACGGTGATGCCGATCGTCGACAGGCGGGCGGTTGCGAGCATGGGTGTACCTGAGATGGTCATGGAAATGGGCCTGATTGAAAGCATTGACCGCGGGTTGCCCGATCGCAGCGTGTGTCAACGGTCACGCGACAGCTCATCACGCAGATGGTGAGAACACACTGTGATGTTTTCGTCGAACAGCGAATCGACCCAGCGGGATTCTCTTTCTTTGATGGTGTCCAGGAAGGCCCCAGCATCGCCCAAGGCCGCAAAAGCGTCAAAGCCAGCCTCCAGGAAATGCTGAAGCGTGTCGAGTCCCGCGGCACGAGCGGGGTTGCGCATCATCCGCAGACCCAGCCGCAGGGATTTCAGGCGGGTGAGTCGCTGCAACTCTTGCCCCATGTGTTGCACCACGGCAAGCTGCCGGTCCCTCGACGGCCTGGCCCCGGTCAGGCGCCACGCGGTGATGTAACGCTCCGCCTCGGGCATGTCGGGTTCCATCGCAAGCCAGTGCGTGGCCAACTGATGATCCAGTACCTCCGTCAACGCATGCGTTTCAGCCAGATCGACAGCAAGCTGGGCCACCGCCTGAGGGAACAGGCGCTCGATGGCCCCTGCGATGCGTCCGAACTGTGCATCGCGCCGCGCGAAGTCCTGAACGCCATAGAGTTCTTCGAGAAAGAAGCGCGTGGCGGGCGCAAATCTCGGCTGGACCAGGAAATCGGCATAGGTGCTGCGAAAGCGTCGCGCCTGGAGATGCTTGATCGCTTCCACCGCCGCATGCATGCCTTCGGCGAGTGCGCGCGCGCGCAACTCGCTCACGCGAGCCAGCTGCGCGCGGATGAGATCTGAGGCGCTGGAGGATGAACTCATGGCTCTGAGGGTCGCTTGTGAACAGTCTATCCGCCGTGATCACTCCAGCCTGTCACACCGGGACAACGCCGCCCAACCACGAGGCGACCATGCGATAGTTTGCACATGGCATCACCACAGCGGCACCCACCCCCACCGTCCAACAACAGGTCCCGGCTGGCCCGCCTGCAGCAGGTGCTCGTCGGGTGTGCCTGCGCGCTCGCTGTGGTTTGGGTGGTATGGAGGGGCTCTCATTCCATGGCCTGGCTGGTGGCCGGGCTTGCTTTCCTCACCTTGGGGCACGCGGTGATCCTCGCCCTTGAAACGACCGCTGCCGCCTTCATCAACCGTGCAGACAGCGCCCCGAGCGCCCACGGCTTCACCTGGGTGAGCGCCTGGTGGCAGGAAGTGAAAGTGGCTCCGTTGGTGTTTGCCTGGCGACAGCCCTTCCGTTGGAGGCAGCTGTCCGATACGTCGACCGTCACAGAGGGCTCGTTGCCGGCCGTTGTGCTCATCCATGGTTTCTTTTGCAACCGGGGCTTCTGGTTGCCTTGGATGGCCCGCATGCGCGCCACGGGTCTGCCTTACGTTTCCGTCAACCTGGAGCCCATTTTTGGCTCGATTGACGACTACGCGCCCATCGTCGATGAGGCCGTCACACGTGCCACCGCATTGACCGGGCAGAGGCCCATCGTGGTCTGCCACAGCATGGGTGGATTGGCGGCGCGGGCTTGGTTGGTGGCATCACCCGACGCAGCGTCGCGCGTTCAAAAGATCATCACCATCGGCACGCCCCACCGCGGTACCTGGCTGGCCCGCTTCAGCCACCTCGCCAATGGTCGCCAAATGCGCCACGACTGCGAATGGCAGCAGGGGTTGGCGGCGCGTGAGCTCGCGCTTCACGCCCAGCGCAACGCCGAACTCTTTGTCTGCTGGTACAGCAACACCGACAACATCGTCTTCCCCGCGTCAACCGCCACCTTGCCCGGTGCGGACAACCGTCTGGTGGTGGGTGCGGCCCACGTGGCCCTGGCGTTTCACCCCAGGGTGATGGCGGAGTCGCTGGCGATGGTGGTGTCTGCCGACAAGTCCCCCAGCGAGCGGACCGTTTCATAGAGCGGACCGAAGTCGGGCGCGGTCATGTCGAACAAGCGTTCAAAGCTGTCGATGACGAAGTAAGTGGCCTGGTAATCGTCGATCTTGTAGCGGGTTCGCATGCAGCGCAGCAGATCGAGTGCGATGCGTTGGGGCTGCGGACTGGTCACGCTGTGGCGCAGCTCACCCGATGAACTCAAAATCCCGGCGCCATACGCGCGCAGCCCGTCGGCCTGCTGGATCAACCCGAATTCGATGGTGTACCAATACAGCCGCGAGAGCAGCTCACCCGCGCCCAGGTCGTGGGCCTTCAGGCCGCCGGCGCCATAGCGCTGCACATAGTCGGCGAACACCGGATTGAACAGCAGCGGCACATGGCCAAACAGGTCGTGGAACACATCGGGCTCGACCACATAGTCGAACTCCGCGGGTGTGCGGATCCAGTCCGTCACCGGAAAGCGCCGGCTCGCCAGCAGGTCGAAAAAGGGGCGCTCGGGAATGAGGCCGGGCACGGCCACCAACTCCCAGCCGGTGGCGAGCTTCAGCCGGGCGTTGATGTCCTCGAAGCGAGGAATCCGGTCGCGGGCACCCAACAGGGGAATCGCCTCGATGAAGGCATCGCAGGCCAGGCCCGGCAGCAACGCCATCTGGCGCTCGTACAGCCGGCGGTAGGTGTCGTGATCCGCCTCGGTGTAGGCGGCCCAGTTTTGCGCACAGGTGTAGTCGGCGTCGGCGCGCGTGTAGTCGCCGCGCGGGGGGCGCTGGCTGACGCCGTAGACAACGGGCTCGACGGCCATGTCAGGCTTTCAACACGCCACGGCGCACCTGGTCCAACTCCAAGGTCTCGAACAGCGCCTTGAAGTTGCCCTCGCCGAAACCCTGGTTGCCCTTGCGCTGGATGAACTCGAAAAAAATCGGACCGAGCTGGTTCTCGCTGAAGATCTGCAGCAGCAGCTCACCCGGCAAACCGTCCACGAGGATGTTGCGCTGCTTGAGCGCTTCCACGTTCTCGCCGTGGTTCGGGATGCGTTTGGGCAGCAGCTCGTAGTACGTCTCGCTGGTGTTGAGAAGCTTCACGCCACTGAGCTCCAGCGCGTCCACCGTGTCGTAGAGGTTGGTCGAGCCCATGGCGATGTGCTGGATGCCTTCGCCGTGGTAACGATCCAGGTACTCCTGGATCTGCCCGGCCTTCTCGTTGCCTTCTTCGTTGATCGGGATGCGAATCTTCCCGCACGGGCTGGTCATGGCCTTGCTCTTCACGCCGGTTGCCTGGCCCTCGATGTCGAAGTAGCGCACCTCGCGGAAGTTGAACAGCCGCTCGTAGAAGCCGGACCATTCGTCCATGCGGCCGCGGTGCACGTTGTGCGTGAGGTGGTCGATGTAGGTCAGGCCGTGGCCCACAGGGTTGAGCTCGGCACCCGAGTTCTGTGCGATGGGCTGGAAGTCCACGTCAAAGAAACCGATGTTGCCGATGTCGCCGGTTTTGGCGCCGTTCTTGCCGCGCCACTGGTCGATGAAATAGATGATGGAGTCGCCGATGCCTTTGATGGCCGGGATGTTCAGCTCGCCGGGGCCGGCCGATTGCGCGTAGCCCCAGGCACCCAGCGAGATGGCGCGCTCGTAGGCAGCTTTGGCATCCGCCACACGGAACGCAATGGCGCACACACTCGGGCCGTGCAGGCGCGCGAAGCGCTGCGCGAAGCTGTCGGGTTCGGCGTTGATGATGAAGTTGATCTCACCCTGGCGGTACAGCGTCACGGCCTTGCGGCGGTGCTTTGCAATGGCCTTGAAGCCCATCCGCTCAAACAGGGCGCCCATGGCCACCGGGTCGGGTGCGGCGTATTCGATGAACTCGAAGCCGTCGGTGCCCATGGGGTTGTCCCCTGGGGTCGCAGCGGACTGTACGGCGGTGGGCGAGGCTGGGTTCATGGTGGTCTCCGGTGAGATGGGGCAATGCGCCACTGTATTGGCGCAGCCTGTCACGATTCCGGCGTTTTAGGGCGCTCTGCTTGCCGTTCTTGCAGGAAAGCTGCATAGTTCGCCGGATGGAAGCACTGGACAAGCTGGACCGACACATTCTGCGCAGCCTGCAGGCCGACGGCCGCGCCACTTACGACCAGATCGCCGAGACGGTGGGGCTGTCGCCCAGCGCCGTGTTGCGCCGCGTGCGCCGCCTTGAAGAGGCGCAGGTCATCGACCGTTACGTCGCACTCGTGAGGCCCGAGGCGGTGGGCCTGGGTCTCACCGCCCATGTGAACGTGCGGCTGGAAAAACACGCAGGCAGCGCCAAGCGCCATCCCATGGACGAATTCCGAGCGAGCGTCATGGCGTGGCCCGAGGTCGTGGAATGCGCGGCCCTCACCGGCGAGATGGACTTTCAGTTGCGCCTCGTGGTGGCCGACATGGCCGCGTACTCGCGCTTCATGATGGACACCTTGCTCAAGCACCCCAGCGTGCAGGACTGCAAGACCAGTTTTGTGATGGACCGTGTGAAAAGCACGACCGCATTGCCGCTGTAGCAGGCGAACCGGGTGACCGACGGTCGCTCCGAGCCCGCCCATCGGGAGACTGACCATTTAGGGGCTTCAGTCCTTGTCGATATAGGGATAACCCGTACAGTTCCGCCATGGTCAATCCCACCCGTTGGTTCAAGTTCGCAACACCACCCGCCCAGGCGACGGTGGGCACGGTGGCGAGCGCCGCACGCACCTCGGACGACCGACACTTCCCATCCAGCAGCGTCGTGGTGCCCATCCGCTCCATCGGGCCGGGGCAGCGTGACCGCATCCTTGCCCACTTGCTCGCCCTGGAGCCACACGACCGCTACCTGCGCTTCGGCTACGCCGCGAATGACGAGCAGATCACCCGCTATGTCGACCAGCTCAACTTCGAGCGCGACGAGCTCTTCGGGATCTTCAACCGCCGCCTCGACCTGATTGCCATGGCCCACCTGGCCTTCTCGATCGATCCGCAGTACACCAGCTGTGCCGAGTTCGGCGTGTCGGTGTCCAAGAGCGCGCGTGGCCGCCGGTACGGCAGCCGCCTGTTCGAACGCGCGGTCATGCATGCGCGCAACGAAGGGGTGACGCAGCTCTTCATCCACGCGCTGTCGGAAAACACCGCCATGCTCAAGATCGCCCGCCATGCCGGCGCCATCATCGAACGCGACGGTTCCGAGTCCGAAGCCCACTTGCGGCTGCCGCCGGCCGACTTCGATTCCCGCGTGACCGAACTGGTCAACCAGCAGGTGGCCCTCACCGACTACCACCTCAAGGTGCAGGCCAAGCAGTTCTGGCGCCTGTTGGGCGTGTTGCAGGACATTCGCCAGGGCGTGCGCGAAGCCCGCGAACGGGCACGCGGCTGACCCCCGCGCGGCCCGGCCGCGCCTTTGCCCGGTGCCACGCGCTTGCGGTATCCTTTCGCACCGTCACAACTCCCCCAACCTTCAGTGGCCGAATCCCCTCCCAGTGGTGGGCCGCAGCGCAGCCTGCGGCATGTCGACAAACGTGGTTTCCTGCAAAAGCTCGCGGAGTTCATTCACCCCGGGCCGGACTCCAAAGACGAGCTGATCGAAACCCTTGCCGACGCCGAGGACAACGACATCATCAACGCCGAGTCGCGGGTGATGCTCGAAGGCGTGATCCGCATCGCCGACATGACCGCTGGCGACGTGATGGTGGCCACCCCGCGCATGGATGTGCTGGACATCGACGCGCCTTACGACGAGCTGCTGCACCTGGTCATCGACACCGCGCACTCGCGCTTTCCGGTGTTTGAGGGCGAACGCGAAAACATCATCGGCATCCTGCTGGCCAAAGACCTGCTCAAGCTGCAGCGCGCGCCCGAGCTCAACATCCGCGCCTTGCTGCGCCCGGCCACCTTCGTGCCGGAGACCAAAGGCCTCAACGACCTGCTGCGCGAATTCCGCGGCAACCGCAACCACCTGGCCATCGTCATCGACGAGTTCGGCCGCGTGGCCGGGCTCATCACCATCGAAGACGTGCTGGAAGAAATCGTCGGCGAGATCGAAGACGAGTTTGACGTGGCGGAAGACGAAGGTGACGTGTTTGCACTGGCCGACAGCACCTGGCGCGTCAGTGGAGACACCTCCATCGAGCGCATCAACGAATCGTTCGGCCTCAAGCTCTCCGAGGACGACTTCGACACCATCGGCGGCATGATCGCCCACGCCATGGGCCACGTGCCCAAGCGCGGCGAAGTGCACGAGCTCGACAGCCTGCGCTTTGTCGTGCTGCACACCAAGGGTGGTGCGGTGAAGTGGTTCAAGGTCTCGCCGGTGCCGGCCGAGCCCTGAGCCCGGCTCCGCGCCCGCCCCGTCTATGCGCAGCCTCTTTGGATCGCTCCACACCCCATCGAGCTTCAACCCGATGAGCCGCCGCCCGCCGGGGCGCAGCGCACGCGGCAGCGGTTTCTTCTGGTTCTGGATCTGCCTGTTGGGCGGCGTGTTGCAGGCAGCCTCCATGGCCTGGCCATTGGCGGGCTGGAGCCTGCCAGGAATGCGCGACGGGCAGCCCAGCGGCTTCTGGCAAATCGTTTCCCTCTCCTTGCTGGTGTTGGCCTTGCAATACGCCACGCGCGTGGGGCAGGCGGCGTGGCGGGGCTGGGTGTTCTCCACCGCCTGGCTGTCCGGTACGTTTTGGTGGCTGTTCATTTCGTTGCACACCTTTGGTGGTCTGCCGGCGTGGCTGGCGGTGCTGGCGGTGGTCGCACTGGCGGGCGCGCTCTCCGTGTATTACGCCGTGGCCGTGGGCCTGCTCTGCAGCTGGGCACCCATTTCGCGCACCGCACAAGCGCTGCTGTTTGCATCGCTCTGGACCTTGGCCGAACTGGCGCGCGGCCATTGGTTCACCGGCTTTCCGTGGGGTGCCGGCGGTTACGCGCAGGTCGACCTGATGGCGCCCTGGGCGCCACTGGTGGGTGTGTACGGCATGGGGTTTCTGGCGGCCATCCTGGCCTACGCCCTGGCCTCCGTGGTCTCTGGCCTGTGGCGGCGCCTGAGCACCTGGCTGGCATCGCCGGTGAGCCGACCCGTGGGCCGCACCGCCGCGGGTTCGCGCATGGCCGCACCGGGTGCGCGCGTGCAGGCCCGCCTGGTGCCGGGCCTGACCGACGGCTGGTGGGGCCTGGTGCGGTCGTTGATCTTGCTGCTGCTGGTGGGCGGCTTGCTGGTGAGCATGCTCGGAGGTGGCCAGGCGTGGCGCACGCTGGGGCAGCGCGACACCGCCAGCACCGGCGAGCTCCGGGTGTGGCTGCTGCAAGGCAACATTCCGCAAGATCAGAAATTCGTGTCCGGCACCGGGGTTGCGCAAGCGCTGGCCTGGTACCCGCAGCAGATCGCGCTGGCGGTGGACGCGGCGCGCACCCGCCCCACCACCGGTCCGCAGCTGGTGGTCGCGCCTGAAACCGCCATTCCGCTGTTGCCCAACCAGCTGGGTGCCGAGTTCTGGCGACCCTTGCTGGGCCACCTGGCGGCGCAGCCCGCGGGTGGCGTCAGTGCCATGGTCGGTTTGCCCTTGGGCAGCCTCGATCAGGGATACACCAACTCGGTGTGGGGCCTGAGCCCCGAAAAGGCGGCGGGGGCGCTGGCCCGGGTCGATGTGGCGGGTGCGCTGGGCGCCGGCCTCTACCGCTACGACAAGAACCACCTGGTCCCTTTCGGCGAGTTCATTCCGCCGTTGTTTCGCTGGTTCACCGATCTCATGAACATCCCGCTGGGCGATTTCAACCGCGGCGGCCTGGCCCAACCCTCCTGGGCGGTGGCGGGTCAGCGCGTCGCGCCCAACATCTGTTTTGAAGACCTGTTCGGCGAAGAGTTGGCCGCGTCGTTTGCCGATGCGGCCAACGCGCCCAGCGTGCTGGTCAACCTCAGCAACATCGCGTGGTTTGGTGACTCGGTGGCCATCGACCAGCACCTGCAGATCTCGCGCCTGCGTGCCATCGAGCTCGGCCGACCCATGCTGCGCGCCACCAACACCGGCGCCACGGCGGTCATCGATCACAACGGGGTGGTCACGCACCAGCTGGAGCGGCTCACGCGTGGCCGGCTGGAAGCCACGGTGGAGGGCCGCAGCGGCGTCACCCCCTACGCCCAGTGGACCGCACGCTGGGGGTTGACGCCGATGTGGATCGGTTGCCTGGTGCTGGTGCTGGTCATCGCATCGTTGCGCAGCCTGGGACGCCGCGGCGGCCGCACGCGCCGGCGCTGAGCCGCAGCGCACCGGTCAGCGTTTCGGCAGGGATCGCTCACAGGTCCGTCACACACCGCGCCGGGCGGGTTGATACAACGCAAGACGCCTGGCCATGTTGGCGGGGCATCCTTGAGGACATCGCCATGGCGTCATCCATTCCGTTCGACCATCCTTCCCTGGTGCTGGGACATGTCGTCAACGCCGACCTGCTCAGCCGCCTCGAGAAGATCGCAGGCCTGCAGGCCAAGACCGACGCGGCGTTCGAACGCATGAATTCGTTCATTGCCATGCGGCGCGGGCTGAGCATGACGATCAACGAACTGGTCAGCCTGGGCGTGGACATCACCGATCTCAAGACGCGGATCGCCGACTTGAACCAGCACGTAAGCGATGCGGCCCGGGACTACATGGCGGCGCGCATCACCAACGACACCGGTGTGCAGCAGCTGCGCGAAGAGGTGGCCGCGATGGAAAACGTGGCCGGGCTCGAGAGCCCGCTGGACTTCAAGGGGGTCAATGTCGAGCGCCTGCCGCTGGCCTCGGACTCCATCAAGATCGACCTGCAGTACTTTTCGTACGGCAGCAACGACGACAGCCGTGCGACGGCGATGGCCAGCATCGAGAGCGCGATCCGGGAGTCGACCGCGTCGCTGGGCCCTGCGGCCAGGGATGTGCCCAAATCCGCGGCGGCGCAGGTGCATCAGCAGCTCAAGAACCACAGCCTGGTCGGCACCCTCGTGATCACCGCCAGTGCCACCCACCGCTCCTCCGCCCTGCTGCAACCGCTCGTCCTCGACGTGGACAAGGCGGTGGAGGTGTGGAACAGCGTGCACAGCGCGGCGGGCGAGGGTATCAACACCACCGATCTCACGTCGGTGGTCCAGGCTTCCGAGGCGCCGGGTGCTGCAGCCGACGCCAACAGCCTCACCTTGCTCACCGGGGCCAACTACGGCTCCAGCTTCATCGGCATGGTGCACATGGTGAACAACGAAATGACCGGCACCGGTCTGGACCCACAACAGGAAGAAACGCTGCAGGAGCAGTTGCGCATGGGGGGCTGGCTCAAGGCCGCCACCGGGGGATTCGGCATGGACGAGTCGGTGCTGGAGAACGTGCGCCAGCTGCTCAGCACACAAAACGTGTCCACCCATGTCAACCTCATCGTGCTGGGCAGTGTGCCGTCGCTGGCGTCGTCGCAACTGCGCATGGGCGTGGCGTCCTTGCTCGACGGCCCGCAACGCGCCGGATCGGCTGTGACTGCGCCGACCCACGATTCGCACCAGACGGCCAGTTCCATGGCGGACACCTCGCTCAAAGGCGGACAGCGGGTGGCCATGCAAAGCGGCCTGATGCAAAGCGTCATCCAGGGCCTGGGCACCATCGACCACGGCAGCAACAAGGTGGTGGACCTCAACACCTTGATGAACGCCTTCGACAACTACATCACCCAGGTCTCGGACCCCAAATCGGTCGGCATTCCGATCAGCTTCATCTTCAGGAAAATTTCCAAGGCCCAGATCGCGCGGCTGTGGCTCGACAAGTACTTCGCCCTGGCCAAGACCAAAGGCGATCCGGCCTCAGCCGACAAGGTGCCAACGAAGTGACTGGCTGGACCGGGCCGCCTGGGGCGCGCCCGTAAAATCGGGGGTTTGCGCAGCCGTGTTCGGCGCGCTCCCCCTTTCCATCGCGCGGCCCGCGCACCAGCCCCATGTTGACCTTCCAGCAAATCATCCTGACCTTGCAGTCCTACTGGGACAAACAAGGCTGCGCCCTGCTTCAGCCCTACGACATGGAGGTGGGCGCCGGCACCAGCCACACCGCCACGTTCTTGCGCGCACTCGGCCCCGAGCCCTGGAAAGCCGCCTACGTGCAGCCCAGCCGCCGCCCCAAGGACGGCCGCTACGGCGAGAACCCCAACCGCCTGCAGCACTACTACCAGTACCAGGTGGTCCTGAAGCCGGCGCCCAGCAACATCCTGGAGCTCTACCTCGGCAGCCTGGAGGCGCTGGGCTTCGACCTGAAGAAGAACGACATCCGCTTCGTGGAAGACGACTGGGAAAACCCCACGCTCGGCGCCTGGGGCCTGGGCTGGGAGGTCTGGCTCAACGGCATGGAGGTGACGCAGTTCACCTACTTCCAGCAGGTCGGCGGCATCGACTGCCGGCCGATCACCGGCGAGATCACCTACGGCCTGGAGCGCCTGGCGATGTACCTGCAGGGCGTCGACAACGTCTACAAGCTGCAGTGGACCGAGGGGCTGACCTACGGCGACGTCTACCTGCAGAACGAGCAGGAGCAGAGCGCCTACAACTTCGAGCACAGCAACGTCGAGTTCCTGCTGCAGGCCTTCGGCGCCCACGAGGGCAATGCCAAGGGGCTGATGGAGCAGCAGCTCGCCTTGCCCGCGTATGAACAGGTGCTCAAGGCCGCCCACACCTTCAACCTGCTGGACGCGCGCGGCGCGATCAGCGTGACCGAGCGCGCCGCCTACATCGGCCGCATCCGCAACCTCGCGCGCGGCGTGGCCCAGAGCTACTACGAGAGCCGTGAGCGCCTGGGCTTCCCCATGGCGCCGCGCGAGTGGGTGGACCAGATGACGAAGAAGGCCGCGTGAG
>NZ_JAOASO010000054.1 GCF_030158645.1 Hydrogenophaga sp. | reverse complement strand
CTTGAAATGAGGCTTAAACCGCTTTGTGACGAATGTCAGCAGCGGTAACGCAGCCATCGGCCCGCCACCACGCGACCCGAGGGGATTGCCGCGCTGGGATAATCCCGCCCATGGCAAACAAGCAGCGTGTGGTGGTGGGGTTGAGCGGTGGCGTGGACTCCGCGGTGAGTGCGTACCTGCTCAAGCAGCAGGGGTATGAGGTCATCGGCATCTTCATGAAGAACTGGGAGGACGATGACAACAGCGAATACTGCTCGTCCAACATCGACTTCGTGGACGCTGCCAGCGTGGCCGACGTGCTGGGCATCGAGATCGAACACGTCAACTTCGCCGCCGAGTACAAGGACCGTGTGTTCGCCGAATTCCTGCGCGAGTACCAGGCCGGGCGCACGCCCAACCCCGACATCCTGTGCAACGCCGAGATCAAGTTCAAGGCCTTCCTCGACCACGCCATGCGCCTGGGCGCCGAGAAGATCGCCACCGGCCACTACGCGCGGGTGCGCGAGCGCAACGGATCCTTCGAGCTGCTCAAGGGGCTCGATCCGCTCAAGGACCAGAGCTACTTTCTGCACCGCCTGAACCAGGCGCAGCTGAGCAAGACCCTGTTCCCGGTGGGCGAACTGCCCAAGACCGAGGTGCGCCGAATCGCCGCCGAGATCCAGCTGCCGAACGCGAAGAAGAAGGACAGCACCGGCATCTGCTTCATCGGCGAACGCCCGTTCCGCGATTTCCTCAACCGCTACATCGCCAAGGAGCCCGGCCCGATCAAGGACGAAAAAGGCCGGGTGCTGGGGCAGCATGTGGGCCTGAGCTTCTACACGCTGGGCCAGCGGCAGGGGCTGGGCATCGGCGGCGTCAAGGCCAAGGGCGCGCAGAAGGGCGACAACGACCACGCCCCCTGGTTTGTGGCGCGCAAGGACATGGCGAGCAACACGCTGTGGGTGGTGCAAGGTCACGACCATCCCTGGTTGCTCACGCCCCAGCTGAGTGCGCAGGACGTGAGCTGGGTGGCGGGCCACCCGCCCGCCGCCGGTGAGGTGGGCGCCAAGACGCGTTACCGGCAGGCCGATGCACCGTGCAGACTGCAGCCGCAGGGCGACAGCCACTTCGAACTGCGGTTCAAGGAACCCCAGTGGGCCGTGACGCCGGGCCAGAGCGCGGTGATCTACGACGGCGAGATCTGCCTGGGCGGTGGCGTGATCACCACCGACGCGGCCAGCGCCTGAGTCTCCTCAGGGCGCTTTCGACGGTGCATTCAGGCGCGCATGGATGCGCCGCGTGGTGCGCCACACCACCCACAACACCAGCGGCACCATCGCACCCGCCGCCATCTCCGGCTGGATCGGCAGACCCGCTGCCTTGGCGCCCTTGGCGATGTAGAGCAGCAGGCTGATCACGTAGTACGAGATGGCCGCGATCGACAGGCCTTCCACCGTGGCTTGCAGCTGCAGCTGGAGTTCCTGTCCGCGCGTGAGCTTGGCCAGCAGCTGCTGGTTTTGCGCTTCGGTGACGATGTCGACCCGCGTGCGCAGCAGTGCGCTGGTGCGTGAGACGCGCTCGGACAACGAGGTCAGGCGCTGTGCGCTGGCCGCCACCGTGGCCATGGCCGGCGAGAGCCGGCGCTGCATGAATTCGCCGATCGTCTGTGTGCCCGGGATCGGCTTCTCGCGCAGCTCGGCGATGCGCTGCGTGACCACCGCATCGTAGGCGCGCGTGGCCGCGAAACGGTAGGTGTTCTCGGCGGTGGCGCGCTCCACGCGCGCGGCCAGCGACACCAGCTGGTCCAGCAGCTCTTGCTCCGAGGTGGATTTGTTCTCCAGCTGCGCCGTGATGCTGGCGAGCTGCGCTTCGGCCGCGCTCAAGGTGGGGCCCAGCGTCTTGGCCACCGGCAGGCCCCGCAGGGCCATGAGGCGGTAGGTCTCGATCTCCAGCAAGCGCTGCGAAATGCGTCCCGCGCGTGTGTCGGTGGTGCCCGGCGGCGTGAGCACCAGCATGCGCTCGAAGCCCGAGGGGTGCAGGCGGAAATCGGTCAAGGCCCATGAATGGCCGCCGCCAATTTGGGACGCGACCACGGTGCGCCCGCCAAACCACCGCTGGGCGGGCTCCATGAGCCGGGCCTGGGCGCCGGGCGTTTGTTCGGGCAGGTCGCAATGCAGCATGACCAGCTTGATGGCTGCCACGGTGCGCCCGGGGATGCCGCGCAACCAGCCCGGGGGGGTCACCAGCTTGTCCAGCAGCACCGGGTCGGTGGCGCCCAGGCCGGCACCCTCGGGCAGGTGCTGCACGATGGAGTAGCGGGTGAATTCGGTGTGGCGTTCCCACTTCAGCGTGTGTTCGTCCAGCCGCAGGCGCAGGAAGTTGCCCTTCATCTGGTCCGGCGTCAGGTCGTCCTGACCGGGCAGCTGCTTGAGGTGGGCCCATTCCTGCTCGCGGCTCACCCCTTCGTTGAGCACCGCGACAAACACGATCAGCGCGGGCAGGTGGATGCGCGCCGAGGGCCGCGCATGCACTTCGTTGTGAAGCTCTTCGCGCAGCGCATCGTCGGGTGGCAAGGCGTTGGGCAGAGCAGGCGTGGTGACGGGACTGAAGGACGAATTCATGGACACAGGGACTCCGTGGGTTCGGGCTGCTGCCAACTGTATGCCACGGCGGGCATCCCGAGGCCACTTCGTTCAACGTGGTGGCCGAACCCGCTTCAGGACTTGCCGAAGAGGCGCCTGAGCCATGCCACACCGGAGACGGGTGGCGCATCGGTCGTCAGGGCCGTGAGGGGATCGAATGCGGAGCCGCCCAGGGGCGTGGCGTCGCTTGCGTCCCACCCGCTGGCGTTGCCTTCCAGCGCGAGGTGGCGCGGATGCTCCATTGCGTGTCGCGCAATGCTCGAAGGCTGCGCCATGAGATCGCGGTGCTTTTTCAGTGCCGAGCCGATCATGCGACCGACATAGGCCGGGCCGGCGGGCTTGGCAATGAAGCGGAAGATCTGGCCCTCGTTGATCAAGCGGCTGAGGGTGGTGCTGTCGCGTTCGGCGGTGTAGACCACGGCCACGATGTTCGGGCTGCTGCGCTTGACGGTCCGGATCAGGTTGACCGTGCTGACCTGGCCGGCGCCGGTGTCGGCGACGATCACGGCGACCTTGTAACGCTGGAGCAGGCTGACGGCTTCGTTGTGGTTGCGCGCCCACAGCATCAGCATGTCTTCGCCGAGCAGGCTGCGTATCTGGTGTTCGATGGCCGGGTCTTCGTCCATCAGGAGCACGGCTTCGGTGTGGCCGCCCTGCAGCGTTTCCAGGCCCGCAGACGTCGTTGATGCGGCGCCGAGCGACCGCTGCAGGGGTACCTCGCGCGCCACGGCGGCGGCGTACGCCACGGTTTCGATCAGGTGCTGGTTGTCCCAGGGTTTGTTGATGAAGCGGAACACCTCGCTGTCGTTGACCGATCGAAGCACATCGGAATACTCGGCGTATCCGGTGAGCAGCAATCGCATGGTGTTGGGCGATGTCTCCTTGACCCGTTCCAGAAATTCGGTGCCGGTCATGCCCGGCATGCGCTGGTCACTGATCACCACATCGAACGCGCTGTGTCGCACAAGCCCAAGTCCCTCGTCGCCGCTGTTGGCTGACGTCACGTCGAAACGGCTTCGCAACAACCAGTTGAGCGAGCGCAGCACACTGGGCTCATCGTCCACACAGAGCACGCGGGGCCGGTTGCGGGTGTTCATGTGGAGGCACCTGTCGGCATGGGCAGTTCGATCTGGAAGGTGGTGCCGACACCCACCTGGCTGGTCACGGTGAGCGTCCCGCCATGTTCGGCCACGATGTCCCGGGCGATGGCCAGGCCCAGCCCGGTGCCGCTGCCCATCGGCTTGGTGGTGAAGTAGGGCTCGAAGATGCGCGGGAGAACATCGTCGGGGATTCCGCTGCCGTTGTCTTCCACCGTGATCCGGACGCAAGCCCCGTGCACGGTGGTGGACACGGTGACCACGCCAGCGCCGTCGATCGCCTGGGCAGCGTTCATGATCAGGTTCAGGAACACCTGATTGAGCTGCGAAACCTGGCACTCCAGCCTGGGCAGCGCGGAGAACTTCTGGACCACCTGAACCCTGGTCGAGATGACGGCCCGCGCCAGGTAGATCACGCTGGAGAGGGTGGTGTTGAGGTCGACTTCGGCGGTGCGCGACCGGTCCAGCCGCGTGAAGCTGCGCAGGTTGTCCACCATCTCGTTCATCTGGTTCAGCCCCGTGAGCACGTCGCTGAGCATGTCCTGCGTCATGCCGAGTTCGTCGGGACAGCGGGTCAGCTGCGATCGCACCGTGTCGGTGTCCAGGTCCAGCGATCGGTGCGTTGCCGTGGCGTCCGCGCTGCCGGCCATGCGGTCGAGCACCTGGGCGGCGCTGCGGATGCCGGGCGCCATGTCCTTGAGCGCCTCCATGGCCATGGACACATTGCTTTTGGAGAAGGCCAGTGGCGTGTTGAGCTGGTGGGCCACGCTGGCCACCATGTTCCCGAGCGATGTCATCTTCTCCGACTGCGCCAGCCGCTGTTTGTTGGCGTCGCTCTCCCGGGCCTGTTTTTCGATCACGCCTTGCGCCCGCCGCACGATGGCGTGCAGCACGGCGAACAGCAGCGCAAGCAGGCCGGCCAGCGTCATGAGTTGGACACTTTCCGCCCGCTGCGCGTGGCGGCGGTGCGCCAGCGACTGCTGCTCCAGTCGCGCCAGGTGGATCGCGGCGGTGTTGCGGATGTCGGCCGAAGTTTGCTGGACGCGGTGGAGCTGGGCCGTGACATCGAATTGCAGTTCGAGCACGGCCGCCGTTTGGTGGGTCACGGGATCGCTGACGGGCACATGGCTGGTCATCAGGTTGCGCGGGTCTGCGCCCTGCACGCCACCCGGCGCTGCTGGTGGCAGCAGCGCACTGGATGGCAACCCGAGCGCGGCTTGCGCCCAGCCGGCGACGCCGGTGATGTTGTCGCCCACGTGTCTCCGATCGGAGGAATACAGCGTGTTGCCCTGCAAGTCGTGGATGCGGACGCCGGTGATCAAGTTGCCACGCAGGGCGTGCTGCAGGCGGGCGTCGAGCGTGGCATGCGCCGGCAGCGCTTGAACACGGGCCATTGGCTGCCCGAGGCACGTCGGCGATGTCATCGGTGCGTTGTCCGGTGCGCCTGCGGGCTGGCGCTGGCCTCTGCACGCGCTGAAATCGATTTTTTTTGCGGCAGCCAGGAACGGCGACAGGGCTTCGTCCCACAGGCCAACCGACAGCGCCTGGGCCAGTTCAACGTGGCTGTCCTGGCGCGTGATCAGCGCATCGCGCTGCAGGGCCGTCGCTGCGTGGCTCACCAGATCGGCCTGCAATCGCTCGAAGCTGCCAAACGCCTCAAGGCGGGTGGATTCCGACCGCGCCGATTCACGCATTTGAAAATACACCATCGCACTGGCTGCGCACGCAAATGCCATCAGGCTGGTGACGGTGAAATGACGGATCAGCTGGAATCGGGCTTGCATGGTGTGCCGGGTGAAACGGTGCCAGCAAATTTCCGAGGCCTTGTCGTCATGCGTTTTCGAATGGCGAAAGCGGGAATCCGGCCTGTGTGGCGATGAACAAGGAAGTCATCGTATGCAGGGTGCAGGCCCTCAGGAAATACCACGCAGGCAGTATTTCGGTGCTTCCGCACGGGCCTTTCATCGCGGGATGGCACGCCATCCGCCGCGACGCCGTTGAAAGCGCCACCGCCGTTCTTCGATCGCTGCAGGGAAACCTGCGGTGGCCTCAGCGGGGACCGGCCACCGACGCGTCGGTTTGAACCAGGGCCAGCGGATACCGTTGGCCTGCGAGGTGATCCTCCATGCAGCGCAACACCAGCGGGCTGCGGTGACGCGCGGCGCTGGCGCGGACCTCGTCGGGCGTGAGCCACAGCGTGCGCACGATGCCGGTGTCCAGGCTGAGCCCCGGTACCGCCTCACCCAGCTCGCCGCAGTAGGCAAACCGCAGGTAGGTGATGTCCTCGTCGCCGTCGGGGGTCTGTCCTGAGCGCTGGAACCGCGAGAGGTACACGCCCACCAGCGCCGTCGGCGTGAACCGGTGCGTGGTTTCTTCCAGTGTTTCGCGCACCACGCCCTGGGCCGGGCTTTCGCCTGGGTCGAGGTGGCCCGCGGGGTTGTTCAACCGCAGACCTTCCGGCGTGTGCTCTTCGATCAGCAGGTACTTGCCATCGCGCTCGATGACGGCGGCCACGGTGACACTGGGTTTCCAACGGTTGGTCATGCGTGGATTATCCGCACCCGGGCGCCGACGGGCTTGCCCGGGAAAGACAGGAGGAATCAACACTTTCAGTTAAGCTCGGCCGCTGATTCCCCAACCCGCGAGCGAGGAGACGTTCATGATGATTGGCGTACCCACTGAAACCACAGTGGGCGAAACACGAGTGGCCGTCACGCCCGAGACGGCCAAAAAATACGTGGCTCAAGGGCACACGGTGCGCGTCCAGTCCGGGGCCGGCCTGGCCGCCAGCGTGACCGACGCGGCCTACACCGCGGCGGGTGCCGAGATCACCGACGCCACAGGCGCGCTCGGGGCCGACCTGGTGCTCAAGGTGCGCACCCCGTTCGACAACGAGCTCGCCATGATGAAACCCGGCGCCACCGTGGTCGGCATGCTCAACCCCTTTGATGCCGAAGGTCTGCAGCGCATGGCGCGCGCCGGCCTCACCGCCTTTGCCCTCGAAGCGGCGCCCCGCACCACGCGGGCGCAGAGCATGGACGTGTTGTCTTCACAGGCCAACATCGCCGGCTACAAGGCCGTGATGCTCGCGGCGCACCATTACCAGCGCTTCTTCCCCATGCTCATGACGGCGGCCGGCACGGTCAAGGCCGCGCGTGTGGTGATCCTCGGCGTGGGTGTGGCGGGCCTGCAGGCCATTGCCACGGCGAAACGCCTGGGCGCGGTGATCGAAGCCTCCGACGTGCGCCCCAGCGTCAAGGAGCAGGTCGAGTCGCTGGGTGGCAAGTTCATCGACGTGCCGTACGAGACCGCCGAAGAAAAGGAAGCCGCCGAAGGCGTGGGCGGTTACGCCCGTCCCATGCCGCCGAGCTGGCTGGAGCGCCAGAAGGCCGAGGTGGCCAAGCGCGTGGCGTTGGCCGACGTGGTGATCTCCACCGCGCTGATCCCCGGGCGCGCCGCGCCCGTGCTCATCACCGAAGACATGGTCAAGTCCATGAAGCCGGGCAGTGTGATCGTGGACATCGCCGCCGGCAAGGGTGCGGGTGGTGTGGGCGGCAACTGCCCGATCACAGAGACCGACCGCACGGTGGTCAAGCACGGCGTGACCATCGTCGGCGAAACCAACCTGGCGGCCCTGGTGGGCGCCGACGCCTCGGCGCTCTACGCGCGCAACGTGCTCGATTTCCTCAAGCTGATCGTCAACAAGGACGGCGCGCTGCACGTGGACATGGAAGACGACATCGTCGCGGCCTGCCTGATGGCGCAGGGCGGCGAAGTGAAACGCAAGAGCTGAACGAGACACCAAGGACAAGACCATGGACGCCGTATCCCCCACCGTTCTCAACCTCATCATCTTCGTGCTCGCCATCTACGTGGGTTACCACGTGGTCTGGAACGTCACACCCGCGCTGCACACACCGCTGATGGCGGTGACCAACGCCATCTCGGCCATCGTGATCGTGGGCGCCATGCTGGCGGCTGCGCTGACCGAAACCAACCTCGGCAAGACCATGGGCGTGCTGGCCGTGGCGCTGGCCGCGGTCAACGTGTTTGGTGGATTCCTGGTCACGAGGCGGATGCTGGAAATGTTCAAGAAGAAAGAGCGCAAGGCGCCGGTGGCCGCTGAGGGAGCGCACAAATGAGCATGAATGTCGTCACGCTGCTGTACCTCGTTGCCAGCATCTGTTTCATTCAGGCCTTGAAGGGCCTGTCGCACCCCACCACGTCCATCCGTGGCAACGTCTTCGGCATGACCGGCATGGCGATCGCCATCCTCACCACCGCCGCGCTCATCGTCGAGCTCTCCGGTGGCAAGGCCGAGGGCATGGTCTGGGTGCTGGTGGGCCTGGTGGTGGGTGGTGGCGCCGGCGCCATCATGGCCAACCGGGTCGAGATGACCAAGATGCCCGAGCTGGTCGCGTTCATGCACAGCATGATCGGTCTGGCCGCGGTCTGCATCGCGGTGGCCGTGGTGGCCGAGCCCTACGCGTTCGGCATCGTTGCCAAGGGCGTGCCGATTCCCTTCGGCAACAAGATCGAGCTCTTCCTGGGTGCGGCCATCGGCGCCATCACTTTCAGCGGTTCGGTCATCGCCTTCGGCAAGCTCTCGGGCAAGTACAAGTTCCGTTTGTTCCAAGGTGCGCCGGTCACGTTCTCGGGCCAGCACATGATCAACCTGGTGCTGGGTCTGGCCACCGTCGGGCTGGGCGTGTTCTTCGCGTTCACCGAAAACTGGCCCGCCTTCTTCGCCATGATCGCGCTGTCGTTCGTGCTCGGCGTGCTGATCATCATCCCGATCGGCGGCGCCGACATGCCGGTGGTGGTGTCCATGCTCAACAGCTATTCCGGCTGGGCGGCGGCGGGCATCGGCTTCTCGCTCAACAACTCCATGCTGATCATTGCCGGTTCGCTGGTGGGCTCGTCGGGCGCGATCCTGAGCTACATCATGTGCAAGGCCATGAACCGCTCGTTCTTCAACGTGATCCGCGGCGGCTTCGGCGGTGAGTCGGCCGCAGCGGGCGGCGCCAAGGCCGAAGCGCGGCCGGTCAAGACGGGCAGCGCCGACGACGCGGCCTTCGTGCTGGGCAATGCAGAAACCGTGGTCATCGTGCCGGGTTACGGCCTCGCGGTGGCCCGCGCTCAGCATGCGGTGAAGGAACTGGCCGCCAAGCTGACCGAAAAGGGCATCACGGTGAAGTACGCGATCCACCCGGTCGCCGGCCGCATGCCGGGCCACATGAACGTGCTGCTGGCCGAGGCCGAGGTGCCGTACGACCAGGTGTTCGAGATGGAAGACATCAACGGCGAGTTCGGCCAGGCCGATGTGGCCATCATCCTGGGTGCCAATGACGTGGTGAACCCGGCCGCCTTGCAGAAAGGCAGTGCCATCTACGGCATGCCGATCCTGGAAGCCTACAAAGCCAAGACCGTGATCGTGAACAAACGCTCCATGGCCGCGGGCTACGCCGGTCTGGACAACGAACTCTTCTACATGGACAAGACCATGATGGTCTTCGGCGATGCGAAGAAGGTGGTCGAGGACATGACCAAAGCGATCGAATAGCCGACCCGGACCACGGTCCGGTTGACAGTCCAAAAGGGGCAGGTGGCAGCACCTGTCCCTTTCGTTTTTGTAGCATGCTTTTCAAGAATGGAGCGACTTGACGCGCAGTCGTCAGAAAGTCGTAAGGGAAAAACACGAGGCCGCGCCGCCACCCGCAGCCCGACAATGGCGGGTTGTTTTCAATACCAAGTTCTGGAGATCACGCATGACCGCATCAACGGCCGACCGTCCCTGGCTGGGCTCGTATTCCCCCGGTGTGCCCGCCGACATCGACGTGGCGCAGTACAGCTCGCTGGTGCACCTCATGGAAGAGAGCTTCGGCAAGTTCGGCAGCCGCCCGGCCTACAGCTTCATGGGCAAGCAGATCACGTTTGCGCAGACCGACAGCCTGTCACTCGCGTTTGCGGCCTATCTGCAGGGCCTGGGTCTGGTCAAGGGCGACCGCGTGGCGATCATGATGCCCAACGTGCCGCAGTACCCGGTGGCGGTCGCGGGCATCCTGCGTGCGGGGCTGGTGGTGGTGAACGTGAATCCGCTGTACACGCCGCGTGAACTGGAGCACCAGCTCAAGGACTCGGGCGCCAAGGCCATCGTGATCATCGAGAACTTCGCACACACCTTGCAGCAGTGCATGGCCAACACACCGGTGAAGCACGTGGTGCTCACGTCCATGGGCGACCAGCTCGGTCTGCTCAAGGGCGCGCTGGTGAACTACGTGGTGCGCAACGTCAAAAAAATGGTGCCCGCGTTCAGCCTGCCGCAGGCCGTGCGTTTCAACGACGCCATTGCCAAGGGCACGCGCGGCACGCTCAAGCGCCCCGACATCAAGCCCGACGACATGGCGGTGCTGCAGTACACCGGCGGCACCACCGGCGTGAGCAAGGGCGCGGTGCTGCTGCACCGCAACGTGATCGCCAACCTGCTGCAGTCCGATGCCTGGAACGAGCCGGCCATGAGCCGCGTGCCCGAGAACGAGCAGCCCACCAGCGTGTGCGCCCTGCCGCTGTACCACATCTTCGCCTTCACGGTGAACATGATGCTGGGCATGCGCACCGGCGCCCTGAACATCCTGATTCCCAATCCGCGTGACCTGCCCGCGGTCTTGAAGGAATTGGGCAAACACACCTTCCACAGCTTTCCTGCGGTCAACACGCTGTTCAACGGTCTCGCCAACCACCCCGACTTCAACACGGTGAACTGGGGCAACCTCAAGGTCTCGGTGGGCGGCGGCATGGCGGTGCAAAGCGCGGTGGCCAAACTCTGGCTGGAGAAAACCGGCTGCCCGATCTGCGAGGGCTATGGCCTGTCCGAGACCAGCCCCTCGGCCACCTGCAACCCGACCACCAGCACCGCCTACAGCGGCACCATCGGCCTGCCGTTGCCCAACACCTGGCTCAAGTGCCTGGACGACGATGGCAACGAGGTGCCGATGGGTCAGCCTGGCGAGATCGCGATCAAGGGTCCGCAGGTGATGGCGGGTTACTGGCAGCGGCCGGACGAGACCGCCAAGGTCATGACGCCGGACGGCTACTTCAAGACCGGCGACGTGGGTGTGATGGACGAGCGCGGGTATTTCAAAGTGGTCGACCGCAAGAAGGACATGGTGCTGGTCAGCGGCTTCAACGTGTACCCCAACGAGGTGGAAGACGTGGTGGCGCAGCTGCCCGGCGTGATGGAGTGCGCCGTGGTGGGCGTGCCCGATGACAAGTCGGGCGAGGCCGTCAAACTCGTGATCGTGAAGAAGGACGAGGCCCTGACCGAAGCCCAGGTGCGCGACTATTGCAAGACCAACCTCACCGGCTACAAGCAGCCCAAGGTGGTGGAGTTCCGCACCGAGCTGCCCAAGACCCCGGTGGGCAAGATTCTTCGACGCGAACTGCGCGACAAAAAATAGTGGGAGGCCCCACCGCCATCGTCAGCGCGCTGCACGAAGAGCTGGCCGCGGTGCTGGCGCTCATGCCCGACGAGCAGCAGCAAACCGTGGGTGGGCGCACCTTCTGGCGCGGTCACCTGCACGGGCACGATGTGGTGGTCGTGCTCTCGGGCATCGGCAAGGTGGCGGCGGCCACCACCGCCACCGTCCTGATCGAGCGCTTCGGGGTGCAGCGCGTCGTGTTCACCGGGGTGGCCGGTGGTGTTCGGCCCGGCGTCAACGTGGGTGACGTGGTGGTGGCGCGGCAGTTCCTGCAACACGACATGGACGCGTCGCCCCTGTTTGCGCGCCACGAAGTGCCCGGCTACGGCCGATCCATGTTCGATGCCGACGCCGGACTGACCGCGCAACTTGCGCACGCCAGCGACAGTGTGTTGCGTTCCTTGCCAGCGCAGCTGCCCGACAGCGTGCGCAGCGCCTTCGGCCTGCACGCCCCTCGGTGCCACCAAGGCCTTCTGATCAGCGGCGACCGCTTTGTATCCACCACCGTCGAGAGTGAAGCCCTGCGGCGCGAACTGCCCGAGGCGCTGGCGGTCGAAATGGAGGGCGCGGCGTTTGCGCAGGTGTGCCACGACTACCGTGTGCCGCTGGCGGTGGCGCGCACCATCTCCGACCGAGCAGACGACGCGGCGCATGTGGACTTCCCGCGTTTTCTGCGCGAGGTGGCCAGCCGCTACAGCGGTGCCATCGTGGGTGCGCTGTTGAAGCCGAACTGAAGTCGGGTTACCGCAACCAGCCCCGCTTGCGGAAGTACAGCATGGGGACCACGGCCGAGAGCACCATGAGGGTGAGCGCGAGCGGATAGCCGTAACGCCACTGCAGCTCGGGCATGAACGCGAAGTTCATGCCGTAGCTGCTGGCCACCAGCGTGGGCGGCAGCAGCGAGACACTCGCCACCGAGAAGATCTTGATGATCTTGTTCTGGTTGATGTTGATGAAACCGACCGTCGCGTCCATCAGGAAGTTGATCTTGTCGAACAGGAAAGCGGTGTGGCTGT
>NZ_JAOASO010000053.1 GCF_030158645.1 Hydrogenophaga sp. | reverse complement strand
GAAGCCAACGCGTCCACCTTGGCCGCGGCCTGGGTGCGGTTGGTGCGCCACACGCTGGGCACGGCCATGGAGTTGTAGTCCGGCTGGGTGGCGCCCGGGCCACCCACGGCGGTGTTCACGGTCGGCACATTGAACGGCACGTTGTCGGTGCCGGTGCGCAGCACCTGCAGCGGAGGCGCCGTGCGGCGCACACCCTGGCGCGACAGACCCGTGGCCACGACGGTCACGCGCATCTCGTCGCCCAGGCTGTCGTCGTACGCCGCGCCGTAGATCACGTGCGCTTCGGAAGACGCGTAGGCGCGGATCGTGTTCATCGCCAGCTTCGATTCCGACAGCTTCAGCGAGCCCTTGGCCGCGGTCACCAGCACCAGCACGCCCTTGGCGCCCGACAGGTCGATGCCTTCGAGCAGCGGGCAGGCCACGGCCTGCTCGGCGGCGATGCGTGCGCGGTCGGGGCCGGCGGCCACGGCCGTGCCCATCATGGCCTTGCCGGGCTCGCCCATCACGGTGCGCACGTCTTCAAAGTCGACGTTCACGTTGCCGTACTCGTTGATGATCTCGGCAATGCCGCCCACGGCGTTTTTCAGCACGTCGTTGGCGTGGGCAAAGGCTTCGTCCTGCGTCACGTCGTCGCCCAGCACTTCGAGCAGCTTCTCGTTGAGCACCACGATCAGCGAGTCCACGTTGGCCTCCAACTCGGCCAGACCGTGGTCGGCGTTCGTCATGCGGCGGCCGCCTTCCCAGTCGAACGGCTTGGTGACCACGCCCACGGTCAGGATGCCCATTTCCTTGGCCACCCGGGCGATCACGGGAGCCGCACCGGTGCCGGTGCCGCCGCCCATGCCGGCGGTGATGAAGAGCATGTGCGCGCCAGCGATGGCTTCGCGGATCGACTCCACCGCCACCTCGGCCGCGTCACGGCCCTTGTCGGGCTTGCTGCCGGCGCCCAGGCCGGTGGTGCCGAGCTGGATGGTCTTGTGCGCGGCGCTGCGGGAGAGCGACTGCGCATCGGTGTTCGCGCAGATGAATTCCACGCCCTGCACGCTGCGCGCGATCATGTGCTCCACGGCGTTGCCGCCACCACCGCCGACGCCGATGACCTTGATCTGGGTGCCGAGGTTGAATTCTTCGACTTCAATCATTTCGATGCTCATGGGATGCTCCTTGTGTGCCCGTTGTGTGGGCGCTTGTGATTCAAAAAAGTACAGATTCGGAATGGGTCGAGGTTCAGCCAGGCGGTCCGGTGCACTCGCTACATCGGGTGCGGAAACGGGGCCGGGTTCGCAGCGGGGGTGTGATCAGGTGTTTCATCAGAACGTCCCTAGAAACCAGTTTTTGACCCGCTCGACGGCACCTTGCACCGAGCCCGCTTTTTGCGACACCTTGTGCCCGCGCACGCGCGCCAGGCGCGCTTCTTCGAGCAGGCCCATCACCGTGGCCGCACGCGTCTGCGCCACCATGTCGGAGAGTGCGCTGTGGTAATTCGGAATGCCACGGCGCACCGGCTTCAGAAAAATGTCTTCACCGAGCTCGACCATGCCGGGCATGACCGCGCTGCCGCCGGTGAGCACGATGCCCGAGGACAGCATTTCCTCATGGCCCGAATCGCGCAGCACCTGCTGCACCAGCGAAAAAATTTCTTCCACGCGCGGTTCGATCACGCCAGCCAGCGCCTGACGGCTCAGCATGCGCGGCGCGCGGTCACCCAGACCCGGCACTTCCACCTGCGTGTCCGGGTCGGCCAGCAACTGCTTGGCGCAACCGCTCTCGACCTTGATGTCTTCGGCGTCCTTGGTGGGCGTGCGCAGCGCCATGGCGATGTCGCTGGTGATCAGGTCGCCCGCGATCGGGATCACCGCCGTGTGGCGGATCGCGCCGCCCGAGAAGATGGCCACGTCGGTGGTGCCGGCGCCGATGTCCACCAACGCCACGCCGAGTTCCTTTTCGTCGTCGGTCAGGATGGCCTGGCTGCTCGCCAGCGGGTTGAGCATGAGCTGATCCACTTCCAGCCCGCAGCGGCGCACGCACTTGATGATGTTTTCCGCCGCGCTCTGCGCACCGGTGACGATGTGCACCTTGGCCTCCAGGCGGATGCCGCTCATGCCGATCGGCTCCTTCACCTCCTGGCCATCGATCACGAATTCCTGCGGCTCCACCAGCAGCAGGCGCTGGTCGGTGGAGATGTTGATCGCCTTGGCGGTCTCGATCACGCGCGCCACGTCGGTGGCGGTGACTTCGCGGTCCTTGATGGCCACCATGCCGCTGCTGTTGATGCCGCGGATGTGGCTGCCGGTGATGCCGGTGTAGACCCGCGCGATGCGGCAGTCGGCCATCAGCTCGGCTTCTTTCAAAGCCTGCTGGATGCTCTGCACCGTGGCGTCGATGTTGACCACCACGCCGCGCTTCAAGCCGTGGCTGGCGGCCACGCCCAGGCCCGCGAGCTTGAGTTCGCCATTGGGCTGGACCTCGGCGACCACCACCATGATCTTGGCGGTGCCGATGTCGAGTCCGACCACCAAATCCTTGTATTCCTTGGCCATGATTGCTTCTTCTGATTACTGTGTGGGTTGCGTTGCGGCGGGGGCGATGTCGGTGACGGTGGTCACGCCGCGCAAGCGCAGCGCGTAACCATTGGGGTAACGCAGATCAACCGACTGCAGGGCGCCGGCGTAGCGCTCGGTGAGCTGCGACAAGGTGGCGCTGAAGCGGCGCGTGCGCGCCAACAGTTCGTCGGGCGTGCCGCGACCCAGCTCCACCTGCGCGCCGTTGTCCAGCTGCGCGCGCCAGCCGCCGCGCTCGGTGAGCTCCAGACGTTCCAGGCCCAGTTCGAGCGGAGCCAGTTCGGCCTGCAGCCGCTGGTACAGCGCCCACACCTGGGCCGACTGCTCGGTGGGGCCCGCGAGTTCGGGCAGGTTGTCGCTGTCGTCGGGGCTGGCTTCAAACACCTCGCCGAGTTCGTTCACCAGCCTGCCGGAGCCGGCCTCGCCCCACCAGGCCACGGCCTGGTGCTCTTGCAACGTCACGCGCAGGCGATTGGGGAACTCGCGCTGCACCACCGCCTGGCGCACCCAGGGCACGGCTTCGAACAGTTCGCGCACCTGCTGCAAGTCGACCGTGAGAAAGCTGCTCGAGAGGCGCGTTTTCATCTGCGTGGCCAGTTGCGCGCGAAAGCTGACCGCGTTCTGGTGAACCACATCGCCCTGCACCGTGATGGCTTTCACCGTCCACACCGGGTGGCGCACCAGCCATGTGCCCAAAGCGCCCAGGCACAGCACAGCAAACAGCACGAGCAGCGCTTGCGTGAGCGCTGTCATGAGCTTGACGTCCAGGGGCATAGGGGCGGTGGCCATGGGCGGGTTGCGATCAGGCTGCGTTGTCCAACGCGGCGGTGGCCAGCACGGCGACGCACAGGTCTTCGTACGACAGGCCGGTCGCGCGCGCCGACATCGGCACCAGCGAATGGCCCGTCATGCCGGGTGAGGTGTTGATTTCCAGCAGGTACGGCTTGCGGGTCTTCGCATCGATCATCACGTCGGCCCGCGCCCAGCCCCGGCAGTCCAGCGTGCGAAAGGCCTGCAGCACCAGCGCCTGGATCACTGCCTCTTCCCCCTCAGGCAGACCGCAGGGCACAAGGTACTTCGTGTCGTCGGTGAAGTACTTGTTCTGGTAGTCGTAGTTGCCGTCGGGCGCCACGATGCGGATCACCGGGAGCGCGCGGGCGCCTTCGCCCGTGCCCAGCACGGGGCAGGTCACCTCGTCGCCGGCAATGAACTGCTCGCACATGACCAGGGGGTCCTGTTTCGCGGCGAGCTCATAGGCGGCGGCGCACTGCGCTTCGCTGGTGACCTTGGTGAGGCCGATGGTCGAGCCTTCGCGCACCGGCTTGACGATCATGGGTGTGCCCAGTGCTCGGTACGCGGCCACGGTTTGTTCTGCGCTGTGCACCTGGCGCCAGGCGGGCGTGGCCAGGCCCTCGGCCATCCAGATGCGCTTGGTCATGAGCTTGTCCATGGCCACGCTGGATGCCATGACGCCGGGGCCGGTGTAGGGAATGCCCAGCAATTCGAGTGCGCCCTGCACCGTGCCGTCTTCGCCGAAGCGGCCGTGCAGCGCGATGAAGCAGCGATGAAAGCCTTCGCGCTTGAGTTCGTCCAGGCCGCGCTCGGCCGGGTCGAAGGCGTGGGCATCCACGCCTTTGGACTTCAGCGCGGCCAGCACGCCGGTGCCCGACATCAGCGAAACCTCGCGTTCGGCGGATCGCCCACCCATCAAAACGGCCACTTTGCCCAGCGCCTTCGGATCGATCACTGCGTTGTCCTTTGTCTTCACGATGTGGTTTCCTGCGCCAGTTCCATCACACGGCCGGCCACGGCCCCGACGGTGCCCGCGCCCATGCACAGGATCACGTCGCCGTCCTGGGCGTTGTCCAGCACGGCCTGCGGCATGGCGTTGATGTCGTCCACGAACACCGGCTCCAGCTTGCCGGCCACGCGCAACGCGCGCGCCAGCGAACGGCCGTCGGCCGCCACGATGGGGCTCTCGCCGGCGGCGTACACCTCGGCCAGCAGCACCGCGTCGGCATGGCTGATCACCTTGACGAAGTCCTCGAAGCAGTCGCGCGTGCGGGTGTAGCGGTGCGGCTGGAAGGCCAGCACGAGGCGGCGGCCCGGGTAGGCGCCGCGTGCAGCCGCCAGCGTGGCCGCCATCTCCACCGGGTGGTGGCCGTAGTCGTCCACCACGGTGCAGTGGCCACCGGCGGGCAGCGCGGCTTCGCCGTAACGCTGAAAGCGCCGGCCCACGCCCTTGAAATCGGCCAGCGCCTGCACCACGGCCGCGTCGTCCACACCCAGCTCCACCGCGATGCCGATGGCGGCCAGCGCGTTGAGCACGTTGTGGTCGCCGGGCAAATTCAAGACGATGTCGAGATCGGGCAGCTCCACGCCGTTGCGCCGTTGCACGGTGAAGTGCATCTGCGTGTCGACCGCGCGCACGTTGATGGCGCGCACCTGGGCGTCTTCCGAGAAGCCGTAGCTGGTGATAGGCCGCGCGATCAGCGGCAGGATCTCGCGAATGGCGGCGTCGTCCACGCAGACCACGGCCGCACCGTAGAACGGCATGCGGTGCAGGAACTCCACGAAGGCGGCCTTGAGCTTGCCGAAGTCGTGGCCGTAGGTGTCCATGTGGTCGGCGTCGATGTTGGTAACCACCGACAGCACGGGCAGCAGGTTGAGGAACGAGGCGTCCGACTCGTCGGCTTCGACCACGATGTACTCGCCCGAGCCGAGCGCGGCGTTGACGCCGGCGCTGTTCAGGCGTCCGCCGATCACGTAGGTGGGGTCGAGTTGGGCCGCAGCCAGCACGCTGGCCACCAGGCTGGTGGTGGTGGTCTTGCCGTGGGTGCCGGCAATGGCCACGCCTTTCTTCATGCGCATCAGTTCGGCCAGCATCACCGCGCGCGGCACCACCGGCACCAGCCTGGCATGGGCGGCCACCACCTCGGGGTTGTCTTCCTTCACGGCGGTGGAGGTGACGATAGCGTCCGCCCCTTCGATGTGCGCGGCGTCGTGGCCGATGAACACCTCGGCACCCAGCGCCACCAGGCGGCGCGTGACCGTGCTCTCGCCGAGGTCGCTGCCGGAGATGCGGTAGCCCTGGTTGAGCAGCACCTCGGCGATGCCGTTCATGCCGGCGCCGCCGATGCCGACGAAGTGGATGTGGCGAATGGCGTGTTTCATGTGTTCTGGACTTTCGCGAGTTGCTCGCAGGCGGACACCACGGCCGCCACGGCTTCTGTTTTCTGCATCTGTTTGGCCTTCTCGGCCATGGCCACCAGCTGCTCGCGCTGCGCGCTCTGCAAGCGGTGCGCGAGTTGCTGGGGACTGAGTTCTTTCTGGGGCACCAGCCAGGCGGCGCCCGCGTCCACCAGGAAGCGTGCGTTGGTGGTCTGGTGGTCGTCCACCGCGGCGGGGAACGGCACGAACAGCGCGGCCGCGCCCACGGCGGCGATCTCGGTCACGGTGCTCGCGCCGCTGCGGCAGAGGATGAGGTCGGCATCGGCAAACGCCTGGGCGGTGTCGTCGATGAAGGGCGTGAGCTCGGCGTGCACGCCGGCGGCGATGTAATTGGCACGCAGGGCGTCGATCTGTTTTTCGCCGCTCTGGTGAACCACGGTGGGACGCTGCGCTTCGGGGATCAGGGCGAGGGCCTGCGGCACCACGTCGTTGAGCGCCTTGGCACCCAGGCTGCCGCCCACCACCAGCAGGCGCAGCGGGCCGCTGCGGCCAGCGAAACGCTCGGCCGGCGCGGCCTGGCGCAGGAACGGCGCGCGCAGCGGGTTACCGACCCACTCGGCCTTTTTGAACACGCCGGGGAAGGCGGTGAAGACGCGGTCGGCCACACCCGCCATCACCTTGTTGGCCATGCCGGCCACGGAGTTTTGCTCGTGCAGCACCAGCGGCTTGCCGGCCAGCACGCCCATCATCCCGCCCGGAAAACTAATGTAGCCGCCCAGGCCCACCACCACATCGGGCTTCACGCGGCGCACCACCTGCAACGCCTGCCAGAAAGCGCGCAGCAGGCGCAGCGGCAGCAGGGCCAGCGTGACCACGCCCTTGCCGCGCACACCGCCGAAGTCGATGGTTTCCAGCGCGAAGCCGCGCGGCGGCACGAGCCGGCTTTCCATGCTGGCGGGCGCGCCCAGCCAGTGCACGCGCCAGCCGCGCTCGCGCAGGGCTTCGGCCACGGCCAGGCCGGGGAAGATGTGGCCACCGGTACCGCCGGCCATGATCAACGCACATGGGGAAGACAAGGCCCCCACGCTCCGCCGCTCACGCGGGTCGCTGCCCCCCGTGGGGGCGTTCGCTTGCTCGGGGCGGCCCAGCGCGGCGCTCATCACGACCGGCCCCCCTTCATCATCTGGCGGTTTTCATAGTCCACCCGCAGCACGATCGCAATCGCGATGAGGTTGAGCAAGATCGCGGAACCGCCGTAGCTCATCAGGGGCAAGGTCAGGCCCTTGGTGGGCAAGGCACCCAGGTTCACACCGATGTTGATGAAGGCCTGGAAACCCATCCACAGGCCCACGCCCTGCGCCACCAGACCGGCGAACACCTGGTCGAGCGCAATGGCCTGGCGGCCAATGTGCATGATGCGGCGCGTGAGCCAGAGGAACAGACCGATGAGCACCACCACGCCGACCAGACCGAACTCCTCGCCGATCACGGCCAGCAGAAAGTCGGTGTGGGCTTCGGGCAGCCAGTGCAGCTTCTCGACGCTGCCACCCAGGCCCACGCCAAAGATTTCGCCGCGACCGAAAGCAATCAGCGAGTGCGAGAGCTGGTACCCCTTGCCCAGCGCGTGCTCCACGCTCCAGGGATCGAGGTAGGCGAACACCCGTGCGCGACGGAACTCGCTGGTCATGACCATGAGCGCGAACGCGGCCACCACGACCAGGGCCATCAGGAAGAACATGCGCGCGTTCACGCCGCCCAGAAACAGGATGCCCATGGCGATCACCACGATCACCATGAAGGCGCCCATGTCGGGCTCGGCCAGCAGCAGCATGCCCACCACCGCCACCGCCACCGCCATGGGTGTCACGGCCTGGAAGAAGCGCTGCTTCACGTCCATCTTGCGCACCATGTAGTCGGCGGCGTAGAGCAACACGGCCAGTTTGGCGAGTTCGGACGGCTGGAAGTTCATGATGCCCAGCGAAATCCAGCGGCGAGCGCCGTTGACCCCCTTGCCGATGAAGGGAAACAGCACCAGCACCAGCAGCACCAGGGCCACCGCGAACATCCAGGGCGCCATTTTTTCCCAGCTGCGTAAGGGAAACTGGAACGCAACCACGGCCGCCACCAGACCGATGGCCATGGAGATGCCGTGGCGCAGCACAAAGTGGGTGTGGGCGTAGTTGGCAAAGCGCGGGTTGTCGGGCAGTGCGATCGAGGCCGAATACACCATCACCAGGCCCCAGGCGAGCAAGGCCACCACCACCCACAGCAAGGGCTGGTCAAAGCCGAGTTCGCGCACGGCCACGTTGCGCGTGCCCGCGTAGGTGCGGTTGGACAGGCGCACCGGCAGGCCGTCGCGCGAGGAACCGCCGGCCAGTGCACCCGCCAGGTCGCGGCCCAGCAGACGCGGGTTGAGCGCGGCCAGACCTTCGCGCAGGCGCTGCGACCAGGTCAGGGTGGGCACGGCTTTTTTCTTCACAGGCCGTGCTCCAGGCTCATGCCGCGCTCGGTGGCCAGGTCGGACACGGCGCTCACGAACACGCGGGCGCGGTGCTCGTAGTTGTCGAACATGTCCAGGCTGGCGCAGGCGGGCGACATCAGCACCGCGTCACCCGAGCGGGCCTGCTGCGCTGCGAGCGACACCGCCTCGGGCAGCGTGGCGGCATCCAGCTGGGGAATGTGCTCGTCGATCAGGGCCTCGCCGACCGCTGCGCGGATGCGCGCGGCATCGCGACCGATGTAGACCACCGCGCGCGCAAAGCGCGCGAGTGGCTCGGCCAGCGGTGCAAAGTCCTGCCCCTTGCCGTCACCGCCCAGGATCACCACCAGCCGGCGCTCGGCGCCCAGGCCATTGACCGCCGCCAGCGTGGCGCCCACGTTGGTGCCCTTGCTGTCGTCGAAGTACTCCACCTCGTCGATGATGGCCACGGGTTCCACGCGATGCGGCTCGCCGCGGTATTCGCGCAGGCCGTGCAGCATGGGGCCGAGCGCGGCGCCGGTGGAGGTGGCCAGGGCCAGCGCAGCGAGCGCGTTGGCGGCGTTGTGGCGGCCACGGATGCGCAAGGCATCCACAGGCATCAAGCGCTGGAAATAGATTTCCTCGGCTTCATCGGCAGCGCGACCGCGTTTGCGCGTTTCGTCCAGCGCCAGCGCACGCACCAGCCAGGCCATGCCGTTGAGCGTTTCAATGCCCCAGTCACCGGCGCGTGCGGGTGCATCCAGACCAAAACTGCTCCAGGGCCGGGCGCTCTGCTGGCGGTTGCGGTTGCCCACCTTCACGGTGACCAGGCCGGGCTGCAGCGCCATGACCTGCGGGTCGTCGCGGTTGAGCAGCATCAGGGCCTGGGTGCCGAACACCGCTGCCTTGGCCTGCGTGTAGGCCGCCATGCTGCCGTGCCAGTCGAGGTGGTCTTCGGTGATGTTGAGCACGCTGGCCGCGGTGGGCACGCGGTCCCAGTCGCTGCCAGCAGCGCCGTCGAGCTGGAAGCTGGAGAGTTCGAGCACCCACACGCGGGGCAGGTGCATCGGCTGGGGTGGTTCGATGGGCGGCGGCACCAGCATGACCGTCCCGTCTTCGTCGGCCTCGGCAGTGGCTGCAGGCATTTCCTCGTCTGCGGGCTCGACCTCGTCAACCGTCTCGGCCTCTGTCTCCACTGGCGGAACCACCACCGGTGCTTCGTCCAGTGCCTCGGCGGCCGCGCGTTCGTCGTCCGCCTGCTGGGCCACGGCCTCGGCATCGAGCGCAGCGGACAACACGTCCAGCAGGGCCGGTCCGATGTTGCCGGCCACGGCCACAGGAACGCCGGCTCGCTGCAGCAGCAGGGTGGTGAGCGATGTCACGGTGGTCTTGCCGTTGGTGCCGGTGATGGCGAGCACTTTGGGACGGTAGGGCAGACGCTCGCGTTCGGCCAGCGCCTTCAAGGCGCGCGCAAAAAGGCCCAGTTCACCGAGCACGGCCACGTTGTGCGTCTGTGCCCACACGAGCACGGTCTGCAGCGAAGCGGGGGCCAGACCCGGGCTGCGCGCGATCAGCGTCCATGCGCCGCGCGCCATCAAAGCGTCGTCGAACGCTCCGCTCACGAAAGCCGCTTGCGGGCAGTCGACGCGCAAGGACGCCAGCTGCGGTGGCTGTTCGCGCGTGTCGGCCACGGTCACGTTCGCACCCTGGCGCACGCACCAGCGCGCCATGGCCAGGCCGGAGGCGCCCAGGCCGAGGATGAGGACGTGCTGATCGTGCATGGTGTTCAGCGCAGCTTCAACGTGGACAGGCCCACCAGGCACAACAGCATGGTGATGATCCAGAAGCGCACGACGACCTGCGTTTCCTTCCAGCCCTTTTTCTCGAAATGGTGGTGCAGCGGTGCCATCTGGAACAGCCGGCGACCGGTGCCGTAGCGGCGCTTGGTGTACTTGAACCAGGTCACCTGCAGCATCACCGAGAGCGCCTCGACCACGAAGATGCCGCCCATGATGGCCAGCACGATCTCTTGCCGGACGATGACGGCGATGGTGCCCAGCGCGCCGCCGAGTGCCAGCGCGCCCACGTCGCCCATGAAGACCTGCGCCGGGTGGGTGTTGAACCACAGAAAGGCCAGGCCCGCGCCGGCCATGGCCGCGCAGAAGATCAACAACTCGCCCGCACCCGGGATGTGCGGCAGCAGCAGGTATTTCGCGAACACCACGTTGCCGGTGACGTAGGCGAACACGCCCAGGGCCGAGCCCACCATCACCACCGGCATGATGGCCAGGCCGTCGAGCCCGTCGGTGAGGTTGACCGCGTTGCTGGAGCCGACGATGACGAGGTAGGTCATGACCACGAAACCGAACACGCCCAGCGGATAGCTGATCTCTTTGAAGAAGGGCACCAGCAGACCGGCCTGGGGCGGCAGGTCGACCGTGAACCCCGAGCTGACCCAGGCGACGAAGAGCTCAAAAACGCGTGCGTTGCTGGTGCCCGAGACGGCAAACACCAGGTAGAACGCAGCGACCAGGCCGATCACCGACTGCCAGAAATACTTCTCGCGCGAGCGCATGCCCTCTGGGTCCTTGTGCACCACCTTGCGCCAGTCGTCCACCCAACCAATGGCGCCAAAACCCAGCGTGACCAGCAGCACGATCCACACGAAACGGTTGGTGAGGTCAAACCAGAGGACGGTGGACACCGCGATGGAAAACAGGATCAGCACACCGCCCATGGTGGGTGTGCCGCCCTTGCTGATGTGGGTCTGCATCGCGTATTCGCGAATCGGCTGGCCGATCTTGAGCGCGGCGAGGCGGCGGATGAAGTACGGCCCGGCGGCCAGGCCCATGAGCAACGCGGTGAGCGCGGCCATGACGGCGCGGAACGTGAGGTACTGAAACACCCGCAGGAAACCGAAATCGGGCGACAGGCCTTGCAGCCAGAGGGCCAGGCTAGGCAGCATGGGCGTTGTCCTTCTTGTTGTTGTCGTGTGCGGGGTCGAGCGCCAGCAGGGCGTTCACCACGCGCTCGGTGCGCATGAAGCGCGAGCCCTTGACCAGCACACTGCGGAACACCGGGCGGTCGTCGCTCACGGCGGCGCACACCGCGCCGGCCATGGCCGGCACTTCGTTCCAATGCGTGACGGCGGGCCAGACGGGCGCGGCCTGGCGCATCCAGTCGCCGGCGACGTGCACCGCCTCAATGCCGCGATCGCGCGCATGGCGCAACACCTCTTCGTGGAAGGCCAGGCCTTGTTCGCCCACCTCGCCCATGTCGCCCAGCACCAGCAGGCGGGGCGCGGGCAACTCGGCGAGCACGTCGATGGCGGCACGGACCGAATCGGGGTTGGCGTTGTAGGTGTCGTCGATCAGCGTGATCGTGCGGCCGTCCAGGTGCAGTGCCAGTGCGCGCGAGCGGCCGCCCACCGGCTCGAACGCGTCGAGCCCGCGCACCACGGCGTCGAGCGTCACGCCCGCAGCCAATGCGCAGGCGGTGGCGGCCAGCGCGTTGCGCACGTTGTGGCGGCCAGCGATCTTCAGCTGCACTGTGCCCGGACCGGCCGGGGATGCGAAGCTCATCGTCCACGCACCGTCCTGCCAGTCGGCCTGGACGCCCGCCACATCGGCGGCCGGATCGGTGTCGCTGAAGGTCACCACACGGCGGCCCGCGGCCAGTTCGCGCCACAGCGGCGTGTAGGTGTCGTCGGACGGGAACACGGCCACGCCGTCGTCCGCCAGCGCCCGGATGACCTGGCCGTTCTCCAACGCCACGGCCTCCACCGTGGCCATGAATTCCTGGTGCTCGCGCTGCGCGTTGTTCACCAGCGCCACGGTGGGACGGGTGAGGGCCGCGAGTTCGGCGATTTCGCCGGGGTGGTTCATGCCGAGTTCAACCACCGAGAGCTTGTGCGACGCGTTCAGGCGCAGCAGCGTGAGCGGCACGCCGATGTCGTTGTTGAAGTTGCCCTGCGTGGCGTGGGCCGCATCGCCCGCGGCGGCGCGCAGGATGGACGCGATCATCTGCGTGACCGTGGTCTTGCCGTTGCTGCCGGTCACGGCGATCAGCGGCAGATGGAACTGCTGGCGCCACA
>NZ_JAOASO010000052.1 GCF_030158645.1 Hydrogenophaga sp. | reverse complement strand
TGAGGATGCGGTGCGCCTCGGCCACCATGCTGGCGATCCAGCGCATGTTGAAGTCCTTGCCGCGCGGACCGGTCCTGCCGGCCAGACATTCGTCCACGTAACGCTTGACCGGTGCCTCCCAGAAGCGGCTGTTCGACGCGTTGATCGCAAATTCGTGCGTGTCTTCCGGAATGCGGATGCGCGGGTGCGTGAGTTTGAACTCGCCCAGGTTGGGGTCGAGCGTGAAGCCATGCACACCACTGCCCACGGTGAGCACGAACATGGTAGTGGGACCGTAGAGCGCGTAGCCCGCAGCCACCTGCTGCGTGCCGGGCTGCAGGAAATCCTCCACCACCACCTCGCGCCCCGACTCGACCACCGCCTTGGGCGCCCGCAGCACGCTGAAGATGCTGCCCACCGACACGTTCACATCGATGTTGCTCGATCCATCCAGCGGGTCGAACACCAGCAGGTACTTGCCGCGGGGGTACTCGGGCGGGATCGGATAAGGCTGCTCCATCTCCTCCGACGCCATGCCCGCCAGGTGCCCTCCCCACTCGTTGGCGCGGATGAACATGTCGTTGCTGATCACATCGAGCTTCTTCTGCGTCTCGCCCTGCACGTTGACGCTGTCGCCACCGCCGTGGTTGCCCAGCATGTCGCCCAGGGCACCAAACGCCACGCTGCGCGCGATCGCCTTGCAGGCCAGCGCCACATCCAAGATGAGCGCGTTGAAATCACCGCTCGCGGCCGGAAAGCGGCGGCGCTCCTCGATCAGGAACTGGGTCAGGGTGGAGCGTTTGGACAAAGGCATCGGGGCGGTCTCGTTGTTGTTGTCGTGAAAGAAGGCTCAGGCGTGCGCATGCCATTCGCGCAACTGTGCCAGCCCGATGGCACCGAGGTCCGAGACGACGCGCAAGGCGCCGCTGAAATCGTGGTGATCGGTGAAGCTGTTGGGGGTGATCACCGTGCGAAGGCCGGCAGCCGTGGCCGCGCGCAGGCCGTTGGCCGAATCCTCGAACGCCAGGCAGTCCGAGGCCGGCAATTCCATGTCGCGCAGCACCTGGAGGTACACCTGCGGATGCGGCTTTTTGATGGGCGACGACGAAGCGTCGCCCACCGCCAGAAACTGGCTGCGCCAGTGGTCGCCGATCGCGGTGCGCAACAGGGCAGCGATGTTCACCGGCGACGTGGTGGTGGCGATGGCCAGCCCCAGGCCTTGCGCGCGCGCCTCGTTCATGAGTGCGAGCACGCCCGGACGCAACTGCACAGCCCCCGAACGAACCGCGTTCTCGTAGTGAGCCGTCTTGAGCTCGTGCAACCGGTCGATGGTGGCCTGCACCGCACCGGCACCCAGCTCGGTCAGCCCGGGTTGCACGCTGCGCCAGTGGTGGAGCATGCGTTCCTTGCCGCCGGAAATCTCCAGCAGTCGCGTGTAGAGCGCGGTGTCCCAATGCCAGTCCAGACCCTCGGTGTCGAAGGCGTGGTTGAAGGCCGCCAGGTGAACACGCTCGGTGTCTGCCAAGGTACCGTCGACATCAAAAATCAGGGCATTGAGCATGTGACCCACTGTAGGGACCGGGTTAAATAAGGTAAATTCAAGTTTCGTTGAACTTCGCTTAAGTGAAACCTGAATGAAGAACGCCACTTTTCGCCAGCTGCGCGTGTTCAACGAGGTCGCGCGCCACCTGAGTTTTGCCCGCGCGGCCGAGGTCCTGCACCTCACGCCGCCCGCGGTCACCATGCAGATCAAAGAGCTGGAAGGCCACGTGGGGCTGCCGCTGTTTGACCGGCGAGGGCGTCAGGTCACGCTGACCACCGCGGGCGAGTACATGCTGGTCTACGCCCGCAAGGTGCTGGCCACGCTCAAGGATGCCGAAGACGCCGCGGCGCGCCTGCAGCGGCTGGAGGTGGGCACGCTGACCATCGGCATGGTGAGCACCGCCAAGTACTTTCTACCGCGACTGCTGGCGGAGTTCCAGCGCGATCACGAGGGCATCGAGATCAAGCTGGCGGTGGGCAACCGCGAACAACTGGTGAAGATGCTGCACGGCAACGAGGTGGACATCGCCGTCATGGGCCGCCCACCCACCGAGCTGGCCACGCGCGCCGAGCCCTTTGCCGCCCACCCCCATGTGTTCGTGGCACCGGTGGATCACCCCTTGCTCAAGGTCGGCCACCCCACGCCGGACTCGCTCAAGCCTTACGGCTTCATCCTGCGCGAGCGCGGTTCGGGCACGCGCGCAGCGATGGAACAGTTTCTGGAACGCTGCCACATGGAGCCCCGCGTGGTGATGGAGATGTCGAGCAACGAGACCATCAAACAGGCGGTGATGGCCGGCATGGGCATCAGCTTCCTGTCGCTGCACACCATCGGCCTGGAGCTGGAGCACAAGATGATTGCCGTGCTCGACGTGGAGGGCAGCCCGGTGGTGCGCGGCTGGAACGTTGTGCACACCTTGTCCAAGCTGCTGTCACCCGCGGCAGAGTCGTTCCGCTATTTCATGCTCGAGCGGGCCGAGAGTTTTCTGGCCGACGAATACGGGCGGTTCATGCGACTGTTCCCTGCAGGCTAGAGCAACAAGCCCCCACGCTCCCCCGCTGCGCGTGGTCCGCTGCCCCCCGAGGGGGCTGATCCG
>NZ_JAOASO010000051.1 GCF_030158645.1 Hydrogenophaga sp. | reverse complement strand
GCGTGAGATTTGTCGCACTGCACGCGCGACGGCGGAACCGGCTGTGCCCAGCGGCTGCACAAAAAACCAACTTTTCGTGCGGGGTGTAGGGCGAATGGCTGCATCAACCGACCCAGATGGCCAGACAAAAACCGACACCCTGAAATCCAATACAGACAGCAACAGCGGATCGCGGAGCGACTTGTTTTGAGAAACGCAATGTGGGACGAACCCATCGCTTGCGTTCGAGAAAAGTTGCTTTTGGGGGCTTGAATGTCCGCGCTTGTTCGGTAGCTTGTATTGGGCGGCGCGCTGCAAGGCGCCAACCGCGTGTCCTGAAAACCCATCGATTGAAAACATGACCATCACCATGAACCACCGGCAAGCCCAGGAGCTTGTGGACTTCTTTGGCGGCGAGGAGGCCCATGTGACCGTGGCCGACCACGAGGGCGGGCTGCGCGCCTGGTGCACGGACTACCCGGAAGAGGGTGCCGTCGACCTCGGCAGTCTGGATGACGAACTCAAACCGGGGCAAGACACCTACCTGCGGGTCAGCACGGCGCCCGGCCCCGATGACCTCGAAGCGATGAACGACGACGCCGCGGTGCGCAGTTTCGCCCACGCCATGGCCGTGAAGCTTCAAGCCACCCGTGCCAAGGGCCGCAGCGGCTGGCGCGATTGCTCGGGGGAAGACCTCAGCAGGATGCTTCGCGATCTGATCGAGCGCGGCGACCCGCTGGACGTGGCCAACCTTTGCATGTTCCTGTGGTCGCTGCGCAAACCCATCTCTCCGGTGACCCCTCAGGCCTCCGTTGCGGACAAGCAAGCGCCACGCGCGGAAAAGCCCCAGCCCGCCGATGCCGCATCGCCCGGCCCCATGGAGCCCCTGACGGTGCAAGTCGCTCGAGTCGAGTCCCAAGGCATGTCGCTCACCATTCCCGCGAACTGGATGACGCGCGCGGGGCTGGAGTATGACGAGGCGGCGAGCTACACGATCACCTTCAAGACCATGCCGGCCGCCGCGTTCGAGGCGATGGAGGAATTCGATGGCTTCTGAACACACCCAGGTCAAAACCATCACCACCAGCTACGGCGCGGTGGTCGAACTGCACCTGATCGCAGGTGACGTCTACAGCTTCAACGAGTCCAACGGTGTCGTGATCGATCGGGGCTACGGCCCGCGCGTGCACCTGCAGACCGATGCCCTGGGAACGCAGCCGAAGATGGGGGATTTTCTGAGCCTCATCTACAGCCTGCACCGAGACGGCTCCACGTTGGTCCTGTGCGCGGTGAACGCAAGCAACGGACTGGTGGGCTTTGACCGTGAGAACGCCATTGCCACGCTGCAGCATGGTGCGTCGGTCGAGAGCAGTCGCCTCGCCATTGACTACACCGGCGCTGGTCTCTTTACCGGCTTGATGGGGGTCTTGCTGACCGGGCTGGCGGCCAGCCTGCATCCCCCCGCAGTGCTCCCACTGGCCGTCTGCATGGGTCTAACCTGCGCCGTCAGCCTCACGTGGGGATGGATCAAGCGCGATCGCGACGTGCAGGACGCTGCGCGCGACGAACTGCTGCCCCTCGTGCGCTCAATGATTGCGCGCGCATGCCCGCCACCCCACGCCCCGCCCTACGGCTCCACGTACGCGGGCAACTCACCGTCCCACGCCTGAGCAACAGCCAGAGCACGCCCCAATCCACCAGCGACAACCAAAATGACCACCCAGAAAACCAAACCCGCCACCACTGCCCCAGGTACCTCCGACCCCTCCATGGCCACGCCCAGCAACGACACCACGTTGAGCACAGCGGATGCAGCGGGCGACCCCACCGCTGGCATGAGCGAGGAACAAAAGCAGGCACTGGCCATGTCGCAGATGCCCGGCGTGACGCTGGTTGCAGGCTCCGTGGAGAAGGCCATGGACGACGCGGGCGCCACGCCCAGCCCCTTGTGGATGGTGCCGCGCCGCTACATCCGCGTGATCGAGGGCTTCAACGTGCGCATTCAGAACGCAGCACTGCAGGCCCACATCGCAAGTCTTGCCGACAGCATGCTCAGCGAGGGCTTCAAGCTCGAACACCCACTCTCGGGCTACGTGGCCCGCGAGGGCGACGAATCGATCATCTACATCTCCGATGGGCACTGCCGCCTTCAAGGGTTCGACAAGGCCGTGTCCGAGGGCGCCGACCTTGACCGGCTGCCGGTCGTGGTCAACACACAGCAGCACGACATCGCAGAACTCTCGGTGGTGGTGGTGCGCAGCGCCACGAGCAAGCCTCTTGAGGCACTGGAGAAGGCGGCGCTGGTCAAGCGCCTGAAGCTCTACGGTTGGGACGAGAAACGCATTTCGGCGCGCTGCGGCTTCACCACCACCTACGTGCGCGACCTCCTGGCGCTGATCGAGGCCCCGGTGCAGGTGCGCGAGCTGGTCCAGGACAACAAGATCTCCGCCACCGCCGCGCTGCAGGCCATGGCCAAGCACGGCGAGAAGGCAGCCGAGAAGATCACCGAAGGGCTGCAGGCGGCGGAGGCCCGGGGCAAGACCCGGGTGACCTCCAAGTTCATGCAGGACCCGGGCGAGAAGATCATCGAGCGCTCGGGCACCGCGCTGTATGGCGTGGCG
This sequence comes from Hydrogenophaga sp., assembly GCF_030158645.1. Classification (GTDB taxonomy): domain Bacteria; phylum Pseudomonadota; class Gammaproteobacteria; order Burkholderiales; family Burkholderiaceae_C; genus Hydrogenophaga. The sequence goes on along the minus strand of NZ_JAOASO010000051.1, from coordinate 140 downwards.
CAGGAAATCAAGGCCGACCCGGCGTTCGCCTCGTTGGAAGGCGGCCTGCGCAAGAAGCTCGAAGACCTGATCGCACAGATCGAGGACAAGCGCCAGCGTGCCCTGCAGCGCGCGAAAGACAAGGAAGATGCCACGGCCAA
>NZ_JAOASO010000050.1 GCF_030158645.1 Hydrogenophaga sp. | reverse complement strand
CCGTGAGCCCAACGCCAGCGTGGCCAAGGTGTTTGCCTGCTACGAGGTGCTGCACGACCTCGAGCAGAAGTTGAACGCGGCGGGCTGAAGCCATGCAACAACGCCAACTCGGTCCCTTCAAAGTCTCGGCGCTCGGCCTGGGCTGCATGAACATCTGCCACGCCTACGGCGCACCCGTGACGCCCGAGGCGGCCGAGCGGCTGTTGCAGTCTGCGTTGGACCAGGGCGTCACGCACTTCGACACCGCTGCGCTCTACGGGTTTGGCGTGAGCGAGACGCTGGTGGGCAAAGCTCTGTCAAAGCGCCGCAGCGAATTCACCCTGGCCAGCAAATGCGGCATGCAGGGCGTGGACGTGGCGGGTGACGGCAAACTGGTGCGCGTGATCGATGGTCGCCCCGAGACGATCCGCGCCACCTGCGAGGCCGCGCTCAAGCGCCTGAAGACCGATGTGATCGACCTCTACTACCTGCACCGCTGGGACAAGCAGGTGCCGATTGAAGAGAGCGTGGGTGCGCTGAGCGACCTTGTGCGCGCGGGGAAGATCCAGACGATTGGCCTGAGCGAGGTGTCGGCCGCCACCTTGCGCAAGGCGCACGCGGTGCATCCCATCACGGCACTGCAGACCGAGTACTCGCTGTGGACGCGCAACCCCGAGATCGCGGTGTTGCAGGCCTGCCGCGAACTCGGCGTGGCGTTTGTGGCCTTCAGCCCGGTGGCGCGCGGGTTTCTGTGTGGCGAGGTGGATGTGGCCACACTCGATGCCAAGGACATCCGGCGCACCATGCCGCGCTTTGCACCCGACAACCACGCGGCCAACCTCAAGCTGCTGGCGCCGTTCCAGGCCATCGCGCACGAGGTGGGTTGCACCCCCGCGCAGCTGGCCATCGCCTGGCTGCTGCACCTGGGCAACGACATCCTGCCCATCCCGGGCACGGCGCGCGAAGACCACCTGCGCGAGAACATCGGCGCGGCCGATGTGAAGCTGGACGCTGCCACCATGGCGAAGCTGGACGCTTTGATCAACCAAGGCACGGTCAAAGGCAACCGCTACAACGAACAAGCCAACCGCGAAGTCGACACGGAAGCCTATTGAAGACTCACTTGGGCTGCCGCACGCAGCTCAAATCGCCTTCCTGGCAATCCAGAAACCGTTGCAGTTCGGCGGTGCGCTCGCGCGTCATGCGGGCCTGGCACTGCCAGTTGATCATCGGTGCGGCACTGCCACCTTCGATGCCGCTCTTTTCGAACTCACAGGCCTTCACGCGGTACTGGGTCCATTCGGTCTGCACCTGACGCAACAGCTTGCGCTGGGGGTTGCCAACGCTTTGCGAGAGCGTCTTGTAGGCCGCGCTGTAGGCGGCGGTGGCGGTCTCGAAATCCTGGAAGGCGCAGGCGTTCAACGCGCTCTGGGTGCCCGGCGTTTTCGAACAATCGACCGGCTCTGTCTTGTTGCCGGTGGCCGTGGCCAGCGCCAGCGCACCGTGGCTGACCAGACCCAGCGCGAGCAGACGTTTGAGCAGTTTGGTTTTCATGCAGGGGCTCCACGGCGCCGGGGTGGCACGGTTGGCGCATTGTGCAGCGCCCCTGCCCGACATGAAACGAAACAAACCGAAACTGCCGCGAGACGACGGGCGCGCCGCGGGCCGGCACCATCACGGTCATGTTCAACCCCTCCTCAACAAGGACCCCGTCATGAAGCCCTGGATCCAACGCTCCCTCATCGCCCTGACCGGCGTCACCATTGCTGTGGGTGGCCTCACCGCCTGTGGCACGCGCGGCCATCACGAGCACGGCCCCATGAGCGCCGAACGCATGACCGAGATGCGCGGCAAGGTTGTCGAACGCGTCACGAAAAAGCTCGACCTCAACGCCGAGCAGCAACAGAAACTCGGCGTGCTGGCCGACAAGCTGCAGGCCCAGCGCACGGCCTTCATCGGCCAGACCACCGACCCGCGCGCCGAGGTGCGCCAGCTGGTGGCCAGCGAGAAGTTTGACCGCGCCCGCGCCCTGAGCCTCCTCGACGAAAAGACCCGCGTGGTGCAGGTGAGCAGTCCCGAGGTGATCAACGCGCTGGCCGACTTCTACGACAGCCTCAACCCGACGCAGCAGGCCGAGGTGCGCGAGATGATGAACAAGCGCCAGGGCTGGGGCCGCCGCGGCTGATGCGGCCGCGCCGTCGACAGCACCGCAGTGTGAGAATGCCACATGCACCGCATCCTGCTGATTGACGACGACGAACAGCTCGGGCCACCGCTGAAAACCTACTTTCAACGGTTCGAGCTGGATCTCACGCAGGCGCTCAAGCCCAGCGAAGGACTGGCGCGCTTGCGCAGCGGCGTGTTCGAGGCCGCCATCCTGGATGTGATGTTGCCCGAGATGGACGGCTTCGAACTCTGCCGCACCATCCGCAAGGAGAGCGACATCCCCATCGTCATGCTCACCGCGCGCGGCGACGTGATGGACCGCGTGGTGGGTCTGGAACTGGGTGCCGACGCCTACCTGCCCAAACCTTTCGAGCCGCGCGAGCTGGTGGCTCACATCCAGACCCTGTTGCGGCGCCGACATGGCCACAACGGACCAACCAACGGGGCACCGGTGCCGGACGTGCTGGCCTTCGAGGGCCTGACCATCGACCCGGCGCGCCGCAGCGTGGTGCGCCAGGGCGAAGCGGTGGAACTCACCGGCACCGAGTTCGAACTGCTGCACTTGCTGGCGCGCGAGAGCGGGCGTGTGTTCAGCCGCGACGACATCCTCAACCAGCTGCG
>NZ_JAOASO010000049.1 GCF_030158645.1 Hydrogenophaga sp. | reverse complement strand
TGTCGCGGCCCTGGCCGATCTTCTCGCCGTTGTAGGCGTACCAGGCGCCCGATTTTTCCACCACGCGGTGCACCACGCCCAGGTCCAGAATCTCGCCCTCGCGGCTGATGCCTTCGCCGAACAGGATGTCGAATTCGGCCGTCTTGAAGGGCGGTGACACCTTGTTTTTCACCACCTTGACCTTGGTCTCGTTGCCGATCGCTTCCTCGCCCTTCTTGATGGTGCCGGTGCGGCGGATGTCCAGGCGCACAGAGGCGTAGAACTTGAGCGCATTGCCGCCGGTGGTGGTCTCGGGGCTGCCGAACATGACGCCGATCTTCATGCGGATCTGGTTGATGAAGATGACCATGCAGTTGGTCTTCTTGATGTGCGCGGTGAGCTTGCGCAGCGCCTGGCTCATCAAGCGGGCCTGCAGGCCGGGCAGCGAGTCGCCCATTTCGCCTTCGAGTTCGGCCTTGGGGGTGAGCGCGGCGACCGAGTCGACCACGATCAGATCGACCGCGCCGGAGCGCACCAGGCTGTCGACGATTTCGAGCGCCTGCTCGCCGGTGTCGGGCTGGGAGATCAGCAGGTCCTGCAGGTTCACGCCGAGCTTTTGTGCGTACTGGATGTCCAGCGCGTGTTCGGCGTCGACGAAGGCGCACTGGCCACCGAGTTTCTGCATTTCGGCGATCACCTGCAGCGTGAGCGTGGTCTTGCCCGAGGATTCCGGGCCGTAGATCTCGACCACCCGGCCACGCGGCAGGCCGCCGACGCCGAGCGCGATGTCCAGGCCGAGCGAGCCGGTGGAGACGACCTGGATGTCCTCGATCACCTCCCCTTCGCCCAGCCGCATGATGGTGCCCTTGCCGAACTGCTTCTCGATCTGGGCCAGCGCGACCTGCAAGGCCTTGGCTTTTTCGCTGTTGAGGGGATTGGGCTTGACGGCTGCGTCCATGGGGGCTCCTGGGCTGGTTGGAAGGGTTGGCAAAACCTGTGTGGTTGCGTACAGGCTGGATGCTTGAACAGCAGTTTACAGGTGCATTGAAATCAAACAACCTGATATTTGGTCAGTTTGCCTTACCATTTGCCCATGGTCGACAACACCCCCGAATTCCCCGCCGAACCCGACGACCGCTGGCGCGGCGGTCACCTGGGCCGGCTCATGGGTCTGGCGCTGCGCCGCTTCGACGAGCGTGTGCTCAGCCTGATGGCGCACGACGCCAACGTGCCACTCGCCCTCTCGCACCTGGCGGCGCGCGCGCAGGTGGGCGCGGCCCACATCCACATCACGCGCCACCTCGGCCTGCACGGCTCGCGCCTGACCGAGCTGGCGCACCAGGCGGGCATGAGCAAACAGGCCATGGGCGATCTGGTGACGCAGTGCGAGGCCTGGGGTCTGGTGCGGCGCGAGCCCGACCCGCGCGACGCCCGGGCGCGGCGCATCGTGTTCACCGACACCGGCCTGCTGTGGCTGGAGGCGTTTCGCACAGCGGTGGCGCAGGCCGAGTCCGAATTCCGCGCGCAGGTGGGCGACGCGGTGGCCACGGTGGTCGCGCTGGGTCTGGAGGCGTATGGGTCGGAAGCGACCGGTGCGCGCGCGGCCGTGCCAGCCCGGTGAAACCCTGCCTTTCCAGCGGCTGCAGCGCGGGGTATGCGACCTAAAATGACTTTGGCCTGAAACACACGGCCCCACAACAACGCTGCTTGATCAGCCCAGGAGACTTCCCCATGCGCATCCTGATTGCAGAAGACGACCAGGTTCTGGCCGACGGTTTGTTGCGCAGCCTGCGAGCGGCCGGCGCGGCAGTGGACCACGTGTCCAGCGGCAACGAGGCCGACGCCGCGCTCATGACCAACAACGAGTTCGACCTGTTGATCCTCGACCTCGGACTGCCCAAACTGCACGGCCTGGAGGTGCTCAAGCGGCTGCGCTCGCGCGGCTCTGCGCTGCCGGTGCTGGTGCTCACCGCCGCCGACAGCATCGAGGAGCGCGTGAAAGGCCTGGACTACGGCGCCGACGACTACATGGCCAAGCCGTTTTCGCTGCAGGAACTCGAAGCGCGCGTGCGTGCGCTCACGCGCCGCGGCATGGGCGGCAGCACCAACACCATCCGCCACGGCCCGCTCGAATACGACCAGGCCGGCCGCGTGGCCACCATCGACGGCAAGATGGTCGAACTCTCGGCGCGCGAACTCGGCCTGCTGGAGGTGCTGCTGCAACGCGCCGGACGACTGGTCAGCAAGGACCAGCTGGTGGAGCGGCTGTGCGAGTGGGGCGAAGAGGTGAGCAACAACGCGATCGAGGTCTACATCCACCGCCTGCGCAAGAAGATCGAAAAGGGTCCGATCCGCATCGCCACGGTGCGCGGCCTGGGCTACTGCCTTGAAAAAATCGCCGGCTGACGGACGGGTCTTCAGCGAGCCGCTGCCACCGGTGGAAAGCCGGTCGGCACCGATGCCCTTCGGGCTGTTCCAGCGCGAACAGCGCAGCCTGTTCGGCGAAATCCTCGACTGGATGCTCACGCCGTTGCTGCTGCTGTGGCCGCTGTCGCTGGTGCTCACCTGGTTCGTGGCGCAAGGCATCGCCAGCAAACCCTTTGACCGCGCACTCGAATTCAACCTGCAGGCGCTCACCCAGTTCGTGGTGCGCGAAGACGAGCAGATCACGTTCAAACTCAACGCACAGGCCCGCGACCTGCTGCGCGCCGACGACAGCGACCTCGTGTACTACCAGGTGCTCGACCCGCGCGGCACGTTGATCAGCGGGGAGCTGGATTTCCCGCTGCCACGCGACAGCGAAGCCCCCGAACCCGGGCGCGTGCTGCTGCGCGACGACGTGGTGCGCGGCGACGAGGTGCGCGTGGCCTACACCTGGCTGGCCCGCAACGACCCCCAGCGCCTGGTGCTGATGCAGGTGGCCGAGACCAAGGGCAAGCGATCGACGCTGGCCGCCGAAATCGTCAAGGGCGTGATGGTGCCGCAGTTCGTGATCCTGCCGCTGGCGGTGCTGCTGGTGTGGCTGGCGCTGGTGCGCGGCATCCGCCCGCTCAACGAACTGGAGCAGCGCATCCGCGCGCGAAAGCCCGACGACCTGAGCCCGATCGAGGAGTCGTTCATCCCGCAAGAGGTGGCGCCGCTGGTGTCCTCCATCAACGACTTGCTGACGCGCCTGAAAGCCTCGCTCACCACGCAAAAGCGCTTTCTGGCCGACGCCGCGCACCAGCTCAAGACGCCGCTGGCGGGTTTGCGCATGCAGGCCGAGCTGGCACAACGCGAAACCGATCCGCTGGAAATTCGTGGATCGCTGCAGCAGATTGCGCGCTCCAGCGCCCGCGCCACGCACACGGTCAACCAGCTGCTGGCGCTGGCCCGCGCAGAAACCACCGGCCGCACACTGCCCAGTGCGCGCATCGACCTGACGCAACTGGTGCCCGACGTGGTGCAGGACTCGGTGCCCCGCGCGCTGGAGGCCGGCATCGATCTGGGCTTCGAGGGCCCCGACGACATGCCCGACGACTGCCTGATGGACGGCAATCCGACGCTTTTGCAGGAGATGGTGCGCAACCTGGTGGACAACGCGATCCACTACACCGGGCAGGGCGGCGTGGTCACGGTGCGCGTGCTGCTGGACCGCTTCAGCGGCGTGCAGATCCTTCAGGTGGAGGACGACGGCCCGGGCATTCCCGAGAACGAACGCGAGTTCGTGATGCAGCCGTTCTACCGCGCGCTGGGCACCAACGTCGACGGCTCCGGCCTGGGTCTGGCCATCGTGCTGGAGATTGCGCAACAGCACGGCGCCACGGTGTCGATGGAAGACGCCCACCCCGAACGCGGCCGTCGCGGCCTGCGGGTGTCGGTGCGCTTCACACCGACCAAGCCGCAGGTCGTGCAGGAATAGCGGCTGTGCGGTGTGGCCGGCTCAGGCCGGCTTGTACACGTTGAGCTGCAGCTTCTCGCGCTCGATCGCGCGGGCCACGCCGGGCAATTCGGCGAAGCGCTGCACCAGCTCCCAGGTGGCCGGGAAATCCACCGGGTTGATGCCCGCATAACCGCCCCAGCGCAGCAGCGTGAGCGCGTACGCGTCCAGGGCCCCGGGCCGTACACCCACCATCCAGGGCGCGGCTTTGGCGGCCAGGGCTTCGATCTCGCCCAGCAGCTCGCGGTAACGCGCCGCGCCGAATTCGCGGATGGCTTTTTGCGCGGCCTCGTCGTCGGTGAACTTCTGCGGCATGAACACGTGGGTGAACGTGGGGTGCACCGTGTTGTTCATCCAGGTCAGCACCTGCAGGGCACGCGCACGCTCCAGGCCCGTCGGCGGCAGGATGCCCGCCATGGGCAACTTCTCGTCCATGTACAGCAGGATGGCCACGATCTGGGTGACCACCTCGTCGCCGTCGACCAGCACCGGCACCTGGCCGCGCGGGTTGAGCGCCAGGTACTCGGGCGAACGCTGCTCGCCCTTGTGCAGCTTGACCATCTGCGGCTCGAAAGCCACTTCGGCAAGTTCGAGCATGGCGTGCGGCACGAAGGAACAGGCGCCGGGGGCGAAGAAGAGTTTCAGGCTCATGGGATGGTCTCCATTCAAGTGTCAGGAATCCGGCGCCGGGCCGCCCCAAGCCGGATTGCGCCCCCTCGGGGGGCAGCGACCCGCGAAGCGGCGGAGCGTGGGGGCTAGTTCAGGTGCGGACTCAAGAGGCCCGCGATTTCAAACATGGTCACTTGCGGCTTGCCGAACACCGCTGCCAGCTTGGCGTCGGCGTTCACGCGGCGCTTGTCGCCCGCGTCCTGCAGGCCGTTGGCCTTGATGTAGTCCCACAGCTTTTTCACCACCTCGGGGCGCGACACGGCGCCCTCGCCGATCACCGCGGCCAGCGCGGCGCTGGGCTGTTTGCCGGTGGCGGCGGTGGTCTTGCGCGGGGCCTTGGCCGCCTTCACGGCGGGCGTTTTCTTCGCTGCGGCTTTCTTGGCGGGCGCGGCCTTGGCGGCGGTCTTCTTCGCCGGGGCACCCTTGGCCGGTGCGCCAGCCGCCGTCTTGCGCGGCGGGAACTTGGACGGCGCGAATTCAAAGTTCACCTTGCCCGCCTCCTTGTCCCAGGCCAGGAAGGCCTTGAACGCGCGGCGGGTGCGCATGGACACGAACTTGTCGAGCAGATCCGTCTTGCCGGTCTCCAGCAGCTTGCTCATCTGCTCGCGCGCCACCGGCTGCTGCAGGATGATCTTGCCGCTCTTGAAGTCGCAGGTGGGCGTGGGCTGCTGCTCGGTGGGCACCGAGCGGATGCACACGTAGTTGCTGCCGTGCTCGTGCACCGCGCCACCGCACTTGGGACAAGCGCCCAGCGCTTCACTGGCGCTGAAGTCCACGATCTCGCCGCTTTCTTCGCCCTTCTTGTCGTCGCCAAAGTCGAACTCGAGCTTCCAGTTCTGGTCGTCCTCGCTGTACTTGAGCACGATCTCGGCCACGAAGGGCCAGCCCGCCTTGGAGCGAAAACCGTCGAGCGGGCCGATCTTCTTGTCCTTGAGCAGCAACTCGGACTCGTCGGGCTCGAAGGTGCGACCCGCGGGCGACTTGCCGAACGAAAAACCGCAGCCTTCGCTGGCGCCGTCTTTGCCGGTGCAGGTGTAGCGGCGGTAGTTTTCCTTCACCACGCCACCGCAGTTCGGGCAGGGCGTGGCGAGCGTGGCGTAGTTGCCGGGAATGGTGTCGCGGTCGTATTCCTTGGCCTTCTTCACCATGCGCTCGGTCATCTGCGCGATCTCGGCCATGAAGGCGCTGCGGCTGAGCTTGCCGTGCTCCATCTGCGCGAGCTTGTATTCCCACTCGCCGGTGAGTTCGGCCTTGGAGAGTTCTTCCACGCCCAGGCCGCGCAGCAGCGTCATGAGCTGGAAGGCCTTGGCGGTGGGAATGATTTCGCGGCCTTCGCGGAACATGTACTTCTCGGTCAACAAGCCTTCGATGGTGGCCGCGCGCGTGGCGGGCGTGCCCAGGCCTTTTTCCTGCATGGCCTCGCGCAGCTCGTCGTCGTCGACCAGCTTGCCCGCGCCTTCCATCGCGCCGAGCAACGTGGCTTCCGAATAGCGCGCGGGGGGTTTGGTCTTCAGGCCTTTGCTCTCCACCGACTCGGTGCGCACGGTCTCACCTTCGCGCACCGGCACCAGGTTCTGGCCTTTGTCGCCTTCCTTGGCGTCGGCGACGTCTTCGGCCGCTTCCTTGCCGTACACCGCCATCCAGCCCGGCTTCACCAGCACCTTGCCTTCGGTCTTGAAATGGTGGCCCACCGACGAGGTGATGCGGGTCGTGACCATGAACTCGGCGCTGGGGAAAAACACCGCAAGAAAGCGGCGCACCACCAGGTCGTACAGCTTCTGCTCAGCGTCGCTCAGGCCGCTGGGCGCCTGCAGCGTGGGAATGATGGCGAAGTGATCCGACACCTTGCTGTTGTCGAAGATGCGCTTGCTCGGGCGGATGTAGTTGTTGTTGAGCGCGGTGAGCGCGTGGGGCGCGAGGTGCTTCATGCCGCTGTCGGCCAGCATCTCGAAGGTCTGCTTCACCGTGGGCAGGTAGTCCTCGGGCAGGGCGCGAGAATCGGTACGCGGGTAGGTCAAGGCCTTGTGGCGCTCGTACAGGCTTTGCGCCAGCTGCAGCGTGGTCTTGGCCGAGAAGCCGAAGCGGCCGTTGGCCTCGCGCTGCAGGCTGGTCAGGTCGTACAGCAGACCGCTGGCCTGTGTGGTGGGCTTGCTTTCATCTTTCACGCTGGCGGCCTTGCCGCGCACCGCGTCGGCAATGGCCAAGGCCTCGCGCTGGCTCCACACGCGGTCGGCGCGTTGCTCCAGATCGGCGTCTTCACCGGTGGGTTTCTTGAAGGCCGGGTCGAACCACTTGCCCGGGTACTCGCCGGCCTCGGCCAGGAAGCTGGCGTGGATTTCCCAGTAGTCGCGGCTGCGGTGGGCGCGGATCTTCTCTTCGCGCTCGACCACGATGGACAGCGTGGGCGTCTGCACCCGGCCCACGGTGGTCAGGAAGAAGCCGCCGTCGCGCGAGTTGAACGCCGTCATGGCGCGGGTGCCGTTGATGCCGACCATCCAGTCGGCTTCAGACCGGCTGCGCGCCGCATCGGCCAGGCCCTGCATCTGCTCGTTGGTGCGCAGGTGCTCGAAACCGTCGCGGATGGCCGCGGGCGTCATGGACTGCAGCCACAGGCGCTGCACCGGTTTGCCGAGGCTCTGGTAGCTGCCGCCCTTCAAGCCACCGGCGTACTGCTCGATCAGGCGAAAGATCAGCTCGCCCTCGCGGCCCGCGTCGCAGGCGTTGATGAGCCGGGCCACGTCCTTGCGTTTGGCCAGCTTGACCACCGCGCTCAGGCGCGACTTGGTCTTGTCGATCGGCTTGAGTTCAAAGTAGGGGGGCAGCACCGGCAGGTGGGCGAAGCTCCACTTGCCGCGCTTGACGTCGAATTCTTCCGGCGCGGCAATCTCCACCAGGTGGCCCACCGCGGAGGTGACCACGTACTGGTCGCTCTCGAAGTGGTCGTCGTGCTTCTCGAACTTGCCCGCCACCGGGGTGAGCGCCCGCACGATGTCCTGGGCCACGGACGGCTTCTCGGCAATGACCAGCGTTTTGGCGGAACCTTCAGTTTTCATCTCTACAATCAACTTTCCACGCGCGTGTACACGCGCACATGGGCACGCGCACACTCGCGCGCACCTGCATGAAACAACCTTACCAAATAATCCGGCCGTGACGAAAAGCCCCAAAAAGTCGACTGCGCCCGCCGAAAAACCCGCGCCGGCCGGGAAGCCGACCGGCGCTGGCCGGCGCATCCAGACGCGCAAGTCGGGCGTGCACGGCCGAGGGGTCTACGCCGTGGTGGACCTGGCCGAGGGCGAAACCCTCATTGAATATGTGGGCGAGGTGATCACCTGGGACGAGGCCCTGCGCCGCCACCCGCACGACCCCACCGACCCGAACCACACCTTCTACTTCCACATCGACGAAGCGCACGTGATCGACGCCAAGCACGGCGGCAATTCGGCGCGCTGGATCAACCACAGCTGCGCGCCCAACTGCGAAGCCGAGGTGGACGAAGGCCGGGTGTTCATCCGCGCGCAGCGCAACATCAAGGCCGGCGAAGAGCTGTTCTACGACTACGGCCTGGTGATCGACGAGCCCTACACGCCCAAGCTCAAGGCCGAGTACCCCTGCTGGTGCGGTGCGAAAAAGTGCCGCGGCACCTTGCTCGCACCCAAGCGCGCAGGCAAAGCCTCCAAGCTGGGCTGAATCATGGCCCCCACGCTCCACCGCTGCGCGGGTCGCTGCCCCCCAAGGGGGCTGATCCGCCTTGGGGCGGCCCGGCGGCGGATCGTTTCTGCTCATGGCTGACTCGCTGATCCGCTACGCAGAAGCCGTGTGGCTGGCCATTGAGCCCAGCCTGCCCGGCTTCACGGTCGAGGTGTTGCCCAGCATCGACTCCACCAGCAGCGAACTCATGCGCCGCGCGCGCAGCGGCCTGATGGAGCCGGTGTTGCTGGCGGCCGAAGACCAGACGGCGGGGCGCGGACGCCTGGGCAAGGGCTGGCACAGCAAGCCCGGCCAATCGCTCACATTTTCCCTGGCGATGCCCCTGGCACCACAGAGCTGGTCGGGCCTGTCGCTGGCGGTGGGGGTGAGCCTGGCGCACAGCCTGCACCCGGACGTGCGCCTCAAATGGCCCAACGACCTCTGGCTGCACCAGCGCAAGATCGGCGGCATCCTGGTGGAAACGGCCAGCACCGGCGAGGCCGGTCAGGGCCAGCGCATGGTCGTCATTGGCGTGGGCATCAACGTGGCGCGGCCCGAGGTGTCGGCGGTCGCCGCGCTGGTGCCCGATGGCTCGGCGGTGACAGCCATGGCGCCGGCCGGTTTGTCCGAGGTGCTGGTTGGCATCACGCCGGGCGAGGTGCTGGAGCGCGTGGCGCCGGCGCTGGTGCAGGACATCCTGGCGTTCGCCTCACAGGGCTTTGCCGCCTTTGCCCAACGGTTTGCCCAGCTGGATGCCTTGCAAGGTCAGCCGGTACAGCTGTCGGATGGCACACGCGGCACAGCCTGCGGTGTGAACGAAGACGGCGCCCTGCAGGTACTCACCGAACGTGGCATGCAGACAGTGACCAGCGCTGAAGTGAGTGTCCGACCATGCTGAAGTGGGCCGTGTGGCTGCTGGTGTTGGGCAATGCGGGCTACTTCGCGTGGTCGCAAGGTCACCTGGACACGCTGGGCCTGAAGCCGGCCGAACAACGCGAGCCGCAGCGCCTGGCGCAGCAGGTGCGCCCCGAGGTTTTGCGCCTGCTCAACGGTCCCCGGGCCGACGCTGCGCCCGTGATGGCCGCGCCGGCACCGGCACCGGCACCGGTGGCGCCACCGCCGCCAGCGCCCGTTGCGCCCGAACCCGCCGCTGCGGCCCCCATTCCCGCTCCCAATCCCCCTCCCACGCCTTCACCCACAGTAGCGGTGGCGGCGGGCAGCGGTCCTCGCGCCTGCTGGCAGGTGGGTGGATTCACCAACGATCAGGCCGAACTGCTTCGCGCCGAACTCGCGCTGTTGGGTCTGCCCGCTTCGGGTTTCGCGTTCACCGAAGTGCGCAGCGGGGGCCGCTGGATCGTCTACATGGGCCGTTACGACAACCAGCAGCAGGTCGACCGCAAGAAGGACGAGCTGCGTGCGCTGGGCGTGTCGTTCCGCGAGATCACGGCACCGGGGTTGGCTCCCGGTCTGGCGCTGGGCACCTATTCCAGCGAGGCGGCGGCCCAGCAGGCCTTGCAGCGGGCCGAGCGCGACGGCATCCGCACGGGCAAGGTGGCGCAGGAGCGGGCCGAGAGCCAGAGCGTGAGCGTGCGCTTGCCCGCGATCACCGAGACGCAGCGCGCCGCCATCGACGGGCTGGGCGAAGCCATGGCGGGCAAGCGCCTGCAGCGTTGCGGCTGACGGGCCTTCAGGCCTGCCGCCTTGCGCGGCGCTGCTGCCAGCACACAGCCAACACCCAGGCCCACAAGGCCACGCCCCACAACACGCTGGTGGAGCCACCACCGCCGCCACCGCTGGTGGCCGGATAAGCCGCGACGACGGTCACGGTGTCGCGACCGCTGCGCGCGGTGGGCGTGAAGTCATCGGTGACGGTGAGGCGGAACACATAGGTGGCCTGCGCGTTGGGCAGGCTCACGCCCGCCACCGCGGTCGATGCATCGGAGATTGCCACCGTGGGGCCGCTGACCTGGGTCCACTGGTGGCTGACGATGTTGAAACCGGAGAGCGCGACGCTGGCCGAGCCGTCGAGCGAGATCGCGGTGCCCGGGGTCACGGTGCCGATGGGCGAGATGACGGCCGCCGGCCCCCGGGCGAGTTGCACCGACGTGGACGCATCGAGCAGGCCGGCGCCGCAGGTGGTGGTGGTGCAGTTGCACAAACCACTGGTGGGCAAGGCGCACTGGCCGTACCCGGCGTCGACATGGCCACGCGCGGCAGCGGCCTGCTTCATCCGATCCATCAGCGCGCTGGGTGTCAGCGCGTCGTTCACGTCCAGCATGAGGCTGGCCACGCCCACGGCCTGCGGCACGGCAAAACTGGTGCCTTGTTTGTAGCCGTAGCCGTTGCTGCCCGGCAGGGTGGTCCCGGCGTTGTCGGTGGAGAGCAGCAGGTTCACGCCGCCCGACTCGTCGGAGCCGCCTGGCGCCGACAACGCGACCTGTGGCCCGAAGCTGGAGTAGCTGGTTTTGGCGCCGTCCTTGCGCACCGCCGCGACCGTCATCACGCGCTGGCAATCGGCCGGCCGCTGCAGGGCGCCGCTGCCGTTGCCCGCAGCCACCACCACGAGCGCACCCGCGTCGGTGGCGGCGTTGATGGTGTCCTGGTAGAGCGCGTTGCAGGGTGCATCGCCACCGAAGCTCAAGTTGATGACACGGGCCGGGTTGTTGTTGGTCGGCACGCCCGCCACCGGCAAGCCAGCGGCCCAGCGCACGCCGTCCAGCAGATCCGACACCAGCGCGCCGCACTTGCCCGCCACCCGCACCGGCAGGATGCGCGCACCCCAGTTGATACCGGCCACGCCCATCCCGTTGTCCGTGGCGGCGGCGATCTGGCCAGTGATGAAGGTGCCGTGCCACGAGCTGTTGGCCACGTCGCAGGTCGCGTACGTGGGAGTCTGTGCTTCGGCAGAGGTCACCCAGTCGCCCGGGTCGCTGGCGTCGCCGTCGCGCCCGCCGCCATCGTTGGCCACGTCGACGTCGCTCACCAGGTCGTAGCCCGGCAGCAGACGCGGGCCCAAGGCCATCAGGTCCGGGTGGTCGAACCGCACGCCTCCGTCAACCACGGCGACCACGACCGGCGGGCCCACATCGCCCTTGGTCAGGTTCCAGGCGTTGGGCAGGTTCATGGCAGCAAGGTTGCCCACGCCAGGCACCTGCAAATGCCACTGGCTGCTGAAATTCGTGTCGTTGGGCGTCACGGTCTGCAAGCGTTTGACCAGCACATTGGGCTCGACCCAGGCCACGTCGGGGTGCAGGCGCATGCGGCGCATCGCGTCTTCCAGGGAGCGTCCGCGCAGGGGCCGCTCGAATGTCAGCAGAGCGGCGTTGCCCGCTTCGCCGGCCTGCCGCGCGTTCAGCCCCACGTCGCGCGCAATGCGCCTCGTGCGTTCACGGGTCTGGTCGGAAGCCGCTTTCCAGCGTGCCCGCGCCCGCTCGCGCTCGTTGGCGCGCGGGCTGCGGTCGATCTGCTCGGTCTCGGTGTCGGTCGCCGAAGCGCGGTAGCCAATGATCAGGCCCTGGGCTGGCACGTCGACGCCTTGCGCCAGCACCGGCGCGCAGGCCAGCAGGGCCGCCAAGCCAACGGTGAAGCACCGGTTTTTGTATCCGAGATGTAAAAGCATCCCGGTTTGTAGCACGGCCCCGCGAGCGCTTGCCACCCCATTTGGCGCAGGTTCTGAGAGGGTGTTGGCCGCTTCAGACAACCGCTGAACGGCGCTGCGTTTGTGCGGAAAACCAGTCCAGCGCGTTGTTCCACAGCGGCTGCGCTTTGGGCCTGAAATAGCCCATGTGGCCGATGGCGCCCAGGCCTTCGCGCCGGGCGTCGAGCGTGACGCTGCGCACCTCGGCGTTGCGGTAGCCGGCCATGAAAGCGTCGCGCGAGGCCGGGGGCGCCCAGGCGTCGTCCAGCGCGTTCACGGCCACGATGGGGAAGCGCACATCGTCGAACCGTTCGGTGGTGGCCTGCATGGCCGGGTCGTCGAAGAAGTAACGCGGGTAGCGGCACCACTGGCGCCACTGGCGGTACACGTCGATCGGCAGGTCCTCGCCCATGCCCAGGCGGCTCCAGGGCAGGTACCCGGCCAGGCGCGTCCACACCGGCCCGAGCACGCGCCACATGAAGAGCACGCGCAGGCGCTCCAGCGGTGGCATCCAGCCGTGCCAGCCGGCACCGGTGGCGAAGGTGTAGGCGCCGTCCACCAGCGTCGGGTCGGGCAGCAAGCCCAGGGCATGGCCACCGTAGGAATGCCCCACGAGGTAGAGCGGCATGCCCTCCTGGCGCATGGCCTGCACACCGGCCGCCAGGTCCAGGCGACCCCAGTCGAGGTAGTCCATGCGAAAGCCCTTGAGCGTGCTCGGGGCCGACTGACCGATGCCCCGGTAGTCCAGCGTCAGCACATCAAAGCCGCGGCGAGCGGCGTGTTCGGCAAAGCGCTTGTAGAAGCCCTGCGGCACGGCGGTGGCACCGCCCACCACCAGGTGGCCACGCGGCGGCGCGGGGCTGCGAAAGCGGTGCGCCACCAGTGGGTAACCATCGGCGGCGGTGAGCGTGAGGCGCTCGATGCGCACGTCCTGCGGGGAAGTGTCGGTGGTCATGAAAGTCTCCAGTTCGGTCGATCAGGCCGGCGGGCGGGGAGCAAGCAGCGACAGCAGGGTGTCGGTGGCCTGTGCGATGGGCGTGGTGCTCTGGGCCACGCGCGCCTGCAGCAGCCCGCCTTCGTAGGTGGCCACGATCAGGGCTGCGATGCCCTGTGCCCGCGCACGGGGCTCCCCGTGCGATTCCAGCGCTTGCGCAATGCGCTCGCGCAAGGTGGCAAACGCCCGCGCCAGGGCCTCGCGCAGGGCGGCGTCATCGGGCGTGGACTCCAGCGCCACGGTGGCCAGCGGGCAGCCCGATTCGAAGCCGCTGTCGCCCAGCCGCGCGGTGGCGCCCGCCATCCAGCGGCGCGTGGCCTCGATCGGGTCGGGATTGCTGGCCAAGAGTGCGTCGAGCCCGCGCAGCATGCGCGCCACCACATCGTCGATGGCGGCCACGGCCAGCTCGGTCTTGC
>NZ_JAOASO010000048.1 GCF_030158645.1 Hydrogenophaga sp. | reverse complement strand
CTCCATCTGCTCATGCAGTTCTCAGTGTGTTGCATCGACCAGTTGAATCCGCCGCCGAAAGCGGAAAGCCAGCCAAGCGTACCCCAAGTCCGACAGCATTTTGAGCGGTTGGTGAGTTGATCCGCTCAAGCATTTGGGCCTCCGAAGAATCGTGGAAGCCGGTTGGTCAAAGTCAGGCACCGATTGCGGCCTGACTGTCGAGATGAACGGTAGAGGATTCATGCCGGAGGGCCCGTCGCAAGCACTTTGGAGCAATCGCACTGCCTTTCGCCTGCTTTTTCGCGCCTTGCCATCCCGCAGGGCCAATAGCATCTGCCCACACGGCGGTCTTTCGGGGTCGTCACTCGTGGCAGTCGCGGGAGGTGCAAGCCTTTACGCGTTCAAATGCGGTGGCTTTGCAACATGCGGTTCTCGATTCCTGGCCTCACGTTCGCGCTGTTCGTCGCCCTCCTCGGCGGGCCGGCCCTGCCAGCAGGCGCCACGCCATCACCCCACATGCCAGGTGTCGCTGCGTTGGCGTTGGCCCGACAGGTGATTGCCGCGGCAGACCACGGAGGCCTGCCTTTCGCTGTCGTCGACAAAAAGGCTGCTGTGCTCACGGTCTTCCTGGGCGACGGCCAGCTCGTCGGCTCCACGCCGGTGCTGCTGGGGGCAGACCATGGCGACCGGGCCGTGCCGGGCGTAGGGGCACGTACCCAGAGCGGACAACTGCGAAAGGGCGACCGGGTGACCTCGGCAGGCCGATTCGTCTCCCAGCCTGGCCGCAACCTCGCGGGCGAATCCGTGGTCTGGATCGACTACGACAGCGCGCTGGCCATCCACCGATTGCGCCCGGGAACGTCGCAGCAGCACCGCGCGACGCGCCTGGCCTCGGTAGGTCCGCAAGCGCGCCGCGTATCGGCCGGCTGCGTGGTGGTGCCGGTGGCGTTCTATGAAGCTGTCGTATCGCCTGTGCTGGGTCGCAGCCGCGCTGTCATTTACGTGATGCCTGAAGCCGACGGGGCGGCGGACGAACCATTGGCCCCCAGCAACGCCTGAGTGAATTCTCTGGCTGCCTAGGGCAGGGCCCGGCCGGCGGTTACAAGTCGGCCCGCCGGATCGTTTCTAATGTCGCCTTGGCCACGGGTCTTCCCGCCTGGTCACCGCTGACGGGCGTGCACGCCCCGACAAGTCGGCAACCCACCCTGTTCTTGATGCCGTTTGCGCCTGTGGGGCGCCAAGGAATGCTTTTTTGCGCAGCAACTTCAACCGCTCAGCCCTGGTGCGCCAGATCGCTGGCTGGCAGCCCGCGCCGACGGACCTGCCACGCCAGGACCTGGCCGAGCGCCTGGGCCAGTGGTTCAACGTGGCCGATGCCATCGCGCTGAGTTCGCTCCACCAGGCCCTGCCCGCCGTGGCACGTGCCCGGCGCCCGACGGTGCCGGCGAGCGCCTGCAAGGTGCAGGCCGAGCTGCAGCGCGTGCGCGCCACGCTGAGCCAGGCCATCACCCGCCCACCGCTGGCGCCGGGCGATGAGGGCACCGACGACCACGACGCCGGCTTTGCACCGCACCACCAGCGCTGCCTGGAACAACAGCGCCGCATGGACATGAGCATCGAAGCGCTGCGCGACCATGTGCGCAAGACCTTGTCGTTGACTTCAGCGCGGCTGGCCCAGCTCGCCGCGCTGGACGCCGTGCTCGAGCCCATGCTGGGCGGGTGCGAACAGCGGCTGCTGGCCACGTTGCCCGGCTTTCTCAAGGCGCGCTTTGCGCATCTGCGCCAATCCCACCCCGGCGGCTGGCAGCCGCTGTTTGAACACGAGCTCCAGCAAACGCTGCTGGCCGAGCTCGACCTGCGGCTGCAGCCCGTGGTCGGCATGGTCGAGGCCCTGAGCCAGGAAGTGACACAACATCCATGAATTCGAACTCCGCGAACCGCCTCTTCGTCCTCGGCGCCTTTGTCCTCGGCGTCATCGCCGTGGTCTGGGTCGGCCGGGGCTTCGTCGGCACCAGTGCCATCGCACTGGCCATGACGCTGGCCATCGGCGCCACCTACCTCGTGGGCGCACAGGAGATACGGCGCTTCTCCGCGCACACCGCTGCGCTGGCGCAGGCAGTGGCCGAGGTGCCGCAACCACTGGAACAGTTGGGTGATTGGATCGCCCGCCTGCCCCCCGCGCTGCAAGGCCCCGTTCGCTCCCGCATCGAAGGGGAGCGCAGCGCCTTGCCCGGCCTGGCGCTCACGCCGTACCTGATCGGCCTGCTGGTGATGCTGGGCATGCTCGGCACCTTCCTGGGCCTGGTCGTCACTTTCCGTGGCGCCGTGTTCACGCTGGAGGGCACGGCCGATCTGCAGGCCATCCGCTCCGCGTTGGCCGAACCCATCAAGGGCCTGGGGCTGGCGTTTGGCACCTCGGTGGTGGGCGTGGCCACCTCGGCCATGCTGGGCCTCATGTCGGCCATCAGCCGGCGCGAGCGCCTGCGGGTGGTGCGCGAACTCGACGCGCAAGTCGCCACCGTGTTCCGTCCGTTTTCGCTCGCGCATCAGCGCAATGAGACCTTCAAGGCATTGCAGCAGCAGGCCGGTGCCCTGCCAGCGGTGGTGACCCAGCTGCAGGCCCTGATGGAGCAGATGGAGCGGCGCGGTCAGCAGCTGGACGATCAGTTGCTGGCGCGTCAGGAGGCGTTTCACCGCGAGGCGAACGCGGCCTACCGGGCGCTCGGCCAGTCGGTGGCGCGGTCGTTGGACGAGAGCCTCTCGGCCAGCGCGCGCCTGGCGGGCGAGACGCTGCAACCGGTGGTGGAGAACGCCATGACCGCCATCGCGGCCGAGTCCACGCTCCTGCACGAGCGCGTGGGGCAGGCGGTGCAAACGCAGCTCGGTGAACTCGCCAGCCGCTTCGGTGCCACGGCCAGCGACGCGCTGGCGGGCTGGACCAGCGCCTTGCAGCAGCACGCGCGCAGCGGGGAGGAGCAGGTCGCGGGTCTGGAGCGCTCGCTCGCAGTCTTCAACAGCAGCTTCGAGCAGCGCTCGTCGGACCTGATCGTCCGCGTGCAGGACACCGCTGCGCGCGCGCACGCCGAGCAGACCGCCGCCGAACAAGCGCGCCAGACCGCCTGGACCCAGTCCCTGCAGGCCCTGGCCACCACCGTGCAAACCGAGTGGCAACAACTCGGCGCGCAGACCCTGGCGCAGCAGCAGGCCGTGGGCCAGACGCTGGCGCAGACCGCCACGCGCTGGCGCGACGAGCTGGCCGCTTTGCGCAGCGAGGAAGCCACGCGCGGCGAGGCGGCTGTGCAGCGCCTGGCCGAGCTGCAGGTCTCGCTCAATGCCCAGGTGAGCACCCACCTGAGCGCGCTGGGCACTGCGATCGAAGCGCCGATGGCGCGCCTGATGGAGGCCGCGTCGGAGGCGCCCAAGGCCGCGGCCGAGGTGATCGCGCAGCTCAAGCGCGAAACCACGCAGCTCGGCGAACGCGACAACCTGGCACTGCAAGAGCGCACGGCCCTCATGAACAACATCGGCAGCCTGCTGCAGACGGTGCAGCAAGCCACCGGCGAGCAGCGCGCGGCCATCGAATCGCTGGTCACATCCGCCAGCAGCGTGCTCGACCAGGTGGGCCGCCAGTTCGCGGAGACGGTGGGCGCTCAGGCCCACCGCGCCGACGACGTGGCCGCGCAGGTCAGCGGCAGCGCCATCGAGCTGGCCGCGCTGGGCGAGGCCTTTGGCCACGGCGTGCAGCTCTTCGCCGCCACCAACGAAAAACTCATCGACAGCCTGCAGCGCATCGAAGCGGCGGTGGGCCAGTCGATGCAGCGCAGCGACGAGCAGCTGGCGTATTACGTGGCCCAGGCGCGCGAGGTGATCGACCTGAGCATCAGCTCGCAGCAGGGCATCGTCGAAGACCTGCGGCGCCTGCGCAGTGACCAGATGCGCCCGGTGGAGAGCACCGCGTGATGACCGGGCTGGACGACACCCTCGACGATGTTGCGGACGATCAGACCGCACCGGTCTGGGCCGTGTTCGGCGACCTCATGGCCGGTCTGGTGGGCGCCTTTGTGCTCATCCTCATGGGCGTGCTGGTGGTGCAGATGGACCTGGTGGCGAGCCTGCAGTCGGAGGTGCAGAAACGGCAGCAGGAAGAGGCCCGCCGCATGGCGCTGGAAAAGGCGCTGGCCATTCCGCTGCAGAGCGGGCGTGTGACGCTGAACAACGGCCGCATCGGCATCAGCGGCAGCGTGCTGTTTCCGTTGAACTCCGATGAACTGCGCCCTGAAGGTCGCCAGGTGCTCAAGAGCCTGGTGCCGCCGCTGCAGGTGTACCTGGGCGAGCGCGACGAGATGCTGATGGTCAGCGGTTTCACCGACGACCGCCCGGTGCAGGCCAACAACCAGCGCTTTGCGGACAACCTCGAACTCTCGGCGCAGCGCGCGCTCACCGTGACCCGCGCGCTGATCGAAGAAGGAATGCCGCCGCAGCGCGTGTTCAGCGCGGCCTTCGGCGCCGAACAACCCGTGGCATCCAACACCGATGAGAAGGGTCGCGCGCTCAACCGACGGGTGGAGATGGCGCCTGTGCCCAAGGCGGCCAACGCCGTGAAAGCGACCCCGCGTGAGTGACCCGGTGCATGACCATTACGCACAGGCCTTGCGCCGGCGCATGCTGACCGCGCCCGAGGCCGTGCAGCGCGTGTTGCAGAACCGTCTGCAACGCGCCATGGCCGGGCGGGCGGAAGCCGCTGCATCCGCTGCGCCCGTCGTCGATGTGAAAAAAACCGTGTCGCCACTGGCGCGGCTCAATCAGAGCCTCGCCGCCGCCACGCAGGCCGGCCCTGACCTCAGGAGCGCAATGCGCTTCCAGGAGACCTGGTCGCGCATCTGCGCTGAAGACGACGTGACCGAAGCCGTGCAGCGTGGTCCGGAGAACGCGGGTCCGCTCAACTCGCACCGGCTGGTGCTGCGAACCCTGGGCATCATGCGCGACCTCTCGCCCGATTACCTTCGGCGTTTCATGACGCACGCCGATACGCTGCTGTGGCTCGAGCAGGCGCACGGTCGGCTCAAGGAACCGCCAGGCAAAACAAAGCCCGCCAAGGCGGGCCGTGTGAAACGCTGAGGGTCAGCGATCCGGGTGGAAGGTTCCGCCCGGGCCGCTGCCACCGGCTCAGATCTTGGCGGTGGTGATGAAGCTGTCGTAGCGCCACTCGGAGAAGCGGCTCCACAGGATCTGGTCGCGCTGGAAAGCGCGCATGTCCTGGTGGATCTTCTTGAACTCGGGCGACTTCGCTTCGTGCGTGGCGAACACTTCCATGGCGGCCTTGAAGCCGGCGTCCATCACGTCCTTGGTGAAAGGCTTGAGCTTGGTGCCGCTGCCCACCAGGCGCTTGAGCGCCACCGGGTTCAGGGCGTCGTACTTGGCGGTCATGTCGCGCGCGGCCACGGCACCGGCGGCGCGCACGATGGCCTTGTTCTCGGGCGACAGCGCGTCAAACGCTTTCTTGTTGATGAAGAACTCCAGCTCGGCGCCACCTTCCCACCAGCCGGGGTAGTAGTAGAACGGAGCCACTTTGTTGAAGCCCAGGCGCTCGTCGTCGGCCGGGCCGACAAACTCGGTGGCGTCCAGCGTGCCTTTTTCCAGCGCCTGGTACACCTCGCCAGCGGGCATGTTTTGCGCCACCACGCCCAGCTTGGCCATGGTCTCGCCGAACAGGCCGCCACCCAGGCGCATCTTCAGGCCCTTGAGGTCGGCCACGCTCTTGATTTCCTTGCGGTACCAGCCACCCATCTGGGTGCCGGTGTTGCCGGAGCTCATCGAGACCATGTTGAACTTGCCGTAGAACTCGTCCATCAGCTTGCGGCCGTTGCCGTGTTCCATCCAGGCGTCCATGTGGCGCGCGGTCAGGCCAAAGGGCACAGCGCAGCCGAACGCGAAGATGGGGTCTTTGCCGGTGAAGTAGTAGGGCGCGGTTTGCGCCATTTCGATGGTGTTGTCCTGGATGGCGTCAACCACACCGAAGGCGGGGACGATGTCGCCCGCGGCGTGCACGGAAACTTCGAACTTGCCGCCCGAGAGGGCCTTGACGGTTTCGGAGAACTTTTCGGCGGAACCGAAGATGGTGGGCAGCGACTTGGGGAAGCTGCTGGCCAGGCGCCAGCGCACGGCGGCCTGTGCGTGCACAGCGGGGGCGATACCGGTGGTCAACACGCCGGCGATGCCAGCGTTCTTGATCAGTGAACGACGATCCATTGAACTTGTCTCCAGAGGGAAGATGGCGGTGAACAGGCACGGAACTCCCATGCCCTTGGGGGGTGTCAAGTGTGCCATTTCCTGAAATGGCGGTGGCCTCAGCCGGTACCCGGCGCGACACCGGTGTGCAGCTGTCCTCAGCGCCGGATGCGGTGGCCGGTCTTGAACACCCACCACACCACGCCCAGGCAGGTGAACATGAAGGCCAGCGTCATGCCGGTGCTCACCGCAATGTGCACGTCGGCCGCGCCATAGAAGGCCCAGCGCAGGCCGCTGATGAGGTAGACCACCGGGTTGAACAGCGACACCGTCTGCCACACCGGCGGCAGCATGTTGATGCTGTAGAACGCACCGCCCAGGAAGGTGAGCGGGGTGATGATGAGCAGCGGAATCACCTGCAGTTTCTGGAAGCTGTCGGCCCACAGGCCGATGATGAAACCGAACAGGCAGAAGGTGATGGCGGTGAGGATGAGGAAGCCCACCATCCACACCGGGTGCGCCACCTCATACGGCACGAACACGCGCGCCGTCAGCAGGATCAACAGGCCCAGCGTGAGGCTCTTGGTGGCCGCCGCGCCCACATAGCCCAGCAGCACCTCGACCCAGTTCACCGGTGCGCTGAGCAGCTCGTAGATGGTGCCCGACCATTTGGGCATGTAGATGCCGAAGGCCGCGTTGGAAATGCTTTCGCTCAGCAGCGAGAGCATGAGCAGGCCGGGGATGATGTAGGCGCCGTAGCTCACGCCGTCGATGTCGCCCATGCGCGAGCCGATGGCCGAGCCGAAGACGATGAAGTACAGCGAGGTGCTGAGCACCGGCGCGATGATGCTTTGTGCCCAGGTGCGCAGGGCGCGGTTCATTTCGAACTGGTAAATGGCCCTGACCGCGTGAATGTTCAACCCCATCATGCTCGGGCCTCTTCTTTCTTCTCATGGACCAGGCTGACAAAGATGTCCTCCAGTGAACTCTCGCTGGAGCGCAGGTCCTTGAAATGGATGTTGTTGTCGGCCAGCGCGCGCAGCAGCTCGGCGATGCCGGTGTCTTCTTTCTGCGCGTCGAAGGTGTAGGTGATGGCGTGACCGCCCTCGGTGATCTCGAGTGCCCACGTTGCGAGCGCATGGGGAACCGTCTCGATGGTCTGCTGCAGCGTGAGCGTGAGCTGCTTCTTGCCCAGCTTGCGCATGAGCACGTGTTTGTCTTCCACCAGGATCAGCTCGCCCTTGGCGATCACGCCGATGCGGTCGGCCATGTCTTCGGCTTCTTCGATGTAGTGCGTGGTGAGGATGATGGTGGTGCCCGCCTCGCGCAGCGCCCGCACCATGCGCCACATGTCGTGGCGCAGTTCCACGTCCACGCCGGCGCTGGGCTCGTCCAGGAACAGGATCTTGGGCTCGTGCGAGAGCGCCTTGGCGATCAGCACGCGGCGCTTCATGCCGCCCGAGAGCGCCATGATCTTGCTGTCCTTCTTGTCCCAGAGCGATAGGTCCTTGAGGATCTTCTCGATGTAGGCCGGGTCGGGCGCCTTGCCGAAGAGGCCGCGGCTGAAGCTCACCGTGGCCCACACGGTTTCAAACGAATCGGTGTGCAACTCTTGTGGGACCAGGCCGATGGCGGCTCGTGCAGCGCGGTAGTCGCGCACGGTGTCATGACCATCGGCCAGCACCGTGCCCTCGGTGGCGTTGACCATGCCGCAGATGACGCTGATCAGCGTGGTCTTGCCGGCGCCGTTGGGGCCGAGCAGGGCAAAGATTTCACCGCGGCGGATGTCGAGGTCCACGCGCTTGAGCGCCTGGAAACCGCTTGCGTAGGTTTTGCTGACGCCGCGCACGGAGACGATGGCCGCGCGGTCGGCGGTGGCGGGGGATGGGGACATGGGATCTCCACGGAGGGTGGATGAAAAAGAGGCTGGATTCTAGGCTGTATCTGTGTACAGTGTTTGAACCATGTCCACTGTCCACATTCCGCTGCAGGCCATCAAGGGCCGCGGTCTGGCCCAGCACCAGCCGCACCGCTTCGAGCGCGACGCCCGGGAAGCGTTTGACGATGGATGGGGCGCGTTCGACGATGCGGTGCAGGCGCGTGACGAAGCGCCGCCGCCGGCCACCGAGGTGAGCTTTGAAGACGCCAAAAGCGCCATCACCCACAACGACTCGCCCGACATCGGCTTTCGCCTCGGCCTCAACCCGTACCGGGGCTGCGAACACGGCTGTGTGTACTGTTACGCGCGGCCCAGCCACAGCTACCTCAACCTCTCGCCGGGCATCGACTTTGAAACGAAGCTGATCGCCAAACGCAACATCGCACAAGTGCTGCAACGCGAACTGGCCAGCCCGCGCCACGTGCCCGAACTGCTCGCCATCGGCACCGTGACCGACGCCTACCAGCCCGTCGAGCGCGAACTGCGCCTCATGCGCGGCGTGCTGCAGGTGCTGGGCGACACGCGCCACCCGCTGGCCATCGTCACCAAGGGCAGCGGCGTGGAGCGCGACATCGACCTGCTCGCGCCGATGGCCGCGCAGGGCCTGGCGGCGGTGTACGTGACCATCACCTCGCTCGACGCGAAACTCACCCGCCGGCTGGAGCCGCGCGCCGCCGCGCCGCACCGCCGCCTGAGAACCATCCGCACGCTGGCCGAGGCCGGCATCCCGGTGGGCGTGAGCGTGGCGCCGCAGATTCCGTTCATCAACGACGACATGGAGCAGGTGCTGGAGGCCGCGTTCGAGGCCGGCGCACGGCGCGCCTTCTACACCGTGCTGCGCCTGCCGCACGAGTTGAGCCCCATGTTCCGCCAGTGGCTGGAACTGCACCACCCGGACCGCGCCGCGCGCGTGATGGCCCGTGTGCAGGAGATGCGCGGCGGGCGCGACTACAACGCCGATTTTGCGCAGCGCATGAAGGGCAGCGGCGTGTGGGCCGACCTGCTGCGCCAGCGGTTTGAAAAGACCTGCGACCGCCTCGGCTATGCGCGCGAACGCGAGCCGCTGAACACCGGCCTCTTCAGGCCGGCGGGTCTGCGGGGGCAGCAGTCGCTGTTCTGAGCAGGTCCAGCGCGTCCGTGCGCCAGTGGTGCAGGGCCTCGTAAAAGCCTTCCCACACGCAGCCATTGCAGCCACGTCCGCAGCACGTGGTGGGTTCGGGCGGCGGTGGGCGCAGCGCGGCATCGAGCACCACCCCCTGGCGCTGCGCGAGGCCACGCAGGTGGGCCACAAGGGCTTGTGCCGTGGGCAGGTCGCCCAGTGGCACACCGGCCGGGTCGTGAAGCACAAAACGGGGTTGCGTGCGGCCTTCGAACTCGCCGGTTTCGCCGAACATGGCCGCCGGCCGCACCCACTGGCCCCAGCCACCGTAGAGCGCGCGGTACAGCGTCATGCCCTGCAGGGTTTCGCTGCAGCGCACGGTGTCCAGCACTTCGTACCAGCCGCCCTTGTAGTGGCGGTAGAGGCCGGGCGGGGTGGGGTTCAGCGGGGGCAGGTCGTGGTTGGTCATCGCGGGTGTCAGCGCTTGAACTGCAGCAGCACATGGGCCGCCATGCCGCGCGCGAGTTCTGTATCGCCCAGGAACACGGTGCCCAGGCTTTCGCTCTTGAGCAGCTCGGCTTCTTCTTCGTTGTGGGTGCGCAGGATCACGTCGATCCCGGGGTTGAGCGTGCGCGCGATCTCCACCATCTTGCGCACGCTCATGGTGTCGGGGATGGTGATGACGAGCACGGCTGCGCGGGCGATGTGCGCCTGGATCAAGACCTCGGGCGTGGACGCATCACCGCTCACCGCTGCGATGCCGTCCTTGCGCAGCGCATCCACCACTTCGCGGTTTTCATCGGCCACCACGAAGGGAATGCCTTGTTCGCGCAAGGACTGCGCGATGCGCTCGCCCACGCGGCCATGGCCCACCAGCACGACCTGTTTGGCCAGCAGGGAGGCGTGGGTGGAGGCCGGCAGCTCGGCCAGTGGGTCGTCTCGCGCTTCGAGCTGGCGCGCGTAGGCCGAGCGCTCGCGTATCCAGGCCTGCATGGGCTCCACCGCCGAGAACAGCGCGGCGTTGGCCGCAATGGAAATGAGCGCACCCGCCAGCACCAGGCTCTGGCCCTCCACCGGCATCAGGTTCAGCGCCACGCCCAGGCCCGCGAGGATGAAGGAGAACTCGCCGATCTGCGCCAGGCTCACGCCCACGGTGAGTGCGGTGTTCAGCGGGTAGCTGAAGAGCAGCACCAGCGCCACCGCCGCCACCGTCTTGCCCAGCATGATGATGGCCACCACCGCCAGCAGCTTGAGCGGCTCGTTCCACACCACGGCGGGGTCGAACAGCATGCCCACCGACACGAAGAACAGCACGGCGAAGGCGTCGCGCAGCGGCAAGGATTCGTCGGCCGCGCGGTGGGCAAACTCGGACTCGCGCATCATCATGCCGGCGAAGAAGGCGCCCAATGCGAACGACACATCGAACAGTTTGCCCGCGCCGAACGCCACGCCCACCGCCACCGCCACCACGCTCAGCGTGAACAGCTCCTGCGAGCCGGTGCGCGCCACCCACCACAGCGCCTTGGGCAACAACCGCCGCCCCACCACCAGCATGAGCACGATGAAGGCGGTGACCTTGGCCAGCGTGATGCCCACCGCCCGCCAGATGTCGCTGCCTTCGGCGGCGGCCGCCCCCTCGGCCGGTCCGATCACACCGGCCAGTGCCGGCAGCAGCACCAGCACCATCACCATCACCAGGTCTTCCACCACCAGCCAGCCCACCGCGATCTGGCCGTTGATGGACTTGAGCAGGCCCTTGGCCTCCAGTGCGCGCAGCAGCACCACGGTGCTGGCCACCGACAGGCACAGGCCAAACACCAGCGAACCCGCGAGGCTCCAGCCCCAGAAATGCGAGACGGCCATGCCCAGCAAGGTGGCCACCGCAATCTGCACGATCGCGCCCGGCACGGCGATGCGGCGCACCGCCATGAGGTCGTTGATCGAGAAGTGCAGACCCACGCCGAACATCAGCAGCATCACGCCGATCTCGGCGAGCTGGCCCGCCAGACCCACGTCGGCCACGAAGCCGGGTGTGGCCGGGCTGATGACGATGCCCGCCAGCAGATAACCGACCAAGGGCGGCATGCGCAGGCGCACCGCGAGGTACCCGAAGACCATCGCCAGGCCGAACCCTGCCGCAACCGTGGCGATCAGGCTGACGTCGTGCGGCATCGGCGGGGCCTTTCTGTGGACGGGGTGGTGGGCGGTGCTTGCGCCGGTGGCGACCGGTGTTGCGTCCGATTATGGAGGGCACTGGTGCGATGAAGGGTCGAGCACCTGCCGAATCCCGGCGTGCCGCTTATCCTCAAACCCTCGCGACGCACGCACCCGGAGTGACCACCCATGCTCGACCTGCTGATCACCCACGCCACCCTGCCCGATGGCCGCACCGACATGGGCGTGGCGGTGCAGGGCGGGCGCATCACCGAGGTGTCCGCAGGCCTGACGGTGCCCGCGCATGAAACCGTTGACGCGCAGGGCCAGTTGCTCACGCCACCCTTTTGCGACCCGCATTTCCACATGGACGCCACGCTGAGCCACGGGCTGCCGCGCGTGAACCAGAGCGGCACGCTGCTCGAAGGCATTGCGGTGTGGGGCCAGCTCAAGCCGCTGCTGACCGAAGAAGCCCTGGTGGAGCGCGCGCTCGCCTACGGCGATTGGGCCGTGGCCAAGGGCCTGCTCGCCATCCGCAGCCACGTGGACACCAGCGACGCCAGCCTGCTGCCGGTGCGCGCCATGCTGGAGGCCAAACGGCGCATGGCGCCTTACCTTGACCTGCAGCTGGTCGCGTTCCCACAAGACGGCGTCCTGCGAACCCCGGGCGGGCTGGACAACGTGAGGCGCGCACTCGACCTGGGTGTGGACGTGGTGGGCGGCATTCCGCACTTCGAGCGCACGTACGCAGAGGGCACCGCCAGCGTGAAGCTGCTGTGTGAACTGGCCGCCGAACGCGGCCTGCCGGTGGACATGCACTGCGACGAGAGTGACGACCCGCTCTCGCGCCACATCGAGACGCTGGCCTTCGAAACCCACCGCCTGGGCCTGCAGGGCCGCGTGAACGGCTCGCACCTCACTTCGATGCACAGCATGGACAACTACTTTGTGTCCAAGCTGATCCCGCTGATCGCCGAGTCGGGCGTGAGCGCGGTGGCCAACCCGCTGATCAACATCACGCTGCAGGGCCGGCACGACACCTACCCCAAGCGTCGCGGCATGACCCGCGTGCCCGAGCTCATGGCTGCTGGCGTCACGGTGGCCTTTGGCCACGACTGTGTGATGGACCCCTGGTACCCGCTGGGCAGCGGCGACATGCTGGAGGTGGCCCACATGGGCCTGCACGTGGCGCAGATGACCAGCCAGGCCGGCATGCGCCAATGCTTCGAGGCGGTGACCACGAACGCCGCGAAGGTGATGGGGTTGAGCGGCTTTGGCATTGCGCCTGGGTGTGACGCCAGCTTCGTGCTGCTGCAGGCGCGCGACCCGATCGAGGCCATCCGCCTGCGCGCCACGCGGCTGAAGGTGTGGCGCAAGGGCCTCCTGCTGTCGGAGACGGCGCCGCCGGTGCCGCACCTGAGCCTGCCCGGCCGCACCGGAGCGCTGGCTTGACCGCGTTCGGCCCACGCGCGCTGGGCGCGCGCCTGGAGCGCCTGCAGGCCTCGGCGATGTGGAGCGGCCTGGCCATGCACGCGTGCAAAGATCCGGCGATCGCCAGGGCCCGCGAGCTGCCCCGGCCGCTGGACTGAGTGCGCTGACGAACAGACAGCAACCGACTTCGGACGGCAACCTGTTGGTGGTGCGCGGCGTTCTCCCGCACCGCTGCATGCCGCGCAGCCTCTGGCTTTGCGTGCGCCATGCGTTTCCCCATTCCACCGCACGGCGCTTCAGGCGCTGACGTGCAACACCAGGCAAACCCCATGAAGATTCTGATGATCCTGACCTCCCACGACCAACTCGGCGACACGGGCAAAAAGACCGGCTTCTGGCTGGAAGAGTTTGCGGCGCCTTATTACGTCTTCAAGGACGCGGGCGCCGAGATCGTGCTCGCTTCCCCCCAAGGCGGACAGCCACCACTGGACCCCACCAGCGACGCTGAAGACGCCCAGACCGACGACACACGCCGGTTCAAGAAGGACCCGGCGGCCATCGATGCGCTGGCGCACACCACCCGGTTGGCCGAAGTGTCGGGCGAAGGATTCGACGCGGTGTTCTATCCGGGTGGTCATGGCCCGCTGTGGGACCTGGCAGAAGACACACACTCCATCCGGTTGATCGAGACCATGTTCGCTGCCGGCAAACCGGTCTCGGCGGTCTGCCACGCGCCGGGCGTGTTTCGCCACACCAAGTCGGCCGACGGCGCGCCGCTGGTCAAGGGCAAGAAGGTCACCGGCTTCACCAACACCGAAGAAGAGGCCGTGCAGCTGACCCAGGTGGTGCCCTTCCTGGTGCAGGACATGCTGGAAGCCAACGGCGGTCTGTACCACAAAGGTGACGACTGGCAATCTTTTGTGGTCACCGATGGCCACCTGATCACCGGACAAAACCCCGCCTCGTCCGCCGCCGCCGCGCGCGCCGTGCTGGCGCAACTGCAGGCCGCTTGAATCGACCACCCGAATCCCATCACCGGAGCACCCATGGCCTATCAAAGCACCAACCCCTACAACGGTGAAATCCTCAAGTCCTACGGCGACATCGACGACGCCGAGCTGGAGAGCAAGCTGACCGCAGCGCAGGCCTGTTTCGAACAGGTGTGGCGTCACAAGAGCTTTGCCGAACGCAAGGCGGTGCTGTCCCGCGCCGCCGCCCTCATGCGCGAGCGGACGCAGGCGTTCGCCGAACTCATCACGATCGAAATGGGCAAGCTGATCGCCCAGAGCGAGGGCGAGGTGAAGCTGAGCGCGGCCATTCTCGACTACTACGCCGAGCACGCGGAGTCCTTCCTGGCGCCCGAGAAGCTCGCCGCCAAGGGCGACGCCGTGGTCGAGAGCAGTCCGATCGGCGTGCTCTTCGGCGTGGAACCGTGGAACTATCCGTACTACCAGATCGCGCGTTTCGCGGCCCCCAACCTGATGGCGGGCAACGTGGTGATGGTCAAGCACGCGTCCAACGTGCCGCAGTGCGCACTGGCCTTCGAGCGCCTGCTCGAAGAAGCGGGTGCACCGGTGGGTGCGTACACCAACCTGTTCATCTCCAAGGACCAGGTCGCCCAGGTCATCGACGATGACCGCATCCGGGCCGTCGCCCTGACCGGCAGTGAGGGTGCTGGAGCCGTCGTCGCCCAGCGCGCGGGCAAGAACCTGAAGAAGTCCACGCTGGAGCTCGGCGGCAGCGACGCGTTCATCGTGCTCGACGACGCCGACCTGGACAGTGCGGTCAAACACGCGGTGAGCGGCCGCATGGGCAACAGCGGACAAGCCTGCACGGCATCCAAGCGTTTCATCGTGGTGGAAGCCTTGGCCGATCGTTTTCTTGAAAAGTTCCAGACCGCCCTGCAGGGCTTCGAGGCGGGCGACCCGATGGACCGCCAGACCACGCTGGCCCCGCTGTCATCGGTGCAGGCGCTGGAGACGCTGCTGGGCCAGGTGGACGAGGCTGTGGCCCACGGCGCACGCATCGTGATGGGCGGCCAGCGCATCGAAGGACAGCGCGGCGCCTTCATGCAGCCGACCATCCTCACGGACATCGAGGCGGCCAACCCGACGTACAAGCAGGAGTTCTTTGGTCCGGTGGCGCTCTTTTTCCGGGTGCCCGACGAAGCCGCGGCCGTGGCGCTGGCCAACGACTCGCCGTTTGGTCTCGGCGGGTCGGTGTTCACGCAGGATCTTGAACGCGGCAAACGCGTGGCCCGACAAATCGACACCGGCATGGTGTTCATCAACTCGGCCGCCGTCTCGATGCCGGACCTGCCGTTCGGCGGTGTGAAGAACTCGGGCTATGGGCGCGAACTCTCCAGCGCGGGCATTCAGGAGTTCGTCAACAAGAAGTTGATCCGGGTGGCTTGAACGGTGCAACCGGTCAAAGTCTCGGTGGGTGTCCGCTTCTGAAGGCCGTTCGGGGTGCATCGCCATAATCCGGGCGATGCACAACCGCCAAGACGAACGCTTCAAGACCGGGCTGCAGATCGTCGCCATCATCTGCCTCATGGGGCTCCTTGCGATGATCTTCCACAAGGCCTTTGTCGATCTTTCACTGGTGTGGCAACAACACTCGGGCGGTGATTTCTGGGTCGCGCTCGGTCGCTATCTGTTTCGCAACCTCGCGGGTTGAGCGAGCCTCACCACGGGCCTCATTCAGGGTCGAGCCGTCCTTGAGCTTCCATTAGCGCTGGGCGATGAAGCGCAGGAGTTTCGTCACGCCGCGGGCGAAGTGATCGCTGGCCTTCAGGGGGCGGTGGTGCAGCGGGCGTGCGTCGAGCATGGGTCTCCGTTCGGGTGGCATCCACGAACATCCTGATGCCTTGAGACGGGGTGGTCTGGGCGCTGGCGCACAGATGCGCCGGCGCATCGCGGCCAAGCTGGGGGTTCGCGTTCTGCTTGACCTGCGTCAACAGCGATGGGCCCGCCCAGGTCCACACTGAAACCCAGCCAGGACACCTTCCCACGCCGCGATTCCCGCGGCGCTCACTGAAAGGAACACCCATGTTTCCAGAGTACCGAGAACTCATCACCAGCCTCAAGGGCAACGACCACCACTTCACGCGCCTGTTCGACCAGCACAACGCGCTCGACCAGAAGATCAAGAACATGGAAGACGGCCTGGAGATCGCGACCAACGTCGAGATCGAAACCCTCAAACGCGAGAAGCTGCAGCTCAAGGACGAGCTCTACACCATCCTCAAGAAAGCCAGCGCCGCCTGACCCCGCCGCGCTGGTTCAACCGCATCAGGAGTACCCCATGGCCACCATGATGAAAGCCGCTGTGTTCGTGGAGAAGAACCGCATCGAGGTGGTGGACAAGCCCATCCCCGACGTGGGTCCCAACGACGCGCTGATCCGGATCACCACCACCACCATCTGCGGCACCGACGTGCACATCCTCAAGGGTGAGTACCCGGTGGCCCAGGGCCTGACCATCGGCCACGAGCCGGTGGGCGTGATCGAAAAACTCGGCAGCGCCGTGCAGGGCTACACCGAAGGCCAGCGCGTGATCGCCGGGGCCATCTGCCCCAACTTCAATTCGTACGCTGCGCAAGACGGCGCACCCTCGCAGGACGGCAGTTACCTCATTCCCCAGGGCCTGTGCGGCTGCCACGGCTTCAAGGCCACGGCGGGCTGGCGCTTCGGCAACCTGATCGACGGCACCCAGGCCGAGTACGTGCTGGTGCCCGACGCCCAGGCCAACCTCGCGCCCATTCCCGACGGCCTGACCGACGAGCAGGTGCTGATGTGCCCCGACATCATGTCCACCGGCTTCAAGGGCGCGGAGAACGCGAACATCCGCATCGGCGACACGGTGGTGGTGTTTGCGCAAGGGCCCATCGGCCTGTGCGCCACGGCCGGCGCGCGGCTGCTCGGCGCCTCCACCATCATCGCGGTGGACGGCAACGACCACCGCCTGGGCATCGCCAAAAAGATGGGCGCCGACCTCACGCTCAATTTCAAGCACTGCGACGTGGTCGACGAGATCATGAAGATCACCGGCGGGCGCGGCGTGGATTCGTCCATTGAAGCGCTGGGCACGCAGACCACGTTCGAGTCGGCCTTGAGGGTGCTCAAACCCGGCGGCACGCTCTCCAGCCTGGGTGTCTATTCGAGCGACCTCACCATTCCCCTGGGCGCCTTCGCCGCCGGTCTGGGCGACCACCGCATCGTCACCGCGCTGTGCCCCGGCGGCAAGGAGCGCATGCGCCGCTTGATGAACGTGGTGGCCTCGGGCCGCATCGACCTGGGCCTGATGGTCACGCACCAGTTCAAGCTCGACGACATCGTGGCGGCCTATGAGCTGTTTGCGAACCAGCGCGACGGCGTATTGAAGGTCGCGATCAAGCCCTGAGGCGGCACGGCACCCCTGTGTACGTTGATGCACAGACCGCGCTGCGCCGGGCGGTGAGCATGGACCCACACCGTCCACTTCACAGGGGAACACCCATGAGCCCAACCCACACGCCTTCCTCAAAAACCGAGCCGGTCGACAAAGACCTCGCCGCGCAGGCCCGCCCCGGCCACGGCATTCCCTCGCAAGACCCGGAGGCCGCGGCGCAGTCGCCGCTGAACCCCGACGAAGCCGAACGCGAGGCCCATTCCGTGCTGGCCGGTGGGGGCGTCATCGTGGGTGCGGCGGCGGGTGCAGCCATCGGCACCCTGGTGGCCGGCCCGGTGGGCGCGGTGGTGGCGGGCACCGTGGGTGCGGTTGCCGGCGCCCTCGGCGGCGTGGCCGCTGGCCCGCTGGTGAGCGAGGATGCGCCGGACGCCGCCGACACAACGACGACGGCGAAGAAGGCGCCCGTCAAGCCCTGAGGGCTCGGCCGAAAGCCCTCAAGGCACGCGGTACAGCGCGCAGAGCTTGTTGCCGTCCGGGTCGCGCACGTAGGCCAGGTGCATGCTGCCCGATGGGCCGCCGCGCGGGCCGGGTGCGTCTTCAATCGACACGCCGCCGTGCGCCACGGCCGTGTCGTGAAACGCCTGCAACTGCTCGGGCGACGCGCACTTGAAGCCGACGGTGCCGCCGTTGGCAGGGCACGCCGCTTCCCCGTTGATGGGTTCGCTCACGCAGAACGACGTGCCTTCGTGGCGGAAGAAGAGCCGCTTGTGGCCCGAACCCGCTGTGTTTTCCACCGGCGCACCCACGCCGAGTGTGCCGAGCACCGCGGTGTAGAAAATCTTCGAGCGCTCCAGGTCGTTGGACCCCACCATCACATGACTGAACATTGTTTTTTCCTTGTGGTGAACAAAAATGCCGGTGGATGGTAGCGCTCGTTGAGGAGTTGAGTGGGTTGCAAGGCCGAAAGCGGCCGGTTGGCCCAGTCGTTTGCGGGCCAGCCGGGTCAGCCGGGTCAGCGAAGTCCACGCCTGCCGACAGACCACGATCCGGTGTCCACCAACGCTGCGGTCCGCCAGGTGCGGACCTCAGACAGCGCGGTGGAGCCAGGCGGTCACGCCGAAGCCCATGTTGTAAATGGCGTGAACCCACACAGCCGGCCACACGCTGTTGAACCGCTCACGCAGATGGCCCAGCACCAGCGAGGGCGCCGCCACGGCCAGGGCCCAGGCCACCGGCGTGGTCAGAAGGTGCAGCGCGACAAAAGCCAGCGTGACCAGCGCGTTGGCCCAGGTGACCGGTCCCAGCCGCGCAGGCCTTCCACGCCAGGTGGTCAGCCGAAGTGCCTCGCCCTGCAGCAGGCCGCGAAACACCCACTCTTCCAGACAGGGCTGCACCAGCAGCAGCGAGCACCAGGACCACACGCCTTGCGGGACACGCATCCACGGGCCGGCCCACATCAGGAGCCCGACCCACACGGGCACGGCCGCCATCAGGGCCAGCACCAGGTGGGGGTCAGGACGGTTCAGACGGTGCACTGGCATCGGAGATTGAAGCAAAAAAGGACACCACCCGAATACGGGCGGTGTCCTGCAAGGGGATGCTCCCAGGGACAGAGAGCAGCCCGAACACAAGATGACCGGGTTACTTGAACACGCTGAGGCCACCCGCTCCCGCCGCCACATAAACGCGGCCGTTGTGGATGGCGGTGGCGCCGGCTCCGCCGACCACACCCTTGATGGCCATCAGGGAGGGCGCGGTCACGTTGCTCCAGTCCAGTTTGACCACACCCGCGTCGCCGTAGGCCACGTAGAACAACAGGCGGGGCGTGGTCAGTGTGTAGACCGAGCCGGCGCCGTTGCTCAGCAGCTGGTTGGCGGGGAAGAGCTGGGGCGTCATGTAGAGCGCACCGCCGTCCACGCTTTCATACCCGGCGAGCTTCTGCAGCTTGAAGTAGCCGGCCGCTGCGGGACGGCATTCGGCCACACCGCCCTGCTTGGCGCTGAGCTTGGTCACGTCGGTCACGGCCAGGCAGGCGTCGGGCGCCTGGCCCGCCGGCACCACCGCCGGGCGCTCCAACGTGGCGGGGCGGATCAGGTCGGCCATGCGGTAGGCCACCAGGCCGAAGCTGTCGTAGCTGAAGTAGGCCATGTCACCGACCACGTGCACGTCCACGCTCTTGCCGTCGGCCGAGCCGAAGGCGTTGTCGTCGTCGGCCTTGAGCGGCTCGAAGGTCTTGATCAGATGCTCGGCCACGTTGAGATCCGACGCCAGTCCGGTGGCGAAGAAGTCCGTCATGTCGACCACCGAGACGCCGTAGGAGCCCGCTGCCACCACCGCATAGGTGCGCTGGGTGGCACTGTTCGTCCAGAGCTTGACGGTGGCCGCGCGACCCAGTGGTGGCTTGCCGCTGGTGCCTTCGGAGTCGCCGATGTTGGCGGCCACGTGGGTGCCGGTGCCCGGGTCGGCGGTGGTGTCGTACACGCTCAGGCCGTTGTCGCCGTCGGCCACGATCGCGTACTTGCCCCGGAAGGTCACGCCATACGCGTGGTCCTGTCCGGTGATCTTCACCGCGCCCACGTTGCCGGCCTCGGTGTTGTGCTCGAAGATGCCGCCCTTGGCGTTGAGCAAAGCGGGCGATCCCACCTGCGCGGCGCCGCTGGTGACGGCCGAGACGTTGACGCGGCGCATGCCCAGGCTCTGGCTCATCACATAGGCCTGTGTCGGGTCGGCACCGAAAGCCACCTTGAACGCGTGCGGCGTGGGCAGCACGGTGTCGCCGGTGGGGTACTCGCTCTGCAGCGTGTTGGCCACCAGATGAAGGTCGTCGATGGGGTTGAGGCCATCGGCGATGCGCCAGACGCTCATGCCGTGCGGGCCGTCGCCCAGGTAGAGGTGGTTGCCCGACACCGTCACACCTTCGGCGTGGCCGATGGCGATGGGCTGGCTGGCCGAGCCGTCCTCGGCCGCGCCCACCTCGTTGGTGCTGACCAGGTTCACCGGCACCGCGAAACGGTTGGCCACCGCCACCCCGGCGCCCTGGAGGTCGATGATGTCGACGAAGCTCACACCACCGGCGCCCGACGACTCGACCACGTCCACCTGCCCGCTGGCCTTCGTGTTGCCAGCGACCATGAAGAGCGATCCGCCGTGGCCGTTGATCTCACCGGTGACCAGCATCACCGGCGCGGTGTAGTTGCCGTTCACCGCCGTGAGGAACTTCGGCATCGATTCGTCCCCCACGGGCACCGGTGTCATGTCGTAAGACTTCACGAACTCGTAATCGGGCCAGAAGACCCGGGGGTCGGTGTCGTTGTTGTAGCTGCCGTTGCGCCACTGCGCGCCCGGTGCTTCCGCGCCCTTGACCACCACCAGTCCGGCGAAGTGGTCGGTGTAGTAGGCGTGGAATTTCGTGCCGTCGTCGGGATCGGGTACCACGCGCACGTTCATCACGCCGGCTTCCTTGAGCATGCCGGAGCCGAAGTGCGACAAGATGCCTTTCTTGTCCACATTGACCGGTGGTTCGTCGGGACCATGGGCCGGTGCGGCGGGCACGTAGCCGGCGTAGACCGGAGCCCCCGCCGTGGTCACGTCCACGGCCACCAGGCCGCCGAGCGAGTACGCCACGTAGGCCATGGTCTTGCCGCCGGGCAGGTCCACCAGGTCCAGGCTGCGGGCGTTGTAGTAGTACTTGCCGTAGCGGTCGAACTCGGCCCACGGGTAGGCACCCAGGCTGTTCTTGTCACCCAGCTCGGCGGCGGCCTGCTCATAGGTGGGCATGCCGTCGGCGTCCTTGTAGGCCGGGCTGGCCAGCAAGGCGGTGTTGCAGGCGGGTTTGCGGTGGGGGAAGCCGAACCAGTCCTCCTGCTGGCTGTTGGCGCAGTCGGTGTAGAGGTTGTAGGCGCCCTGTCGAGCGAGGGTGGTCGGGTCGTAGATGCCCACACCGAGGAATCCCAGCGCGGCGTACAGACGACCGCCATGCTGCTGGAGGCTCATCGGCCCACCCCAGGGGTTCTCACCGGCGTACTTCATCG
Source organism: Hydrogenophaga sp. (assembly GCF_030158645.1). Classification (GTDB taxonomy): domain Bacteria; phylum Pseudomonadota; class Gammaproteobacteria; order Burkholderiales; family Burkholderiaceae_C; genus Hydrogenophaga. Next base: position 39,608 of record NZ_JAOASO010000048.1, on the reverse strand, counting down.
TCCAGGCCTGCGCACCGTCGATGGTGAGCACGCCGTCTGCAGCTGCGCCGAGCAGGTGGGAGAGCTTCGTGCTCTGGATGCCGAAGGCGCCGTTGGCCACGAACAGTTCGTCGTCGGTGGTTTCGGGTGTTCCCCGGTCGTCCACCAGCAGGTCGGTCACTGGCCCGTCTGCGAGCGGTGCGGCCGCTGCGGCCTCGGTGAAGATGGTGCCGCCGCCGTCGGAGTAGGTGTACTCGGGCGGCAGGTAACTCACGCTCATGGTGCGCACGTGGACCATGGCCGCCGGGTTGGTGATGTTCACCACGCCGATGCCTTTGCTGCCCATGGAGAGCAAGGCGTAGTTCTGACCGCCATACCCCTTGACCACGGTGATGTGCTGGATGGCGCCCGGCATGGCGATCTCGGTCACCGCGCCCTTGCTCATGCCGATGGGCGTGGCCGCGAAACGGTTGGCCATGGTGTAGAGCGTCCAGTCGGCCGTGCCGTCGTTGTAGAGCTCCACGTCCTGCGTACCGCCGCCCACCTGCGTGGCCAAGGTGTCGATGTTGGCTTCGATGATGGTGGTGGGTGTGACGGCGGCGCTGTCGGCAGCACCACCGCCACCACCACCGCCGCAGCCGGTGGCCACCGCTGCGGCGGCGCACACCGCCGTCAGGCCGGCGGTCCACAGCGGACGCCGCACCAACGATTGAAGAGGTCGGAAGGTCATGAGAATTCCTTTGAGGTGGAAAAAATCGGGGGAAAAAGATCGGGAACCGTCTCAACGTCCCGGTGCGGCCCGCCGGGCGCGCACGCGCCGCAGAGCGAGACCGATCAGGGCGAAACAGGCCAGCACCGGCAGCGCAGGATCCAGAGGACGCTGGCCGGTGGCGGCGGTGCAGCCACCGCCTTCGTCCACCGGTGCCGGTGGTGCCGGGTCGGGCACGGTGGCGACGTCACCGCTGGCGTACTCGGCCACGGTCTTGCCGCTGGCGGCATCGGCCTGGTTCCACACGCCGAAGAAGCGCGTGCCGTCGGGGCGGGTGACGATCTGTGCCTCGAAGGCCGATTCGTCGTCCTGGAACAGCGAACCCTGGGCGGTGGAATAGCGCACCGGGGTGGCAAAGTGGCGGCCAGCGTCGCTGCTCTGCGTGATGTAGACGCCGAGGTCGTCGCCGCCGTCGGGGTCGCTCAGCGGCACGTTCTCCTGCGTGCCCCAGGCGAGGAACACCACGTCGGTGTTCTGGCACTGGGTCTTGTCGGTGGTGAGCGGATCGTCGGGCTGGCCGCTGGGGCAGGCGCCGGGGTTGCTCTTGGGTGTGCCGAAGATGCGCGGCTCGCGCACATTGATGCGCGTGTCGGTGATGCGTGTCACGTTGGACGGCAGGCTCCAGGCGCCTGTGTCCACGTTGAACTGGCGGATCCAGAAGTTGTAGTTGTCCTGCTGCGCGTCGAGCAGCGCCAGATCGCGGGTGTAGGAGTAGCCCAGCCACAGATCGCGTCCGCGCAGCACACCACGGTGGGCCAGCGCGTTCTCGGTGTTGTTGCGCTCGGTGTCGTCGACCAGCCCGTTGTCGGCGGCGGTGGCCACCGCGCTGCGGCTGCTGATGTTGGTGGCCCGCGCGCTGGTGAGCGCCGCGGCCTCGGCGTAGGCCGAGGTGGCACACGCGGTGTCCACCACCGGCTGCAGGTGCACGGGCTTGACCGACACGGTGGTGGCGTCGGGACCGATGGCCTGGCGCAGCACGATGTCGGAGGCGCCGCCCTTGTCGGCCAGCCCTTCTTTCCAGAACACCGCGAGCTGCACCCCGCCAGCGCCCGCATCGGCCGGGCTCTGGGTGAGGAAGCGCACGCGGCGCGCGTTGCGCAGCGGATCGGAAATCACGCAACCCCGGGGGTCGTTCGACGTCGCGTCACCCGCCACCGGCGTGGGCTTGTTGAAGGTGAAGCTGTGGTACCGGATGAACTTGCCGCTGGACGCGCCGGCGGCGGCCTTGGTCTCCTCATACGCCACCAGCGCCTGGTTGCCCACCATGCCGATGTTGGCGCGCGATGCGCCCGCGTCGCCCGACTCGATGGTGGTCGGGCTTACCTCGGTGGCGTTGCCCTCCAACACCGCGTTGGTGTCGGTGGTCACGTCGATGCCGTCGAACAGGTGGTTGTCGGTCAGGCGCGCCGGCGGGGCGAGCACGAAGTCGTTGCTGGTGACCGGTGGTGAGGCGGCGTTGTCGCTCAAATCCACCGTGGCCCACGTGTACCAGATGTCGGTGCCCATCGACACGTTGGCGCCGGATGCGCCATCGCCCGGGCCGTCGGCCTCGCCCAGCTTCAGGCCGACCGGGTCTTCCTGCCAGGAGATGTTGATCTGCCCTTTGCGGGTTTCGCTGTTGAAGCCGCCATTGCTCGCGTCCTGGATGGCGTCGCGCACGCCGGTGCTCAGCTGCACGGCGGGTTTCCAGCTGGCGCCGCTGTTGGTGGACCACGCCACCCACATGCAGGAAAACGGCACGACACGGCCGCCATCCCGCTCCAGGTAGCGCACACCGCGCTGCACCGGGGGCTGCAGGTCGGCGGTGGCCAGATCGCCGTCGGGGCAGTGTTTGCTGACCCAGGTGACCACCATGACCGGGCCGCTGGTCTTGATGTTGGCCTTGTCAATGTCGCCCGGGTAACTGGCGGGCTCGCCCAGGGTGCCGCGCCAGTCGAACACCCCGGTGCTCAGCTGCAGAGCCGAGCTGGAGAGGTTGATCGGTGGCGACCAGTCGGCCAGCTTGTCGCAGGACTTCGTGGCGCCGGGCTTGCAGGTTTTCACGAACACGTCGCGCGCCAGGCGCTCGGTCCGGGCCTTCACGTCGTAGACCGTGCCCGCACCCACCGGGTTGTCGCCATAGACGACGACCAGCGTGCCGTCGCTGGCGCGCTGGACCTTGGGTTTGTCGCCCGAACTGCCTTCGCTGAGCGCGAAAGGCGGCTGGATCGTGATGAGTGTGGCGGCCAGCACCACGCCTGTGACCACGCAGGCACCCAACACCCCGACGCCTCTGAATCTGAAAGCCATGCTCGCCCTCCTGTGTAAACGGCTGTAAGAAGCTTGTGATTCAGTTTCCAGAGGGGCGGTGCGGGTGCGATTGAGCAGGCTCAAGCGATCCGCAGGTTGTGGCCCGAGATCGCCTGGGCAACACACCGATTCGGGTCTGGCGAAGCCTTGCCTTGCGTGCGCTCAATGCTCCGCGGGCTCGGCGGGCGAACACTGCAGGTCGAGGTTTGCACGACACGCGTCACCAGACCCGAACCGGCACAAGCACCCAACTTCAATCTCTGAGGACACCCCATGAACAAGCCCTTGCCTGTGTTTTTTGTTGCATTCGCCCTCGCCGTTTCTCTGGCGGCACCCGCCTGGCCTGCCGGCGGCGGCGGTGGCGCAGGGGGTGGCGGCGGTGCGGGAGGTACCGGCCCCGGGGCTGGCCCTGGGGCTGGTTCTGGCGCCATGGCGGCACAGCAGGACCGGCTTCACACGCAGGCACAGCTCAAGACCCAGGAACAGTGGCTGTTGCGCACCAGGGATCAGCTCAAGACCCAGGACCGCCTGCTCAGCGCCACGCGCGATCAGCTCAAAACGCAAGACCGTCTGCTCACGCAGACCCGCGACCAGCTCAAGACCCAGGACCAGACCCGCGACCGTGATCAGTTGCAGACCCAGGAACAGCTTCATCTGCAGTCGCTGGACCAGTTGAAGCTGCAGGAGCAGGCCGAGATGAAAACCCGTGACCAGTTGAAGGCTCAAGAGGAGCTGCACCTGAGGCTGCGGGACGAGCTCAAAACGCGCTGACCGATGTTGGCACCCGCAGCCGTGTGGTGCGCTGGTTCGAGCGGCCATCGCGACGAACCGAACAGGCTTCAAGCCGTTTCAGTGGCCGTTGCCAAGACCCGGGGCCACCACTGGCCGGGCGTTCCCGGCCCCGATATCCCGTTGTGTTTTAACCAAGGAGATTCACCATGAAAACGTTCCAGACAGACCCTTCTCGCTGGCACCGGTTCTTGAACGGTGTTGCCGCGCTTGCCCTGGCATCCGTTGCGGCCTTCTCACTCTCCGGCTGTGGTGGCGGTTCATCCGACGCGACGGCACCACCGCCGCCGGTGACGGTTGCCGCGCCCGGCGCGCCCACCGGCTTGACGGTGACCGGGGGCGAGAACGTGGCCACCCTGGTGTGGTCGCCGCCAGCGGTCTCGGCGAGCACCGGCCTGCCGGACAGTTTCGAGATTTACCGCAGCACCACCGCGACCACCAACGCGACCGCGTTGGTTGCCCCGGCCAATCTGGTCGCGTCGATCCCTGCGGTCGCGGCCCAGACCACGCCTTACAGCCACACCGACATCGGTTTGCCAGGGGCCAACGCCACGTACTACTACGTGGTCACCGCCAAGAACGCGGGCGGCGAGACGCCATCTGCCGTGGCCAGCGACTCGGTGACGGGGCCACCGGTGCCCGCCACCTACGGCAACAACTTTTCAGCGGCGCTGGTCTTTGCTGACGACATCGGCATCACGAACCTGGCCCTGGATCCCGCCAAGAGCTGGACCATCAGCGACTTGACCGCCATCGACCACAACACGGGGCTGCGCCCGCTGGCCACCGAAGTGACCGCCATGCAGGCTCTCACGGTCCCCCAGACCACGCTGCCTTACTTGCCCCAGGTGTCCAAGATCAACCCGCTGTATTACGAACAAAAGTCGATCAACACCTGGCAAGGCGAGTGGGCCAAAGCCAATGGAGTGGACCAGGAAGTGAACGCCAACTGGGGCGACAACCTGTCCAGCGCCAGCCTCAGTTCGTCTGCCAAGATCCGGATCGAAATGGTGCTGAGCAAGGACGTGACCGCCACCCCCATGACGGTCTACCCGATGTTGCTGTTGTCGGGATCGGGAACGAACGAGTTGCAGGGGACCACGGGGGTGGCCACCACCGCCACCACCGCCTTTGTCTTCGCGACCAACGCCCGTCTGACGCTTCAGAAGCTGGACGCGGGCGGTCTGCCCACCGGGCCTCTGGTGGTGAATCAGGCCTTGTTTGATCCGGCATTCCCCGACGGCCTCAACAAGCTCTCCGGTGAAATCCCGGTGTCCGGCAACTTCACCTACGGCTTTGTCTGGGATCCGGCGACCTCGGGCTCCATCGCCGGCAAATACCGCGTGACCTTCAAGCTGGATCCGACCTCATCGTTCGGCGTCGGGAACCCGGTCAACAACACCTTCATGAAAACCGTTTCCAACGGCACCCGGGTGTCCGACACCGAGGTCTTCATCGACATCGACGTGAAGTGATCCTCGCCCAGCGGGCTGGCGCGTTGCGTTGCAACGCGCCTTGGCCGTGGGAGCGCTGCCGACGGCGGTCGCTGCCCACCTCTTATCGCTGCACGGCCTTCAACACCTCTTCCGCCGTCCCCGGCGCGTGCATCCCCTGCGGCTGCCCGCCCGCCTGCGCCACCGCATCGCGCAGCGCTTCAAACACGCTGATCGCCAGCATGAACGGAGGTTCGCCCACGGCTTTGCTGCCATGCACGTTGTCTTCCCGGTTGGGCTCGGGCCAGAGGTCCACCTGGAAGTGTTCGGGAATGTCGCCGGTGGCGGGGATCTTGTAGGTGCTGGGGGCGTGGGTCTGCAGGGTGCCCTTGTCGTTCCACACCAGTTGCTCCGTCGTCACCCAGCCCATGCCTTGCACGAAGCCGCCTTCAATTTGCCCGATGTCGATGGCGGGGTTGATGCTGCGGCCCACGTCGTGAAGGATGTCGACCTTGAGCACGCGGCTCTCACCCGTCAGGGTGTCGATGGCGACTTCGGTCACCGCGGCGCCGTACGCGAAGTAATAGAACGGTCGGCCCTGCATGGTGGTCTTGTCGTAGTGGATCTTGGGCGTGCGGTAGAAACCGTCGCTCCAGAGCTGGATGCGGTTGGCGTAGGCGGCGTGCACCACGTCGTTGAACGTGCGCGTGGTCTTGGGCGTGATCACCTGGCCGGCTTCAAACCTCACGGCACCGGCGCCGCAGCCGTCGAGCCCGGCCACAAAGGCGGCGAGGTTGTCGCGCACGTGGCGCGCGGCAAACTGGGCCGCGCGGCCGTTGAGGTCGGTGCCGGCGCTGGCGGCGGTGGCGCTGGCGTTGGGCACCTTGCTGGTGTCGGCCGCGGTGGACATGACCTGCTCGAACGGCACGCCCAGCTCGTCGGCCACGATGGCGGCCACCTTGGTGTTGAGGCCCTGGCCCATCTCGGTGCCGCCGTGGTTCACCTGCACGCTGCCGTCGGTGTACACGTGCACCAGCGCGCCGGCCTGGTTGAACAGCGTGGCGGTGAAGCTGATGCCGAACTTCACCGGCGTGAGTGCAATGCCTTTTTTGATGACCGGGCTTCTGGCGTTCCAGGCGCTGATCTGTTCGCGGCGCTCGCGGTAGCGGCTGGTGGTGGCCAGCGTGGTCATGAGCGGTTCAAGGATGTTGTCCTCCACTTTCATCTGGTAGTGGGTGACGTTGCGCGTCTCAATGCCGTAGAGGTTGCGCAGCCGCACATCCAAAGGGTCCAGCCCGAGCTGGCGCGCGATGTCGCTCAGGATGCGTTCGATCACGATCACGCCTTGCGGGCCGCCGAAGCCGCGAAACGCGGTGTGGCTCTGGGTGTTGGTCTTGCAGCGGTAGCTCGCAATCGACACGTCTTCCAGAAAGTAGGCGTTGTCGGCGTGGAAGATGGCGCGGTCGGCCACGGGGCCGGAGAGGTCGGCTGAAAAGCCGCAATTGGCCAGCATCTCCAGTTCCAGCCCGCAGAGCAGGCCGCTGGCATCGAACCCGGCGCGGTAGTGGTAGGCGAAGGGGTGGCGCTTGCCGGTGATCATGAAGTCGTCGTCGCGGTCCAGCCGCAGCTTCACCGGGCGTTGCAGTTTGTTCGCGGCGATGGCGGCCCACACGGCCAGGTGGCCGGCCTGCGTTTCCTTGCCGCCGAAGCCGCCGCCCATGCGCCGGCATTCCACGGTGACCGCGTGGTTGGCAATGCCCAGCGCATGCGACACCCAATGCTGCACCTCGCCGGGGTGCTGCGTGCTGGTGTGGATCCACCACTGGTTCTGCTCCAGCGGCAGCACGTAGGCGATCTGGCCTTCCAGGTAAAAGTGCTCCTGGCCACCCACTTCAAAAGTGCCCTCCAGCACCTGCGGCGCGCGCTTCAGGGCAGCGGCTGCATCGCCGCGTTTCACATGCACCGGCGGCAACACATAGCTTTCCAGCGCGTGGGCTTCGTGCACGCTGATCACGGCGGGCAGGGGCTCGATGTGGAGCTTCACCAGGCGCGCGGCGCGGCGCGCGGTCATGGTGTCGTCGGCCAGCAGCAGGGCCACCACCTGGCCGGTGAACTGCACGAGGTCGTTGGCGAACACGGGTTCGTCGTGACTGAAGGCGGCGAGCACCGGGTCGCCCGGGATGTCGCGCGCATCCACGATGCCGCGCACGCCGGGCAGGGCCAGCGCCGCACTGGCGTCGATGCCGCGCAGGCGGCCGTGGGCCACGGGCGAGCAGATGGGCGCGGCGTGCAGCGTGCCGCGCACCTCGGGGATGTCGTCGATGTAGGTGGCGCCGCCGGCCACTTGGGCGCGCGCGCTTTCGTGGTGGCGCGAGACGCCGGCGGCGCGTGGGCTGGCGGTGGTCAGGGCGGTGAGGGTGTCGGGCGCGTTCATGCCAGGGCCTCCACCGACACCGACTCAAGGTTGATTGCCTGCAGGCCCTGGCTTTCCAGCCAGAAGCGTTGCAGCAGGTTGCCCAGCACGGTCTGGCGGTAGGCGGCGCTGGCGCGCATGTCGCTGATGGGCTGGAACTCGGCGCGCAGCGTGGCCACGGCGGCCATCACGGTGTCGGCGTTCCAGGCCTGGCCGAGCAGGGCGGCTTCGGTCTGGCGAGCGCGCACCGGCGTGGCGGCCACGCCGCCGGCGCCGATGGCGATGGTGCCCACCTGGCCGTCGACCAGCGTCATGTGGATGGCCAGGCACACGGCGGAGATGTCGTCGTCGAAGCGTTTGCTGATCTTGTAGACGCGCAGGAATTCGTTGTCCACCGGCCGCGGCACCTTGATCCAGCACAGCAGCTCGTCCGGCTTCATCACGTTGGTGCGGTAGCCCGTGTACAGGTCTTCCAGCCGCAGTTCGCGGTGGGCCACGGCGTTGCGCTTCGCATCCCAGCGCATCAGCACCACGCTGGCGCCCAGCGCCATCAGCAGTGGCATGCTGTCACCGATGGGTGAGCCGTTGGCCACATTGCCGCCCAGGGTGCCCGAGTTGCGCACCGGCAGGCCGGCGAAGCGTTGGGCGAAGGGTTGGAGTGGCGGGCGCTCGCTCACCAGGGCGGCGTAGGCCTGGTGCAGCGAAACCGCCGCGCCGATGGCGATGTGGTGCGGGTAGGTTTCCACGCGGCGCAGTTCCTCGGTGGCGGTCACGTCGAGCACCTGGGCGAAGCGCTTGTGTTGCTTGGTGACCCACAGGCCCACGTCGGTGCAACCGGCCACCACCTGGGCTTGCGGGTGCGCGCTGCGCGCCTGCAGCAGGTGGGCCAGGGTGGTGGGGCGCATGTAGGCGCCGTCGGCCGGGGGAGCGGGGCGCTCGCCCAAAGCCTCCAGCGCGGCCACCACCACCGGTTCGTTCACGCCACAGCCGGCGGGCAGGGGCAGGCGGCCCATCTGCTGCGCCGCGTCGAAGATGGGCCGGTAGCCGGTGCAGCGGCACAGGTTCCCCGAGAGGTCGGCGGCGGCCTGGGCGCGGTCGACGGGTTTTCCTCCACTGTTCTGGTACATGCCGAACAGGCTCATGACGAAGCCCGGTGTGCAGAACCCGCACTGGCTGCCATGGCACTGCACCATGGCTTCCTGCGCAGGATGCAGTTCGCCACTGGCCGAGGCCAGGTCTTCCACCGTCCACACCGCCATGCCCTGCACCGAATGCGCCAGCCGGATGCAGCTGTTGACGGCCTTGTATTGCAACTGCCCAGCCACCGCTTCCCCCAGCACCACGGTGCAGGCGCCGCAATCGCCTTCGCCACAGCCTTCCTTGGTGCCGGTGCAGGCCAGGTCTTCGCGCAGCACCTCCAGCAGGGTGCGATCGGGGGGCACGTTGTCCAGTGCCACGGCCTGGCCGCGGCGCCAGAAGGTCAGGGTTTGGGGTGAAATCGGGGGGGTCATGCGCGCCAGCATACGCCGGGCCTCATGGCACAACATATGCTCGCCCGTATGCCGAAAATGCCGAAACCCCCATCCCACCGACACTGAGCCGGGTATGAAATACGTGTCGATGTTCGACAAGATAGACCTGCACCTGATCCGCGTGCTGCACACAGTGCTCACGGAGCGCAGCGTTTCGCGCGCGGCGCTGCGCATGGGCATGTACCAGCCGGCGGTGAGCGCGGCGCTCAAACGCCTGCGCGAGCTGGCTGGAGACCCCTTGTTGGTGCGCTCCGGCTCGGGCATGGTGCCCACCGTGGCCGGCTTGCGCATGATCGAGCCGGCGGCCGACATCCTGCGCAGCGCCGAGGTGTTGTTTTCTGACGCGCGCAGTTTCGACCCGGCCACCGCTCACCACACCTTCAGCCTGGCCGCCAGCGACTACCTCGACCCTTTTTTTCTGCCGCAGCTGGTGTCGCAGCTGAAAAGCGCCGCGCCGCATTGCCCGATCGAGATCCATCCGCTCTCGCGCGACGCCGACTACCGCAACCACCTCGCCCAGGGCACGGTGGACGTGGTCATCGGCAACTGGTCACAGCCGCCGGACGATCTGCACCTGGGCCGCCTGTTTGGCGACGAGGTGGTGTGCCTGGTGTCCACCCAGCACCCGGCCGCGCGCCGCGGCTGGGATGTGGAAGCCTGGCTGAGCGCCGAGCACATTGCGCCCACCCCGACCCACCCCGGCGCACGCGGCTTCATCGACGACCACCTGGCCACGCTGGGCATGGTGCGCAACATCACGGCGCGCTGCCCGCATTTCGGGCTGATCCCCGCCATGGTGGCGGGCAGTCTGCTGGTGCTCACCACCGGGCGGCAATACTGCGAGCGCTTCGTGGGCACGCTGCCGGTGCAGGTGTTGCCGTGCCCGGTGCCCTTTCCCCGCATGATGTATTACCAGCTCTGGCACGAGCGCACCCACGCGTCCACCGCCGGGCGCTGGCTGCGCGAACAGATCAAGGGCGTGGCCGCTTCCCTGCGCCGCCTGGAGCCCGACCCCGTTGCCAGTGGCAACCCTTCTCAAGACACAACCGCATGACCACCACCCGACTCCAGCTCAGTGGCATCACCAAGCGCTACCCCGGCGTGGTGGCCAACAGCGGCATTTCGCTCACCGTGTTGCCCGGTTCGGTGCACGCGGTGCTGGGCGAAAACGGCGCTGGCAAGTCCACGCTGATGAAGATCATCTACGGCTCGGTGAAACCCGACGAAGGCACGGTGAGCTTCAACGGCCAGACGGTGCACATCCGCAACCCGCAAGAGGCGCGCGCGCTGGGCATCAGCATGGTGTTTCAGCACTTCAGCCTGTTCGACACGCTCACCGTGGCCGAAAACGTGTGGCTGGGTCTGGACAAAAGCCTGACGCTGCCCGAGGTGAGCGCGAGCATCACCGCCAAGGCCACCGAATATGGGCTGGACATCGACCCCTCGCGCCCGGTGCACACGCTCAGCGTGGGCGAGATGCAACGGGTGGAGATCATCCGCGCGCTGCTCACCCGCCCGCAGTTGCTCATCCTGGACGAACCCACCTCGGTGCTCACGCCGCAGGCGGTGGAAAAGCTCTTTGTGGTGCTGCGGTTGCTGGCCTCGCAGGGCTGCAGCATCCTCTACATCAGCCACAAGCTGCACGAGATCCGCGAGCTGTGCGATGCCTGCACGGTCTTGCGTGGCGGCCAGGTCACAGGCGTGTGCGACCCGCGCCAGGAGAGCAACGCATCGCTGTCGCGCCTGATGATCGGTGCCGAGCCACCGGCGCTCGATGTGCGCGAGCTGCACGCCGGCGAAGCGGTGCTGCACGTGAGTGGCCTCACGCTGGCCAGCGACGACCCGTTCGGCACCCACCTGGCCGACGTCGCGCTCACCGTGCGTGCCGGTGAGGTGGTGGGCATCGCGGGGGTGTCGGGCAACGGGCAGAGCGAGCTGTTGTATTCCCTGTCGGGCGAAGACACCCGCGCGCCGGCGGGCAGCATCCGCATGGGACGCCACGATGTGTCGCGCCTGAGCCCGGGCAGGCGCCGCGCGCTGGGCCTGCACTTCGTGCCCGAAGAACGCCTGGGCCGCGGTGCCGTGCCCACGCTCTCGCTGGCGCACAACCTGCTGCTCTCGCGCGCCGATGCGCTGGGCGCGGGCGGCTGGATCAAGGTGGGCGCCCTGCAGAAGCAGGCGGCCGAGGTGATCGCGCGCTACAACGTGAAGGCCAACGGGCCGGACGCGGCGGCCAAGTCGCTGTCGGGCGGCAATTTGCAGAAGTTCATCGTGGGCCGCGAGATCGAGGCCAAGCCGAAACTGCTCATCGTGAGCCAGCCCACCTGGGGGGTGGACGTGGGTGCGGCGGCGCAGATCCGTGGTGAGATCCTCGCGCTGCGCGACGCGGGTTGCGCGGTGCTGGTGGTGAGCGAAGAGCTCGACGAACTCTTCGAGATCAGCGACCGCCTGCACGTGATCGCCAAAGGGCGGCTCTCGCCGAGCCTGGACCGCAAGGACGCGACCATCGAGCGCATTGGCGAATGGATGTCGGGCCTGTGGGACGACCAGCACAACAACAAGAAGGAGTCCGCCCATGCTGCGGCTTGAAGTCCGCCCGCAGCCGTCCAGGGGCTGGGGCTACGCGTCGCCGCTGCTGGCGCTCGCGATCACGGTGGTCATCGGTGTGATCTTGTTTGCCGTGCTGGGCAAAGACCCGGTGCGCGGCCTGCAGGTGTTTTTCTGGGAGCCGATCAAGAGCACCTACGCGCTCTCGGAGTTGATGGTCAAGGCCACACCGCTGTTGATCATCGCGCTCGGGCTGGCGGTGTGTTTCCGCTCCAACGTGTGGAACATCGGCGCGGAGGGCCAGTACATCCTGGGCGCCATCTTCGCGGCGGGTGTGGCGCTGACGGCCGACAAGACCACCGGGCCATGGATCGTGCCGGCCGTGCTGGCGGCTGGGGTGGTGGGTGGCATGGTGTGGGCCGGCATCGTGGCGCTGCTGCGAGACCGATTCAACGCCAACGAGATTCTGGTGAGCCTGATGCTGGTCTACGTGGCCATTCAGGTGCTCAACTTCCTGGTCTACGGGCCGTGGAAAGACCCGCAGGGCTACAACTTTCCGCAGACCAAAACCTTTGAAGCCGTGACGCAGATTCCCAGGCTCATGGACGGCTCGCGCGTGAACATCGGCCTGCTGCTGGCGTTCGCCGGCGTGGCGGCCGTGTGGGTGTTTCTGTTTCGCACCTACGCGGGCTATGCGCAGTTGGTGGCTGGCCTCGCGCCTGCGGCGGCGCGTTATGCGGGCTTCTCCTCGCGCCGGGCGCTGTGGACGGCCTTGCTGGTCTCGGGCGGCGCGGCCGGGCTGGCCGGTGGGCTGGAGGTGGCCGGGCCCATCGGCCAGCTCACGCCCTATGTGCCGGCGGGCTACGGCTTCGCGGCCATCATCGTGGCCTTCGTGGGGCGGCTGCACCCGGTGGGCATCGTGTTCTCGGCCATCCTCATGAGCATGTTCTACATCGGCGGTGAGCTGGCGCAGTCGCGCATGGGGCTGCCGAAATCGATCACGGGGGTGTTTCAGGGCCTGTTGTTGTTCGCGCTGCTGGCCTGTGACACGCTCATCGCTTATCGCTTGGTTTGGAAAAAATAGGCCATGGAATCCATCGCACTGCTCTTCGCCGCCTCGCTCAACGCGGGCACCGTGCTGGCCATTGCATCGCTGGGCCTGCTCATCAACGAGAAAGCCGGCATTGTCAACCTGGGTGCCGAGGGCATGATGCTGTGCGCCGCGCTGGCCGGCTTTGCTACGGTGGTGCACACCGGCAGCACGGCGCTGGGCTTTGCCGCCGGCATGGCCGCCGGTGCCTTGCTCGCTGCCATCTTCGGTGGCCTGGTGATCTGGCTCAACACCAACCAGTACGCCACGGGCCTCGCGCTCAGCCTGTTTGGCGGCGGCTTCTCGGCTTTTGCCGGCTCGCGTTATGTGCAGGAAAAACTGCCCGAGCAAAGCCAGTTCGCCATTCCGTACCTGTCCGACATCCCGCTGCTGGGCTCGGCGCTGTTTCGCCACCACCCCATGGTCTACGCCTGCGTGGCGCTGGTGTTCGGCCTCATCTGGTTTCTGTACCGCACCCGCTCGGGCCTGGTGCTGCGCAGCGTGGGCGAGAGCCCGGAGTCGGCCCACGCGCTGGGCTACCCGGTGCGCCGCATCCGCCTGATGGCGGTGATGGCCGGTGGCGCGCTGTGCGGCCTGGCCGGCGCCTACGTGTCCACCGTGTACACGCCGCTGTGGGTGGAGGGCATGATCGCCGGCAAGGGCTGGATTGCGCTGGCGCTGACCACCTTCGCCACCTGGCGGCCGGCGCGGGTCTTGCTGGGTGCTTATCTGTTCGGCGGCGTGACCATGTTGCAGTTCCACCTGCAGGGCATCGGGGTCAACGTGCCCAGCCAGTTCCTGACGATGATGCCGTACCTGGCCACCATCGTCGTGCTGGTGCTGATCTCGCGGAACCCGACCTGGATCCGCATCAACATGCCCACTTCCATCGGGAAACCTTTTTATCCGGGCGCATAATTTCGGACGACGATTTCTTGAAAAATCTGCCGGTGCCAATACCCTGCGGGGTGAAGCTCACCCCCTTGTCTTCCTTTCCGTTCCATCAACCCTCTCAACCCTGAGGTTCACCCATGACAGACTTGAGCAAACGTTCCTTGATGAAGGTCGCGGCGCTGACCGCGCTGACCAGCGCCGTGCTGGTCGGCTGCGGCAAAAAAGAAGAGGCTGCGCCTGCAGCGGCGCCTGCACCTGCCGTGGTCGAAGCGCCCAAGCCAGAGCCGCTGAAGATCGCGTTCGCCTATGTGGGCCCGGTGGGCGACGGTGGCTGGACCTTTGCGCACGACAACGGCCGCAAGGCACTGGAAGCCGAGTTCGGCGACAAGATCGTGACCAGCTTCGTGGAAAACGTGCCCGAGAGCGCTGACGCCGAGCGCGTGATCCGCGATCTGGCCGGCCAGGGCAACAAGCTGATCTTCGGCACCACCTTCGGCTACATGGAGCCCATGCTCAAGGTCGCGCCCGACTTCAAGGACGTGAAGTTCGAGCACGCCACCGGCTACAAGACCGCCGAGAACATGCGCACCTACGACAGCCGCACCTACGAAGGCGCGTACATGGCCGGCGTGATCGCGGGCAGCATGACCAAGAGCAACAAGCTCGGTGTGGTGGCGTCGATCCCAATCCCGGAGGTGATCCGCAACATCAACAGCTTCACCATGGGCGCGCAGTCGGTGAACCCCAAGGTCACCACCAGCGTGGTCTGGGTCAACGGCTGGTTCGATCCACCGAAAGAGACCGAAGCCGCGACCTCGCTGATCAACGGCGGTGCCGACGTGCTGTTCCAGAACACCGACTCGTCGGCCGTGCTGCAGACCGCCGAGAAGCTGGGCAAGCGCGCCTTCGGCTGGGACTCCGACATGACCGCCTACGGCCCCAAGGCCCACCTCGGTTCGGCCATCATCAACTGGGCGCCGTACTACATCAAGGCCACCAAGGACGCGCTGGAAGGCACCTGGTCCACCGGCGGCGTGTGGTGGGGTGTGAAGGAAGGCGCGATCGACATGGTGTCGGTGGCCGAAGACGTGCCTGCTGAGACCAAAGCCAAGGTGGACACCATCCGCGCTGGCTTGAAGGACGGCAGCTTCTCCATCTGGAAAGGCCCGATCCTGGGTCAGGACGGCAAGGAAGTGCTGGCCAAGGACGTGGTCGCCGACGACAAGTTCCTCGGTGGCGTGAAGTTCTACGTCAAGGGCGTCGAAGGCAAGGTGCCGAACTGAGTCAGCGCCGCGTTGTTTGACAAGGAAAGCCGCCTTCGGGCGGCTTTCCTGTTGGAATGAGGTCTCGATGATCGAACAGCAACTCTGGCATCCCGTGATCGCCTCGCACCAGGTGCGCGAAGCGCCTGTGGCCTGCGGGCTGCTCGGGCAGTCGCTGGTGCTCTGGCGAGAAACGGGCCACGACGGTGACCGGGTGCACGCCTGGGACGACCAGTGCCCGCACCGCGGCGCGCAGCTCTCGCTGGGCCGGGTGTTGATCGGCTTGCACGGTGCGAGGCTGGAGTGCCCTTACCACGGCTGGCAGTTCGGTCATTCCGGCCAGTGTCTGCACATCCCCGCCGCGCCCGACTTCATGCCGCCCGCCGGCCATGTGGCCACCGTGTTCGAGGCGCGTGAACGTCACGGGCTGGTGTGGGTGCGGCTGCAGGCGCCGCAAACCCCGCTCGGCGTGCTCGATGACATGCCTGCCTTCGCGGTTGCGGAAGATGCAGCGTGGCGACGCGTCGTCTGCGGTCCTTATGAACTCAACACCAGCGCGCCGCGCCTGGTGGAAAACTTCCTCGACCTCAGTCACTTCGGCTTCGTGCACGAAGGCTGGTTGGGCGAACGCAGCCGCGCGCAGGTGGACACCGGGCAGGTGGAGGAGGGCGCTCATGGTCTGGCCGTGCGCGATGCCCGCGCCTGGCAGCCCCGCGCCTACGCGGGCGCCGACGGGGGCGCCTGGATCCACTACCGCTACGACGTGCCGCACCCGTTCGCTGCCGTCCTGCGCAAGGACGCCAGCGAAGGTGACCCGGTGAGCAACGCCATTGGGCTCTTCATCCGCCCCGACGGCGACACGGCCTGCACGGCGTGGTTCGTGATGGTCACCCAGGGCGACGACTCGACCGACCAGGAACTGGTCGACTTCCAGGACGCGGTTTTTGCACAAGACCGCCCCGTGGTGGAATCGCAGACACCCCGCACGTTGCCCATCGGCCGCACGGCACCTGTCACCGAAGTGCACGGACCGGCCGACCGGGTGTCCAGCGCCTACCGCCGTTACCTCAAGCGCCTGGGCATTGTCCTGGGCACCAGCTGAAAGACCCGACATGACCCTGACCGCCGCCGAACTCGCCGCCGCCATCCCCAAGGCCGAACTGCACATCCACATCGAAGGCTCGCTCGAGCCCGAGCTGATCTTTGCACTCGCGCAGCGCAACGGCCTGAGCCTGCCGTACGCGAGTGTGGAGGCGCTGCGCGAGGCCTACGCCTTCACCAACCTGCAAAGTTTTCTGGACATTTACTACGCGGGCGCCAGCGTGCTGCTGCAGGAGGCCGACTTCCACGACATGGCCTGGGCTTACTTCCTGCACGCCAAGGCCGACAACGTGGTGCACGCCGAGTTGTTCTTTGACCCGCAGACCCACACCGCGCGGGGCGTGCCCATGGCCACGGTGATTCAGGGTCTGGCGAGCGCGTGCAAGCGTGCGCAGGCCGAGCTGGGCATCAGCGCCGAACTCATCCTGTGTTTCCTGCGCCACCTGAGCGAAGAAGACGCGTTGGCCACGCTGGAAGCGGCCTTGCCCTTCCGGGCGCATTTCATCGGTGTGGGCCTGGATTCGAGCGAGGTCGGCCACCCGCCGAGCAAGTTCTCCCGCGTGTTCGCACGCTGCCGCGAGCTCGGCCTGCGCATCGTGGCGCACGCGGGCGAAGAGGGGCCGCCCGCCTACATCTGGGAAGCGCTGAACGACCTGAAGACCGAGCGCATCGACCACGGCGTGCGCTCGCTCGAAGACCCGGCGCTGGTGGCCGAGCTGGCGCGCCGCCGCATCCCGCTCACCGTGTGCCCACTCTCCAACCTCAAGCTGTGCGTGGTGAACGACCTGCGCGACCACCCGATGAAACGCCTGCTCGACGCCGGCCTGTGCGCCACAGTCAACAGCGACGACCCGGCCTACTTCGGCGGCTACATGAACACCAACTTCGTGCAGACGGTGCAGGCACTTGGTTTGTCGCGCGAGGACGTGATCACGCTGGCGCGCAACAGCTTTGAAGCCAGTTTTGTGAGCGATGCGCGGCGCGCGGAGCTGATGACCTTGCTGGACAGCGCCATCGCCTAAAATTGCACCCCAGCGAGCCCGGTGCTTCCCCGGCTCGCTTTTTCATTCACGGAAGCCATGTAGAGGACCACCATGTACAAAAACCTCGTGGCCCGGTGCGCCCGCGCACTGGCGGTCGCCAGTTTTTCCATTCCCTTTTCACTCCACGCCCAGACCCCGGTTCAGGCCCCGGCGAACGCGCCGCTGAAGGCGGCGTTCGTCTATGTCGCGCCGCTCACCCCAGCAGGATGGGTGCGCCAGCACGAGCAGGGGCGCCTGGCGGTGCAGGCCGCGCTGGGCAACCGCGTGCAGACCAGCTTTGTGGAGAACGTGGCCGAAGGGGCGGACGCCGAGCGCGTGATCCGCGATCTGGCGCAACAGGGCCACCGCGTCATCTTCACGCCCAGCTTTGGCTACATGGAACCCACGCTGAAAGTGGCGCGCGAGTTCCCCGAGGTGAAGTTCGAGTCCATCACCGGCTACAAAACCGCGCCCAACGTGGCCACTGCGAATGCGCGCTACTACGAAGGCCGCTACCTCGCCGGTGTGGCTGCCGGGCGCCTGGCCACCCAGGCGGGCTACGTGGCGGGCTTTCCCATTCCCGAGGTGATCCAGGGCATCAACGCCTTCACGCTGGGCATGCGTTCGGTCAACCCCAAGGCCACCGTGCGTGTGGTGTTTCTGGGTGAGTGGTTCAACCCGCCGCGCGAGCGCGACGCGGCCATGTCGCTCATGAACCAGGGCGCCGAGGTGCTGGCGTTTCACACCGGCTCCACCGCGGTGATGACCGCCGCGCAGGAGCGCGGCAAGCTCGCTGTGGCCTACCACTCCGACATGCGCCAGTTCGCACCCGACGCGCAAATTCTCGCCGTGACCCACCTCTGGGGCGACTACTACACGCGCCGCGTGCAGGCCGTGCTGGACGGCACATGGGCCAGCGGCAGCGTGTGGGGCGGCGTGAAGGAGGGCATGGTCCGCGTTGACGGCTTCGGCCCCAAGGTGCCGGCCGCCGTGCGCGACGAGGTGCTGGCGCGCCAGGCCGACATGGCCGCGGGCCGCCTGCAGGTGTTTGCCAGTGCAGCCGGTGTGCGCGACAACGAAGGCAACACCGCGATCGCCGCCGGCAAGTCGCTCAGCGACGCCGAGATCCTGGGCATGAAGTGGCTGGCCGAGGGCGTGCTGGCCAGGATCGACCGATAGGCGCCATGTCGCTTTCGGTATGTCGAACCCGGCCCACGCCAGTAAGCTCCCGCCCATGAAAGCCTACCGAGCGTCCCTCCTGCGTTTTGCCGACGACCAGTCCCCCCTGTTCGAGGCCGACGGCCTGCTGGTCGTGGGGCCGGACGCGGCAGGTCGGTCGGTTGTGCGCGCCGTGGGCAGCCACGACGCGCTGATCGACCGTTTTCCCGGCGTGGCGGTGGAAGACCTGCGCGGCAAAATCATCGCGCCCGGTTTTGTGGACATGCACATCCACTACCCGCAGACCGACGTGATCGGTGCGCCGGCGGCTGGCCTGTTGCCCTGGCTGGAGAACTACACCTTCCCCCACGAGTCGCGTTTTCACGATGACGAGCACGCGGCTGAGGTGGCGCGCTTTTTCTTCGACGAGCTGGCCCGCCACGGCGTGACCACCGCGCTCACGTTTGCCACCTCGCACCCGGCCTCCGTGAACGCGGCGTTTGAAGAGGCGCAGCGCCGCGGCCTGCGTTTCATCACCGGCAAGGTGCTGCAGGACCGCCACAGCCCCGACGGTGTGCGCGACGACACCGAACAAAGCCTGATCGATACCGAGGCGCTGATCCAGCGCTGGCACGGTGTGGACCGGTTGGGCTACGCCATCACGCCGCGCTTCGCGCCCACCAGCTCGCCGGCGCAGCTGCGCGGTGCGGGCGAGCTGGCGGCGAAGTACCCCGATGTGTGGATCCAGTCGCACGTGGCCGAGAACCTGGACGAGGTGCGCTGGGCAGCCGAGCTGTTTCCAGCCGCTCGCAGCTACCTGGGCGTGTACGGCGACTTTGGTCTGCTGCGCGAGCGCGCGGTGTACGCGCACTGCATCCATTTCGACGCCGCCGACCGCGCGCTCATGGCGCAGACCGGCGCGGTGGCGGCGGTCAGTCCCACCAGCAACCTGTTTCTGGGCAGCGGCTTCTTCGACTTTGCGGCGGCCGACGCGGCCGGCATGGGCTACGGCCTGGCCAGCGACGTGGGTGGGGGCACCAGCTTCTCACCCTTCCACACCATGCTCGCGGCCTATTGCGTGGGCCGCGAGGGCCAGAGCAAGACCGGACTCAGCCTGACGCCGGGCCGCCTGTGGTGGTTGCACACGGCCGGTGCTGCGAAGGCGCTCGGCCTGGACGGTGGGGTGGGCAATCTGCAGCCAGGGAACGAGGCCGACTTCGTGGTGCTCGACCCCAAGGCCACGCCGCTGCTGGCGCGCAAGACTTCTCAGGCCAGCAACCTCGACGAGCTGCTGTTTGCGCTGATCGTGCTGGGCGATGACCGGGTGATCGAGCGCACGGTGATCGCCGGCCAGTAAGCCAAACAGCCGCCCCTCACCCCAGCCCTCTCCCCAGAGGGGCGAGGGAGAAAGCCCCGCATCGCATGAAGTGCCTTCATCGCGAGGCATCAAGGGTCCGGCTACGCCGGCCCAAGATGCCGTCCCCCCTCCCAGCGCCGAAGGCGCGCCAGAGAGGGGGGAAGCCGCGTCAGCGGCGCAGGGGGGTGTTCCTAGGTGTAGGTGAGATCCCTCGCCTTGCCCCAGAACACCCGGTACATGAAGATCGTGTACACGATGATCACCGGCAATGTGATCGCCACGCCGATGAAGATCACGGTGAGTGCGTCGGTGCCAATCGCCGCTTCCCACACCGTCATGCGGCCGATCACGATGTCGGGGTAGATGCTGTACGACAGGCCGAAGAAGGCCAGCACGAAGATCAGCACGGTGGACACGAACACCACCCAGCCGTAGCCGGCTTTCACCACCTCTGGGTGCGTGACCACCCAGCGCACGGCGAAGAACGCGATGGCGCAGCTCAGCGGCACCGGCAGCAGGGCAAACACCTCGGGCACGCCAAACCACTTCTGCACCACCGCCGGGTTCACCAGCGGCGTGGCGGCCGAAATGGCAACCAGCGCCACCCCCATGGGCCAGAGCACGCGCCTGGCCCAGAACACCGCGCGCAACTGCAGTTCGCCGTCAGTCTTCATGATGAGCCAGCCTGCGCCGAGCAGGATGTAGGCGGCCGGCAGCGTGATGGCGATGCCCAGGCTGAACGCCAGACCCAGCGGTCCTGGCTCGAACCCGGTGATGTAGCTGCCCAGCATCCAGCCCTGCGCGCTGCTGGCGAGCAGCGAGCCGGCGAAAAACGCCTTGTTCCAGAAGTCCTTGTATTGCAGCGGTGCCTTGACGCGAAAGTCGAACGCCACACCGCGCAGGATCAGCCCGATCAGCATGATGGCCACCGGCAAATAAAGCGCTTGCAGCACCAGACCGTGCGCGAACGGGAAGGCCACCAGCAGCACACCCACGCCCAGCACCAGCCAGGTTTCGTTGGCGTCCCAGAACGGGCCGATGCTCGCGATCATCGTGTCCTTCTGCCTCTCGTCGGCCAGCGGCAGCAGCAGGCCGACGCCGAGGTCGTAGCCGTCGAGCACCACGTAGGCCAGCAAGGACAGGCCCATCACGGCGAGGAAGATCAGGGGAAGGAATTCGGCCCAGGTCATGTTCAGACTCCCGCCTTGCCCAAGGCAGCATTGCCGCCGGGAACGGGTGCGTGCTTGAACGGGTTCTCCGCCATGTACTTGAGCACGCCGATGTAGGTGACGAGCAGCAGGCCGTAGACGATGAGGTAGGCGGTGAGCGTGAGCGCGATCATGGGCGGTGCGATGTCGGTGGCGATCTCGCTGGTGCGCAGCAGGCCGTAGACCATGAAGGGCTGGCGGCCGATCTCGGTGACGTACCAGCCCGACAGCGTGGCCACCCAGCCCGAGAAGGTCATGCCGGCGAGCACGTACAGCAATGGCTTGGGCAGGTGGATCTTGCCGTCGGCCATCTGCTTGCGTTGGCGCCACAACTGCCAGGCTGCGAACCAGGCCACGGCCATCATCAGGGTGCCCGTGCCCACCATGACACGGAAGGACCAGAACACGGGCGCCACGGGCGGGTGCGCGCCCTTGAAATCGTTGATGCCCTGGATCTCGGCGTCGAGATCGTGCGCCAGGATGAGGCTGGCCAGTTTGGGGATCTTGATCGCGTAGTGGGTCTCGCCGGCCTTCTCGTCGGGAATGCCGAAGAGCGTGAGCGGCGCGCCTTTTTGCGTGTCCCAGATGCCTTCCATGGCAGCCACCTTGGCGGGCTGATGCTCCAGCGTGTTCAGGCCGTGCAGGTCACCGGCCACGAACTGGACCGGGATCACCAGCGCAGCGGTCACGAGGGCGGTGCGCATGGCCTTGTGGGTGCCGGCGGTGGCGCTGCCCTTGATGAGCTGCCACGCGCACAGGCCGGCGATCAGGAACGAGGCCGTGAGGGCTGAGGCCAGCAGCTTGTGGGCGAAGCGGTAGGGGAAAGAGGGGTTGAACACCACGGCCAGCCAATCGGTGGCGAAGAACTGTCCGTTGACGATCTCGTAGCCGGCGGGGGTCTGCAGCCAGGAGTTGAGGCTCAGGATCCAGAACGCCGACATGGTGGTGCCGAAGGCCACGAGGAAGGTGGCGGCCAGGTGCACCCGCTCTGACACACGCCCCCGGCCGAACAACATGATGCCCAGGAAGCTCGCCTCCAGGAAAAACGCGGTGAGGACTTCGTAACCCAGCAGCGGGCCCGCGATGTTGCCGGTTTTCTCCATGAAGCCGGGCCAGTTGGTGCCGAACTGGAAACTCATGACGATGCCCGAGACCACGCCGAGCGCGAACGTCAGGGCGAACACCTTGGTCCAGAAGTAGTAAGCCTCTTCCCACGCCGGGTCGCGCGTCTTGATGAAGCGCAGCCGGAAGAACAGCAGGAACCAGCACATGGCGATCGTGATGGTCGGGAACAGGATGTGAAAGCTGATGTTGGCGGCGAACTGGATTCGCGACAGGATCAAGGCGTCCATGGGGATCTTTGGGGCGGGTGGGTCGGTGGGTAATCGGGATATCGGCGAACCGCCGGCCGAATCAAGCGGCGCGATCCTGCGGATCTTTGGGTGGCGACTTGCGGGCGGGCGATTTGCCGGTGAGGCGGTCTTTGAGCTCGAGCACCTTGGTCACGGTCGTGCCCATGCCCATGAGCTGCATGGCGGTCTCTGGCGCGAGCTTCTGCACGTCGTCGAACCAGGTCATGAGGCGGTCGATCAGGTCGTGCATCTCGCGCATGCGGTTCTGCGCGTGGCGTTCGGCGTCGGTGGTGGGGGTGTCGAGCAGGGCGGTGCGCAGCATCGAGAGGGTGGGCTCCACCTCGCGGCGGCGGCGCTCTTCGGCCAGCACGCGGAAGATTTCCCACACATCGGCGGGTGCTTCGAAGTATTCGCGCCGGTCACCCGGCTGGTGGCGCAGGCGCACAAGGCGCCAAGCCTGCAGTTCCTTCAAGCCCATGCTCACATTGGAGCGCGAGAACTCCAGCGTCTCGGCGATCTCGTCGGCGTTGAGCGCCTGCGGCGAGATGTAGAGCAGCGCGTAAATCTGCCCCACGGTGCGGTTGATGCCCCATTTGCTGCCCATTTCCCCGAAGTGGGCAACGAACTCGCGGTTGAGGGGCGGGAGGTGGTCTTGCAGTGGCATGTGAAGGAATGTATCGGCTTCGGCTTGAGTTTTCAGTAATTACTGAAATTCCGGGAAGTTGCGAGGGGTTATCGCAGGGATGGGGTCGGGGGTCGCTGGCGCCCGAATCCCTACAATCGCGCTCCATGAGCATCAAAAGCGACAAATGGATCCGCCGCATGGCCGAAGAACACGGCCTGATTTCACCCTTCGAGCCTGGTCAGGTGAGGGCGGTGGACGGCAAGAAGGTGATCAGCTACGGCACCTCGAGCTACGGCTACGACATCCGCTGCGCGCCCGAATTCAAGGTGTTCACCAACATCCACAGCACGGTGGTGGACCCGAAGAACTTTGATGAGAACAGCTTCGTGGACATCAACAAGGATGTCTGCGTGATCCCGCCCAACAGCTTTGCGCTGGCGCGCACCATGGAGTACTTCCGCATCCCGCGCAACGTGCTCACCATCTGCCTGGGCAAGAGCACCTACGCGCGCTGCGGCATCATCGTCAACGTGACGCCCTTCGAGCCTGAGTGGGAAGGCTACGTGACGCTGGAGTTCAGCAACACCACGCCACTGCCGGCCAAGATCTACGCGGGCGAGGGCTGCGCCCAGGTGTTGTTCTTCGAGAGCGACAAGGACGACGTTTGCGAGGTCAGCTACAAGGACCGTGGCGGCAAGTACCAAGGGCAGACCGGGGTGACCTTGCCCAAGGCTTGACCTGCATCAAGGCCGGTCGGGGCATGCGCCGATAGCATCGGTCGCCATGTCCAGCAATCCCGTTTTTACCGCTTCTCCCGACCCGATCCCCGCCCATCAGCCCCTGCCACACCGCAAGGTGATCCGCGGCTGGCTGGCGCCCATCGTTGAACGCCGCACCGCGCGCGCCATCGCCTTGCTGGCGCTGGACTGGTCGATCTTTGCCGCGCTGATGGTCGCCACGGTGCTCTTGCCGACGTGGTGGGCCCAGCTGCTGTGTGGCCTGGCGGCGGGCTTCATGATCGGGCGCCTGTTCATCATCGGCCACGACGCCTGCCACCAGAGTTACACGCCGCACCGCGGGCTCAACCGCGTGCTGGGCCGCATCGCCATGCTGCCCTCGCTCACGCCCTACAGCCTGTGGGAAGTGGGGCACAACGTGGTGCACCACGGCTACACCAACCTCAAGGGCGTGGACTTTGTGTGGGCGCCGCTGACCCGTGCCGAGTTCGACGCGCTGAGCCCCGGCCGGCGCAGGCTGGAGCGGCTCTACCGCAGCGGCTGGGGCCCGGCGGCCTACTACCTGGTGGAGATGTGGTGGAAGCGCATGTTCTTTCCGCGCAAAACCTACCTGGGCACGCGGCGCGCCGAATTCGTGTGGGACGGCGTGATCGTGGTGGCCACCGCTGCCGTGTGGATCGGTGCGCTGGTGGCGTCGGCCCTGGCCACGGAGCAGTCCGTCGCCTGGCTGGTTGGTCTGGGCTTTGGCGTGCCCTTCCTGTTCTGGAACGCGATGATCGGCTTCGTGGTCTACGTGCACCACACCCACACCTCGGTCCAGTGGCACGACGACAAGGCGGCCTGGTTGCGCGCCGCGCCTTTTGTGTCCACCACCGTGCACCTCACCTTTCCCCTGCGCATCGGCGCGCTGCTGCACCACATCATGGAGCACACCGCGCACCACGTGGACATGAGCATCCCGCTCTACAGGCTCGAAGGCGCACAGCAGTTGCTGGAGACCACCTTGCCCGGCCGCATCACGGTGCAGCGCTTCTCGTGGCGCTGGTACTTCGACACCGCGCGCCGCTGCAAGCTGTACGACTTTGATCGCCGTTGCTGGACCGACTTTGAAGGCCGGCAGACCAGTCCCTGCCAGACGGCCCCCGCCTGGGTGGCAGCGGCCCGGATAATGGGCCGCGCAGCGACTCCCGCTGCGCAGGAGACGCAGCATGAAATGGGAAAACAACCGCGAGTCCGACCAGGTCGAAGACCGGCGTTCGCAGCCGGGCGGCGGATTCGGGGGCGGCCGGGGCGGCGGCGGGCGCAACATCGGTCTGGGCACCATCGCCGTGGCGCTGGTCGCCGGCTGGATCTTCGGCATCAACCCCATGACCATTCTGGGCGCGCTGAGCGGCGGCGATCTTTCGCCCGCTGCCCAGGTGGAAACCAGCCAGGGTCCGGCGCAGGCGCCCACCGACGACATGGGCCGCTTCGTGGCCTCGGTGCTGGGCGGCACCGAAGACGTCTGGGGCCCCATGTTCCAGCAGGCCGGGTCGACCTACCAGAAACCCCGCCTGGTGCTGTTTCGCGGCGCCACGCCCACGGCCTGCGGCACCGGCCAGTCGGCCATGGGCCCGTTTTATTGCCCGGGCGACCAGAAGGTCTACATCGACCTGAGCTTCTACGACACGTTGCGCACACAGCTCGGTGCGCCGGGCGACTTTGCGCAGGCGTATGTGATCGCGCACGAGGTGGGCCACCACGTGCAGAACCTGCTGGGCATCACCGGCAAGATGGACGAGATGCGCGGACAGGTGAGCCAGCGCGAGTTCAACGCCATGTCGGTGCGGGTGGAGCTGCAGGCCGACTGTTTTGCCGGCATCTGGGCCCACCACAACCAGAAAACCGGCAACATCCTGGAGCCCGGTGACGTGGAAGAGGCCATGAACGCGGCGGCGGCCATCGGCGACGACGCCCTGCAGCGCAAAAGCCAGGGCCAGGTGGTGCCCGACAGCTTCACCCACGGCACCAGCGAGCAGCGCCAGCGCTGGTTCAACAGCGGCCTGAAGACCGGCAGTGTCCAGGCTTGTGACACCTTCAAGTCGGCCAGTCTTTGAATGGTGCGCGGGCGGAGTTCGGCGAAAAACGGTCAAAGTGCGACAATAACGGGCTAACTTTGATGCCCATGACCCAATCCTTTTCCGAACTGTCCCTCTCTCCCGCCATCGAGCGTGCCGTGGCCGAAATGGGCTACGAGACCATGACGCCGATCCAGGCGCAGGCGATTCCCGTGGTGCTGCAAGGCCGTGACGTGATGGGCGCCGCCCAGACCGGCACCGGCAAAACCGCCGCTTTCACGCTGCCCCTGCTGCAGCGCATGATGAAGCACGAAAACGCATCCACCTCGCCCGCGCGCCACCCGGTGCGCGCCCTGGTGCTGCTGCCCACGCGCGAACTCGCCGACCAGGTGGCCGAGCAGGTCAAGCTCTACGCCAAGTACACCAACCTGCGCAGCACGGTGGTGTTCGGCGGCATGGACATGAAGCCGCAGACGGCCGAGCTGAAAAAGGGCGTCGAAGTGCTGGTGGCCACGCCGGGCCGCTTGCTCGATCACATCGAAGCCAAGAACTGCGTGCTCAACCAGGTCGAGTACGTGGTGCTCGACGAAGCCGACCGCATGCTCGACATCGGTTTCCTGCCCGACCTGCAGCGCATCCTGTCCTACCTGCCCAAACAGCGCACCACGCTGTTGTTCTCGGCCACCTTCTCCAGCGAAATCAAGCGCCTGGCCGGCAGCTACCTGCAGGACCCGGTGACGATCGAAGTGGCGCGTTCCAACGCCACGGCGTCCACGGTGGAGCAGCATTTCTACAGCGTCGGCGACGATGACAAGCGCATCGTCCTGAAGAAGATCCTTGCCGAGCGCGGCCTCAAGCAGGCGTTTGTGTTCGTCAACAGCAAGCTGGGTTGTGCCCGTCTGGCGCGTTCGCTGGAGCGCGAGGGCCTCAACACCACCGCCCTGCACGGCGACAAGAGTCAGGATGAGCGCCTGAAGGCGCTGGAAGCCTTCAAGAGCGGCGCGGTCGACCTGCTGGTCTGCACCGACGTGGCCGCCCGCGGCCTGGACATCAAGGACGTGCCGGCGGTGTTCAACTTCGACATCCCGTTCAACGCCGAAGACTACGTGCACCGCATCGGCCGCACCGGCCGTGCCGGCGCCTCCGGTCTGGCGGTCTCGTTCGTGAGCCCGCGCGACGCGCGCCTCATGGGCGACCTGGAAAAACTGTTGGGCAAAAAACTGGAACTTGAAGCGCTGGAGCTCGAGGCCGACAAACGCCCCGCCGGCCGTTTCAACGATGGCCAGCGCGCCTGGCAAGCCTCCGAAGGCGGTGAAGAGCGCCGCGAGAGCCGTCCGCCGCGCGACCGCGAAGTCCGCAGCGAGCCGCGCGGCGAGGGCCGCCCGTCACCCGCCAGCCGCCCGGTCCGTGCGCCACGCGCCCCGGCAGACCCGCTGTTCGACAAGCCTTACGAACCCAGCAGCACCGGCGACACGCCGCCGTCCTGGGAAGCCGCGTCGCGTCCCACCGCGCGCACCTTGTCGCCCAACATCAAATCCCGCAAGAAGGTGCCGGCGCTGTTCAAAAGCGCTCCCGCCCCGGCCCCCGTGCTGGTCGAGCCGGTGGCTGCGCCGGTGCAGGAAGACTGATTGCGCCTCCCCGCGCCGTGCGTTCAGAGCGCCTTGCCCGGCTTGCGGGTTTGAGGGCACCGCACGGCGATCTGCTCCACCTGGCCCGTCGTGTTCAGCAGGCGTGCGGCTGTCAGGCAGCCTCCCCACACACAACCCGTGTCCAGCGGCAAAACGCCTTCGCGTTGCACCTTCCCCAGCGTCGACCAGTGGCCAAACGCCAGCGGCACGCCAGCCGTGCGGCGACCCGGCACATCGAACCAGGGCATGAAACCCGGCGGTGCGCCATCCGCACCCTCTTTGGTTTCGAACTCCATCACCCCCTGCGCCGTGCAAAACCTCAGGCGTGTGAAGGCGTTGACCACCACCCGCAGGCGGTCGGCGCCCTGCAGCGCATCGCTCCAGAAGGCCGGCTCGTTGCCGTACATGTGTTGGAGGAAGGCGGTCCAGTCGCTGCTGCGCAGCGCGCTCTGCAGTTCGTGCGCGCGCGCCAGGGTGTCGGCCACATCCCACTGCGGCAGCACGCCGGCGTGCACCATGAGCCAGCCGTTCTCGAACAGGGCCATCGGGCGGTGGCGCAACCAGTCGAGCAGCTCGTTGCGGTCGGGTGCATCGAGGATGTCGTTCACCGTGTCGCTGCGTTGCAGCTGGCGCACGCCGTGCGCAGCGGCCAGCAGGTGCAGGTCGTGGTTGCCGAGCAGGCAGTGCGCAGCGCCTTCGAGCGCCATGAGCCGGCGCAGCACCTTGAGCGAATCGGGTCCGCGGTTCACCAGGTCGCCCAGCAGGTACAGCGTGTCCCGGCTGGGGGAGAAAGCGATTTCGTCAAGCAAACGGCCCAGGGCTTCGTCACAGCCTTGGACATCACCGATCATGTAGAGTGACATCGCCCGATTATGGACACCCTCCTCATTGTTTTTCTCACGCTGCTCAACGGGGCTTTTGCCATGTCCGAGCTGGCGCTGGCGTCCAGCCGCAAGGCGCGCCTCGCCGCCATGGCCGAAGCCGGTGACAAGGGCTCCATCACCGCGCTGAAGCTGCTGGAGAACCCGACGCAGTTCCTGTCGTCGGTGCAGGTCGGCATCACCTCCATCGGCATGCTCAACGGGATCGTGGGCGAGGCGGCCTTCAGTGGTGACCTGGGGTTGTGGATGGAGTCCAAGGGCCTGACCGAAGCCACAGCCAACGTCCTGTCCACCGCCATCGTGGTGGTGGTGATCACCTTCATCACGATCGTGTTTGGCGAGCTGGTGCCCAAGCGCATCGGGCAGCTGTATCCCGAAGCGGTGGCGCGCTGGGTGTCTCGTCCCATGACCTTCGTGGCCACGGCCGCCAAGCCCTTTGTGTGGCTGCTCACGCAGACCACGCAGTGGATGCTCAAGCTGCTGCGCATCGACACCAACGCGGTGCAGCACGTGACCGAAGAAGAGATCAACGCCAGCCTGGAAGAGGGCGTGGACGCGGGCATCATCGAGGAGCACGAGCACCAGATGGTGCGCAACGTGTTCCTGCTCGACGACCGCCAGCTCACCTCCATCATGGTGCCGCGTTCCGAGATCGAGTGGCTGGACGCGCAGGACAGCATCGACGTGGCGGTGCAGCGTGCCTGGACCACCGGCCACTCGTGGTACCCGGTGTGTCGTGGTGGGCTGGATGACGTGGTGGGTGTGATCCACCTGCCGCGGATGCTGGCGCTGCAGGCCGAAGGCAACAACGAAACCCTGATGCGCCATGTGCAGCCGGCCGTGTTTGTGCCGGAGACGCTCAGCGGCATGGAACTGCTGGAGCAGTTCCGCGAGCGTGCCACGCGCATGGTGTTCGTGGTGGACGAGTACGGTGTGGTGCAGGGCCTGCTCACGCCGCTGGACATGCTCGAGGCCATCACCGGTGAGCTCTCCCCGCACGCCGCGGTGGACGCCTGGGCCACACAGCGCGAGGACGGCGCCTGGTTGATTGACGGGGCCATGCCGGTGACCGAACTCAAGTCCCGGCTGGACATCGAGGTGCTGCCCGACGAAGACAAGGGTCGCTACAACACCGTGGCGGGCCTCATGCAGACGGTGGCGGGCGACCTGCTGGCGCAGGCCGACAGCGTGGAGTGCGCGGGCTGGCGTTTCGAGGTGCTGGTGCTCGATGGCCGGCGCATCGACCAGGTGCTGATCTCCCGTTTGCCCGACGTCGAAGACCCGGTGGCGTCCGACGGCTGACGGCCGGGGCCGCGCTGCGCGTACCTGGCTCAGCGGTGATTCGGGCCGTCGTCGGCGCCACGGCTTTGGCGTGCATCGCCAGGCGCGTTGTCCGCTCCGCGGTTCTGGCGCGCGTCGCCCGGGCTGTCGTCGGCGCGCGAACGGCTGGCGGAAGCGCTGCTGGAGGAAGGATGGCTGCCCGCCGCGGCGCCGTCGTCACCGCCCCGTCCTCGGCCACGGCCGCCATCGTGACCGCTGCCGTGGTTTCCTGACGAAGACGAACCGCTGGAGGATGAGGCGCCGCCATGGCCACCGCTGGAACCACCGCCGGAGCTGCCGCCCGACCCGCTGCCGGAGCCGGAGCCGGAGCCGGAGCCGGAGCCGGAGCCGGAGCCGCCGTTTTTGGCTGCCGCAAGGCCGGAGCCCAGCGCGAGCGCGAGCGCGAGTGTGGTGACGATGACTGCCAATGTGCCGGGTTTGAGGTGTCGCATGAAAAGCTCCTTGGAGAGGGGTGTTTGAAGATGTGGGAATTTGTCCCACGCATTCAGTATTGGTGGGAAATAATCCCACGTCAATAATTTGTGTGATTTTTTCCCACATAAAGCGTTACCATCGGTATCCAGATGCCCTCCCGACCCGATCCACGACTTGATCCCGCCGCCGCAGCTGGTCCGTCCCCGGCACTGGTGGCTGCCTTGCGCCGTCTGCTGCGCCCGCTGGTGCACCTGATGGTGGCGCGCGGCATCACCTATCCGCAATTGAGTGATCTGCTCAAGGGGCTCTTTGTGGAAGTGGCCGATGGCGACTTTCGCCTCGACGGCAAGGCGCCCACCGACAGCCGCGTGAGCCTGGTCAGCGGTGTGCACCGCAAGGATGTGAGCCGCTTGCGTTCAAATCCCCACCGGCGCGATGCGCCGCCGCCGGCCACGGTGACGCTGGCCTCGCAGGTGTTCTCGCGGTGGCTGGGTGACCCCGCCTGGCGCAACGGGCGTGGCGCACCGCTGCCGCTGCCGCGCCTGGCCAGCGACGGCGGCGAGCGCTCATTCGAGGCACTGGTGGCCGGTGTCAGCAGCGACATCCGGGCGCGTGTGGTGCTCGACGATTGGTTGAGCCGCGGTCTGGTGAAGCTGGACGACCGCGGCCGCGTCGTCCTCAACGTCGAGGCTTTCGTGCCGGCCCGGGGTGAGGACGACAAGCTTTTTTACTTCGCACTCCACCTGCACGACCACGCCGCCGCCGCCAGCCACAACCTCCTGGGCGGTGATCCCTTCATGGACCGCAGTGTCCACGCCGAGGGCTTGAGCCCGGGGTCGGTGGCCGCGCTGAAGGCGCTCGCCGCCGAGCACGGCATGCAGACGCTGCTGGCACTCAACGAGGCGGTGCAGGCGGCTGAGCAACGCGACCGTGACCGGCCGGCCGACGCGCCGCGTGAGCGCTTCACCCTGGGCGTGTACGCCTACGCCGCGCCACAAGACGGCACTGCGTCGGGAGCGTCCTCATGACGGTGTGGTGGCGCTGTTGGGGTGCCCTGGCGTTGCTGTGTCTGTCGTCCTGCACGTCCCCTGCGCCCGGCCCAAGCCTGGCCGGGGCCTGTGCCACGGCGTCGCTGGTCAACCCGGCCCTGCAGGCGCCCGGCCTGGGCGGCACCGGCGCGGTGGCCAAGGTCGATCCGGGCGGCATCGGTGGGACCGGGCAGGTGGCGCAGGAGGGCAGTGGTATCGGGGGCACCGGCATCGTGGGTGTGGTGACCGGGTTTGCCAGCGTCTGCGTCAATGGTGTGGAGGTGGAGATTGAACCCGACACACCCGTGGGTCGTGATGGACAAGACGCCGGTTTGCGCGATCTTTCCGTCGGGCAGCTGGTGGTGGTGCGCGCGCAGGGAACCGGCACGGAGCTGACGGCGCAGCGCATCGAAGTCATGCATGCGGTGGTGGGTCCCGTTGAACAGATCGACGTGGAAGCGCAGGCGCTTCGTGTGCTGGGCCAGCGGGTGCGGGTGCTCGCGGCGGCCGACCTGATGCCGTTGAGACCCGGTGACTGGGTGCGGGTGAGCGGGCACCGACTGGCCGATGGCGAGGTGCGCGCTTCCCGCGTGCAGGCGTTGCCCGCCGGCACGGCGCGGCTGGCGCAGACCTCGGGCGTGGTCACGCCCGACCGCGAGGGCGGCTGGCGTGTGGGGGGAACCCGGGTGGTGTGGCCGACCGGTCAGACCGTGCCGCAGCCCGGGCATGAATGGCTGGCCCAAGGCCACTGGGACGGTCAGCGGCTGCAGCCACAGCGCCTGGTGCCCCAGCCGACGCGCCAGGCGCTCGGCCCCGCGCGCGAGGTGGTGTTGCAAGGGTATGTGCACGGCCTGAAGGGGCGTGAGCTGGAGCTGGGCTACGAAAAGGTCCAGCTCGGTGCCGGACTCGTGGTGCGCGGCGGTGGTTTGGCCTCACTGAGCGTGGGGCAGCCGGTCCAGGTGAAGGGTCGGCTCGACGAGCGCAACCGGGTGTTGGCCACCGAGCTGTGGTTCGGCCGGGAAGGGGGGCGAGGTGCGCGCAGCGGCGGCGAAGCGGGCGACGATGGCGCCGGCCGCCGCGGGAGCGACAGTGGCAGCAGCGGCAGCGGAAGCAGTGGCAGCAGCGGAAGTAGCGGAAGTAGCGGAAGTAGCGGCAGCAGCGGCAGCAGCGGCAGCAGCAGCGGAGGCGGTGGTCGGGGGAGTGGGCGCGGCAGGTGACGAGGGTGGGGCAGGCTTCCTGTATTCAAAGTTTCTTAATTGAAACCCCATCAGGTTTGAATTTACCTTAGTCGAGGTCGTTTCTACAGTGGGTGTGTGTTTGACAACCCACCCGCAGGAGACCCCGTGACCGACACCACCAACAGCATCATCACCGATGCCAAAAAGCGCTACAGCGCCGGCGTTCTCAAATACCGCCAGATGGGCTACTGGGTGCCCGACTATGTGATCAAGGACACGGACACCTTGTGCCTGTTCCGCATCACGCCACAAGACGGTGTGGATCCGGTGGAAGCGGCTGCCGCCGTGGCCGGTGAATCGAGCACCGCCACCTGGACCGTGGTGTGGACGGACCGGCTCACGGCTTGCGACAGTTACCGCGCCAAGGCCTACAAGGTCGAGCCGGTGCCCGGGCGCCCCGGCGAGTACTTTGCCTGGGTGGCCTACGACCTGATCCTGTTCGAGGAAGGCTCGATCGCCAACATGACGGCCAGCCTGATCGGCAACGTCTTCAGCTTCAAGCCGCTCAAGGCCGCGCGGCTGGAAGACATCCGCATCCCGGTGGCCTATGTGAAAACCTTCAAGGGGCCGCCCACCGGGCTGGTCGTCGAGCGCGAGCGCCTGGACAAGTTCGGCCGTCCGCTGCTGGGCGCCACCACCAAACCCAAGCTTGGCCTCTCGGGGCGCAACTACGGCCGCGTGGTCTATGAAGGCCTCAAGGGCGGGCTGGATTTCATGAAGGACGACGAGAACATCAACTCGCAGCCCTTCATGCACTGGCGCGACCGGTTTCTCTACGTGATGGACGCGGTGAACAAGGCGAGCGCGGCCACGGGCGAGGTCAAGGGCAGCTATTTGAACGTCACCGGCGCGACGATGGAGGACATGTACGAGCGGGCCGACTTCGCGAAAGAACTCGGCAGCGTTATCGTGATGATCGACCTGGTGATCGGCTACACCGCGATCCAGAGCATGGCGAACTGGGCGCGCAAGAACGACATGATCCTGCACCTGCACCGCGCCGGCCACGGCACCTACACGCGCCAGAAGAACCACGGCGTGAGCTTCCGCGTGATCGCCAAGTGGATGCGGCTGGCCGGCGTGGACCACATCCACACCGGCACCGCGGTCGGCAAGCTCGAGGGCGACCCGATGACGGTGCAGGGCTACTACAACGTCTGCCGCGACAGCTACACCAAGCAGGACCTGCCGCGCGGCCTGTTCTTCGACCAGGACTGGGCCGACCTGAAGAAGGTGATGCCGGTGGCCAGCGGCGGCATCCACGCCGGCCAGATGCACCAGCTGATCGACCTGTTCGGCGACGACGTGGTGCTGCAGTTCGGCGGCGGCACCATCGGCCACCCGCAGGGCATCCAGGCCGGCGCCGTGGCCAACCGGGTGGCGCTGGAATGCATGGTGAAGGCGCGCAACGAGGGCAAGAACATCCTGGAGGAAGGCCCGAGCATTCTGCGCAAGGCGGCCGAAGGCTGCAGCCCGTTGAAAGCCGCGCTCGACACCTGGGGCGAGATCAGCTTCAACTACACGAGCACCGACACGTCCGACTACGCCGTCACGCCATCCGTGGCCTAAGGAGCAATCACCATGATGACCAACCCCACCGGCCGCCTGACGCAGGGCCAGTTCAGCTTTCTGCCCGATCTCACGGACGCCGAGATCGTGATGCAGATCGAATACGGCCTGAAGAAAGGTTACGCCTGGAGCGTCGAATACACCGACGATCCGCACCCGCGCAACACCTATTGGGAGATGTTCGGCAACCCGATGTTCGACCTGCAGGACGCCGCCGGCGTGATGGTGGAACTGCACGCCTGCCGCAAGACCTTTCCCAACCACTACATCCGCATGATGGCGTTCGACTCGACGCGCAACACCGAATCGATCGTGATGAGCTTCATCGTGAACCGGCCTGCCACCGAACCGGGCTTTGGCCTCTCGCGGCAAGAGGTGGGGGGCCGCTCCATCCGCTACACCGTGCACAGCTACGCCACCGACACGCCCGAGTCGGAGCGCTACGGCGAGTGAGCGCCCGGCACATGAACGCTCCGACCTACAGCATCCCGGGGGCGGCCCCCGCCGCGGCCACGCCAGCCGCCACAGCGCCCGCGTTGCAGGACACCGGCGCGCGCACCGTCAACGAGGTGCTCGCGCAGAGCCAGGTCGAAGCGGTCATGGACGAGCTGGACCGCGACCTCATCGGCCTGGTGCCGGTGAAGACGCGCATCCGCGACATCGCGGCCTTGCTGGTGGTCGACAAGCTGCGCCTGAACCTCGGCCTGCAGGCGCAGACGCCGTCGCTGCACATGAGCTTCACCGGCAACCCCGGCACCGGCAAGACCACGGTGGCCATGCGCATGGCCGAGATCCTGCACCGCCTGGGCTATGTGCGCAAAGGCCATCTCGTCGCGGTGACGCGCGACGACCTGGTGGGGCAGTACATCGGCCACACCGCGCCCAAGACCAAGGAAGTGCTGAAGAAGGCGATGGGCGGCGTGCTGTTCATCGACGAGGCCTACTACCTCTACCGCCCCGAGAACGAGCGCGACTACGGCCAGGAGGCGATCGAGATCCTGCTGCAGGTGATGGAGAACCAGCGCGACGACCTGGTGGTGATCCTGGCGGGCTACAAGGACCGCATGGACACCTTCTTCAAGTCCAACCCCGGCCTGTCGTCGCGCGTGGCGCACCACCTCGACTTTCCCGACTACGGCCAGGGCGAGCTGCTCGACATCGCCGACCGCATGCTCGGCACCATGAACTACCGCTTCGGCGAGGGCGCGCGCGAAGCGTTCGAGAGCTACCTGCAGCGCCGCATTCCCCTGCCCCACTTTGCCAACGCGCGCAGCGTGCGCAACGCGCTCGACCGCGCGCGCCTGCGCCAGGCCAGCCGCCTGTTCGTCGACCGGGACCGGGAACTCAGCCGCGACGACCTCACCACGCTCATGCCGGCCGACATCCTGGCCAGCCGGCTGTTCGGTGCCGGAACCTGATACCGCCGTGCGAGAACGGCGGGTGCGCTCAGCCGCGCTCGATCCGCCACCAGGGTGGCAGTAGGCCGCGCACCTCGGGCCGACCAAAGCGGTCGTCCATCAGCACCACCACGCCGCGGTCGTCGGGTCCGCGGATCACGCGCCCCGCGGCCTGCACCACCTTCTGCAAGCCCGGAAACAGGTAGGCGTGGTCGTAGCCGCGGCCGTGTTGAAGCTGCAGCCGCGCGCGCAGCTGTTCGTTCAGCGGGTTCACCTGGGGCAGGCCCAGCGTGGCGATGAAGGCCCCGATCAGGCGCTGGCCCGGCAGGTCGATGCCTTCACCAAATGCCCCGCCGAGCACGGCAAAACCGATGCCCTGGCTGTGCTCGGTGAAGCGGGCCACAAACGCAGATCGGTCCAGCTCGGCCATGCCGCGCGACTGGGACCACGCGGCAATGTCCGGGTGCACGGCAGCAAAGCGCGCCAGCACCTGTTGCAGGTAGTCGAAGCTGCTGAAAAACGCGAGGTAGTTGCCCGGCTTGGCCTGGAACTGTTCGGCCATCACCGCCACCACCGCGTCGAGCGATTCGGCGCGGTCCTGGTAGCGGGTGGAGATGTGCGGTGTGATGCGCACCTGCAGTTGTGCCGGGTCGAAGGGTGAGGGCACGTCCAGCCGCGCCACGTCGGCGGGCAGGCCGAGCAGGTGGATGGTGTGGTCCATGGGGCTGAGCGTGGCCGAGAACAGCGTGGCGCTGTGCGCCGCCTGCCAGCGCGGCTGCAGGTGCGGCGCGGGCACGAGGTTGCGGATGGCCAG
Organism: Hydrogenophaga sp.; assembly: GCF_030158645.1. Taxonomy (GTDB): domain Bacteria; phylum Pseudomonadota; class Gammaproteobacteria; order Burkholderiales; family Burkholderiaceae_C; genus Hydrogenophaga. Next base: position 3,684 of record NZ_JAOASO010000048.1, on the reverse strand, counting down.
CCGCGGCCGGGGCGCGCGGGTGCGCGCAGCCGCATCCGTGCGCGTGATCTCCACCAGCGAGTGGTCGCCAAACACCTCGGCCACGCGCACGAAGTGCAGCACCTCGAACAGCCAGGCCTGCACCCGCACATCGGGCGCGGTGGCGTCCAGCGCCAGGTGTTCCGAGAGGTCGGCGGCGTGCTGCTGCAGCGCGCCCACCAGGCCCTCGGGCAGATCGTTGAGCAGCACCTGCCCGGCCGCCTGGCCCCGGCCCAGCGTGCCCCAGAAGCGGTGCAGTCGATCGAGCGAGGCCTTGAGCCCCTTGGGTGGCGCCTGGCGCAGCGCCGCCAGGGTGGCCGGTTCGAGTTCGGCGCTGTACATCAGCCGCGCGCGCTCGATCAGGTTGTGCGCCTCGTCGACGAGCAGGCCCACGCGCCAGGGCTCGCCCACGGTGAGCGCCCAGGCGTGGGCGCTGAGGTCGAAGAAGTGGTTGAAGTCACCCACGACCACGTCGCTCCAGCGCAGCATGTCCTGGCCGAGGTAGTAGGGGCACACGTCGTGTTTCAGCGCGACGGTGCGCAGGCCCGCCTGGTCCAGCCAGGCGGTCTGCGCGGCTTCGTCGCGCGCCCGCGGCAGCCGGTCGTAGAAGCCGCTGGCCAGCGGGCACGAGTCGCCGTGGCAGGCCTTGTCGGGGTGTTCGCAGGCCTTCTCGCGCGCCACGCGCTCCAGCACCCGCAGGCGCCCGGTGGACGCGGCGGGTTGCAGCCGGGCCAGTGCATCGAGCGCGAGCCGGCGGCCCGGCGTCTTGGCGGTGAGGTAGAGCAGTTTGTCGGTGCCTTGCGCGGGCATGGCCCTGAGCGCACCGAACAGCGTGGCCATGGTCTTGCCGATGCCGGTGGGTGCCTGCACCAGCAGGTGCCTGCCGTGGCGGTGCGTGCGCCAGGTGGCACCGGCCAGCTCGCGCTGGCCCGTGCGGAAACCGTCGAACGGAAAGGCCAGCGTCTGCAGCTGTGCGTCGCGCGCCAGGCGGTGGACCTGCTCGCCGCGCGCCCAGTGGATGTAGCGCGCGCACAGGTCGTTGAAGTGCTGGCGCAGTTCGTCGGCGGTGTGCCAGCTGTTCAGCACGGTCTCCAGCCGGGTGTCGATGTTGAAGTACACCAGCGCGACTTCGATGCGCTCCAGCCCCAGCTGCTCGCACAGCATCCACGCGTAAACACGCGCCTGCGCCCAGTGAAGCGCGCGGTGGTTCTCGCGCACCAGCGCCACGTCGCCGCGGTGCGTCTTGATTTCTTCCAGACGCGGAGCACCGAGGTCGAAACCATCGGCGCGGCCCTGCACCAGCAGGTCGCCGAACCGCGCGCGCAGCGGCACTTCGCGCTGGTAAGGCGCGGCCCGCCGCGCGGTCACCGCCTCGTGGCCGGCCACGCCGTCCTGCGCGGTGGGCGAGGGTGTGAAACGCAGGTCCAGGTCGCCGGCCTGGGCGGTGAAGGCGCACAGCACGCGCACCGCGACCTGCAAGCCCTCGGGCGGTGTGGGTGCCTGCGCGTTCAAGGGGTGGCCTGTGCGCCGGGCGGAAACAAGGTCACGGCTGCGCCGGGCCGCCACGGTGCGTGCTTGTGCATGCAGGCCGCCATCAACGCACTGGCCACCCAGCGGTCGTGCCAGCGCCGTGTGGCCACCCAGGGCGATGCCACCCACCACGCGGCGTCCACCGCGGCGAACTGGCGCACGAACGGGAAGATGGCCGCGTCCGCCAGCCCCGGCTGTTCGCCGCCGAGGTGGGTCGTCTCGGACAGTTGAGATTCCAGGGGCTGGATCAGGCACGCCACCGCGTCTTCGCGCCACGCGTGTGCGCTGCGCTCGGGGTGGCGTTCGGCGTACTTGTAGCGATCGAGCGCGTGTTTGAACGCGCCGTCGCAGGCGTGGGTGAGCGCGCGCTGCTCGGGTGTGTCGCCGCGCGCCAGCCAGCCGTCGGGGTCCTGCAGCGCCAGGGCCCAGCGCATGATGTCCAGGCTCTGGGCGATCACCTCGCCCGAGGGCAACTGCAGCACCGGCACCGTGCCCGCCGGTGAGGCCGCGAGCATGGCCGCCGGTTTGTCGGCCAGCACCACCTCACGCAGCGCCACCGCCACGCCAGCCTGGCACAGCGCCAGGCGCGCGCGGATGGCGTAGGGACAGCGGCGAAAGGAATACAGGATGGGCAGCACGGGTCAACATCATGGCACGCACGGTGTGCAAGCCAGAGCGCGATATGCTCGTGAGCACCTTCACCCTCCGCCGACAGGACCCACCATGGAAGACCCCCGCTGCTGCGGCACCGGCACCTGCATCATCAACGACGACGGCCAGTGCTGGTGCGGCCAGCGCTGGGACGGCGAACGCATGTGCTTCCCCCAGGCCGACCCTTCGCCAACGCCGCCCCCGGCTGCAACCGGCGGGCACCAGCCCGGTGAAGAGCCGGACCGCTGAGACCCCCGCCACCCGACCGGTGTGGTTGGCCCGGGCATGGGTTGGGCACCGCACAGACCAGATCGGCCATCGGCCCCAGGCTTGCACCTTTGCCAGGCGCACGCTTGGAGGTCACCATGGAGATGCCCATGTTTCGCGCCCGATCCCAGTCCCAACTGCCCGAGAACGCCTCCCCGGAGGGACTGACCGCGGCTGTGCGCAAGATCTACACCCAACGCACCAATGCCGTGGTGCCGCTGCACTGGCTGTCCACCGCCGCGGCCTTCACGGGCACCGGCGGGCTGGTCAACGGCGACGACCTGGCCGAGCTGATCCGCCACCGCTGCGAGGTGGCCGGCTGGTTGCCCGACTCGTTGCCGGTGTCGCTGGTTGCGCGCTGGATCGTGTCGCGCTCGGTGGTGTCGATCGAGAGCCCCTGGGGCCCGCTGTTTCCCCTGTTCCAGTTCGATCTGCCCACGGCGTCGGTGGTCGATGGCATGGGTCCGTTGCTCGGAGAGCTGCGACCGGTCTTCGACGACGTGGAGCTCGCGCTCTGGTTCGTCACGCCCAACGACTGGCTCGCCGGCGCCCGCCCGGTCTCTGCCATGCACCACAGCTTCCCCGCGGTGCTGCAGGCCGCGCGTGCCGACCGTTTCGTGGCCGGCGGGCACTGAGCCCGGCGGCTCGGCCCCAACACCCGCGAGGGTGGCCATGCGCCGCCACGGGATGGCGTTTGCCTGAGCCTGCTCAATGCGGTGCGCATGCACCTGCCGAAGATGGACGCCTTGTGGCCAGACGGGCGTTCCAGGTCGGGAGACCCGGACCTCACGGCCACCGGTGAATGTCACAGGAGCCCGCACATGAAGCAGACTTCCAGCAGTGCCGCGCGCACCCGATCCGCCGTCAAGCGCCCGGCGGCGAACCCACACAGCTCGGCCGCCGACAGCCCGCACGCCGTGCGCATCCACGAAGTGGCGTACGCACTCTACGAGGCGCGCGGCTGCGCGGATGGCCACGACCTCGAAGACTGGCTGGCGGCCGAAGCGGCCGTGGCCGGCGAGGCCGCTGGACCCAGGCCCGCTGGCAGCGACCACTGAGGGCGGCGCCCCGCGGCTGCTCAGCCGCGCGTGGCCCAGTCGAGCGCGGCCTTGCCGCCCGCCGCCGAGGAGGTGCTCACCAGCGTGCCCCAGGCCATGTCGATGAGCGAGAGCTTCCACGGCCAGTCCTTGAGCGTGGCCCAGTTGGTCAGGTCGTAGG
>NZ_JAOASO010000047.1 GCF_030158645.1 Hydrogenophaga sp. | reverse complement strand
GCGCTGCGCAAGAAATTCAGCGGCAAGCCCGAGCACGTGGTGAACTACTTCTTCTTCATCGCCGAAGAAGTGCGCCAGATCATGGCCCAGCTGGGCATCCGCAAGTTCGACGACCTGATCGGCCGCGCCGACCTGCTCGACATGAAGCAGGGCATCGAGCACTGGAAAGCACGCGGCCTCGATTTCAGCCGCCTGCTGGCCCTGCCCAACGTGCCGGCCGATGTGCCGCGCCTGCACACGCAGGAGCAGGAGCACGGTCTGGACAAGGCGCTGGACAACATCCTCATCGCCAAGTCGCGTGCCGCCATCGACAAGGGCGAGCGTGTGCAGTTCATCGAGGTGGCACGCAACGTCAACCGCTCGGTGGGTGCCATGCTCTCCGGCGCCGTGACCCAGGTGCACCCCGAGGGCCTGCCCGACGACACCATCCGCATCCAGCTCGAAGGCACGGGCGGCCAGTCGTTTGGCGCGTTCCTCACGCGCGGCATCACGCTGTACCTGATCGGCGACGCCAACGACTACACCGGCAAAGGTCTCTCGGGCGGCCGTGTGGTGGTGCGCCCCAGCATCGACTTCCGCGGCGAAGCCGCGCGCAACATCATCGTGGGCAACACCGTGATGTATGGCGCCACCACCGGTGAAGCCTTCTTCAGCGGCGTGGCCGGCGAGCGCTTCGCGGTGCGCCTCTCGGGCGCCACCGCGGTGGTGGAAGGCACGGGCGACCACGGTTGTGAATACATGACGGGTGGTACCGTGGTGGTGCTGGGCAAGACCGGGCGCAACTTCGCCGCCGGCATGAGCGGCGGCGTCGCCTACGTGTACGACGAAGACGGTCAGTTCGCCAAGCGCTGCAACACCGCCATGGTCAGCATGGAAAAGGTGCTGGCCGCCAAAGAGCAGGAAGCCTTGGTGGACAAAGCCATCTGGCACCGCGGCCTGAGCGACGAAGCGCAGTTGAAAAAGCTGCTTGAGGAGCACAACCGCTGGACCGGCAGCAAGCGCGCGCGCGAACTGTTGGACACCTGGGCGCAGGCGCGCGACAAGTTCGTGAAGGTCTTCCCGAACGAGTACAAGCGCGCGCTGGGTGAAATCCATGCCCGCAAGAACGCCGCGGAAGTGACCACCAAGGCCCAGGCCACGGCGAAAAAAGTCACGGTCGCCGCCAAATAAGCCAACGCATTCGAAGGACAAGCATCATGGGAAAAGTCACCGGCTTCATGGAATTTGAGCGCTTGGAAGAGGGCTACAAGCCCGTGCCCGAGCGCCTGAAGCACTACAAGGAATTCGTCGTTGCCCTGGATGACCAGCAGGCCAAGGTGCAAGCCGCGCGCTGCATGGACTGCGGCACGCCGTTCTGCAACAGCGGCTGCCCGGTCAACAACATCATTCCGGACTTCAACGATCTGGTGTACCAAGGCGACTGGAAGAACGCGATCACGGTGCTGCACAGCACCAACAACTTCCCCGAGTTCACCGGCCGCATCTGCCCCGCACCTTGCGAGGCCGCTTGCGTGGTGAACTTCAACGGCGACGCCGTGGGCATCAAGTCGATCGAGCACGCCATCATCGACCGCGCCTGGGCCGAGGGCTGGGTGCAGCCGCAGCCGCCGCGCCACAAGACCGGCAAAAAGGTGGCCGTGGTCGGCTCCGGGCCGGCCGGCATGGCGGCAGCCCAGCAGCTCGCGCGCGCTGGTCACGACGTGACCCTGTTCGAGAAGAACGACCGCGTGGGCGGCCTGCTGCGCTATGGCATCCCCGATTTCAAGATGGAGAAAAGCCACATTGACCGCCGCGTGGCGCAGATGGAAGCCGAAGGCGTGGTGTTCCGCACCGGTGTGATGGTGGGCAACTTGCCCAAAGACAGCAAGGTGACCAACTGGGCGCAGGAAACCATCACCCCCGAACAACTGCAGAGAGACTTTGATGCGGTGCTGCTCACCGGCGGCTCTGAACAAAGCCGCGATTTGCCGGTGCCCGGCCGCGACCTTGATGGCATCCACTTCGCCATGGAGTTCCTGCCGCAGCAGAACAAGGTCAACGCGGGCGACAAGTTCAAGGGCCAGCTGCGCGCCGACGGCAAACACGTGATCGTGATCGGCGGCGGCGACACCGGCTCCGACTGCGTGGGCACCAGCACCCGCCACGGCGCGGTCAGCGTGACCCAGTTCGAAGTGATGCCCCAGCCGCCCGAGCAGGAAGACAAACCCCTGGTGTGGCCTTACTGGCCGCTGAAGCTGCGCACCAGCTCCAGCCACGACGAGAGTGCCGAGAAGGGCATTCTTCAGCGCGAGTTCGCCATTTCCACCAAGGCCTTCAAGGGCGAGAAGGGCAAGCTCACCGGCCTGACCACGGTACACGTCGAAATGAAGGACGGCAAACTGGTTGAGATCCCCGGAACCGAAAAGGAATACAAGGCCGACCTGGTGTTGCTGGCCATGGGCTTCGTGAACCCGGTCGCCAGCATCCTGGACGGCTTCGGTGTGGAGAAAGACGCCCGCGGCAACGCCAAGGCCAGCACCGAGTTCACCGGTGGTTACGCCACCAACGTGCCCAAGGTGTTTGCCGCCGGCGACATGCGCCGTGGCCAGAGCCTGGTGGTGTGGGCGATCCGCGAAGGCCGTCAGGCTGCGCGTTCGGTCGACGAATTCCTCATGGGCTTTTCTGATTTGCCGCGCTGAAAACAAACGAAACACAACGCGGCCTCGGGTTTACCCCGAATCCCGTATCATCCAAAAACCGGGCGCAGATGGCCCGGTTTTTGTTTGATGTCCACCGAAAACCCCACCCCCCTCGTCGAACTGCGCAACCTCACCTTCGGGTATGGCGCGCGCGCGATCCTCGACAACGTCACGCTGACCGTGCCCCGCGGCAAGGTCACGGCGCTCAT
>NZ_JAOASO010000046.1 GCF_030158645.1 Hydrogenophaga sp. | reverse complement strand
GCCAGCAGGCCGCGCCGGATCCACGACTTGACCGTGCCCACCGGGGTGGACAGCTTGGTCGCGATCTGCTCGTGGGTGTAGCCCTCGACGAACGCAAAGACGATGCAGTCGCGCTTGCGCTCGTCGAGCGCATCCAGGCATCGGTCCAGTGCGGTGGTGTCCGGGTCTGCAGCGCCGTGCTCGTCGGCCTGGCGCGCGTCGGACAAGGCATCGAGGTCGTCGCCGATGCTGACCTCGCGCCCGGAGCGACGGGCCAGGTCCAGCGCACGGTGCCGCACCACGGTGTAGATCCAGCCCCGCGCTGAACCGAGCGAACGCTGGTAGCTGGCGGCTTTCTGCCAGATCTGCAGAAATGCGTCCTGCAGCACGTCGTGCGCGTGGTCGCGGTCACCGACGATGCGCTGCGCAACCCCCAGCAGCCAGCGAGCCTCGCGCTGATAGAGCGCGTTCAGCGCAAAGCGCTCACCGCGAGCGCAGGCCTCGAGGGCGGCCTCGTAATCAAAGGCGTCGGCAGTCAGCGGAATGGGTTCGGGCATCGCAATGGAGGCGGTAGGCGGGCGAACGGACACGTCAACACGCTACGTTCGAGACGGGGGCGCAGATGCACCCTGTCGAAAAATCCGCCTGCAGGGCATGGGCGCCCATTGTCAAACCACCCGTGCCCCGGGGCGCTCAGAGCGACGCGGCCAGCGCCGTTGCTTCAGCCTTGGCTTGTGCGCGAGACGCGGTGTCGGCTTCGGGGCCGAACAGGGTTTTCTCCACCGACACCGTGTGCACTTCGGTGATTCCCACCATGCGCGCCCACATCGTCAGGTAGCTGGTTTGATGGTCGAACTCGGCGGCCGGGAAGTTTTCGCCCAGCGCCACACCGCGGGCGGCCACCACCACTGCCTTGCGGCCCCCCAGCAAGCCTAGCAAGCCGCGTTCGTCGAAGGTGAACAGCAGGTCCTTCTGCGAGACCGCATCGATCAGATGCTTGAGCCGGTAAGGGATGCCGAAATTCCACATCGGCACGCTGATCACGATCAGGTCGGCGCGGTGAAAGCGCTGGCCCAGGGCCTCGATGTCAGCCCACACCTTCAGTTGTTCGGCGCTGCGCTCATGGCCTTCAAGTGCTGCGTATTTCGCGCCCAGGGCCTCGCCGTCGAACGCGGGCAGCGGCGTCGCCCACACATCGAGGGTGTCGACGGTGGCCTGGGGGTGGCGCGAGGTCCAGGCACCGATGAAGGCCTGCGCGACCTCGATGGACGCCGAGCGCTGCGGGCGCGGTGAGCTTTGAATGTGAAGCAGGTGGGGCATGGTCGGTGGTGGCAAGTGGGCGACAAGGTGTTTTGTACCACCCCCACCGAAAGTCCCCCGGTGCGATCAGCCCATCGCCTTCACCCGCAACCGGGCCGCATGCAACAGCGGCTCGGTGTAGCCGCTGGGTTGCGTCAGGCCCTTGAAGACCAGATCGCGTGCCGCCTGGAAGGCGATCGACTCGTCGAAGCGGCCGGCCATCTTCTGGTACAGCGGGTCGCCGGCGTTCTGCTGGTCGACGACCTTGGCCATCCGCTTGAGCGTGCTGTTCACCTGCGCCTTGGTCACCACGCCATGGCACAACCAGTTGGCCATGTGCTGGCTGCTGATGCGCAGCGTGGCGCGGTCTTCCATCAGGCCGACGTCGTGGATGTCGGGCACCTTCGAGCAGCCCACGCCCTGGTCGACCCAGCGCACCACGTAACCCAGGATGCCTTGCGCGTTGTTGTCGAGCTCCTGCTGCTTGTCAGCGTCGCTCCAGTTCGCCTTCTTGACCACCGGAACCGTCAGCAGACCGGTCAGCAGGTCGTCGGCCGTCTGTTGCGAATCACCATCGGCGTCCTGCTTCTCCAACTGCTTCTGCACCGCGAACACATCGACCTGGTGGTAGTGCAGCGCGTGCAGGGTGGCCGCCGTCGGGCTCGGCACCCAGGCGGTGTTGGCGCCGGCCTGCGGGTGCGCGATCTTCTGTTGCAGCATCGCGGCCATCAGGTCGGGCATGGCCCACATGCCCTTGCCGATCTGCGCCTTGCCGCGCAGGCCGCAGCTCAAGCCGACCAGCACGTTGTTGCGTTCGTAGGCCTGGATCCAGGCGCTGGTCTTCATGTCGCCCTTGCGCAGCATCGGGCCGGCCTGCATGGCGGTGTGCATCTCGTCGCCGGTGCGGTCGAGGAAGCCGGTGTTGATGAAGGCCACGCGGTCGGCTGCGGCGGCGATGCAGGCCTTCAGGTTGACGCTGGTGCGGCGCTCCTCGTCCATGATGCCGAGCTTGACAGTCGCTTTGGGCAGGCCCAGCAGCTTTTCGACACGGCCGAACAGTTCGCTCGCGAAGGCCACTTCGGCCGGGCCGTGCATCTTCGGCTTCACGATGTAGACCGAGCCGGCGCGCGAGTTGCGGATCGTCGGGTGCGCGCGCTTCAGGTCGTGCAGCGCGATGGTGGTGGTGACCACCGCGTCGAGGATGCCTTCGGGAATCTCCTGCCCGTTCGCCCACAGCACCGCCGGGTTCGTCATCAGGTGGCCGACATTGCGCACGAACATCAGCGAGCGGCCGTGCAGCGTGACAGGCTCACCCTTCGGGCCGACGTAGACGCGGTCGGGATTCAGGCGCCGCGTGAAGGTCTTGCCGCCCTTGCTCACGGCCTCCGTCAGCGTGCCCTTGAGCACGCCCAGCCAGTTGCCATACGCCTGCACCTTGTCGTCGGCATCGACGACGGCGACCGAGTCTTCGAGGTCGAGGATGGTCGACAGCGCTGATTCAATCACCAGATCGGAAACCCCCGCGGGGTCGCTGGCACCGGTCAAGGTGCTGCGGTCGATGCGCAGGTCGAGGTGCAGGCCGTGGTGCTTGAAGAGCACCGAGGCGGGCGCCGCCGCGTCGCCCTGGTGGCCGA
>NZ_JAOASO010000045.1 GCF_030158645.1 Hydrogenophaga sp. | reverse complement strand
TGCCCATGGTGATCGTGCTCATCGTGCCGATGGGCATCTTGTCGGCGCTGTTCGGCGTGTGGCTCTCCAGCTTCCCGCCGTTTTCGCAGCCGGGGGATCTCAACATCTTCACGCAGGTGGCGCTCGTCGTGCTGGTTGGGTTGGCTTGTAAAAACGCCATCCTGATCGTGGAATTCGCGAAAGAGCTGGAAGAGCGCGGCGAGGAATTGTTTGCCGCCATCGTGCACGCCTGCCGCATGCGCTTGCGCCCCATCCTCATGACCTCGATTGCCTTCTGCGCCGGTGTGGTGCCGCTCATCCTGGGCAGTGGCGCCGGCAGCGAAATGCGCCGTGCCATGGGCATTGCGGTGTTCTCCGGCATGTTGGGCGTGACCTTGTTCGGCATCTTCCTGACGCCGGTGTTCTATGCGCTCTTGCGCAGCCGCCGCCAGGCCCGCCACAGCGGTGCCGCGCCGCAGGCCGCCGTTGAAGGAGCCCGCCATGAGTAAGCGTTCTGCGCTCTCCATGTTGTTCACCGCAGCGCTCGCGGGTTGCAGCGCTGTGGGCCCCGACTACCAGCGCCCCGCCGCCGTGGCGGACGCCCGTTTCATCAGCGCCGGCGCCACCGCCGTGAACATCCAGGCGCCCGCCGCCGACATCGCCACCTTCTGGCGCGGCTTCAACGACGCGCGCCTGAGCGCCCTGATCGAGCGCGCCTTGCAAGCCAATGGCGACGTGCGCATTGCACAAGCCCGTTTGCAGGAAGCGCGCGCCAACCAGGGCGAGGCCGACGCCGCCGGCTTGCCCGGCGTGGGCATCGACACCAGCGCCGAGCGCTCCATCCGCCCCATCACCCAGCAGCCCGGCACCACCCGCAGCGCGCGCACCGGCACGGCGTACGACGCGAGCTTTGTCGCCAACTGGGAGATCGACCTCTTTGGCGGCGTGCGCCGCAGCCGCGAGGCCGCTGCCGCCCGCGTGAGCGCCAGCGAGGCGGGCCTGAGCGCGGCCCACACCGCGGTGGCCGCCGAGGTGGCGCGCAACTACCTGGAACTGCGCGGCTTGCAGGAGCGCCTGCGGGTGACCCAGGCCAGCCTGGTCAACCAGCGCGACGCGCTGGGCATCACCAACGCCCGCGTGGACAACGGCCGCGGCACCCAGCTCGACCTGGCGCGCGCCCGCGGCCTGGTGGCCAGCACCGAGGCCGCCGTGCCATCGTTGCAAACCGCCATCGAGCGCAGCGTGTTCCGCCTGGCCACGCTCACCGCACAAACCCCGCGCAGCCTGCTGGCCGAGCTCAGCCCACCCGCGCCACTGCCCGGCCTGCCCGTGACCGACCTGGCCACGCTGCCCGTGGGCACCACCGAGCAATGGCTGCAGCGTCGGCCGGACCTGATCGCCGCCGAACGCGAGCTGGCCGCTGCCACCGCCAACATCGGCGTGGCCACCGCCGCGCTGTACCCGCGTCTTTCGTTGTCGGGCCTGCTCGGCCTGAACGCGGCGCGCATCGGCGATCTGAACGACGGCCAGTCCGCCCGTTATGCGCTGGGCGCCGGCATCAGCTGGACGCCGTTCGACTTCGGCGCCATCCGCTCGCGCATCCGCGCCAGCGAAGCCCGAGCGCAGCAAAGCCTGGCCAGCTTCGAGCAGACCGTGGCCGTGGCGCTGGAGGAAACCGAAGGTGCCTTCAGCAGCTACAGCCGCAGCGCACAACGCGCGGACAAGCTGGACGTGGCCGCCCGCAGCGCCGAAGAAGCCGCGGGCCTGGCGCGCCTGCGCTATGACGCCGGCGTGACCGACTTCCTCGCCGTGCTCGATGCCGAACGCGAAGTGCTCAACACCCGCGACCAGCTGGTTCAGGCTCAGGTGGGCACGGCCACCGCGCTGGTGGCGGTGTACCGGACCCTGGGCGGGGGATGGACACCACCGCCGTCACCAGCGCCCACCAGGGAGCCGGGCGCCACCAGCAGCTAGCAGCCAGTGAGGCCCGCGCGGGCCACCCGAGATCACCCACGCCGGTCTGGGCCATCGCTTTTCACCTACTCTTCAGCCATGAAAAAACCCTTGTCACTGGCCACGTTGCTGGCCGCGCTGTCGGTCTTCACCTCGGTTCATGCCCAGACCGCCGGTGCCTTGCCGGCCAACAAAACGCTGCCTTCGGGCGTCGCACTCAAATGGACCGCCGCCGGAACCGGTGAAAAGCCTGCGGCCACCGACACCGTGCAGGTGCACTACCGCGGCACGCTGACCGACGGGAAAGAGTTCGACAGCTCGTTCAAGCGCGGCGAGCCCGCCACCTTCCCGCTCAACCGCGTGGTGCCTTGCTGGACGCAGGCCTTGCAGGAAATGAAGGTCGGCGACACCGCCGACGTGACCTGCCCCCCCGCCACCGCCTACGGTGAGCGCGGCATTCCCGGCGTGATCCCGGCCAACAGCACCTTGCAGTTTCAGGTGCAGCTGCTGGCGGTGAGAAAGCGGTAACCCGGTTGCACGGGCACCGCGGTGCCCGCCGGTGGCGTCGGGCTCAGATCGCCGTGTTGCCCGGCAGCAAGCGGTCGTACTCGCGCTTCACCACCTGGTAGCACTCACAGGTTCTGTGCTCCAGCGCGGGCCGGTCCAGCACCGAGATGTGGCCGCGCGCGTAGCGGATCAACCCGGCCGCTTGCAGCTTGAGCGCCGCTTCGGTCACCCCCTCGCGCCGCACGCCCAGCATGTTGGAGATCAGCTCTTGCGTCATCACCAGCTCGTTGCCGTGCAAGCGGTCCAGACTGAGCAACAGCCACCGGCAAAGCTGCTGGTCCAGCGAGTGGTAGCGGTTGCACACGGCGGTCTGACTCATCTGGGTGATCAAGGCCTGCGTGAACCGCAGCATCAGGTGCAGGACCGCATTGGAGTGTTCGAACGCGGCCTTGATGGCCTCGGCGCGCATCCGGTAACCCTGGCCCGCGCTCTGCACCACGGAGCGGCTGGGTGTGCTGCCGCCGCCCATGAAGATGGAGATGCCCACCACCCCTTCAAATCCGACCACTGCGATCTCCGCGGACGAACCGTCTTCCAGCACATGGAGCAAGGACACGATGGCGCTGGTGGGGAAGTGCACATCGGTCAACGGCGCTCCCGATTCGGTCAGCACCTTCCCCAAGGGCAGATCCACCAGCTCAAGCTGGGGCTTCCACCTTGGCCACTCGGTTTCGGGCAAGCAGGCCAACAGGTGGTTTTGAAGCGGGTTGTCAGGTTCGTTCAAGCGGTGCTCCTCTCGGTTGAGCGCTGCCCGGGCGGTTGATCACCCTTCAGCTTGTACGCTGCTTGCCAACCGATGAATACAACCACCCGTCGGGCTCGCGGCCACCGCCTTCTGTGCGGCGGCGGGCAGCATTTGCTGCGCTGCGTCAAAATCCCCGGGCGGCCTGCACGGTGCAGGCAACACACCCTTTGGAGAAGACCCCCATGAGCGACCTGTCGCAACCCACCCCCCCCGTGCTGCTGGACAAGCTGCAGTGGCGCTACGCCGCCAAAAAGATGGACGCCACCAAGGCCGTGCCGCAAGACAAGGTGGACCGCATCGTCGAGGCCGCGCGTCTGGCGCCCACGTCCAGCGGTCTGCAGCCGTTCGAGATCATCGTCGTGACCAGCCAGGCGGTGCGTGAGCAGATCAAGCCCATCGCGTGGAACCAGGCCCAGATCACCGATGGCTCGCACCTGCTGGTGTTCGCCGCCTGGGACAACTACACGGCCGAGCGCATCAACCACATGTTCGATCTGACGAACGAACAGCGCGGCGGCACCAACGAGGGATGGGAGAACTACCGCCAGAGCCTGCTGAACAGCTACCCGCAACGCGACGCCGAGGTGAATTTCAACCACGCGGCCCGCCAGGCTTACATCGGCCTGGGCGCCGCGCTGATCGCTGCCGCCTTCGAAGAGGTGGACAGCACGCCGATGGAAGGCTTCGACCCTTCCAAGCTCGACGAGATCCTGAAACTGCGCGAGCGCGGTCTGCGCAGCGTCGCCATCCTGCCGCTGGGCTACCGGGCCGACGAAGGCGACTGGCTGGTGAACCTGAAGAAGGTGCGCCGCCCGATGGAGCAGTTTGCGACACACGTCAAGTGAGCGTGTGTCCATGGGCTGCCAACGCGCGGCGGCAGCCCATGCCCTGGCGCAGCTTCAGGCCTGACCGGCCCGGCGCTGCGCCGTGAACATGGCCGGGCCATGCTGCTTCTTGCGCCCCGGACTCACCACTTCATTTCGCCCTTGTTGACCCGGGCGCCAATGTCCAACGACAAGGCACCGTCGGTCACCTGCGGATAGGCCTTTTTCATGGCGTCGATCAGCTCTGCGCTGTTCTTGCTGGTGGCCAGGTTCTTCTCGAACGTCCGCAGGTAGTCCCTCGTGAAACCGATGGCACTGGCGTCCAGCGAGCTGCCCGCCTTCATGTGGCCGGGCACCACCAGGTCGGGCCGGAGTGCGGTCATCTCGTCCAGCTGGGCCACCCAGGCGGCGCGTTCGGCAGCGCTTTGTGTGTCCGCGGTCCACACGTGCATGTTGCCAAAAACGCCGATGTTGCCCACCACCGCCTTGATCGACGGGATCCAGGCATAGGGCCGGTGGGCCAGCAGGCCTTGCGTGCCGCGAATCTCGATGACCTGCCCTTCCAGCGTCAGGCTGTTGCCGTCCAGCGCGCGTGGCACCACGGGTTTGCGCGGCGCGTTGGCGCCCATCTTGGGACCCCAGAAGGCGAGCTTGCCCGACATCTTGGCGCTCAGTTTTTCGAGCACGGCGGGTGTGGTCACCACCTCGGCCTGCGGAAAGATCTCCTGGAGCGTCTCGACGCCGAAGTGATAGTCCGGGTCTGCCTGGCTCACGTAAATGGTGGTGAGTTGTTTGCCGCTGTCGAGCACGTTGGCGGCGATGCGCAGGGCGTCCGCACGGGTGAAGCCTGCGTCGATCACCATGGCTTCTTTGTTGCCATAGACCAAGGTGGAATTGACGTTGAAGCTGTTGCCGGCGGCGTTGTACACCTGGACGGTCAGGGGTTGCGCCGCGTGGGCCGTGAAGGCGATGGCCAGAGAAGCGGCGATGAGGGTGGTGCGGATCATGGAAGGCTCCTGAAAGGTGTTGGGAAGCTGACACTCTTCAGTGCCGAAACGCACTGTAGTTTCCTGAATCGAACAAATAAACCGCAAAATTTGGCCATATATGTTTCAGAAATCGATCAGATCATGGACCGTCTGACCGCCATGCGCGTGTTCGTGGCGGTGGCCGAGAACGGCAGCTTCAGCGCCACCGCCGATCAACTGGAGATGTCGCGGGCCATGGTGACGCGCCACGTCGGGGCGCTGGAACAGTGGCTCGGGGCCCGCCTGTTGCAGCGCACCACGCGCAGCGTCACGCTCACCGATGCGGGCGAGACGTGTCTGCGCCGCAGCCAGCAGATGCTGGCCCTGGCGGATGACGTGGAGCAGGAAACCAGCCGCCATGACACAGCGCTGCGTGGTCAGCTGCGGGTCACGTGCAGCGTGTCGTTCGCCTACGCCGAGCTGGCGGCCGCGCTGGCCGATTTTCTGAAGCTGCATCCCCAGCTGAAGATCGACCTCAACGCCAGCGAAGGTGCGCTCAATCTGGTGGAAGCCCGCATCGACCTGGCCATTCGCATCAGCGCCGAGCCCGATCCCAGCCTGATCGGGCGGGTGCTGGCGCCCTGTGCATCGGTGCTCGTGGCCTCCCCGGCCTATCTGGCCGAGCACGGGACACCCAGCTCGCCGGGCGAGCTGGAGAACCACCGGTGCCTGAGCTTTGCCAATTTCGGCAAGAGCACCTGGAGCCTGAGGCGCGGTGACGAGGTGTGCGATGTCAAGGTCCGCAGCCAGCTCAGCGCCAACGAAGCCACGGCCTTGTTGCAAGCCGCGCTGGCCGGCGGTGGCCTGGCCCTTCAACCCACCTACCTGGCCAACCCGCACCTGGCCAAGGGCTCGCTCGTGGTGGTGCTGCCCGACTGGCAGCCGCCGGCCATGTCCATCCACGCGCTCTACCTTTCGCGCAGACACCTCGCCCCCGCGGTGCGCGCCTTGCTCGACTTTCTGGTCCAACGGTTCGCGGCGCCGCCCTGGTAGGGCGCGGCGTGTGGGCCTCCACAAACCAGCGGCCCTCGCCGGATCCGACTACATTGGTCGGCTATGAGCACCACCCCCCCTCACTCCAGCCCGCCAGCCGCCACGACCTCGTTCGACAAGCGCAAGATCCGCTTCCTCCTGCTCGAAGGCATCGACCCCTCGGCCGTCGCCACGCTGCAAGCCGCCGGCTACAGCCAGATCGAAAGTCTCGCAGGCTCGCCGTCCGACGAAGAACTCCGCCAGAAGATCGCCGAGGTGCACTTCGTCGGCATCCGCTCGCGCACCCAGCTCACTGCCGAGGTGCTGGCCCACGCGCCCAAGCTGATCGCCATCGGCTGCTTCTGCATCGGCACCAACCAGGTCGACCTGGTGGCGGCGCGGCAGCGCGGTATCGCGGTGTTCAACGCACCGTTCTCCAACACCCGGTCGGTGGCCGAGCTGGTGCTGGGCGAGGCCATCCTGCTGCTGCGCGGTGTGCCCGAAAAGAACGCGGTGGCGCACCGCGGCGGCTGGCTCAAGACGGCCCGCAACGCCCACGAGATCCGCGGCAAGACGCTGGGCATCATCGGCTACGGCGCCATCGGTTCACAGCTGTCGGTGCTGGCCGAAGCGCTGGGCATGCAGGTGGTCTTTGTGGACGTGCTCAGCAAGCTGCCGCTGGGCAACGCCCGCCAGTTGGCCACCTTGCCCGAACTGCTGGGCGCCGCCGACGTGGTGAGCTTGCACGTGCCCGAGAACGCCAGCACCGAATGGCTGATCGGCGAGCGCGAGATCGCGCAGATGAAGCCCGGCGCGGTGCTCATCAACGCGTCGCGCGGCCGCGTGGTCGAGATCGAGCCGCTGGCCGCGGCGCTGCGCGAACACCGCCTGGCCGGCGCCGCCATCGACGTTTTTCCAGAAGAGCCGCAGAGCAACGCCGATCGTTTCGAGTCGCCGCTGCGCGGCCTGGACAACGTGATCCTGACACCGCACATCGGCGGCTCCACGCTGGAGGCGCAAACCAACATCGGCCACGAGGTGGCGGAGAAACTGGCCCGGTACAGCGACAACGGCACCACCACCTCGTCGGTCAACTTCCCCGAGGTGGCTCTGCCTGCCCACCCCGGCAAGCGCCGTCTGTTGCACGTGCACCGCAACGTGCCGGGCGTGCTGTCGGCCATCAACCGGGTCTTTGCCGACAACGGCATCAACATCGCCGCACAGTACCTGCAGACCCGCGACGACGTGGGCTACGTGGTCATCGATGTCGACGCCGAGCACGCCGACATTGCCTTGTCCGGGCTGGCCGGTGTCAACGGCACCTTGCGCACCCGCGTGCTGTTCTGATGCCGGGCCTGACCATCGGCCCGGTTCGGGGCGACGCCTGCCCGGTCCGGGACGTGCAGGGTCGCCAGGTCGGCAACCTGAAGCTCGTGGGCGGGCGCTGGAAGTTCAAAGCCATTGGCCATGACGCCCACGGCCAGGTGATCCCGGGCGGCGGGCCGCTGACCCATCGCCACAACATGGGCTTCGACCGGCTGGACGCCACCGAGATCGCCACCCGCCTGCTCGGCGAATGAACGCCAGGTGCGCTGGGCTGATGCCAGGACGCGTTCGCCAGCGCACAGACCCACCCCGCGTTTCTTTTTACCGTGGTCACTTCATTCAACGATGACGAGGACCACCCATGAACATCGAAACGCAGACCACGCCCGAGCGCAAGCACATCGCCGAGCTGATTGAAGACATCGCCACCTCGATGCTCACCACCGTCGAGGCCGACGGTTCGCTCGCCAGCCGGCCCATGTATGCGCTGGAAATGGACGCCAGCGGCGCCATCTGGTTTTTCACGGACACGCGTTCTTCCAAGGTCGAGCGACTGGCCCAGGCCAACCTGGCTTTCACCGACCTCGACGACAGCACCTATGTGTCGCTGTCCGGTCACGGCGAGATCGTGACCGACCGAGGTCACATCGAACGCTTGTGGTCGCCCTTTGCGCGCCCCTGGTTTCCCGATGGCGTGGACTCGCCCACGCTGGCCTTGCTGAAGTTCGTGCCGCACTCGGCCGACTACTGGGACGCGCCCAACAGCAAGATGGTCCGACTGGTCAGCAACATCGTGTCCGCCGTGGCGGGCAAGCCCATCGGCATGGGTGAACACGGCTCGCACCAGGGTTTGGCCGGCGGCGCCCAGCCGACCGGCAACCTGGCATGAACAAGCCGGGCCAACCCGCGGTGCCCCACCAGCCCGTTGAACCCGACACACCGTTCGAGGCGCCGCCTGAGGATGGCAAGACGCCCTTGAAGTTGCCACACGAGAACGACCAGGACACGGACATGACCGACGACAAGCCGGACCCGAAGATCCTGCAGGCCTACCAAGACTTGAAGCAGGGCCAGGTGGACACCGACATGCGCGCCACGCCAGGACTGGACGCGCAACAGCGCGCCAGGGACGTGCCGGGTCCAGGCGGGCAACCACCGCGGCAGCAGAAAACGAGCGTCCGCCGCACATAGCGCAGCTGGGCGGGAGAGGGGGCCCACGGGGGCCCCCACGCATCGGTGGCAGAATCCGCGCTCCCCATGAGCCGGCGCTTCCGCTAGAACCTCGGGGGCCATCTCTCCACCGCTCCCCATGACTCCTCCGCTCCACGGCACGCTCGGCATCGATTTCGGCACTTCCAATTCGGCCATGGCCTGGGCCGACGTGCGGGGCACGGCGCGCCTGATTGCGCTGGAGGGCACGGCGGTCTCCATGCCCACGGCGGTGTTCTACAACTCGGAGGACAGCACCACGCATTTCGGTCGCGACGCGGTGGCGCAGTATCTGGCGGGCACCGAGGGCCGTCTGATGCGGTCGCTCAAGAGTCTGCTGGGCAGTCCGCTGCTGTTGGAGACCACGGTGGTCAACCTCCAGCAGATCAGTTTCCAGGAGATCGTGGCCACCTTTCTGGCTGCGCTGCGCGAGCGCGCGGCGCAGACGCTGGGCGTGGCGCCCACCCAGGTGGTGATGGGCCGGCCGGTGCATTTTGTGGACGACGACCTGGAGCGCGACGCGCTCGCGCAAGACTCCCTGCGGCAGGCCGCGCAGGCCGTGGGGTTCCGCCAGGTGTCGTTCCAGCTGGAGCCAATCGCCGCCGCGCTGGACTACGAGCGCCGGCTGGACGCTGAGCGCGTGGTGCTGGTGGTGGACCTGGGTGGTGGCACGTCCGACTTCACCGTGGTGCGCCTGGGCCCGCAGCGCATGAAGCTGGCCGACCGCGCGGGCGACGTGTTGGCCACCACGGGTGTGCACATCGGCGGCACCGACTTCGACCAGAAGCTCAGCCTGGAGCAGGTCATGCCCCTGCTGGGCTACAAGCACCTGGGGCCGCAGCAGCGCGAGGTGCCCAGCCGCGTGTTCTTTGACCTCTCCACCTGGCACCTGATCCAGTGGCTTTACCAGCCGCGCGCGCTCAGCCAGGCGCAGCAGCTGCGCGTGAATTACAGCAACGTGGTGCTGCATGAGCGCCTGATGAAGGTGCTCAAGCACCGTGACGGACACCGCATCGCCCACGAGGTGGAGCAGGCCAAGATCCGATGCTCCAACGAAGACGGTGCCACCCAGGTGGACCTGTCTGAGGTGGAGCGCGGCCTCACCGCCGACATGCACGCCGACGCCATGCGCGACCACCTGGGTGTGCTGCTGGCGCGCACGGTGGCCTGCGCCCGCGAATGCGTGCAGCGCGCCGGCCTCACAGACGGCACCCTGGACGCGATCTACCTCACCGGCGGCTCGTCGGCGCTGCGGCCGTTCCAGCGCGCCCTGCAGGCCGAGTTTCCGGGCGTGGCCATGGTCGAGGGCGACCTGTTCGGCGGCGTGGCTTCGGGGCTGGCCTACAGCCGCTCTTGAACTTGTCCCCGCGAACCCCGTCCAACGACACCGTTTGTTGAACTCAGGAGTCGAGCAATGCGCATGTCATGGTGGGGTCTGGCCGGGGTGACGTTGTTGTCGGCGTGCAGCGGCTACGGGCCGCCCAGGGAGGTGGCGGGTGCCACCCGGGAAGCCATCGTGGCCCGCATGGGGCCGCCCGACGTGCAGCGGGCCGTGGAGGGCGGCACGCGGCTCGAATACCCGCGCGGTCCGTATGGCCGTCACACGTATTTTGTGTACCTCGACGCCGACGGACGCGCCACCCGTTCCGAGCAGGTGCTGACCGAAGCCCGCTTCAACCAGATCGCACCGGGGATGACGCAGGACGCGGTGTCGCTGGCGCTGGGTCGTCCGAGCGAGGTGTGGCGGCTCGGGCGCGACCGGGGCACGGTGTGGAACTACCGCTACGAGAACAACTTCTGCCTGTGGTTCCAGATCGAAATCACGCAGGAGCGGACCGTGCGTTCGGCCGGCTACGGTGAGCCGCCCGAGTGCAACAAAAACGGCGCCATTCCTTGACGTGTCAGTTGCCGGCCGGCGCGCCGGGTGCGTCTGCGGTGGTGCGGCCCGTGGCCACGCCGGCACCGAGCAGGCCGGTCTGACCGGGCTCCCACACATCCCACCCGGGTGCGCCGAGCGCTTTCTGGATGAATTCTTCGGGCACGCCGCGCTCCCGGTAAAAGTCGGCCACCACCTGATCCGTGGACGACCGGTCCAGGCCCAACCACCCGAACGGCCCCGGGCGGGGTTGAAATCCCATGCGGGCTTCGGGTGCGAGCAGGCGCCGCTCGCCCGCCACAAACACCAGCGTGCAGGCGCTGGCGCACGTTTGTGTGACCTGCGTGTTGAGCGCGCGCTGCAAGGCCACGCGCGCCATGCCGTGGCCCTCGGTCATCAGCCCGCCGGTGCTGGTGATCTCGAGCACGCGCACGTCGGGGTACTGCGCCAGCGCCCGCATGAGCGCGCGGGTGCTGCCCACGCCCATGTGGCCGGTCACACCCAGACGGGTCACCTCGCCGCTCTCGGACCGCATCGGGGTGATGGTCACCGCGCCGCGGCCTTGCCCGTAGTGCGACCACCAACCCTGCAGCAGGGCGCCCAGGCTGGAGGCAACGGCCAGGGCCATGACCAGCGCGGCCACCATGTTGGCCACCAGACCCGCCACCGCCACCCAGGGCGCCACGCCTTCGTGCACGCGGCGCGCGCTGGTGCGCACGGCCCCCACGATCCACGCGCCGTTCCACACCAGCGCCCACAGGGTCACGGCCACGGCGGCCCAGAGCCAGGACAGGTAACTGTTCTCCACATCCCAGGTCTTGCTCTCCAGCCAGCCCGCCACGCCGAGCGCCAGCAGCCCCAGCGCGAAGCCGGCCACCAGCGTGTTGGCCATGCGCCAGTGCCCCTGCGTGATGACCCAGAAGCGCGGGTCGAGCTCCAGCTTCCACCAGGGCGCTCCCTCCACGTGGCGCACGATCTTCTCGACATTGGCGGGGAGCACGTCGCGGTATTTCGCCATGCCGTCGTGGCCCTGGTAGTCGGCCCAGGCATGGCGCCGGCGGGCGGGAGCGAGCACGTTGTGCTCCAGCCACGCGACCAGCTTGAGCGTGGGCGCGTTGGTGCTTTTGCGGGTGAGCCAGGCGAACGCGCTGGCTTCCAGGTAGGGGCGGGTGGAAGCGTCGGCCAGCCGCACCTGCCCGGGGTGCTTTTGCGCGAGGGCGGCGTCCTGGGGCAGTCCGGGCATCCACTGGCGCAGATCGTCCAGGCGCAGCCAGATGCGACCGTCATCGTCTTCTGCCAGCTTGAGTGGCCGGTGGGCGTGGCGCTCGGTCCAGTTGCGGACGGCGGAGATGCGTTGCAGGCGCGGCATGCGCGGACTCTGTCAGGTTTTGCAGCGGGCAGGCTGCTCACGCCCAAAGGCCGGCCGGCGTGCTCGGGCATGAAAGCCCGTTAGAGTCAGCCCAGTTCTCAGGCCGCCCGGTGGCGGGTGGCCGGGTGCACAGGAGCCCTCTCATGGTGTTGTTGATCCTCGGTCTGGTCTTGTTTCTGGGCATCCATTCGGTGTCCATCGTGTCGGTCAACGGGCGCAACCGCCTGGTCCAGCAGATGGGTGAAGGGCCCTGGAAGGGCCTGTACTCACTGGTCTCGCTGGCCGGCTTTGTGCTCATCGTCGTGGGCTATGGCGCGGCGCGTGAGGCGCCGGTGTTGCTCTACACCTTGCCCAATGGCTTCCGGCACCTCGCTGCGCTGTTGATGCTGCCCGTGTTCGTGCTGTTGCTCGCGACCTACCTGCCCGGGCGCATCCAGCGCACGGCCAAACACCCCATGCTGTTGGCGGTGAAGCTCTGGGCCCTGGCCCACCTGCTGGCCAACGGCACGCTGGCCGATGTGTTGCTCTTCGGTGGCTTCCTGGCGTGGGCGGTGGCAGACCGCATCTCGGTGAAAAAACGCGCTGCAGCGGGCCTGACGCGCCCGGCCCCGGCGCTGCCCGGCAGCAAGGCCAACGACGCCATCGCCGTCGTGGGTGGCCTGGGCCTGTACGTGCTGTTCGTGGTGTGGGCGCACGCCTTTCTGTTCGGCGTTCGGCCCTTCGGTTGACCGGCGTGGGGGAACCCTCGGGTGCCCACGGGCACCAACCCGGTCGACTTTGTGAAACGACACCGGAGATGCCCTTGATGACACGCTCGATTGCCCTTTCATTCGCCCTGGCCGTGGGCGGCCTCACGTCAACGCTGGCGCAAGCCCAGACCACCGAGGTGGTGGCCAGCGGCCTGCAGAACCCGTGGGGTGTGGCCTTCATCGGCGAAGGCCGCATGCTGGTGACCGAACGGCCCGGACGCATGCGGGTGGTGGGCGCCGATGGCCGCCTCGGTGCGCCGCTCGGGGGCTTGCCGGCGGTGGACGCGGGCGGGCAGGGCGGCCTGCTCGATGTGATCACCGACCGAAACTTCCACCGCAACCGCACGCTGTACTTCTGTTTTTCGGAGCCCGCGGCCACCGGCAGCGGCAATTCCACCGCCCTGGCGTCGGCCACGCTCTCCAGCGACTCGACCCGACTCGACGACGTGAAGGTCATCTTCAGCCAGACCCCCAAGATCAGCAGCCGATCGCACTTTGGCTGCCGCATCGTCCAGGCGGGTGATGGCAGCCTGTTTCTGACCCTGGGTGACCGTTACTCCCGCATGAACGACGCCCAGACGCTGGACAACCACCACGGCAAGGTGGTGCGCGTGCGCGCCACCGGTGGCGCCCACGTGGACAACCCCCATGTCGGTCGCCTGGGCGCGCTGCCCGAAATCTGGAGCGTCGGCCACCGCAACCTGCAGGGTGCGGCGCTCGGGCCCGATGGCCGGCTGTGGACTTCCGAGCACGGGCCACAAGGCGGTGACGAAATCAACCGTCCCGAGGCGGGTAAAAACTACGGCTGGCCGGTGATCACGCACGGCGAAAACTACGGTGGCGGCGCCATCGGCGACGGCATCACCAGCAAGGCGGGGCTGGAGCAGCCGCTGCACCAGTGGACCCCGTCGATCGCACCGTCGGGCCTGGCGTTTGTCACCAGCGACCGTTACGGGCCAGCCTGGAAGGGCAGCCTGCTGGCCGGATCGCTCAAGTTCCGTTACCTTTCGCGTCTGGTCATCGAAGGTGGCCGTGTGGTGCGCGAAGAAAAACTGCTGCCCAAGCTCAACCAGCGCGTGCGCGACGTGCGCGAAGGCCCCGATGGGTTCATCTACCTGCTGACCGACGACCGCGATGGTCAGCTGTTGCGCCTGCTGCCCGCGCGCTGAAAGGCCTCCATGCGACACGACTCCCCCCAGCCCGCCGCAGGCAACCGTTCCGGTGCGGATCGCACGGAACTCGCGCGGCGCTACCAGGCGGTGCGGGGACAAACGCGCTCGCTGGCCGCACCGCTCTCGCCCGAGGACTGCCAGGCCCAGTCCATGGCCGACGCCAGCCCGACCAAGTGGCACCTGGCCCACGTCACCTGGTTTTTCGAGACCTTCGTGCTGGAGCCCCATGAGCCCGGTTTCAAGCCCTTCAACCCCGCGTTCCGCGTGCTCTACAACAGCTACTACAACGGCGTGGGCGAGCAGTTTCCCCGGTCGCAGCGCGGGCTGGTCACCCGGCCCGACCTGGCCGAGGTGTGGCGCTGGCGCGAGCAGGTGGACGAACGCATCGCGCACCTGATCGCGCACACCGACAGTGCCGACGCACTGAGCCTGATCGCGATGGGCCTGCACCACGAGCAGCAGCACCAGGAGCTGCTGCTCACCGACATCAAGCACCTGCTCGCCATCAACCCGCTGCGCCCGGTGTACCAACGTGCCTGGCCGCTGGTCTCGGTGTCGCCGGTGCCCGCGCAGTGGATCGAGCGTGAAGGGGGTTTGGTCGAGATCGGCCACGCCGGTGAGGGTTTTGCGTTCGACAACGAATCCCCGCGCCACCGGCAGTGGCTGGAGCCGCACGCGCTCATGAACCGCCTGGTGACGCACGGCGAGTGGCTGGAATTTGTGCGCGACGGCGGCTACACCGACCCGCGCTGGTGGCTCGCGGCTGGCTGGGACTGGGTGCGCACGCAAGGCATCCGCGCGCCGCTGTACTGGACGCTCCACCAAGACACCCACGCCCTGCCCACCGTGTTCACCCTGCACGGCGATGTGCCGCTGGATCCGCACACGCCGGTGGTGCACGTGAGCTACTTCGAGGCCGACGCGTTCGCCCGCTGGACCTCGGCCACCCACACCGACCAGGCCGGCGCCCGACTGCCCACCGAGGCCGAGTGGGAAGCCGCGGCGGCCGGCCTGCCGGTGCAGGGCAACCTGCAGGACGCCGGCGCCCTGCACCCCATGCCCGCGCGCGCGGCCGGCACGGATCTGCTGCAGATGTTTGGCGACGTCTGGGAATGGACGGCGAGCAGCTACAGCGCCTACCCGGGCTACCAGCCCACCGAGGGCGCGGTGGGTGAGTACAACGGCAAGTTCATGGTCAACCAGACCGTGCTGCGCGGCGGCTCGTGCGCCACCCCGGCGTCGCACCTGCGCGCGAGCTACCGCAACTTTTTCCCGACCGATGTGCGCTGGCAGTTCAGCGGGTTGCGGTTGGCGCGCAGTCTGTAGCGCATCAGCGTCATCGGCCGTTTTGGCTGGACAAAACACAACAATGCTGGAAAATCAGTCCAATCGCTAAGTTTTGGATTGAAATTTCAGCAATGAGCGCAACGCCATTTCCCGTTCTCCCGAGCCGCTCCCTGCAAGACCTGGGGGAGCGCGTGGCGCTCGCGCGCCGCGCTCGGGGACTCACGCAACGCGACCTCGCGCACCTCGCGGGCGTGGGTGCCAGCTCCATCGTGGCGCTGGAAAAAGGCCATCCCGGGGTGGCCCTGGGCACGCTGGCCCGCGCGCTGGATGCCCTGGGTCTGCTGGCCGAGTTCGACGAGCTGCTGGCGCCGCAGCGCGATCCGGCGCTGACCACGTTCGCCACCCACCAATTGCGGAGACCTCGATGACTTCGCCGGTCTGGACCTGGCTGCCCGGATCGAACGAACCGGTGTTGGCCGCGCACATCGACGTGGAGGCGGGCGCAGGCCGTTTCGTTTACGAGGGTCACTACAAATCGGCCCAAGGCGTGCGCCCGCTGGACCCGATGCACCTGCGCCTGGGCCGTGGCTCAGCGGCCATCAAGCTGTTGGGCGAACATGCGCTGCCCGGCGTGATCGAGGACGCCGTGCCGGATGGTTATGGCCGTGACCGGCTGCAGGCCCGGCACACCCGGGAACTGGGTCCGCTGGAGTTGCTTGCGCTGGGCCCACCCGATGGCGTGGGCGCCATCGAGGTGTGCAGCGACATCGAGGCCAAGCTCCGCTGGACGCCGCACACCCTGCACGAGTTGATTGAGCAGGTGCAATTGCTGGATGAGGACACGCCGTCGAGCCGGGCCATACGCCGCATGAACGAGGACGACGGCACCAGTGCCGGCGGTGAACGCCCCAAGGCCACGATCGAAAACGATGGCTCCTTGTGGCTGGCCAAGCTGCAAGACCGGGGCGACGCGCCCAACCTTCCAGCGCGCGAATTTGTGGTGATGCAGATGGCGGCCGAGCTGGGGCTGCGGGTGCCCAGGGTCCGCTTCATCCGTCACGACAGCCACGAGGTTTTTCTGATCGAACGCTTTGATCGCGCCGGCGATCCCCGGCGGCCGCAGCGCCACCTGTATGCCAGTGCCCGCACGGTGCTGGATCTGGACGCCCGTGCCTTGCCGGGCGACGCCCGCCGCTCTTACCTGGTGCTGGCCGACCGCATGCGGCGCTGGATCACGGACGAGCAGCATTGCCGACAAGACCTCACCGAGCTGTGGCGTCGCATGGCCTACAACGCCTTGGTGGGCAACCGGGACGACCACCCTCGCAACCACGGCCTGCTGCACACGGGCCAGGGCTGGCGCTTGTCGCCCGCCTTCGACATCACACCGTTGCCCAGTTTCGTGGGCTCGTTGGCGCTCAGCGTGTTGCCCGATGGTTCGCAGGACTGCTCGGCTCCCAACCTGCTGTCGGTCTGTTCTTACTTCGGTGTTGAATTGCCCGACGCCGTGGCCTGGCTCGGTGATGCCGCCTACCACGTGGCGGGCCACTGGCAGCAACGCCTGCGGGAGCAGGGTGTGCCGGGCGAGAACGTGGCGCGGTTCCAGCCCGCCTTTGTCAGGGCTGCCGAGCTGGCTGAGCGCCCTGAGCAACTGGCCGCAGTGGCAGAGCAGTTGGAGGCGCAGAGCCGGCGCGGCAAACGGCCGCGTCGGGTGTGATTACTACCGTGTCAGCAACCGCCGCGCGGCGTGGCTGGCCGCGTCCACCACCGCCACCATGAGCAGCATGGCGCCGAGGATGGTGGCGGTCTTGTTCATCTGGAACAGGCCCATGTGGAAGGCCAGCAGCTGGCCCAGGCCACCGGCGCCCACCACGCCCAGCACGGCGGCGGCGCGGATGTTGTTTTCCCAGCGGTACAGCGTGTAGCTCATGAGCTGCGGCAGCACCTGGGGCAGCGTGGCGTAGAGAAACACGCGGACATTGCCCACACCCTGCACGCGCAGCGCGTCGCCCGGGCCGGGTGGTGCGTTTTCAATCGCTTCGGCGAACAGGCGGCCCAGCACACCGGTGGTGTGAAAGGCCAGCGCCAGCGTGCCGGCGAACGGACCCAGGCCGGCCGAGATGAGCAGCAGCGCGGCCCACACCAGCTCGGGGATGCTGCGCAGCGCGTTGAGCACCCAGCGGGTGGGCACGCGGGCCCAGGCCGCGTCGGCCTCGTGCAGGCGGCTCGCCGGCAGGGCCAGCGCCAGGCCGGCCGCCGCGGCCAGTGCCGTGCCCAGCGCCGACATGGCCAGGGTTTCCCAGGCGCCGACGGCGACCTTCTTCACGAACACCGGCGAGAGGTCGGGCGGGAAAAATTCCGCCACGAAGCGGCCCATGCTGCGCGCCGCCTCCAGCGAGAGGAACTGGCCCCACTGCAGGTCGAGCGAGGCGAAGCTCGCGACCACCAGCACCATGAGGCCGGCGGTGAACCAGCAGGCCTTGCAGCGCGCGTCGAACAGGCGCGGGGGCAGCTTGTAGGGTGGGTTGGCGGCGGTGGGTTTCATCCGAGCGACTTTCGCAGCCACGAACTCACCCGGTCCGCCAGCGCGACCAGCAACACAAACACCAGCAGCATGGTGGCCACCTCGCCGCCGTTGAACATCTTCATGGAGTTGTCGAGCTGCTGGCCGAGGCCGCCCGCGCCCACGAAGCCGAGCACCACCGAGGAGCGGATCGCGCACTCCCAACGGTACACGGTGTAGCTGGTGAGCTCGGCCGCGTTGGTCGGCAGCAGGCCGTAAAAGAAGGCCTGCAGGCGGCCACTGCCGTTGCGCAGAAGCGTTTCGGTGGCGTGCGATTCACCGCTTTCCAGGATCTCGCCATACACCTTGCCCAGCATGCCGCCGTAGGTGAGCGCGATCGCCAGCACGCCGGCCGTGGGGCCCAGGCCGACCACCCGCACGAACACCAATGCCCAGACCAGCTCGGGGATGCTGCGCAGCACGATGAGCAACCAGCGCACCAGCTGGCGCAGCCAGAACGGCCCGCGCGCCATGCGGCCCGACAGGGCCGAGACCGACAGCAGGCGCACCGACAGCAGCGTGAGCGGGATGGCCACGATCAACGCCAGCGTGACGCCGGCGGTCGCCATGGCCACGGTGCGCCAGGTTTCACGCGCCACCATGCCCATGAACTCGGCGTTGACCACCAGCGGCCAGAAGGTGGCCAGAAACTGGCGAGTGACCTTGAGGTTGTCGGGCTCCAGAAAGATCCAGGGCTTGAACTCGGTGGCCACCATGAGCGGCCACAGCAGCACGGCGCCCAAGCCGAGCCAGAAGACGCGGGAGGCCCAGGCAGGGTCGCGCGCGGGCGCGGTGCGCAAGTAATGGATCGCCGCGCTCATGCTCAGCGGCAGTGCATCACCGCGGGTTGCGGTGTGGCCTGCGGCTCGGCCACCACCACCGGCACCTCACCACGCAGCTCGTGTTCAAACTGGTCGTACAGGCGTGCCAGGCGCTCCTGCGTCACCTCGGCGGCGGGCAGGTCAAAGGCCAGCTGCCCGTCTCGCAAACCGACGATGCGCGGGAAGTGGGCCAGCGCCACGTCCACCTGGTGCAGCGTGGCCACCAGCGTCACGCCGCGCTCGCGCGCGCCGTCCTGCAGCGCGGACACGGCTTGTTTGGAGCGGGTGGGGTCCAGCGCGGACAAAGGTTCGTCGATCAGCCAGAGCCGGGCCGGTGCGAGCAGCGCGCGCGCCAGGCCCACGCGCTGGCGCTCACCGCCCGAGAGCCGGTCGACCCGTTCAAAGAGCTTGTCGGCGAGGTCAAAGTGGTCCAGTGCGTCGAAGGCGGCCGGGATGTCGTTGGGATAGAACAGCGATCGCAAGCTGGCCGGCAAACCCATGGCCGGCAGGCGCGCGGCGAGCACCGAGGTGACCACGCGCTGGCGCGGCGGCAGCGGCGGGACCTGCGGCGCCAGAAACAACTGGCCCCGTTGACGCTGCAGCGCAGATCGCGGCAGCGCCCAGGGCTCGCGACCGTCGAGCGTGAAGCGGCCTTCGGTGGGCGGCAGCGCGCAGGCCATGACCTGCAGCAGCGTGGTCTTGCCCGCGCCCGACGGCCCGATCACCGCGACCTGCTCGCCCGAGGCGATTTGCAGATCGAGCGAGCGCAGCGCGGGCGCATGGCCGGAGCGCGCGGCCGGGTGGCGTGCCGAGACGCCTTGCAGGGTGATGTTCAACCGACCGCCTGGTGAATCAGAGCAGGCCGGCGCTGCGCGCAGCGGCTTCCAGGCCCTTGTAGTTCTCGGGCTTGGTTTCGATGTAACGCGTGGCGCGGTTGAGCTTCAAGATCTCGGCGTGCTCGGGGTTGGCCGGCGACAGGCCGATCAGCGCGGCCTTGATCTTCTGCTGCATCGCCACCGGCGTGTCGGCGTGCACCGACCAGTTGTAGTTGAAGTAACCCGGCGTGGTGAAGAACACGTCGACCGCCTTGGTGTCGACCTTGTTCTCGGCCACGAATTTTTTCCAGACCGTGATGTCCAGCGCGGCCGCGTCGACCTTGCCGCTGACCACCGAGGCGATGGTCGCGTCGTGCGCGCCGCTGTAGGCGATGCGGCGGAAGTCTTTCTCAGGCTCGATGTTGGCCGCCAGCAGGAAGCTGCGCGGCATCAGGTGGCCCGAGGTGCTGCTCTGCGAGCCGAACGAGACCTGCTTGCCCTTCATGTCGGCCAGGGTCTTGATGCCCGAGTCGGTCTTGGCGATGAAGACCGACTGGAACTTGGTGTCTTCCTCGCGCTGGGCCAGCGGCACGACCTTGCCACCCGAGCGGATGTTGGCCTGCACAAACGTGAAGCCGCCGAACCAGACCAGGTCAACTTTTTTGTTGACCAGCGCTTCCACGGCGGCGGGGTAGTCGCTCACCGGGGTGAATTCGACTTTGACGCCGAGTTCTTTTTCGAGGTAGGTGGCCAGCGGCGTGAACTTGCGGATCTGCTCGGTGGCGGCTTCTTCGGGGATGGTGGTGACGCGGAACACGGTTTGCGCGTGGGCGGCGGCGGTGAGGCTGAGCACGGCGCAGGTGAACAGTGCGCGCAGGGTGCGGGGGGTGTTTGTGAACATGGTGAATCCGGTCAAGGGGGATTGGGGAGCGCGTATTAGACCCGACCCGCTCCAGACGCGCGCCGCGCCGGGCGAGTGACCGTCAGCTTTGCAAGACCCTGTAGAAAAGCGGGTCAGCGCACCGACGTTGAAAGACGCCTCCGCTATAAAGACCCTTCCCGAAAGCGCCCATGACCCTCCAGACCACAGCTCCGCCCTT
Source organism: Hydrogenophaga sp. (assembly GCF_030158645.1). Taxonomy (GTDB): domain Bacteria; phylum Pseudomonadota; class Gammaproteobacteria; order Burkholderiales; family Burkholderiaceae_C; genus Hydrogenophaga. The sequence continues at coordinate 44,909 of NZ_JAOASO010000045.1, read as the reverse complement.
CATCCAGCTCCACCACGAAGACCGGGCCGCCTTGCGCGCCGAACTCGTGGCTGGTTTGCAGGCCACGCCGGCTCACATCTCGCCGAAGTTCCTGTACGACGCGCTGGGTTCGCGCCTGTTCGACGCCATCACCGAGCTGCCCGAGTACTACCCGACGCGCACCGAGGCGGCGATCTTCCAGCAGCACGGTGCCGACATGGCGCAGGTGGTGCCCGGCGGATCCATCCTGCTCGACCTGGGCGCGGGCAGCTGTGTGAAGGCGGCCCGGCTGTTCCCGGTGTTGCGGCCCGCCGCGTATGTGGCGATCGACATTTCGGTGGACTATTTGCGCGACACCTTGCAGCAGCTGCAGCAGCAACACCCGGCGCTGGCGATGCTGGGCGTGGGCATGGATTTTTCAAGCCGCTTTGCGCTCGGCGCCGAGGTGGCCGACTGGCTGGCCGACGGCCCGGCCGCGCAGGCGCCGCGCGTGGTGTTCTACCCGGGCTCCAGCATCGGCAACTTCGACCCGGTCGAGGCACTGGCCCTGCTCAGGCAAGCGCACGCGGTGTGCCGCTCGGGCGGCGCGGGCGGGGGCTTGTTGATCGGTGTGGACCGCGTCAAACCCCGCGCCGTGCTGGAGCCGGCTTACGACGACGCGCTGGGCGTCACCGGCGCGTTCAACCGCAACCTGCTCCTCAACGTGAACCGCGTGCTGGGGGCCGACTTTGCGCCGGCTGCGTGGCGCCACGTGGGGCTGTTCAACGAAGAGGCTTCGCGCATCGAGATGCACCTGGAAGCGAGTGCGCAGCAGACCGTGTGCTGGCCCGGTGGGCAGCGTGTGTTTGCCGCGGGCGAACGGCTGCACACCGAGAGCTCCTACAAGTGGCAGCCCGACCACTTTGAAGCGCTGTTGCGCAACGCCGGCTTCGGCGAGGCGCGCCACTGGAGCGACGCCCAGGGCTGGTTCAGCGTGTTCTGGGCGCCGGCCTGAGGTTGCGCCACCACTGCGCGAAGAGCTCATGACCGCTCACCATCACCACGCCGGCGAGCACCAGCAGGGCGCCGGTGAGGAAGCTGGCTTCAATGCGCTCACCCAACAGCCAGGCGCCCAGCACCACACCGAACAAGGGCGTGAGAAACGACAACACGCCCAGCCGTGAGGCCAGGTAGCTTCGCATCAGCCAGAACCAGACCAGAAAACTGACGAAGGCCACCACCACCGACTGGAACGCCAGGCTCGCCCACACCACCGGGGTGGGGTTGAAAGTGGTCTGGCCCAGGAGGAAGGCGGCCGGCAGCAGCAGCGCGAAGGCCCCGAGCAGCTGGTAGAGCAGGGTTTGCGTGGCCGGCAGGCGGCTCAGCCGCGTGGTGCGGATGACCACGGTGGTGGCGCCCCAGGCCGCGCCCCCCAGCAATCCCAGCAGGTCGCCCCAGAGCATGCGGCTCCAGTCCTGGTTGCCCTGCGTGTCCCGCAGCAGGAAGGCAATGGCGATGCCGGTGAAGGCCAGCAGGATGCCCAGCCACTGCGCCGGTGCCAGCCGTTCGGACGGCAGCTTCCACTGCAGGCCCAGGGCCGCGAAGATCGGCGCGGTGTAGAGAAACACCACCATGTGCGCCGCCGAGGTGTGGCCCAGGCCTTCGCCCACCAGCAGGAATTCAAGCCCGAACAGGGCACCGGCCACCACGCCGGGTTTCCAGGCGCCGTCGGCCAGCAGCGAGCCTTCGCCCCGGCGCCACATGAGCAGGCCCACCAGCGCAGCGGCGATGCCCGATCGCACCGCGATTTGCAGGATGGGTGAGAAGTCGGCCGCGGTCGCCTTCAGCGCGATCTGCTGCAGGCTCCAGGTGAGGCAGAGCACGACCATGAGGCCAATGGCGCGGGCGTCGAGAGATTGGCGGGTGTCCACAAAGGCGTTCGTTGGGGGTTCGGGTGGGTGATTGTCCTTTGACCGATCTGCGGCAGATAACGAGAATCGGACAAATCGCTTCCCCAGACCGTCAACATGCCGCGCTCCCCCGCCCGCCCGCCCGCCAAACACCTGCAGACCGCGCCGTTCACCGACGCGCTGCCGGGCGACATCGTGTTCCGCGCAGCGCAGATGCCGGCCGACGCGGCCTACCCGCACCACCGCCACCACTGGGGCGAGTTCGTCTACGCCTTCAGCGGCGTGATGGAGGTGCAGCTCGCCACCGAGCACTACCTGATCCCGCCGCAGTACGGCCTGTGGCTCCCCCCCGACGTGGACCACACCGGCATGAACCGCCAGGAGGCTTCGTTCTGTTCGGTGTACGTGGTGCCCGAGCGTGCGACGCGCATGCCGCAGCAGGTGTGTGCGCTCACCGTGAGCCCCTTGCTGCACGGTCTGCTGGAGCACCTGCGCCAGACGCCGCCCGCGCAAGCACACGGCGCGCCGCACGAGCGGCTGCTGCAGGTGGTGCTGGACCAGCTGGAGACCGCGCCGGTGAGCGGCAGTTACCTGCCCACGTCCAACGACCCGCTGCTCGCGCCGGTGTTGCAGGCGCTGGAGGCGGCGCCGGGCGATGCGCGTTCGGTGGCCGATTGGGCGGCGTTGGTCCACACCACCGAGCGCACGCTCATGCGCCGCTGCCAGAGCCAGCTGGGCATGACGCTGGCCGAATGGCGCCAGCGCTTGCGCACGGTGAAAGCCATGGCCCTGCTGGAAGCCGGCGGGAAGGTGGAGCACATCGCACAAGACCTGGGCTACGCCTCCACCTCGGCCTTCATCGGCATGTTTCGCCGCCGGACCGGCACCACGCCCGACGCTTACCGCAAGGGTCGGTGATCAGGGGCGCACGCTGCGAAAGCCGGCCAGGATGTCGGTGCGCTCGGCGGGGAAGTAGTTGCGGTATTGGGGATGGCGCATGCGTGGGTGGGTGGCGCTGCTGGCGCCCTTGAGCACCGGGCGGCCATCGAACCACGGCTGCGAGTAGTCACGGTAGGGGTGGGGTGCAAAGCCGGGGAAGGGCGCGAAGGCGTTCGCGGTCCATTCCCAGACCTCGCCCCAGGCAAAGCCCGGCGCAGTGTGGGCCGCCACTTCCCATTCGGCTTCGGTGGGCAGGCGCCGCCCGGTCCAGCGGCACCAGGCTTGCGCTTCGGTGGCACTCAGGTGGCAGGCCGGGGCCTGCAGGTCCAGCGCTTGCCAGGTGCCGAAGCGCTGCGTTTCCCAGCCCCGGGGTGTGCGCCGCAGGTAACGAGGAACGCTGGCCAGACCAGCGTCCACCATCGGCAGGTAGCGCGCCCAGGTCACGGGGCCGGCGTCGATCTCGAAGGCGTTCACGTCAATGGGGTGGGCGCCGAGTTCGTTGTCGAAAGCGAAGCCGGGGCCGCTCCAGCCCAGGGTCCAGCGGTTGGCCGGCACGTGGACCGTGCGGACTTCGACAGGCTCAGCCCGAACGGGCGGCGAGGGATGGCCCACGTCGATGCCCAACGCCTGCGCCATGTAAACCGCCGCCTCCGCGTGCATGTCTTCGTGAAACAGGGCGAGGCGGAAAAAGTACAGGCCGGTGTCGTCATCGGGCGCCTCCCACAGCAACGCCAGCGTCTGGGCGAGGCTGGCCGACAGGTCGGCGCGGGTGGTCTCGGCGTCGGGGAGGTCGAGCTGCCAGCGGTGGTCGTGCGCGATCGCGCTGGAGTCGTACAGGGCCTCGGCGTCCACGCCGCGCGCCACCTGGCGGGCGGGGCTTCGGGCCACCAGCGGGTCCGCCTGCAGGCCCCGACCGAGCTGCGGGTTGCGTGCGATCCACCAGTCGGCGAACCAGCCGATGTGACCGAGCTCCCACAGCGGCAGGTTGAGCTCGGGCGCGCAGGGCACGCGCAGGCTGGGGCCGAGGGCGTGCTCGAAGGCCGCAAACTGCCGCAGCGTGCGCTCGCGTGCGTCCACCAGCGCGCTGACCAGCGTTGCCCGGTCGGCATGGCGGGCCATGTCGGCCGCGGACCACCCGCCCGAGGGCGCATCGCCCACAATCGCTGACCTGCTCAAACCCATGAAAAAACCTTCGATCTGTATCGTCACGCCGGCCCTGGCCGATGCCAACAACGGCAACTGGCAAACCGCCCGCCGCTGGACGCGAATGCTCTCGGGTCATTATCGGGTGAGGGTGGCAAAAGCATGGGCGCAGGGCGATGAGGGTGATGTGTTGCTGGCCCTGCACGCCCGCCGCTCGGCCCCTTCGGTGGCCGCCTGGGCGAAAGCGCATCCGGAGCGCCCGCTGGTGCTGGCACTCACCGGCACCGACCTTTACCGCGACATCGGAACCGATGCCGATGCCCAACGCTCGCTGGCGCTCGCGCACCGCCTCGTCGCGTTGCAGGCGCAAGGCCCGCTGGCGTTGCCCGAGGCGCTGCGCGGCAAATGCCGCGTGGTGTTCCAGTCGGGCACGCGGCGCCAGACGCTGGCCAAGACCACCACCCACCTGCGCGCGGTGATGGTGGGCCACCTGCGCGACGAAAAATGGCCGCAGACCCTGTTTGAAGCAGCCCGCCTGCTGAGCCCCGACGAGGGCATCCACATCGACCACATCGGCGCCGCGCTCGACCCCACGCTGGGCGAGGCTGCGCAGGCCACCGCGCGGGACTGCCCGCACTACCGCTGGCTCGGTGGGTTGCCACACGCTGCGACACGCGCGCGCATCCAGCGAGCGCATGTGCTGGTGCACACCAGCCGCATGGAAGGCGGTGCCCATGTGCTGCTGGAGGCGGTGCTGTGCGGCACGCCGGTGCTGGCTTCCCGCATCGACGGCAATGTGGGCATGTTGGGCACCGACTACGGCGGCTACTTTGCGCCCGGAGATGCGCCCGCGCTGGTCCAGGCCTTGCGCGACTGCCGTGCGGGCTTGGGCGAGGCCGGTGGCAGGCTGGACGCCCTGCACGCACAATGTGAGCTTCGCGTGCCGTTGTTCGATCCACGCACCGAGCAGGCCAACTTGCTGGCCGTGTTGCACGAGCTGCGCTGAACGCGCGCCACCGAATTCATTTCCCCTGGAGACACCCATGAACGCACCCACCCCCACCGCCGCCACCCAGCCCCGCCTCACCAGCCTCTCGCACGGCGGCGGCTGCGGCTGCAAGATCGCGCCCGGCGTGCTCAGCGAGATCCTGAAAGGCACGGCGGCCATGCCGATGCCGAAGGAGCTGCTGGTCGGCATCGAGACCGCCGACGACGCGGCCGTGTACCAGCTCAACGACGAGCAGGCGCTGATCGCCACCACCGACTTCTTCATGCCCATCGTGGACGATCCGTACGACTTCGGTCGCATCGCCGCCACCAACGCCATCAGCGACGTGTACGCCATGGGCGGCACACCCATCATGGCGCTGGCGCTGGTCGGCATGCCCATCGGTGTGTTGTCCACGGAGACCATCGGCAAGATCCTGGAAGGCGGACAGGACGTTTGCCGCGCGGCCGGCATCCCCATCGCGGGTGGCCACACCATCGACTCGGTCGAGCCCATCTACGGTCTGGTGGCCCTGGGCCTGGTGCACCCCCAGCGTGTGAAGCGCAATGCCGATGCGAAGGTGGGCGACCGCCTGATCCTGGGCAAGCCGATCGGCGTGGGTGTGCTCTCGGCCGCGCTGAAGAAAGACGCGCTGAGCACCGAGGGTTACGCGCAGATGATCGAGAACACCACCAAGCTCAACACGCCCGGCCCCGATCTCGCGGCGCTGGACGGCGTGCACGCGCTCACCGACATCACCGGCTTTGGTCTCGCCGGCCACGTGATGGAAATGGCGCGCGGCGCCAACACCACGGTGCGCATCGACATGGCGCGCGTGCCGCTCATCGGCGGCGTGCGCGAACTGGCCGCAGCCGGCATGGTCACTGGTGCTTCGGGCCGCAACTGGGCGGCCTACGGTCATGAAGTCCGTCTGGCCAGCAACCTGCAGCCGGTGGACCAGGCCTTGCTGTCCGACCCGCAAACCAGCGGCGGCCTGCTGGTGGCCTGCGCGCCTGAGGCGGTGGACGCGGTGCTGGCGATCTTCCAACAGCACGGCTTTGCCGGCGCCGCCGACATTGGCGAGATCGTGGCACCCGCCGCCGACGGCGTGCGCCTGGAAGTGCGCTGAACCATGGACCGCAGGCACATCAGCTCGGGTTCGCCGTTCGAAGCGCAGATCGGCTATTCGCGCGGCGTGGTGGCGGGCGACTGGGTGTTCGTCTCGGGCACCACCGGCTTTGACTACACCACCATGACCATCTCCGAGAGCGTGGTGGAGCAGGCCGAGCAGTGCCTGCAGAACATCGCCGCCGCACTCCAGCAGGCGGGTGCGAGCCTGGACGACGTGGTGCGTGTGAACTACGTGCTGCCCGATGGCGCCAACTTCGAAGCCTGCTGGCCGGTGCTGCGCAAACACCTGGGTGTGGCGCGCCCCGCCGCCATGATGATCACCGCCGGCCTGCTCGATCCGCGCATGAAGATCGAGATCGAGGTCACGGCACTCAAACGGTCCAACCCATGACCCACCCACCCATCCTCGCCTTCGACATCTTCGGCACCGTGGTCGACTGGCACGGCAGCATCCAGCGCGAAGTCGCTTCGCTTTACCCGCAGGTGGACGCCGATGCGTTTGCGCTGGCCTGGCGCGCGGGCTACCAGCCGGCCATGCAGCGCGTGCGCTCGGGCGAACTGGGCTGGACGCTGATCGACGATCTTCACCGGCTGATCCTCAATGACCTGCTGCCGCAGTTCGGACTGACGGACCTCACCGAGGCGCAGAAGCAGCACCTCAACAAGGTCTGGCACCGGCTCGATCCGTGGCCCGACACGGTGGCCGGGCTCACCAGGCTGAAGAGTCGCCACACCATCTGCAGCCTGTCCAACGGCAACATCGGTCTCCTCACGAACATGGCCAAACGCGCGGGATTGCCCTGGGACTGCGTGCTCTCGGCCGAGGTGTTCCGCGCCTACAAACCCGACCCGGCCACCTACCTGGGCGTGGCCCGGGTGTTTGACGTGGCACCCGGCGACGTGATGCTGGTGGCCGCCCACCAGGACGACCTGGCCGCGGCGCGGGCCTGCGGATTGCGCACCGCCTACATCGAGCGCCCGCTGGAGTTCGGTGCCCAGCACCCCAAGGACGTGTCACCCGATGCGGCCAACACCTTTCACGCGCGCAGCCTGGTGCACCTGGCCGAGCAGCTCGGCTGTTGACGGCCCGGCTGGCTGACTGTGTGGCCCTGCGCGTAGCATGGGTCCAGCACGGTTTTCAGGAGAACGCGCATGGCCAGCCGAATCGGATACTCAAAGTTTGCCAACCAGATCGCGCGCCTGAGCGGACGGCCCAAAACCTTCGCGCTGGCCGCCGCGGTGATCGCGGTGTGGCTCATCACCGGACCTCTCTTTGATTTCAGCGACACCTGGCAGCTGGTGATCAACACCGGCACCACCATCGTCACCTTCCTCATGGTGTTCCTGATCCAGAACACGCAGAACCGCGATTCCGAGGCGCTGCAGATCAAGATCGACGAACTGATCCGCGCCACCAAAGGCGCCCACAACGCCTTGCTCGACCTCGAAGAGCTGGAGCAGGACAGCCTCGACGAATTCCGGCGGCGTTACCAGTCGCTGGCCAGCGCGGCGCGCGCCGAACTGGAGAGCGGCCGTCAGGACACCGATTCGCCCGAGGCCTGAGCAGCGGGGCGGGGACCGACCCGGTAACGCTCGATGAAGCCGCGGTCGATGCGGTCCTTCCAGCGCCAGGCCCAGGCGCCTTCCAGGCTCAGCGGCCCATAGCTCGCAATGGCGTGGCCGGTGCCGCACGAGAGCAGGTTCAGCGTGTTGGTCGGCGGCTGGTGGGGCTTGAGGGGTTGGCGCTGGTGAAACGCCAGCAGGTTGTGCGCCAGCGGCGGGCCTGCGCGCACGGCGTACACGCCGCTGCGCGCGTGCGGCACATCGGCGCGCGTGGCCACGTCGCCCGCGGCAAACACCTGCGGGTGGCTGGTGCTCTGCTGAAACGCGTTGACCAGCACGTGCCCCGAATCCGACAAGGCCAGGCCACTGCCCTGCAGCCAGGGCGGCGCGTGGGTGCCGATGGCCAGCAGCGGCACGTCGCAGGCCAGGCGCGCGCCGTTGCCCAGCAGCACCTCACCCGCGCCCATGCCCACGCAGGCCTCGCGCAGCACCGTGATGCCGCGGCGCTTCAACTGGCGCAGCACCTTGCGTTGCACACCCGGGCGGTAGCTCTCCGCCACCTCGGGGCCGCCGGTGATGAGCGTGAAGCGCGCGCCCGGCATGCCGTGCTGGCGGATGGCTTGCTCTGCCGCGAAAACGAGTTCGATGCCGGCCGCGCCCGCGCCCACCACCGCGAGCGACACCGGCTTCTGCTGCGCCAGTGCCATCACCTGCGGCCAGAGCTGGGCAAAGGCCTCGATCGGGCGCACGGCCAGCGCGTGGGTGGCGGCGCCCGGCATGTCGGCCTCCAGGCGTGCGCGGTCGATCACGGCGCCGGTGTCGATGGACAGCTCGTCAAACGGCAGCGTGGCGGGCACGCCCTGGGCACCGCCGGCCACCGTGACGCTCACCGTGTTGCCCACCGGGTCGATGCCGTTGCAGCGGCCCTGCACCCAGCGCGCGCCGGCGGCGCGCACCAGCGGCTCCAGCGCGATGCGGCAGTCGGCCTCGGTGTAGTGGCCGGCCACGAAACCGGGTGTCATGCCGCTGTAGGTCTGGTATCCGAAGGGGGTGAGCACCGTCACGTCCAGGTCGGCGGGCCGGTGCTGCGCCAGGCTGGCCAGCACATGCACATGGGCATGTCCGGCGCCGAGGAAGAGGAGTTTTTTGATGCCGTGGTGCATGGGCTCCGATGGTACGTGGCGCGTTAAGGCGCCCGGTCGGACCACCGGAGGTCGGCCACCCAGCCGCTGCTGGTGCTGGCGGTGTTGTCGCTGTCGGCGCCCAGCAGCACGCGGGTGATGGGCGGTGCGGGGGTGCCTGCGGGCAACTCGTCGGCAAAGAGCGTGGCGAAGTCCTGTGCCACGTCCCGCGACTCGTTGATCCAGCGTGCCAGCGGCGCACCTCGCCCCTGCAGGCTGATGAAGCGCACGCGTTTGGTGTACGGGTTGGGGCCCTGCGTGAGAGCGGTGTGGGTGCTGTCCCACACGTAGCACACGGTGGCGGCCGGCAGGGCTTCGCCGCTCACGCTGCGCGCAATGCGCAGCACGGTGCGCTCCACAAAGGGCACACGGTCCAGCGCGTGGTCGAACATCACACAGACCTTGAGAGCTGCGTCGTCGCCGGCTTTGGTGAGGATGTCGGGCGCGCTCTGGCCGCCCGAGAGCGGTGTGTCCAGCCGCCAGCGCCACTGCAACCGGGCGGGTGCGGTGCCTGCCCAGTCGTGCACCAGCGTGCCGTAGCTGGACGCGGTGGCCACCTGCACGGCGGCCACACTGTCCACGCGCCCGGCTTCAAAACGGGTGGGCGGCAGGTCGGCCTTGGCCTTGGGGAATCCGACGAAGCGCCACGCGGGGTTGAGCGTGCCATCGGTCTGCACGAAGGCGGGCAAGGGCGTCTGCGCCCATGCGTTGAGACCGGTGGCGAGCAGTGCCGCAAGGAGCGCGCGGGCTGGCGCCATCACCCGCGCCGCCAGTCGTGGAACCGGCCCACCCAGGCCAGCAACTGCTGCGGCGCGTGCGCGCGTTTCCACTCGCCTGCCGCGTACTTGTTGGCCTCGGCCAGCGTGGGGTAGGTGTGGATGGTGCCCAGGATCTTGTTCAAGCCCAGGCCGTGTTTCATGGCCAGCACGTACTCGGCCAGCAGATCACCCGCGTGCGTGCCCACGATGGTCACGCCCAGGATGGTGTCCTTGCCCGGCACGGTGAGCACCTTCACGAAGCCGTGTGCCTCGCTGTCGGCGATGGCGCGGTCGAGGTCGTCGATGCCGTACTTCGTCACCTCCACCGCGATGCCTTGTTCTTTCGCCTCCTGCTCGTTCAGTCCCACGCGCGCCACCTCGGGGTCGATGAAGGTGGCCCAGGGGATCACGCGGTAGTCGGCCTTGAACTTCTTGAAGTCGCCGAAGAGCGCGTTGACCGCCGCGTACCAGGCCTGGTGCGCCGCCACGTGGGTGAACTGGTAGGGCCCGGCCACGTCGCCCGCCGCGTAGATGTTGGGGTAGAGCGTCTGCAGGTACTCGTTGGTCTCCACCGTCTTGTTCGTCGGAATGCCCAGTTCTTCCAGGCCGTAGCCGGTGAGGCGCGCGCTGCGGCCCACGGCGCACAGCAGCTCGTCGAATTCGATGCGTTGTTCGGCGCCGGCGTGTTCCACCACCAGCACGCCCCCCGTTCGGCCTGAGCCTGTCGAAGGCCCCTCAGGATGTTTTTCAACCCGCAGTGCCTTGTGCCCGGTGCGCACATCCACACCGTCTTTCAGGAGCGCCTGGCGCGCCAGCTCGCTCACTTCTTCGTCTTCGCGCGCCATCACGCGCGGCCCCATCTCCACCTGCGTGACCTGCGAGCCCAGGCGCGCAAAGCTCTGCGCGAGTTCGCAGCCGATCGGCCCACCGCCCAGCACCACCAGGCGTTGGGGCACCTCGTCGAGTTCACCGAACTTCTCCCACATCGTGTCGCTGGTCACGTAGCCGCTGTCTTCCAGACCGGGCAGGGGTGGAACAAACGGCCGGGCACCGGCCGCGATCACGATGCTGCGGGTGGTGAGCGTCTGCTTGCTGCCGTCGTTCAGCGCAATCTCCACCGTCCAGGGGTTCACCAGCTTCGCGTAACCCTGCAGCACCTCCACACCGAGCCCGGTGTAGCGCTCCACGCTGTCGTGCGGTTCGATGGCGCGCACGATGGCCTGGATGCGCTGCATCACCGCCTTGAAGCTGAAGGTGGGCGGCGTGCTGTGCAAGCCGTAGGTGTCGCCGTGGCGCATCTGGTGCGCCAGCTTCGCGCTCTTGATGAGCGCCTTGCTCGGCACGCAGCCGTAGTTCAGGCAGTCGCCGCCCATCTTGTGTGCCTCCACCAGCGTGACCTTGGCTTTCACCACCGCCGCAATGTAGGCCGAGACCAGGCCACCCGCGCCCGCACCGATCACGATGAGGTTGCGGTCAAAGCGCTTGGGCTTCACGCTGGCCCAGCGCGCGTACACCTTGCGTTTCTGCAGCAGGCCCACGATGCCTTTCGCGATCAACGGAAACACGCCCAGCAACACAAAGGAACCCAGCAGCGCCGGGCTCAGGATGCCCTTGAGCGAGTCGATCTGCGCCAGCTGCGTGCCCGCGTTCACATACACCAGCGTGCCGGCCAGCATGCCGATCTGGCTCACCAGATAGAAGGTCAGCGCCTTCATCTTCGTGAGGCCCATCACCAGGTTGATCACGAAGAACGGCACCACCGGGATCAGCCGCAGCGTGAAGAGGTAGAACGCGCCGTCCTTCTCGATGCCGCGGTTGATCTCGGCCAGGCGGTTGCCGAACTTGGCCTCGATGCTGTCGCGCAGCACGAAACGCGAGACCAGAAACGCCAGCGTGGCGCCCAGGCTGGAGGCGAACGACACCAGCAGGGTGCCCCACCACAGGCCGAAGATGGCACCACCGGCCAGCGTGATGATGGCCGCGCCCGGGAACGAAAGCGCGGTGGCCACCACGTAGAGTGCAAAGTACGCCAGCGACACCTTCAGCGGCTCGGCCGCGTAAAGTGCCTCGAAGCGGTCCTGGCTCTGTTTGAGGTACTCCAGGCTCAGAAAGCGCCCCAGATCGAGCCAGAAAAAGGCCGCGATGCCCAGAGCGACCACGGCCAGCAGAAAGATTTTTCGAAAGCTCACGACAATTCCAGTGTGGGTTTGCAACCTGTCGGTCGCCAGGGCCGGTGCATTCTTACACCTTCGCCCCTTCAACGCCGCCTTCATCCCGTCTTCCCCGAGGTATCCCGGCTTGCCGATTTCCAACGACGTCATTCAGCGCTTGCGTTCGGCCTTGCAGGCGGCGGGTCACCCCGCCGCCGACCAGCCCCTGGTGCCGCTGCCCGACAAAGGCCTGGCGCACGACCACGTGCGCCTGCAAGGCACCGGCTGGCTCGCGCGCATCCCGAAGCAGAGCCAGCTGGGCCTGGCCGCGCTGGACAACCTGCACTACCAGCGCGCCTGCTTCGAGCGCGCGGCGGCCAGTGGCCACACGCCGGTGTTGCACGGCGTGTTGCCGCCCTCCGAGCACTTGCCACGCGGCGCGCTGCTGGTGCAGGCCATCGAGGGCCGTCCGGCCCGCCTGCCGCACGACCTGCCCGCGCTGGCCGCGGCGCTCGCGGCCCTGCACGCGCTGCCGCTGCCCGAGGCGGCGGCGCGCGCACCCCTGTTGAACGCCGCCGACCCGCTGCGGTCGCTGGCCCACGAGATCGACGCGCAGGCCGCTCACCTCGGCGCGGCCGGTTTGCCCGCGCCGGTGATGGCGGCCATCGAGGGCGAGCGCCGTCGACTGCAGGCTCTTTTGGAACGATCCGATCGGCCCGCGCGCTGCCTCGTCGCCTTCGACGCCCACCCGGGCAACTTCATCGTGCAGCCCGACGGTCGTGCCGTGCTGGTCGATCTGGAGAAGTGCCGCTACGCCCACCCCGGCCTGGACCTGGCCCACGCCACGCTCTACACCTCCACCACCTGGGATGTGGACACGCAGGCCGTGCTCACCGCGTATGAGGTGCTGGATTTTTATGCGGCCTGGGCCGAGGCGGTGGGGTCCACCGCATCGGGTGCGCAGGCCTGGCACGGGCCGCTGCGCCGCGCCATGTGGCTGTGGTCCATCACCTGGTGCGCCAAGTGGCGCGCGCTGTCGTCAGCGTCGGCGCGTGCGGGTGGCGACGGCGAAGACTGGTCCAGCGAGCGCAGCGAAGCTGCGTTGGTGGCCCATGTGCGCAACCGGGTGGACCATTACCTCGGCCCCGCCGTGATGGCCGAGGTGCTCGACGGCTTCGACCGGTTTGAACGCGGGATGCGCGCATGAAGCTGGCCCTGGTTGTGCCGGTGCTCAACGAAGCCAGCACGCTGGCTTCGAAGCTGCAGGCGCTGGCGCCGCTGCGCGCGCGCGGTGCTGAACTCATCGTGGTGGACGGTGGCAGCACCGACGGCACCCCGGCCATCGCCCAAGCGCTGGCCGACCAGGCGCTGCAGGCCCCGCGCGGCCGCGCTTCGCAACTCAACGCGGGCGCTGCCGCCACCCGCGCCGATGTGCTGCTGTTCCTGCACGCCGACACCCACCTGCCCGCCAACGCCGACCGGCTGATCGAGCAGGTGCTGCAACGCGGCCACCGCTGGGGTCGCTTCGACGTTCGCATCGACGGACAGCACCCGCTGCTGCCCATGGTGGCCTGGTTCATGAACCGGCGCTCGCGCCTCACCGGCATCGCCACCGGCGACCAGGCCGTGTTCGTTCAGCGGCGGCTGTTCGAATCGCTGGGTGGTTTCGCGGCGATGCCCCTGATGGAAGACATCGATCTGAGCCAGCGCCTGAAGGCCATCGAAGCGCCGGCCTGCCTGCGTGATCGCGTGACCACCTCGGGCCGCCGCTGGGACCAGCACGGTTTCTGGCGCACCGTGCTGCTGATGTGGCGGCTGCGCGCTGCGCATGCGCTGGGAATGGATGCCCACACGCTCGCCTTGCGTTACGGCTACCGGCCCCGCGCGCCGGCGGCCGTGGCCGTGATGGCCAAGGCCCCGGTGGCCGGGCTGGCCAAGACGCGGTTGATCCCGCTGCTCGGCGCGGCCGGTGCCGCCCGTGCGCAGCGGGGCTTTGCCCTGAGAACCCTGGCCACCGTGCGCTCCGCCAGCACGGGCGAACTGACGCTGTGGTGTGCGCCCGATGCGGCGCACCGCTTCTTTCGCGCGCTCGCACGCCACCGGGGTGTGAACGCCCTCACACAGCCCGACGGTGACCTGGGCATCCGCATGGCGACGGCCATGGCCCACCACTTTGCGAAGCCGTCCCGGATGCCCCTGCTCATCGTTGGCACCGACTGCCCTGCGCTCACGCCTGTGCACCTGCAGCAAGCCGCCGACGCGCTGCAGACGGTTGATGTGGTGCTGATCCCGGCCGAGGACGGCGGCTATGTGCTGGTGGGCCTGCGCAAGCCCGTGCCCGAGGTGTTCACCGACGTTGCATGGAGCACGCCACAGGTGCTGACGCAGACCCGCGAGCGCGTGCGTGTGGCGGGTGCGAGCTGGCGCGAACTGGCGACGCTGTGGGATGTGGACGAACCCGCCGACTGGCTGAAATGGCGCTCGACGCCGTTGACCGACGCGCGCGCTGTCCGATAAACCCGACGCGGGCCGGGGCCGCGCGATCTGATCGAAAATCTCTGCGTGCGCCGCAAGGCCCACGCTCCTTCCCATCGACAGGACCCCTCCCTTGAATCAACTGATCCGGCTCGTGTACGCCAGCCGCTCTGTGACAACCCCCAGCGCGACGCACCAGGGCTTGGATCCCGGCATCGCCCGCATTCTGGCCAAGTCCCGCAAGAACAACGCCCGGCTCGACGTGGTGGGCGGTCTTCTGTTTGGGGATGGCTACTTTCTGCAGTGCCTCGAAGGCGATGCGCGGATCGTGCAGAACCTCTACAGCAAGATCGAAAACGACCCCCGTCACCGCGACGTGACGGTGTTGTTGCAGTCGTCGATCAACACGCGCACGTTCGGCGCCTGGTCGATGAAGTACGTTCCGGGCGAACAACGCCTGCAGGCGCTTTTGCGGCAATGGGGCGGGTCGGAGTTCGACCCCTATCAGCTGACAAAAGACCAGATCGACGCGGCGGTTCGCTTCATGCGCAATGAGGACGACGCGGTGGACACCGTGCCCAGCGAGCTGCAGGCGCTCGCCGCAGGGACCGATCCGGTCGTGCAGCCCGCGCGGCGCGCTTCGCCGCGCGCAGCCACACCGGGCCAGCCTTCCAAGATCCCACCCGCTGCAGCACCTGGCAGCACAAGCTTCGTGAAGGTGGTGGTGGGTGTTGCGCTGGCCTGTCTGGCGGCTCTCGTGATCGCGCTGCTCAGGTAGATCCGAGGCAGGTCTCCAGCGGCACCCGACCCATGCCGATCCCATGGGGCCGTGGGCAAACGTCTGAATGCCCTTTTTGATGATGGTCATGGTGGTTCCTGTGCCGAAGGCGTATGTTGTGCCATGCCCCTTCAACATCGGACGTCTGAAACGCTTCCCCTGGCTGTACCGTGCCCGCACAGCCAGCCAGGTCAACAGGTTCTGGACGGCCTGAAATCCACCGATACCGGCCTCACCCCTGCCCAGGCCACCGAGCGCCTGGCCCACCACGGCCCCAACCGCATCGGGCAGGTGGCGCCCGCCAGCGTGGGGATGCGGGTGCTGCGCCAGTTCAACAACTTGCTGATCTACGTGCTGATCGCGGCCGCACTCGTCACGCTCTGGTTGCGCGACTACCTGGACGCGGCGGTGATCCTGGGTGTGGTGGTGATCAACGCGGTCATTGGTTTCGTGCAGGAGGGCAAGGCCGAACGTGCGCTGGAAGCCGTGCGCGCCATGCTGGCCAGCCGGGCCACCGTGCTGCGCGGTGGGGACCGCCACGAGATCGACGCCGCTGACTTGGTGCCGGGCGACGTGGTGCTGCTGGAGTCGGGCGCGCGCGTGCCGGCCGACCTGCGGCTGCTGCGCACCAAGAACCTGCGGATCGACGAGTCCGCGCTGACCGGTGAGTCGGTGCCGGCCGAGAAGGACGCTGCACCCGTGGCGCTGGATGCGTCGCTGGGCGACCGGCTGTGCATGGCGTTTGCCGGCACCACCGTGGCGGTGGGGCAGGCCAGCGGCGTGGTGGTGGCCACGGCCAGCCAGACCGAAATCGGCAAGATCGGCGCACTGGTGTCCGACCTTGGCAGCCTGGCCACACCGCTCACGCGCCGCCTGGACCAGTTCGCGCGCCGGATCACGCTGGTGATCGGCGTGGTGAGCGTGATCACATTTCTCTACGGTTTTTTCATCGGTGGCCTGCCGCCGCTGGCGTTGTTCCTCGCGGTGGTGGGTTTGGCTGTGGCGGCCATTCCCGAGGGCCTGCCGGCCATCGTCACCATCACGCTGGCCATCGGCACCGCCGCCATGGCGCGCCAGCGCGCGGTGGTGCGGCGTTTGCCCGCGGTGGAAACGCTGGGCTCGGTCAGCGTGATCTGCACCGACAAGACCGGCACCCTGACCCGCAATGAAATGACCGCCGTGTGCGTGATGCTGTCGGGCCGCACGCTGGACGTGACAGGTGCCGGATACGCACCCGAGGGCGGGTTCCACCGCAGTGGCGCGGCGCTGGACGCGCTGCAGGACGCCGACCTGCAGCGCCTCGCGCGTTGCGCGTTGCTGTGCAACGACGCCCAGCTGCACCACACGTCCACGGCGGGCTGGGTGCTGGCCGGTGACCCCACCGAAGGCGCGCTGCTGTCGATGGCGCGCAAGGCCGGGCTGGACCCAGCGGAAGAGGCGGCGCTCACGCCGCGGCGGGACGACATCCCGTTCGAGTCCGAACACCGTTTCATGGCCACGCTGCACCACGACCACGCCGGGCGCGTGTTCGTGTTGCTCAAGGGCGCACCCGAGCGCGTGCTCTCGCTGTGCGTGAGCGACTCCGCAGGCGGTCCGCTGGACAGGGCCGCCTGGCAGGCGCGCATGGACGAGACCGCCTCCCAGGGCCAACGGGTGCTGGCGCTGGCCGAGTGCGACCTGCCGGCGGGCACGGTGGGATTGAACATGGGCGACATCACCCCGCGCTTTACCCTGCTCGGGTTGGTGGGTTTGATGGACCCCCCGCGTGCCGAGGCTGTGGCGGCAGTGGCCGAGTGCCGGCGCGCCGGCATCCGCGTGGTGATGATCACCGGCGACCACGCGGTGACGGCCGCTGCCATCGGCCGCGCGATCGGCCTGCGCGATGGCCCACCGCTGACCGGTGCAGAGATCGACCAGCTCGACGACACCGCGTTGAAGGAACGGCTCGCACAGACCGATGTGATCGCCCGCGCCAGCCCCGAACACAAGCTGCGCCTCGTGGCCACGCTGCAGTCCGGGGGGCAGTTGGTGGCCATGACGGGGGATGGCGTGAACGACGCGCCGGCACTCAAGGCCGCCGACATCGGCGTGGCCATGGGCCAGCGCGGCACCGACGCGGCGCGCGAAGCGGCCGACCTGGTGCTCACCGACGACAACTTCGCCACCATCGCGGCGGCGGTGCGCGAGGGGCGCACCGTGTTCGACAACATCAAGAAGTCGCTGCTGTTTGTGCTGCCCACCAACGGTGGTGAGGCCGGCCTGATCCTGGCGGCGGTGTTTGCCGGCCTGGCGATGCCGGTCACCGCTGCGCAGATCCTGTGGATCAACATGGTCACCAGCATCACGCTGGACATCTCGCTGGCCTTCGAGCCGGCCGAGCGCGGCGTGATGCAGCGCCCACCCCGACCGGCGAACGAACCCCTCATCACGCGCTGGATGCTGATGCGCGTGGTGTTCGTGAGCCTGCTGCTCATGGGGGCCTCGTTTCTTGTCTTCAACTGGCAGCTGGCGCGCGGGGCAGGCCTGGAGATGGCGCGCACCACCGTCATCAACATGATGGTGATGGGCGAAATCGTTTACCTTTTCAACGTGCGGCACTTCACCGCCAGCGCCTTCACGCGCGCCACCTGGAGGGGCAACCCGGTCGCGCTGGGCACGGTGGTGGTCACGCTGGTGCTGCAGATGCTGCTGACCTACGCGCCGCCGATGCAGCGGCTGTTCGGCACGTCCGCGCTGGACGCGTCAAGTTGGGGCGTCATCGCCGCTTTGGCGGGCGGCATGTTCCTGGCGGTGGAGGCGGAGAAGTGGGTGCTGCGCCGCCGCGGTGTTCACCGCATGTGAAGGCCGGGGCGGTCAGCGAAAGCGCTGCCAGCCCCAACCGATGCGCAGCGCGGTGGTGATCGCGCACAGGGCGGCAAAGCCATAGGCGATGGGCGCGAACCACTGCGGCCACAGGCACATGGCCACAAAC
This sequence comes from Hydrogenophaga sp., assembly GCF_030158645.1. Lineage (GTDB taxonomy): Bacteria > Pseudomonadota > Gammaproteobacteria > Burkholderiales > Burkholderiaceae_C > Hydrogenophaga. Next base: position 26,964 of record NZ_JAOASO010000045.1, on the reverse strand, counting down.
GCCGCGATGGTCTCGGTGGCCTCGGTCAAGCCACCCAGAAAGTAGAAGCTCTTGTCGGGCAACTCGGTGGAGGCCAGCCCGCGTTGGGCCGCCACGATGGCAAACGCCAGGAAGCTGCTGGCCGTGCCCATGAAGCTGGCCAGCAACACGGCAGCCGGCAGCGCGTTCTGCGCCGGGTTGGTCAGGGCGAACGCCAGCGGCATCGACGCGTAGAACAGAAAGTCCAGCGTGATGTCGAGGAAGCCGCCCCGATCGGTGGGGTGGGTGAGCCGTGCCACGGCACCGTCGAGCCCGTCCATGAGCCGCGAGAGCAGCAACAACACCAGACCGGCCATGAAATGCTGGAACACGATGGCCACGGCGGCGGCCATGCCGATCGCGAAGCCGATGAACGTGAGCGCGTTGGCACCGATGCCAGCGCGCACCAGCCCGCGGGCGATGCGGTTGAGCACCGGCTTCAAGATCTGTTGAATGGCGCTATCCAGCACGGCCGAGCTCCACCACCAGCGAAGGGTCGGCCACGTCCGCTGCGTCGTGCGTCACCAGCACGGCGGGCACGCCGCTGTCGCGCAGGTGGTCGAACACGAAGGCGCGGAACTGGTCTCGCAGCGCGGCGTCGAGTTTGGAAAACGGCTCGTCGAGCAGCAGGGCCCGGGGACGCGCCAGCAGGGCGCGCATGAGCGCGACGCGGGCGCGTTGGCCGCCCGACAGCGTGGCCGGGTCGCGCGCGCCGAAGCCGGCCAGGCCCGCTTCGTCCAGCGCTTGCGCCACCGCGGCCAGCCGCTCGCGCTTCGGCCCGGCGGGCACGGCGAACAGCAGGTTCTCGGCCACCGTCATGTGGGCGAACAGCAGGTCGTCCTGGAACAGCAGGCCGATGCCGCGCTGCGCGGTGGGCAGGGGGGTGAGGTCACGCCCGTCCAGCGTCACCGTGCCCTCGAAGCGCAAGGCCTCGCTGCCTTCGGTCACGCCGTGCAGCGTGCCGGCGATGGCCGCGAGCACCGAGCTTTTGCCGCTGCCGCTGGCGCCCATGAGCGTGAGGATGTGGCCGGGCGGCACGTCGAAGCGCAGGTCTTGCACCAGCGTGTGGTCGCGGGTGGCGAGGTGGCGGATGTGAACGGAGAGCGTCATGCGGTGGTGGATCGGAATCGTCGGGGTCGGCCCAGCCAGGCCGCCAGCGCAAAGGCCAGCACGGGCAGCGCGAGCTGCAGGCCGGCGTAGGCGCTGGTGAGCGAGCGTTGCCCGCCCGAGGCGAGTGTGACGGCTTCGGTGGTCACGCTGGCGAAACGGCCGGCGCCCACGTAGAGCGTGGGGAGGTACTGCGCCACGCTGACCGCGAAGCCCACCGCCGCAGCGGAGGCGATCGAGCGTTTGAGCAGCGGCCACTTCACGCGCAGCAAAAACGCCGCGCTCGATCGACCCAGGCTCGCATTGAGCTGGGCGTAGCGGGGGTCGAATCCCAGGTAGGCGGGGCTGAGCGAGAGCAGCACGTAGGGCAGCACCATGAGCGTGTGAGCGATCAGCAGGCCGCTGGCCTGGCCTTCCAGCCGCAGTTGCAGGCCCACGCCGTACAGCCCCACCACCCACAGCACGGCGGGTAGCACCAGCGGCAGGTACAGCAGCGGGCGCAGGGCATCGTCCCAGCGGCGGGGTGCGAGCTCGAGCCAGGCCACGCTCCACAGCAACGCCATGGCACTGCTGCCCACCGCCATCCACAGCGTGGTGACTACCGTGTCGCTGCTCTGCGCCACCTGTTGCCAGGCCGTGGTGGTGAAGCTCTGCGGCCACACCGCTGGAAAGGCCCAGACGCCGCTGACGCTGCCCACGGCGAGGGCCAGCAGCACGGCGGCGTACACGCCCACCAGCAACCACAGGCCGATGTCGCTGCCCGGTGTTCGCGCTACCGAGCCGCGTACGCCGTGCCCATGCGCCAAGGCCTTGCGCCGCAGGTGCTGCAAGCCCAGCCACAGTGCGCTGCACGCCAGCACCATGAGCGCGAGCAACACGCCGGCCGCGGCGCCTTGCGCGTAGGTGGCCGGGTCGGCGTCCTGCAGCCACTGCCAGGCCAGCACGGCCAGCGTGGGCGGGCTGGCCGGGCCGATGACGAGCGCCATGTCCACCACCGTGAGCCCATAGGCCAGCACCGCCAGCAGCGGCCAGCGCAGGCGGGTGGCCAGCTGGGGCCACAGCACCAGCCAGAAGGCGCGTCGCGGCGCGTAGCCCAGCGTTTGCGCCAGGGCGTGCTCGGCGCGCCAGCGCTGGCGCACGTCGTCGCGCTGCAGTTGGGTGGCGGCGGTCCAGAGCAGGAACGGAATCTCTTTGGCCACCAGCGCGGCGATGAGGCCCAGGCCCCAGGGATCTTGTGTGGTGGGCCAGGGCGGGGGGCTGTCGAATCCGGTGAGCCAGGGCGAGAGCGCGCGCAGCAGCCAGCCGCTGGGCGCGAGCAGAAACAGAAAACCGATGGCCAGCGCCGCGTGGGGCGTGGCCAGCATCACCGGCAGGCCGCGCAGCAGGCGCGCGAGGCGCTGGCGCACGAAGCCGCGTGCGAGCAGCGCGGCCGCGCCCCACCAGGCCAGCAGCGTGGAGGCCAAGCCGGTCCACAGGGTCAGCAGCGCGGCGTGGGTGAGCGCGGGGTCTTGCGCGAGTGCACGCCAGGCCGCAGGGTGGCTGCCGGTCTTGAGCGCTTCGAGCGCGGTCCACAGCACCGGCACGGCCGCCAGCGCCAGCAGGGCGCCTGCACCCAGGTGCCGACGTGAAACGTTCGACGACAAACGCATCACACGCCGTAGCGGCGCGCCCACTCCTTCTCCAGCGGATCGACCCACGAGGCGTGGGGTTCGGGCAGCGTGGGGGCGCCTTGGGTCACCAGGCCGGGCAGGTTGCCGGTCTGGAACAGCGCCCGCTCGGCGGCGGGCAGGCGGGGCACGTCGAGCACCGTCGGGTCGCCCCAGTGCGCGATGTCGGCCTTGCGCGCCTGCGCGGCGGGCGAGAGCAGGAAGTTGGCCACCACCTGCGCGCCGGGCTTGCTGCGTGCGTTGTACGGAATGGCGACGAAGTGCGTGTTGCCGATCGTGCCTTTTTCAAACTGCCAGCTCACCACCGAGGTGGGCAGGCGCTTGGCCGCGATCTCGTTGGCGGCTTCGTTCGGGTTGAAGGTGATGGCCATCAGCAGCTCACCGTCGGCCATCATCTGGCGCACGGCGGCGGCGTTCTGCGGGAACTGTTTGCCCGCGCGCCACAGGTGCGGGCGCAGCGCGTCCAGGAACGGCCAGAGCGCGGTGGTCTGCGCGGCGAAGGCAGCGTCGGTCACTGGCTGTGCCAGGGCTTTGGCGTCGGGTGCGAATTCAACGAGCGCCTGTTTGATGAAGGTGGTGCCGTGAAAGTCCGGCAGGCGCGGGTGGGTGATGCGCCCGGGCTGGGCCCGCGCCAGCGCCAGCAGCGCCTGCATGCTCTGAGGCAGCTGCGGCAGGCGTTTGCTGTCGGCAAACAGGGTGAACTGCGCCATGCCCCAGGGCGATTCCATGCCGTCGGTGGGCACGGAAAAATCGTTGAGCGTGGTGGGCTTGCCGGCCACGTCGACCCGCTTGAAGTTGGGCAGCGATTCGGCGTACGGGCCGAACAGCAGGCCTTCGCGTTTCATGGCCGCGAAGTTCTCGCCGTTGATCCACACCAGGTCCACCGTGCCCTCGGCGGCCGTGCGGCCCGCGGCCTTTTCCGCGCGCACGCGTTTGACCACGTCGGCGGTGTCGGTGATCTTCACGTGCTGCAGCTTGATGCCGTGCGAAGCCTGCACCTGTTGCGCCACCCACTGCAGGTAGGCGTTGGTCTGCTCGCTGCCGGCCCAGGCGTTCCAGAACACGGTCTGGCCGCGCGCGGCCTGTTCGATGGCGGGCCAGCCGGACTGGGCCCAGGCCGGCGTCAGGGTGGCGGCGCCGGCGGCGAGCAGGAGCTGGCGGCGGGAGAGGTGGGCGGTGGAATGGGGCAAGGCGTTGTCTCCGTGGAAATTCGATGGGTTTCGATGGACCTGCGGAAGCTTAGTTCAAGGCCATGCCCGTTGCCGCTGTCCGGTTGAGGCGGGGCTGGATCCACAGGCAGTCCACCGACCACCTGCCGACACCGTGGATGGCCAGCGCGGCCAGCAGCACGCCCCAGGTGATGTGCTGCTGCAGCGCGGCGGGTGCGATCTCGGCCAGGCTGACCACCGCCACCGCATTCACGACCGACAGCCCCAGCGCCGAAAAGCGCCCCGCCAGACCGAGCACCAAGAGCACCGGCAACACCAGCTCACCCGCCGTCCCCGACAGGGCGGCCAGCTGGGGTGAGAGCAGGGGCACTTTGTATTCCTCGGTGAACAGCAGGACCGTGGTTTCCCAGTCGCGGACCTTGGTCAGGCCCGAGAGAAAAAACACCTGGGCCAGGTAGATGCGTGCGGCGAGCGCGGCCAGCGGTTGCGCCGCGTTGAGCGCTTGTGTGACGACAGACCAGAGCGCATGGCCGCGCTGCAGGAGGGTGGGTGTGTTCATGGGGTTTCCTCGGTGTGTGGGGTGTTTGGGGGTGGGGGTGTGGCGTCGGCCACGCCGAGCACCAGACCGCTGTGCACGGCCTGCGTGAGCCAGTCGGAGAAATCGAAATCCGCCGGGGCCTCGCCCAGGGCCTCGGTCAGCGCCGCGCCGCGCTGCAGCGCCCGCAGCAGGCCAAGCGCGTTGGCGGGACACGCCGCCACGCAGGGCTGCCAGCCCTGTCGCCAGACCAGGGCGGTCTCACCCACGCGGTCACGCACGCGCTGACCGGCCTCGGCCAGGGTGGGTTCACCGCTGGTGTGCGCGGTGACCAGGCTGACCACCGGCCAGTCGCTGGGGATGAGGGCCGTGCCGGGTGCGAGCCACAGCGTGAGCGATTCGGGGTCTTCGGTGGACAGGCGGCCGAAGCTGGGCAGGTCGGGGTCGGCATCCGGGGCGCTGGCCGCGCGGTGCAGCGCCCACTCGACGCGCGCCACGTCGGCCAGGTAGGGCACGTCGGCAAGTTGGTCGCTGTCGCTCAGAAAGGCGGGCAGGGCATCGCCCCATTGGGCGAGATCGCCACCCACCGGCGGATGGCGGTGCCACAGGTCGCGGGCCAGCGCGTGGACGCTGTCCTGGCCGATGAGCTGCGCCACCACCGGGTAGGCGGCGGGCAGACAGCGCTCGGCGAGCGCATGGCCGTTGGCCTGGTAGGCCATGAGGCCGCGGGACGCACGCGGCTCGATCCACGTGTTCAGGTGATGCACGGCCCCGGCAGCCTGTGGGCTGCCGGGGCGGGCGAACAGCGCGTCGAGCAGGCTTTGCTGCTGCAGCATCAGGGTGTTCATGCGACCGCCGGGTCCAGGGTCTGGCCCGCGTGGGCGCGTGCTGTCGCCGCTTCGTCGAGCAGCACCTGCAGGTCGGGCACGTCGGTGTCCCATTCGATCAGGGTGGGCACGGCGCCGAACCGCGACAGGGCGTGGCGGTACAGCGACCACACCGCGGGCACGACGCGGCTGCCGTGGTCGTCGATCACGATGTCGCCGCAGTCGACATGGCCGGCCAGGTGCAGCTCGACCACGGCGCCCGGTTCGATGGCGTCGAGCCAGCCGAGGCACGCGTCCAGCGGGTCTTGCAACGAGCCCAGCAGCCGGTCGTTGAGGGCGTTGACGAAGATGTTGTTCAGATCCACCAGCAGGTGGCAGCCGGTGCGCCGGACCAAATGATTGAGGAACTCGGGCTCGCCCAGTTCGTTGACCTGCCAGCGCACATAGGCGGACAGGTTTTCCACCGCGATCGGACGGCGCAGGCGGTCCTGCACCCGTTGCACGTTGGCGCACATCGCATCCAGCGCTTCGCGGGTGAAGGGGGTGGGCAGCAGGTCGGCGGCGTGCACCGCGTGCTCGGGTTGAGACGACAGGCTGCCGCGTGCAAAACAGGCGTGGTCACTCACGCGCACCGGCTCGATCTCGGCCACCAGCGCCGCGAGCTGGTCGAGGTGCGCTGCGTCGATGCCGGCGGCCGAGCCCAGCGACAGGCCCACGCCGTGGAGGCTGACGGCATAGTGTTCACGCCCCTGGCGCAGCACGGCGCGCGCAGCGCCACCGGGCGCAAAGAAGTTTTCGGAATGGACCTCGATGAAGTCCAGGGCCGGCTGCCGCTGCAGCAGCTCGGCGTGATGGGGGTGCCGCCAGCCGATGCCCACGCGTGCGACCTCGTGGGTCTGCGGGCGGGGTTCGGTGGCGATCATGGCGTTGGCCTTGAAAGGGTGCGGCGATCAGGACTTCTTCATGTCCATCTTGGCCTGCTCCAGGCCCATGCCACCCATCTGTTTGCAGGTGCCGGCGGGCACGTATTTCCACTCGCCCTTGTCGTTGTCCACCTTGGACTGGCCCGCGCACGAATGGGTGCCGGCGATGTTGGCGCAATCGTTCTGGCCGGCCTTGGCGATGCCGAAGCATTTCTCCTTGGCGGCGGTCTGTGCAAAGGCGGGTGAGGAGAGCAGGGCCAGCGACATCAGCGAAGTGGCGGCGGCGGCGATCATGGTGCGTTGGTTCATGGGAAGCTCCTGAAGGAAAGGACAGGTTGAAGAACAACCCACCGCGAAGAACCGGTTTTCGGTCACATCACAAGCGGGTTGGGGGTTGGTCTGGCGTCGGGCGGCTTTCTTACGTCGCCTGGAACAAATTGTTCAGAGCAGGTCGGCGATGCGGTCCCACGCCTCGGGTGGAATGCGGCCGTGGTACTGCTCCACGAGCTGTCCGGCCTTGTCGAGCAGGAAGGCCGCGGGCAACTGACCTGGCGAGCCGAAGCTGTCGCGGTACTGCGGCTCGCCGGTCCACAGCGTGGTGAAGCGCTGGCCCGTGGGCACCGTGGCATTGACCAATCGCTGGTAGTTCACGGCGTTGCTGCGCAGGCGGTCGGTGCTCACACCGACCAGCTCGAAGGGTTGACCGGCCCAGCCTTTCACGTTGGCGCGCAGCTCGGGCATCTTGTCGCGGCAGACCGCGCAATCGGTGGACCAGAAGACCACCATCACCACCTTGCCGCGCAGGGCTTGCAGGTCAAAAGCCTGGCCGTCCAGCGTCTTGCCGAGCAACTGCTGCGGCACGCCGGGCGTGGTTTGTGCCGCCGCCGCGGGCGCAAAGAGGACCGTTGTGAGGGTCAGCGCAACGAGTCGCGCTTTGAAATGGGCGGGTGACAGTGACATGGGAGCCTCCAGAGTGCCCGTCAGTCGTTGTGCCCGACGTTTCATTACACTCAGCCCCCATGCCGCAGCCCAACCCCCCGTCGTTCGAGCAACAAGTCGCGGATTTGCGCGTGTACCTGCTCAAATTCGCACGCCTGCAGCTGCGCAACGACACCTGGGCCGAGGACGCGGTGTCCGAAACCATGCTGGCCGCAATTGCGCGCCCCCAGGGTTTCGAGCAGCGGTCCCAGCTCAAGACCTGGCTGGTCGGCATCCTCAAGCACAAGATCATCGATGCCCTGCGGCAGAACAGCCGCGAGGTGTGCCTGTCCAGCGGCCATGAGGACGACGGCGCCGACCCGCTGGAGCACATGGCTTTCAAAGCCGATGGACACTACGCCGAGAAACCCGCCGAGTGGGGCAACCCGGAGCAGGACCTGAACAGCCGCCAGTTCTTCGCGGTGCTGGAAGCCTGTACCGACAAACTGCCGCCCGTGCAGGGCCGCCTGTTCCTGATGCGCGAATGGCTGGAACTCTCCAGCGAGGAGATCTGTAAGGAACTGTCGCTCACACCGACCAACCTGTACGTTCAACTGCACCGGGCCCGGCTGCGCTTGCGCGAATGCCTTGAAATCAACTGGTTTGCCCGACCGTCAACGAAATGAAGCCCGCCTATCCGCTGCGCCGCACCTGCAAGGAAGTCTCCGCGCTTCTGATTGCCCGCGAAGACCGCGCCCTGCCGCTGGTCGAGCGCCTGGCGCTGCGCGTGCACATGGCCATGTGTCAGGCCTGTCCGCGCTTCGAGCGCCAGTTGCTGACCATGCGCAACGTCATGGGCCAGTGGCGCAACTACTCCGACAACGAAAGCTGAGTGCTCAGGACAGCAACGCCTGCGCAAACTCGCGCGCGTTGAAGGTCTCCAGGTCTTCCAGCTTCTCACCCACCCCGATGAAGTAGATCGGCACCGGCTTCTCTCGGGCGATCGCGCAGATCACCCCGCCCTTGGCCGTGCCGTCGAGCTTGGTGATGATGAGACCGGTGAGGCCCAGGGTCTCGTCGAAGGCCTTCACCTGGGCCAGGGCGTTCTGGCCGGTGTTGCCGTCGATGACCAGCAGCACCTCGTGCGGTGATGACGGATCGGCTTTCTGCACCACGCGCTTGATCTTGCGCAGCTCCTCCATCAGGTGCAGCTGGGTCGGCAGGCGCCCGGCGGTGTCCACCAGCACCACGTCGCGTCCGCGCGCGCGCCCGGCGGTCACCGCGTCGAAACTCACCGCGGCCGGGTCGCCGCCTTGCTGCGTGATGATTTCCACCGTGTTCCGGTCGGCCCACACCGCGAGTTGCTCGCGCGCGGCAGCGCGGAAGGTGTCGGCCGCGGCCAGCAGCACGCTGGCGCCCCCCTGTGCCAGGTGGCGCGTCAGTTTGCCGATGGAGGTGGTCTTGCCCGCACCGTTCACGCCCGCCACCATGATCACGGTGGGCTTGTGTTCACCGATCACCAGCGGCTTTTGCAGCGGCATCAGCAGGTCGGTGATGGCATCGGCGAGAAGGCCCTTGACGGCGGCGGGGTCGGTGGTCTTGCTCTCCTTCACCCGGCGCTTGAGGTCGGCCAGCAAGTGGGTGGTCGCCTTCACGCCCGTGTCGGCCATCAGCAGCGCGGCTTCCAGCTCTTCGTACAGGGCGTCATCGATCTGCGTGCCGGTGAATACCGTGGCGATGCTCGAGCCGGTCTTGCGCAGCCCGTTCTTGAGTTTGTCCAGCCAGCCCTGGCGCACGGGTGCGGCGGTGGGTGGCGGGGGTGCCAGTTCGACGGAAGGCGCTGCCGCAGGTGTGGCTGCGGGGGGCGTGGGGTTGGCCGGTGAGGGCTCGGTGGGGGCTTTTTTGCGAAAGAACGAGAACATTTGTCCATCTCTAGAATCCATTGCATTCTATGAAACGCACTCTGAACCTGCCGGACGGGCGCCACGCCGCACTGTCCATCGCACTGGCTTTCGCGGCCTTCGGGTCGTTGGCACAGACCCCCACCCCGCCTTCCGCCGCCCCGGTGGCCCAGAGCTTCACGCTGTCCAACGGCATGACGCTGATCGTGCGACCCGACCGACGCGCGCCCACCGTGGCCCACATGCTGTGGGTCCGGGTGGGCTCCATCGACGAGGTGGACGGCACCTCGGGCGTGGCCCATGTGCTCGAACACATGATGTTCAAGGGCACGCCCGACCTCAAGCCCGGCGAGTTCTCGCGCCGCATCGCGGCCCTGGGTGGGCGCGACAACGCCTTCACCAGCCGCGACGCCACGGCCTACCACCAGCAGGTGCCGGCGCAGGCGCTGGAGGCCGTGATGAAGCTCGAAGCCGATCGTTTCGCTCGCAACCAGTGGAGCGACGACGAGTTCAAGCGCGAGATCGAGGTCGTGAAGGAAGAGCGGCGCCAGCGCACCGAAGAGTCGCCGCGTGCACGCATGTTCGAGGCGATGAACGCCATGGTCTATCAGGCGAGCCCCTACCGCCGGCCCATCATCGGCTGGATGAGCGACATCGAGTCGCTCACGCCCAACGATGCGCGTGAGTTCCATCAACGCTGGTACACGCCGGCGAATGCCGCCGTGGTGATCGCGGGTGATGTCGATGTGGAAAAGACCCGCGCACTGGCCGAGAAACATTTCGGCCCCATCCCCGCCCGTGCCGTGCCGGCGCGCAAGCCGCGCGAAGAGCCGCCGCAGTCCGGTCCGCGCCGCATGGAATACCGCGCCGTGGCCGACCAGGCTGTGGTGGCGCTGGCTTACAAGGTGCCGCGCTGGAGCGGTGCCGCCGAGGGTGACGCGGCGAGCCAGGACGCGCTGGCCTTGACGGTGCTCTCGGCCGTGCTCGACGGCTACGCCGGTGCCCGGTTGGACCGCGCCTTGGTGCAGGGCCAGGGCACCGCGGGCAAACGCATCGCCGACAGCGCAGGTGCCTCCTATGGCCTCATGGGCCGCGGTCCGCAGCTCTTCTCGCTGAGCGCGGTGCCGGCGCGCGGCGTCACCCCCGAGATGGCGGCCGCAGCGCTCAAATCCGAGGTGGAGCGCATCGCGCGCGAGGGCATCAGCGAGGACGAGCTGCGCCGCGTGAAGACGCAGTGGACGGCGGGTGAGGTCTACAAACTCGACTCGGTGTTCAACCAGGCGCAGGAACTCGGCAGCTACTGGGCCAATGGCCTGGACATCCACACCGGCGACCGGCTGATGGGCCGCCTGAAGGCGGTGACCGCCGCGCAAGTGCAGTCGGTGGCGCAGCGCTATTTCTCCGATCAACAGCTCACCACCGCGGTGCTGGTGCCCCAGGGGGGCCAGAAATGAAAGCCGTTCTGAGAATCTCTTTTCGTTCCACCGCCGTGTTGGCGGTCCTGCTCGCCAGCGTGATCCACAACGCCCAGGCTGCCATTCCCATCGAGCACTGGACCCACGCCAGCGGCGCGCGCGTCTACCTGGTCGCGAGCCCGTCCATCCCCATGCTGGACGTGCAGCTCGACTTCGACGGTGGCAGCCGGCGCGACCCGGCGGCGCAGGCCGGCCTGGCCAACGCGACGGCGGGTTTGCTCTCGGGCGGTGTGACCGCACAGCCCGGCCTGCCCGCGCTGGACGAGAACCGGCTCAGCGAAGCCTGGGTGGATCTGGGCGCACAGTTTGGCGCGCAGGCCAGCGCCGATCGCTTCACCCTGTCGCTGCGTACCCTGACCGAGCCCGACCTGTTGCAGCGCGCTGTGGCCCTGGCCGCGCGCCAGATCGCCGCACCCGCCTGGCCCCAGGCGGTGTGGCAGCGCGACCGCGAGCGCCTGCTGGCGTCACTCAAGGAAGCCGAAAACCGGCCGGGCACGCAGGCGGGCCGCGCGTTTGCGCGCGCGGTGTACGGCCAGCATCCCTATGGTTTCCAGCCTGATGCCGCCACCTTCAACGCGATCAACGTGGCCGACATGCAGGCCTTCTACCGCCGCCATGTGGTGGCCTGCCGCGCGCAGGTGACCCTGGTGGGCGCGATCGACCGCGCGCAGGCCGACGCCATCGTGGGTCGGTTCATGGCACCGCTGAAGTCGCACGGATGCGAGCCGCTGCCCGCGGTGCCGCAGGTGCGGGCGCTGGAGCGCGCGATCGACGAACGCCTGCCGTTTGCTGCCGCGCAAGCCCAGGTGTCCATCGGTCAACCCGGTATTGCCCGCAACGACCCGGACTTTTTCCCGCTGTTCGTGGGCAACTACATCCTGGGTGGCGGTGGCTTCGTGTCGCGCCTGACCACCGAGGTACGCGAGAAGCGGGGTCTCACTTACAGCGTGTTCAGCTACTTCGCACCGGGTCGTCACGCAGGCGCCTTCCAGATCGGCCTCACCACGCGGCCCGACCAGGCCGCGCAGGCGGTGGAGGTCTCGCGCAACGTGGTGAAGCAGTTTGTGGAGCAGGGGCCGACCGAGGCCGAGCTGGTGGCGGCCAAGGCGTTCCTGGTGAACGGGTTTTCGCTGCGCATCGACAGCAACCGCAAGCTGCTCGACAACGTGGCCAACATCGGCTGGAACGGCTTGCCACTGGACTACCTGGACACCTGGACGCAGCAGATCGAGCGTGTGAGCGTGGCCGACATCCGGCGCTCGTTTGCCCGGGTGTTGCAGCCGGACCGCATGGTGACCGTGGTGGTGGGGGCCCAGCCCTGAGCGCGATGCGGGTTCGGGTCGCGTAAGCTCGGTGGCATGAAAAAACCTCCCGTTTCCGCGGCGCGCGCCGCGGCCAGCGCTCCGCACGAAATCCGCATCATCGGCGGCCTCTGGAAACGCACGCTGCTGCCCGTGGCCGACCGGCCCGGCCTGCGACCGACACCCTCGCGCGTGCGCGAAACCCTGTTCAACTGGCTGGGCCAGGACCTCACCGGCCTGCGCTGTGTGGACGCCTTTGCCGGCACCGGCGCGCTGGGCCTGGAAGCCGCTTCGCGCGGCGCGGTGGAGGTGGTGTTGGTGGAGCAGGACAGCGCTCTGCTCGCCAACCTCAGCCGCACGGTGACCAAGCTCAAGGCCACTGCGGTGCGCGTGGAGCGCGGTGATGGTGTGGCCGCGCTGCGCCAGCGCGCCGGTCAGGGCTTTGACGTGGTGTTTCTCGATCCGCCGTTCGCCGATGCGCAGAACGAAACCCTGGTGCTCTCGGCCTTGGCGGCGGCGCGGCAGGCCATCGGTGGTGAGGGCTTCGTCTACCTGGAAGCGCCGCGCCCCTGGCTCGACGACGAACTGGCGACGCTGGGGCTTCAGGTGCACCGGCAGGGCAAGGCGGGCGCGGTGGCCTTTCACCTGTTGCGGCCATTGCCCGCGCCGTGAGCGGGCGCTGACCGCCCCGCGCGCATAATTCGCGCCATGTCTTCCGACCTTTCCCCGACCTCGAAACAGCCCCGTGTGGCGGTGTACAGCGGCACCTTCGATCCGCTCACGCTGGGTCACGAGGACGTGGCGCGCCGCGCTGCGTTGTTGTTCGACGAAGTGATCATCGCGGTGGCCATCGCGCACCACAAGAAGACCCGCTTTTCATTGCAGCAGCGGTTGGACATGGCGGCCGAAGCCGCCTCGCGCATGCCCGGTCAGGTGCGTGTGCTGCCATTCGACGGTCTCATCATGGATTTCTGCCGCCAACAAGGCGCTTGCGCCGTGGTGCGCGGCATCCGCAACCTGACCGACTTCGACTACGAAGCCCAGATGGCGGCGATGAACCGCAAGCTCAACCCGGCGGTGGAGACGGTGTTCCTGTTGCCGCAGGCCGAGCTGCAGTGCATCTCCAGCACGCTGGTGCGCGAGATTTCGCAACTGGGCGGTGATGTGTCGCAGATGGTGAACGCCCACGTGGGCGCGAACCTCAAACCGGCTCCGCTGCAGGCCTGAACAGGGAGCGATCGCCATGGCCCTGCTCATCACCGACGAATGCATCAACTGCGATGTGTGCGAGCCCGAATGCCCGAACCAGGCCATTTACATGGGCGAGGAGATCTACGAGATCGACCCGTCCCGCTGCACCGAATGTGTGGGGCATTTCGACGAGCCGCAGTGCGTGCAGGTCTGCCCGGTCAGCTGCATTCCCATCCACCCCGACCACATCGAATCGCGCGAAACGCTCTGGCAAAAATACCAGCGCCTGCAGAAAGCGGGTCAGCCCCTGTCGGCTGCCGGGGACGCGCCTTCTTCCCCCGGCATGCCCTCGGCAGGCACCTGATCGGCCTTCAACGGGCGGGGTGGTTTGGGCCTCGGCGGCTTGCTGGTGTGGATGAGTGCGGTGGCCTTGTCCATCTCCCCGGCGATCAACTGCGGCAAGGCCTTGAGGCTGCGATCCAGCGCCTGAGCGATGGAGATGCGGTCGTCGGGCGAAGGCTTTTTCAGCACCCAGTTCGCCACCTCGTTCTTGTTGCCCGGGTGGCCGATGCCCACGCGCAGGCGCCAGTAGTCGGGGCTGCCCAGTTGGGCGTGGATGTCGCGCAGGCCGTTGTGGCCGGCGTGACCGCCCCCCTTCTTGAGCTTCACCTCTCCCGGGGGCAGGTCCAGCTCGTCGTGCACCACCAGCACCTCTTCGGGCGCGATCTTGAAGAATCGCGCGACCGACGCCACCGACTTGCCCGAGAGGTTCATGAAGGTCTGCGGCTCGACCAGCCAGACGCTTTGGCCGGCCACGTTCGCACGCGCCACCAGACCAAAATGGCCCCGCTCCATCTGCAGCGACGTCTTGAGCAGGCGCGCCGCTTCGTCCACCCACCAGAATCCGGCGTTGTGTCGCGTGTGTTCGTAGTCCGGGCCCGGGTTGCCCAGGCCGGCGATGAGTTTGATCATGGGGTGGGATTATCGGCAGGTCTCTGGGGCACCAAGCAAAACGGCCCGCCAAGGCGGGCCGTTTCAAGGCGGTTATCGGTCCGAAGACAGATTACTTCTTCTTGCCTTTGGCGCCTTTTTTGTCGTCAACAGGTGCGGCCACAACAGCCACCACCACGTCTTCAACCGGCTCCACCACGGTCGCGATGGTCAGGTTCTTGCGGCCGTGCATCACGAGCTTGATGCCCTTGGGCAACTTGATGTCGCCGGTGTGAACGGTGCCGCCCTTGACGACTTCGCCGAGGTCAACGGTGATGTGCTCGGGCAACTGGGTGGCCAGGCACTCGATTTCGATCTCGGTCATCACGTGGTTGATCACGCACTTGTCGGTCTTGACCGCAGGCGAGTTCTCTTCGTTGATGAAGTGCAGCGGCACTTTTTTGTGCAGACGGGTCTTGTCGTTCACGCGCTGGAAGTCCACGTGCAGCACGAGGGGCTTGTACGGGTGGTACTGCACATCGCGCAGCAACACTTTTTGCACGGTGCCGGCCACGTCCATCTCGAGGATGGAGGAGTGGAACGCTTCCTTCTTCAGGGCGTGCCACAGGGCGTTGTGATCGAGTTCGATCGTGGCGGCGGGTGCTTCCCCACCAAAAACGATACCGGGCGTGCGGCCGGTGTTGCGGAGACGGCGGCTCGCACCCGTACCCTGCTTGGCGCGCTCAAAAGCGACGAATTGCATAACTGACTCCTGTGGAGGGGTTCCGCGACCAGAACGCCTCTGTTTCAAAAGAGCGACCCCCACCATGGGGGCCACCCGCTTCTTGCTGCCTTCCGGGCCTCTTAGAAGAGGTTGTCCTGATCGGCAAACAAACTCATCACCGACTCGCCCGAGGCAATGCGCGCGATGGTTTCGGCCATCAGCGGTGCCACGGAGAGCTGGCGGATCTTGGCGCAGGCCTGGGCGGCTTGCGACAAGGGGATCGTGTTGGTGACCACCACTTCGTCGAGGGCGTTGCCCTTGGCGATGCGTTCGATGGCCGGTCCCGAAAAGATCGGGTGCGTGCAGTACGCGTAAACGTGCTTGGCGCCGCGTTCCTTGAGCACCTCGGCTGCTTTGACCAGCGTGCCGGCGGTGTCGATCATGTCGTCCATGATCACGCAGTTGCGGCCGTCGATGTCGCCGATCACGTGCATGACTTCCGACACGTTGGCCTTGGGCCGGCGTTTGTCGATGATGGCCATGTCGCAGTTGAGCTGCTTGGCCAGCGCGCGGGCGCGCACCACACCGCCCACGTCGGGCGAGACCACGAGCAGGTCGGGGTAGTTTTTCTGACGCAGGTCGCCCAACAGCACGGGCGAGGCGTAGATGTTGTCCACCGGGATGTCGAAGAAACCCTGGATCTGGTCGGCGTGCAAGTCCATGGTCAACACGCGGTTCACGCCCACGGCGGTCAGCATGTTGGCCACGACCTTGGCCGAAATCGGCACACGGCCGGAGCGCGGGCGGCGGTCCTGGCGGGCGTAACCGAAGTAGGGGATGACCGCCGAGATGCTCACAGCCGATGCGCGCTTGAGCGCGTCGACCATGATGATGAGTTCCATCAGGTTCTCGTTGGTCGGCGAGCAGGTGGACTGGATCACGAACACGTGGCGGGCGCGCACGTTTTGTGTGATTTCCACAGTGACTTCACCGTCGGAGAAGCGCCCCACGTTGGCCGCACCGAGCTGGGTGCCCAGATGCTGTGCGATCTCTGCGGCCAACACCGGATTGGCGTTGCCGGTGAAGATCATGAAATCGGGCGGCTGAACTTGCATGGGGTTCCCAGCTGTTTGAGCGACGGCCCAAATGGATCGCCGTCAAAAAATGGCCGTTCGTGGAACGGCCGGTTGGGTACGTGATGTGATGAATACGGTGGCAGGGGAGGAAGGACTCGAACCCTCGCATGCTGGAATCAAAATCCAGTGCCTTTACCAACTTGGCGACTCCCCTACGCAGGAGATTTGTTCAGCGTGAAGCCGGACAGACCACCGAAAAAAACCTTGTCGCAGGTTGCGCAACCACTGCCTGGGCTGAACGCTTGCCGATTCTAATCGGAGCACCAGTCGAGCAATGGATGGACATCCATGTTGCTGCATTCACGAACCGTCCAGTCGCTCGGGGCGGAGGTCAGTTGCATGGCCTGCGGCATCTGCGCAAACACCGCCGTTCCCGATCCGGTCATGCGCCCCTGCAAACCTTGGTCTTGCAACCACTGGATGCAGCGTCCCACATCGGGACACAGCGCCTGCGCCACGGGTTGAAGATCGTTGTGTCCGAATTCCAGGATTTTCTGGAGGTCGATCACCCCAATTGCTTGGGCATCTTCTCGCAAGTCGTTTGCAGCAAAGCCTTGGAGTATAGCCGTTTTTGTGTCCCGTTTGAGTTCTGGCGCGCCGAAGATGCGTTGCGTGGACGCGCCGCCCGGTGGTTTGACCACCACAAAACGCGCAGCGGGCATGCCCAGGGGTGTGAGGCGCTCGCCCACGCCTTCGACCCAGGCGTGGCGCCCGCCGATGAAGAAGGGCACATCGGCGCCAAGGGTGAGCCCGATCGCCGAGAGCTGCGATCGCGTCAGTCCCAGTCCCCAGAGGCGGTTGAGTGCCAGCAGGGTGGTGGCGGCGTCAGATGATCCGCCGCCCATGCCGGCCTCGGCTGGCAGGTGCTTTTCCAGCGCGATGTGCACGCCCTGGGTGCAGCCGGTGGCGCGCTGAAGCGCCCGGGCAGCGCGCACCGACAGGTCTTCGGCTGGCAGCGAACCTGGCGTGAGGTCTTCGCGGCTGATGCCGCCGTCCGCACGCCATTCGAAGTGCAAACGGTCGCACCAGTCGATCAGCATGAAGACGGACTGCAGCAGGTGATAGCCATCGTCGCGCCGCCCGGTGATGTGCAGGAACAGGTTGAGCTTGGCGGGCGCCGGCACCTCCAGCAGTCGACGCAAACCGGTTCCCGACATCATGGCTCCACGACGACCCGGAGTTCGGCCGTGGGCACGGGCGCGATGCGACGGGCCGTGATGCGTCCTTCGGCTTGTCGGCTCAGATCGGCCTGCCAGCCGGGTACCTCGCCCGCCTGCCCGCGCAGCCAGCCGAAGAGGGCGGCCACCGGCACTGCGGTGCCGCTGAGTTCGGTGGTGAGTTCGTCCAGGCTGCCCCGACGCGTGACCTGCCCGCCCTGGCGCATCTCCGCGCGGCCGGGAGACCACACCACGGTGGCCAGCGAGGTGCCCAGCGGCGTGGTGAGTTGCAGTTCGCCCGCACTGGGCGTACCGCGCAGATCAAAGCCAGCCGAGAAAGACTGGGGTGGATCGCTCTGCACGGTCATGGCCAGACGGCCACTCCAGAGTTCTTCCCCGGGCTGAACGGCTCGTTGTGGTGTGGCGCAGGCCGACAGCAAAGCGGCTGAGACCAGCAGCGCTGCCCATCTCATGGTTTGACGCGCAGTCGCTTGAGCGTTCCTTGCAGGGTCTCGTTGTCGGAAGACAGCAGCAGGCCCTCGCGCCAGATCTTGAGCGCCTGATCGCGCTGTCCTTGCGACCACAGCACCTCACCCAAGTGCGCCGCGATTTCCGGGTCTGGGCGCTTGCCATACGCCGCTTGAAGGATTTCAACCGCTCGCGCCGTGTTGCCCAGCCGGAATTCCACCCAGCCCAGGCTGTCCTGGATGTAGGCATCTCCGGGTGCCAGTTCCACCGCTTTTTCGATCAGCTTCTTGGCTTCGGGCAGGCGCTCGTTGCGGTCGGCCAGCGAATAGCCCAGGGCGTTGTAGGCGTGGTGGAAATCGGGTTTGGCCGCGATCAATGCGCGCAGCAGCACCTCCATGTCCGCTGGCTTGCCCGCCTTCTCGGCCATCATGGCCTGGTCGTAGCGCAGATCGGGCAAATCGGGGAACCGGGCCACTGCTTCGCCGTAGACCTCGTACGCTTCTTTCCACGCCTTGAAGTCGCGCAACAACTGGGCTTCGGCCACCAGCTTCAGACGCGCGTCTTCCGGGGTGCGCTCGGGCTGGCTGCGCAGCAGGGCACGGGCCTGCGCCATCTTGCCTTGCCGGGCCAGCACCGATGCCCGCCGCATCTGCGCCGCCATGATGTCGTCGGCATTTTCGATGCGGTCCAGCCAGGCGTTGGCGGCGGGGAAGTCCTGCCGCTTCTCTGCGATCTGCGCCATCATCAAATAGGCCTGCGTGAGCCCGCGAGCGGATCGCTCGTCGCCAGCCTGTCGCGCCAGCCCCATGTACTTTTCCAACGATGCGGTGGCGGCTGGCAGGGCGTTTTCCTGCAGTTGCATGGAGCCCAGCAACAGCCAGGGCTCCGCCTGTTCGGGCTGACGCGTGGTCAGTTTTTCGAGCTGTGCGCGGGCTTCCGCATTCCGTTGTGTGTCCAGCAAGGTACGCGCGTACGAGAGTGCAACTGCCGTGTCGGCAGGGGTTGAGATGCTGCTGGCTTCGATTTGCTGACGCACGATGGGCTCGGCCGAGGCTTCCCCGCGCTCCATGATCTCCAGCGCCAGCAGGGCGGGGAAAGGAGACGCCGGTTCAGCGGTGTGGCCCAGGCGGGCCGACACGAGTGCTTCAGGTAACTGGTCTTGCGCCAGATACATGCGGCCCACCGACGTGAAGGCGGGCGCCGCGTGGGCCGGTTGCTTGAGATAGGGACCCAACGCTTCGCGCACCACGGCTGCGGCCCGCGCCTTGTCGGTCACGCGAGAAAAAGTCTGGGGAATGGCGTTGATGGCGTCGTTGCGCTCGGATGCGCTGGCGTCTTTGAGGATGGTTTGCAACACCGGTCCGGTTTCATTGACGCGGTTGAGGGCCAGCAGGATTTGCAGCACAAAGCGGTTGGCTTCAGAGCTGCCCGGGATGTCGTCTGACCAGGCCCGGGCTGCGGTGAGGGCTGCTTCGCCCGAGCGGGCCTGCAGCGCCACTTCAACCGCACGGCGGTAGAGCAGTGGATCGCGCTGTTTGCGCGCGGCGTCCAGGATGAACGAATAGCCCGTCCCGGGCTCGCCCGCGCGAACGTTCAACTCGCCCAGCAGCAATTGGTAAAAGAGCGGGGCGGTCAGCGCCGAGCTGACGACACCTCCGGCAGCTGGCGCCACGGGGCTTGCTGGCGCGGGCACCACCGGTGCCGTCTGGGCAAGGGCGCTCCAGCAACCAATGCCCAGAGCGAGGGCCAGGGCCGATCTGCGCGCAAGCCCGAAATGCCGAGTGGATGGGCCTGCGAGGCGGTGCAAGGTATTCATCGGTTCATGATAATGGAAGGTTTCAGGGGCGCAGGGGTCTGATCCGATGACCGCACAAGCGTTCCGGCTGTGTCAAAGGAAATGCAGATCCATGCCCGAACTCCCTGAAGTCGAAGTCACGCGGCGCAGCTTCGCCGACCGCATCGCGGGCGCATCGATACTGCGGATGGAGATGGGCAAGCCGCTGCGGTGGCCCCTGGGTTGCGACGTGGCCTCGCTCGAAGGACGCCTGGTCCGATCGGTTACCCGGCGGGGCAAGTACCTGTTGCTCAATCTGGACGAAGGCCATCTGCTGCTGCACTTGGGCATGTCGGGCAGTCTGCAGTTCGCGCACGAACTGCCGCCTCGGGGCCATCACGATCACCTTGAGCTGCTGACCAGCCGGGGGACATTGCGCTTGCACGACCCCCGGCGGTTCGGTGCGGTGGTGTATGCGCCGGCCCTTGATGTCACGCCCGCCGACAAGCTGCTGGGCAAGCTGGGTGTGGAGCCTCTGGAAGGGGGGTTCGACCCGCTCGCCTTTCACCGAGCCCTCCAACTCCGCCGCTCGCCGATCAAACAGGTT
This sequence comes from Hydrogenophaga sp., assembly GCF_030158645.1. Taxonomy (GTDB): domain Bacteria; phylum Pseudomonadota; class Gammaproteobacteria; order Burkholderiales; family Burkholderiaceae_C; genus Hydrogenophaga. The sequence goes on along the minus strand of NZ_JAOASO010000045.1, from coordinate 7,136 downwards.
CTGCTGGCCGGTGACATTGTGGTGGGGGTGGGCAACATCTACGCATCGGAAGCCTTGTTTCTGGCGGGAATCCGGCCCACCGTGCGCGCCGATCGCCTGAGCAAACCGAGGGCTCTGCGTCTGCACACCGCCATCGTGCAGGTGCTCAACCGCGCCGTGGCGCTGGGCGGCAGCACCTTGCGCGATTTCTCCAGCGCCGAAGGTCAGTCGGGCTACTTTCAGTTGGACGCGATGGTGTACGGCCGGGAAGGTCAGCCCTGCAGGGTGTGTGGCACGGCGGTCAAGTCCATGCGTCAGGGGCAAAGATCGACGTTTTTTTGCACCACTTGCCAGAAAATTTGATCGACGACCGGTGCCGTTGGCACGGCATGCGGTCCGTCCGGTTTTGCGGCGGGACCCGATGCTATATTGATTGACGGACGCGACACAGGACTATGAGTTTCAACCAGGAATTTGATCAACACGGTGCATGGCGCAAGCAGTTTGCCTTGCGGTTGCGGCTGCTTGCCGAGTGGTTGACCGACCACGACCTGATGGAGCCCGGCATCCGCGAGCGGCTTGACGGACTTCACGCCCAGGTCAAGAACGACAAGATCATGGTGGCCTTCGTGGCCGAGTTCTCGCGTGGCAAATCGGAGCTGATCAACGCGGTGTTCTTCGCCGGTTACGGGCGCCGCATCATGCCGGCGAGTGCGGGTCGCACGACGATGTGTCCCACCGAGCTGGGTTACGACGCGGAAGTGCCTCCCTGCCTGCGCCTGCTGCCCATCGAGACCCGTTTGCAGCCCCTCTCCTTGCTCGATTGGCGCAACGCTCCCGACAAGTGGGAGCGCATTGATCTGGACGTGAACGATCCCAAGCAACTGGCGAGTGCGATCCAGAAAGTGGCCGAGGTGCGGCGCGTGACGCTGGACGAAGCACGCGGTCTGGGTTTCTGGAGCGATGAAGCGCCTGAAGACAATCCGCTGACCGCTGCGGACGGTACGGTGGAGGTGCCCAAGTGGCGCCACGCCTTGATCAACATGGCGCACCCGCTGCTCAAACAAGGTCTGGTGATTCTGGACACGCCGGGATTGAATGCGATTGGTGCCGAACCCGAACTCACTGTCAGCCTGCTGCCGCAGGCCCAAGCGGTGGTGTTCATCCTGGCGGCCGACACCGGCGTGACCAAGTCCGATCTGACCATCTGGCGCCAGCACCTGTCGGTGCTGGGTGAAGGCAAAGAGTCGCGGCTGGTGGTGCTCAACAAGATCGACACCATGTGGGACGCGCTGAGCTCCCCCGAGCAGGTGCAGTTGCAAATCGCATCGCAGCGCACCGACTCGGCCGAGATCCTCGGACTTTCGCCGCGCCAGGTGCTGGCGGTGTCTGCACAAAAAGGCCTGCTGGCCAAGGTCCATCGCGACAAGAAACTGCTGGAGGCCAGCAACCTGATGGAGCTGGAAACGGCACTCGGTGTGGACCTGCTGGGGCAGCGGCGCAAGATCCTGAGCGCGGCGGTGGCCACCGGCATCCAGTCCTTGCGGGTAGAGACCACGCGCATGGTGCACACCCGCTCGCGCGACCTCGTCGAGCAAATCCAGGAGCTGGAAGGCTTGCGCGGCAAGAACGCCGGCGTGATCAAGCAGATGCGTCTGCGCATCGAGCAGGAACAGGCCGATTTTGATGCCAGTGGTGCCAAGATCCAGGCGGTGCGTTCGGTGCACTTGCGCTTGCTCAAAGACCTGTTCGCCATGTTGAGTGCCACCCACCTCAAGACCGAGGTGGCGGTGTTGGCCAAGGCGCTGCGCCAGCCGGGCATCAAGTTGGGCGTGCGCCGCGCGTACGACCACACCTTTGACCGGCTGCGCGCCGACATGCACAAGGCCGACGGCATGGCGGGCGACATCCAGTCCATGTTGGAAGGCAGTTTCAAGAGCCTGAACGCCGAGTACGGCTTTTCGTTGCAGGCGCCCATGCCGCCCCAGCTGGCCCAGTATGTGAAAGACCTCGACCTGATCGAGAAGAGCCACCTGCAGTACCTGAGCCTGGGCAACGCGCTCAAGTTGGCCAATCCCGAATTTGCCGAACGCCTGGCGCGCGCGCTCATGAGCCGCTTGCGCGTGGTGTACGACACCGCGGTCAACGAGGTGGAGCTGTGGAACAAATCGGCAGCGGCACAGTTGGATGCCCAACTGCGCGAACGCCGACGCAACTTCACCCGGCGCATTGAAGCGGTGTCACGCATCCAGCAAGCGGCGGGGGGACTTGACGAGCGCATCCGCGAACTGCAGACGCACCAGGTCAAGCTCAATCTGCTGGACACCAAGTTGTCCGAGCTGACGGACCACCTGATGGCCGCGCCGGACGAAGAACCCGCCGAAGCCCTGGCGGCATGAGCGGCGTCGTCGGCCAACGGGTCGACTTGCCTCGCGACTTTGCACCCCTGTTGATCGAGTGGCAACGCCGCGCCGGGCGCAGCGGCATGCCCTGGCAGGGCAGTCGCGATCCTTACCGCGTGTGGCTGTCCGAGGTCATGCTGCAGCAGACCCAGGTGAGCACCGTGCTGGGCTACTACGCGCAATTCCTCGAGCGATTCCCCGACGTGCAGGCGTTGGCCGCCGCCGACGCCGACGAGGTCATGGCGTTGTGGAGCGGCCTCGGCTATTACAGCCGCGCTCGCAACCTTCACCGTTGCGCGCAGGCGGTGGTCGAGCAGCACGGCGGTGAGTTCCCTTCAACGGCCGCCGGGCTCGAAACCTTGCCCGGCATCGGTGCATCCACCGCGGCCGCCATCGCATCGTTCTGTTTTGGTGAGCGCGTGTCCATCGTGGACGGCAATGTGCGCAGGGTGCTCACGCGCTTGCTCGCGTTTGAAGGCGATCTGGCCCAGACAAAATCCCAACGCGCGTTGTGGGCGTTGGCGCAGGCGCTGTTGCCGGACAACCCGGCTGCCGACGACATGACCGCCTACACACAAGGCCTGATGGACCTGGGCGCAACGGTCTGCACACGCAGCCGTCCGGCCTGCGGGCAGTGCCCCATGCAGGGCATTTGCCGGGGCCTCCAAGCGGGTGAGCCGCAGCGGTTTCCGGTGAAGTCCCGCACCTTGAAGCGCCGCCATGAAAGCTGGTGGTTGTTGCTGGTGAAGCTCGCCGACGGACCCGAGCGCTTCTGGTTGCAGCGCCGACCTGCCAGCGGCATCTGGGCCGGGCTGTATTGCCCGCCGGTGTTTGAAAGCGAGCAGGCCGCCCACGCTGGCTTGCCCTCAGCCTGGGTGGATCGACTGGTCGCGCTGGACGCTGTCTCGCACAGCCTCACCCACCGTGAGTTGCGATTGCACCCCCTGTTGCTGGAACTGGCGTCGGCGCCGATGCCCGGCGAATTGCCCGAAGGCCGATGGGTGGACGCTGCCCGCCTGGGCCAGCATGGCTTGCCCACACCTGTGAAGCTGCTGTTGCAGGCCTTGCAGACGCCCGATCTGTTTGCGCAGACTTAAACGCCGGGCACCATCGGTGTTGGCCAGCTGTCGGATTCGCGGTGCCTCACTCGCGTTGACCAATCCGCGCCGAACGCTCGCGCGAGTTGCTCCACCAGGTACACGGAGCGGTGCTGCCCGCCGGTGCAGCCAACGGCCACGGTCACATAGCTGCGGTGGTCGCGCAGCATTTGCGGCAGCCAGTGCGCCAGAAAATCGGTGATCTGCTGCTCCATCTGCCGCACCTCCGGCTGCGCGTTCAGGTAGGCGGCCACCGCTGCGTCGCGGCCGGTCAGTGGTTTGAGGTGGGGTTCGTAGTGTGGGTTGGCCAGCATGCGCACATCGAACACGAAGTCGGCGTCCATCGGAATGCCGCGCTTGAACGCGAAGGACTCGAACACGAGCGTGAGTGGCGCTTGCGTGGCACCCAGCAGGTCCTTGATCTGGCTGCGCAGGTGCGTGGGACGGATCAGGCTGGTGTCGAGCACCAGTGCCTGGTCTCGAAGTTCGGCCAGCAGCTCCCGTTCCTGCTCGATGGCGTCGGTCAGGGCGCGGTGCTGGTCGTTGAACTGCTTGAGCGAGAGCGGATGCAGGCGCCGCGTTTCCGAAAACCGGCGCACCAGCGTGTCGGTGGTCGCGTCGAGGAAGACCGTCGTGAGGTTCACCGGACGCTGCGCGTGGTGCTGAAGTTGCGCCAGCCGCTTGGGCAAGCCCGGCAATGAGCCCGCGCTGCGCACGTCCATGGCAATCGCGACCTTGCTGGCTTTGTGGCTCTGTTCGAGTTCGATGAAGGCCTCGAGCAATTCGGGTGGCAGGTTGTCCACGCAATAAAAGCCCACGTCCTCCAGCGCGGTGAGTGCGACCGATTTGCCCGAGCCGGACATGCCGGTGATCAGCACCAGGTGGATCGGGGCGTCGTTTGTTGATGTCATGGCGGTTGGAGCGATCACGCCGAGAGGAGTTCGCGGGCGTGCGCCAGCGAAATCTCCGACTTCCCGCTGCCACCCAGCATGCGCGCGAGCTCGACCACCCGCGCTTCGTGTCCGATTGGCGCCACCGTGCTCAGTGTTTGTTTGCCCACCAGCTGTTTGCTCACCAGCAGGTGGTGGTCGGCACACGCCGCCACCTGGGGCAGGTGGGTCACGGCCAGCACCTGGCGGTCGCGTCCGAGCTGGCGCAACAATTGGCCCACGGTGTGTGCCACAGCGCCACCGATGCCGGAGTCCACTTCGTCAAAGATCAAGGTGGGCGCTTGTCCGAGGCGGCTGGTGACCACCGAGATGGCGAGCGCGATGCGCGAGAGTTCACCGCCCGAGGCCACCTTGCCCACCGGTTTGGGTGTGGCGCCCGCATGGCCCGCCACCCGGAATTCAACCTGTTCCCAGCCGTGCGCCTGGGGTTCATCGAGGCGCAGCAAAGCCACTTCGAACACGCCGCCCTGCATGCCCAGGGTCTGCATGCTCTGCGTGACCGCCTTCGACAGTTTGGGCGCTGCCTTCTGGCGTTCCTTGGTGATGCCCAGCACCTCGGTGTTGAAGGATTTCCAGGCCGACCGCTCGGCTTGTTGGAGCGCGTCCAGATCCAGCGCCCGGTCGATGGTGGTGAGTTCACGCTTCCATTGCGCCAGCACATCGGCCAATTCTTCGGGGTTGCGGCGGTAACGGCGCGCCAGCGACACCCATTGCGCCAGGCGCTGGTCGAGCGCTTCCAGACTGGACGGGTCCTGGTCGGTGTGGCGCGTGTACTGGTGCAGGTTGTGCACCGTGTCCTGCACCAGGGCGAGGGCGGCTTCCAGCGCGGCGATGCCGTCTGCAAAACGCGGCTCGATGTGGGCTTGTGCCTGCAGCGCCGTCAGCGCACGGTGGATCAGCGCTGCGGCGTTGGATTCTTCATCGTCCAGGGCAGTGACGGCTGCTTGAGCGGCGTCCAGCAGACCTTGCGCGTTGGCCAGGCGGCTGTGTTGTGTGTTCAGTTCTTCCCACTCGCCCGGCAGGGGAGAGAGCTTGTCGAGCTCGGTGATCTGCCAGGACAAGCGTTCGCTTTCCTGCTGCAGTGTGTTCTGTTTCTCGGTGGCGTTGTCCAGCGCCTTGCGCTGGTGGCGCCAGTGCGACCAGGCGAGGGCGGCTGCCTGGGTGTCGATGCCGGCGTAGGCGTCGAGCAGGTCGCGCACGGCTTCCGCCCGCGTGAGGCTCTGCCAGGCGTGTTGGCCGTGGATGTCGACCAGACCGTCGGCCAGGGCCTTGAGCTGGGCCATGGTGGCGGCGCTGCCATTGATCCAGGCGCGGCTGCGGCCTTCGGTGTCCACGGTGCGGCGCAAGAGCAGGCTGTCGTCGACCGGGAAACCGTGCTCCTCCAGCCAGGGTGTGACGGAGGGGAGTGCGTCGAATTCGGCAGCGATTTCGCAACGCGCAGCGCCTTCGCGCACCACACCGCTCTCGGCACGCGCGCCCAGCGCCAACTGGAGTGCGTCGATGAGAATCGATTTTCCCGCACCGGTTTCGCCTGTGAGTACGCCAAAGCCCTGGTCGAGTTCCAGGTCGAGGGATTGCACGATGACGAAGTCGCGCAAGGCGATGCGGCGGAGGCTCATGTCGGGGTGTGTGAGGTTGGGGACAGGCCGGATTCTGCCGGTTCCTCAGACGCCTTCGTTCCAGTGGAGTTTTTTCCGCAAGGTGTCGAAGTAGCTCCAGCCGACCGGGTGCAGCAGGCGAAGGGCATGCTCGGAGCGGCGGACCACGATGCGGTCGCCGGGCAGCAGGCTGGTGAAGGACTGCATGTCGAAATTGGCGCTGGCCTCTTTGCCTGAAACAATCTCCATGGCGATCTCACAATGGCCGGGCAACACCACCGGCCGGTTCGACAAGGTGTGCGGTGCAATCGGCACCATCAACCAGCCGCCGATGGCCGGGTGGAGCAAGGGGCCGCCAGCCGACAAGGCGTAAGCGGTGGAGCCGGTGGGCGAGGCAATGATCAAGCCGTCGGCGCGCTGATTGGCCACGAAGTGCCCGTCCACCTCCACCCGCAGTTCGATCATGCTGGCCGCACCACCGCGGTTGACCACCACGTCGTTGAGGGCGGTGGCCTCGAACACGCTGCGGCCATCGCGCCACACGCCCGCGGCCATGAGCGAGCGTGGGTCGTCCTCAAACTCGCCGCGCAGGATGGGGCGCAGCTTGTCTCGGAAGTCTTCAAATGGGATGTCGGTGATGAAACCCAGGCGTCCCTGGTTGATGCCCACCAGCGGTACACCGTAGCGCGCCAGCTGGCGACCGATGCCCAGCATCGTGCCGTCACCGCCCACCACCAGGGCCAGGTCGCAGTGCTGACCCATCTCGGGCACGGTGAGCGCCGGGTACTGCGTGAGCCCGGTGTTGAACGCGGTTTCCTGCTCGATCGACACATCGCAACCTTGGTCGTGCAGGAAGTGGGCGATCTCGTCCACCGCGTCGCGCGACCCGGGTGCGTGGTATTTGCCGACGATGACCACATGCGCGAAGCGCAAGGGACGGTCCGTTCGGGAGGGTGTGGACCGTGTGTCGGGGGGCATGCTCATGTCCAAATTACAACATAGCCTGTCTGTGGTGGATTGCCCGAAAACCCTCGCCTGCGAACCGTACCGGGCACCGGTCTCTCCGTAAAATGAAACGATGTTGGACGACCGCGCGAAGCTGCTGCTCAA
>NZ_JAOASO010000044.1 GCF_030158645.1 Hydrogenophaga sp. | reverse complement strand
GCTCAGCCCAACGCCTTGAACGACTGCAGGGCCGAGAGCGGCGTGAAATCGCCCGCGCGTTTCTCCTTCATGGCCGCGATCGCCTCGCGCACGTGCGCGTTGCTCCACACAGCGCCTTGCAGCCAGCCCATCTGGCGCAGGCTGTCTTCCACCGAGTGGTCGCGCGCGTAGTTCACCGCCTGTTTGGTGCCCCAGATGGCCACCGGTGGTTTGGACGCGACCTCGCGGGCGCACTGCAGCGCCGCAGCCACCGTGGCCTCGTGCGTGTCGAACACCTCGTTGACCAGACCGTAACCCAGCGCTTTGCTCGCGGGCAGACGACGGCCGGTGTACGCCAGCTCCTTCACCACCGCCAGCGGGATCAGCTTGGGCAGGCGCTGCAGCGTGCCCACGTCGGCCACCATGCCGATGTTGATTTCCTGGATGCAGAAGAACGCGTCGGCCGAGGCATACCGGATGCAGGCGGCCGTGACCATGTCGACCGCGCCGCCGATGCAGCCGCCCTGGATGGCGCAGATCACCGGGATGCGCAGGTTCTCCAGCTTGGTGAAGGTGGCCTGCATGTCGGTGAGCAGGTCGAAGATGGCGGCGCGGCCTTCCGGGCTCTGGTCGTCCATGCTGATGGCGCCTGCGAAGGTGTCCAGCGACATGCCGGCGCTGAAATGTTTGCCGGTGCTGCTGATGACGAGCGCCCGTGCCGTGCCCTCGCTGTGCAGTCGGGTGAGCACCTCGTCGAGCTCGCGCCAGAAGGTGGGGTTCATGGTGTTGAGCTCGGCGGGACGGCTCATCACGAGGTGCGCGACATGGTTGGCCATGTCGAGCGCAAAGCAGGTGGATGTGTTCATGGTGGATCAATGTAGTCCGCGGGCGGCCTGGTGACCTGTCGCGGGTTGGACGCGGTCAGTCTGCCAGATCGATCCAGTCGCAGCGCACGCGGTGTGCCGCGTGCACCCGCTGGCGCCAGCGCACGTACAGACCCGGTGTCCAGATACCCACCAGGCACGCCGGCAGCAGCCACAGGGTCTGCATGATCACGACGGGCATGCAGCCCACCCAGCCCATGAGCCACGCGGTGAGCACGCCGTCCCAGAGCTGGTATTCCAACGGGTGCTCCTGGCGGTGCGCCGCGTGCCAGCGCTTGATGCGTTCCAGTTCATCCAGTCTCATGAAAAGATGCATGGCAGACCCCCGGAATGCCGGCCGACATTCGTGTTCCGCCAATGTAGGTTTGGCGTCGGAAGCCGTCAACCGGTGCGGCTCGTCAGAACAGCTGGTCCGCCAGGGGGACGGGCGCCTCGGTGGCGGCGAGTTCGCCCGCCTTGGTCAGGGAGCCCACGCGCACACCCAGCAGCCGGATGCGCCGGGAGAGATCCACCCGCTTGAGGCACAACCCCGCCTGGCGCCGGATGGTGGCGGTGTCCTGCGTGAAGTGATCGATGGTGGTGTCGCGCGTCACGCTCTGGAAGTTGTCGTAGCGCAGCTTGATGCCGATGGTCTTGCCCGCGTAGCCCTTGGCGTGCAGGTCGTTGGCCACCTGCTCGCACAAGCGGGTGAAGATGGCGCCGAGCTCGGCGCGGTCGCGCACGGCGTGCAGGTCGCGCTCGAAGGTGGTCTCGCGGCTCATGCTGACCGGCTCGCTCTCGGTTTGCACCGGGCGCTCGTCCCGGCCCCACGACACCTCGTGCAGCCACGCGCCGTAGCTCTTGCCGAAGTTGTCGATCAACCAGCCGCGCTCGCGCTGCGCCAGCTCGCCGATGGTGTGGATGCCGTGGCCCTTCAGCTTCTCGTCGGCCTTGGGGCCCACGCCGTTGATCTTGCGGCAGGGCAGTGGCCAGATCAGCGTTTGCAGGTCGTCGGTCTGCACGATGCTGATGCCGTTGGGCTTGTTGAACTCGCTCGCCATCTTGGCGATGAGCTTGTTGGGCGCCACGCCGATGGAGCAGGTGAGCCCGGTGGCATGGAAGATGCTCTTCTGGATCAGGCGCGCCAGCACGCGTCCGCCCTCGCGCTGTCCGCCCGGCACGTGGGTGAAGTCGATGTACACCTCGTCCACGCCCCGGTCTTCCACCACCGGCGCGATGTCGCGGATGGTGCTTTTGAACAGGCGCGAAATGCGGCGCACCTCTTCAAAGTCCACCGGCAGCAGGATCGCTTGCGGGCACAGCTTGGCGGCCTTCATCAACCCCATGGCCGAGCCCACGCCGAACTGGCGCGCCGCGTAGGTGGCGGTGGTGGCCACGCCGCGCCCGGTGTAGCCAGCCAGGCGCGGGAAGAAGTCGACCGGGATGTGGTCCAGGCTGTCGGTGGCCCATTCGCGGTCCGGGTAGGCCTCCCGCAGGCGCTGGAGCAGGTCGTCCGCGCGCCGCCGGCCGCCGCCGATCACCACCGGCAGGCCCTTGAGTTGCGGGTAACGCAGCAACTCCACCGACGCAAAAAACGCGTCCATGTCCAGGTGGGCAATGCGCCGGGGCCGGGTCTCGTCGTTGGGAGCGTTCACGCGGTCGAGCATAGCGGGATTACCATGCTGCGAGACGCCGGCCACCGCCCGGCGCGCCGCCTTTGGAGAACGCTTCATGAACGCCATCACCCGCCTCGTCACCGCCCTGTTGATCGCCGCCGGCATTGCCATCGCCGGCTTCGCCGTGAGCCAGGGACTGGAGCGCTTTCGCATGTCGGACCGCTCGGTCACGGTCAAGGGGCTGGCCGAAAAGGACGTGGAGAGCGACTTCGCGGTCTGGACGCTCTCGTTCCGCCGCGCGGGCAACGACTTTGGCGGCGTGCAGCAGGCGCTGGCGGGCGACCGCGACAAGGTGGCTGCCTTCTTGAAAGAACGCGGTTTCACCGAGGCCGAGGTGGAAGCGAAACCGCTGCAGGTGCAGGACCTGTTCACCCGCGAGTACGCGCAGGGCAACCAGCCGTTCCGCTTCAACGGCACCGG
>NZ_JAOASO010000043.1 GCF_030158645.1 Hydrogenophaga sp. | reverse complement strand
GCGTGACCAAGGGCGCGATCTGCAAGGCCATCAAGGACAAGGGCCTGTTCACGCTGGAAGAGGTGCGCAAGCAGACCAAGGCCAGCGCGAGCTGCGGCTCGTGCACTGGCCTGGTCGAGCAGATCCTGATGTTCACCGCCGGCGGCGACTACTCGGCCACGCCCAAGCTCAAGGCCATGTGCGGCTGCACCGACCACGGCCACCAGGCGGTGCGCGATGCGATCCGGCAGAGCAAATACACGAGCACCGGCGCGGTCTTCGCCGGCATGGGCTGGCGCACGCCCAACGGCTGCGCCACCTGCCGCCCGGCGGTGAACTACTACCTGATCAGCACCTGGCCCAAGGAAGCCAAGGACGATCCGCAGAGCCGCTTCATCAACGAGCGCATGCACGCCAACATCCAGAAGGACGGCACCTACAGCGTGATCCCGCGCATGTGGGGCGGCGAGACCACGGCCGACGAACTGCGCCGCATCGCCGATGCGGTGGACAAGTACAAGATCCCCACGGTGAAGGTCACCGGCGGCCAGCGCATCGATTTGCTCGGCGTGAAGAAAGAAGACCTGCAGGCGGTGTGGAACGACATCGGCATGCCCAGCGGCCACGCCTACGCCAAGGCCCTGCGCACGGTGAAGACCTGCGTGGGCAGCGAGTGGTGCCGCATGGGCACGCAGGACAGCACGCAGATGGGCAAGGACCTGGAGCGCGCCATGTGGCGCATGTACGCGCCGCACAAGGTGAAGTTCGCCGTGAGCGGCTGCCCGCGCAACTGCGCCGAGGCCGGCATCAAGGACGTGGGCATCATCGGCGTGGACTCGGGCTGGGAGATGTACGTGGCCGGCAACGGCGGCATCAAGACCGAGGTGGCGCACTTCTTCACCAAGCTCAAGACCGCCGAAGAAGTGCTGGAGTACACCGGTGCCTTCATGCAGCTCTACCGCCTGGAAGGCTGGTACCTGGAGCGGACCGTGCACTACGTGAACCGCGTCGGCCTGGACTACGTGAAGAAAAAGATCCTGGACGATCACGAGGGCCGCAAAGCGCTGTGGGCGGAACTGCAGTTCGCGCTCGACGGTGAACCCGATCCGTGGTTCGAGCACCAGAAGGCGGCGGTGGACACGCGCCAGTTCATTCCGATCAAGCCCGTGGCCATGGAAGGCGTCATCGTATGAACGCGTGGATTCCCATCGCCCGCGTGGACGACATCCCCGTGCTCGGATCGCGCTGCGTGCAACGCGAGCAAGGCCTGGACGTGGCGGTGTTCCGCAACGCGCAGGACGAGGTGTTCGCCCTGCTCGACCGCTGCCCGCACAAGGGCGGCCCGCTGAGCCAGGGCATCGTCTTCGGCACCAGCGTGGCCTGCCCGCTGCACAACTGGACCATCGGCCTGGACAGCGGCTGCGCCAAAGAACCCGACGAGGGCTGCACGCCGAGGTTTGCGGTGAAGGTGGAGGACGGCGTGGTGCACCTGGACGCACAGGAGCTCTCAACCCTCGCCACCGACCTGACACGCCCGCTCGCCGGCCCCCAGCGCAAGACCGCCACCGCATGAACCCGACCACCACCCGCTCGACCTGCCCCTACTGCGGTGTGGGCTGCGGGGTGCTGATCGACAGCGAGGGCAGCCAGATCACCGGCGTGCGCGGCGACCCGGACCACCCGGCGAACTTCGGCCGGCTTTGCACGAAAGGCCAGACGCTGCACCTCACCGCCTCGCCGGCAATCACCCAACAAACGCGTTTGCTGCTGCCCTTGCAACGGGTGGAACGTGGCGGCCCCGCGCAGGCCGTGGGCTGGGACGCTGCACTCGACCTCGCCACCGACCGCTTCGCCGCCACCATCGAACGGCACGGCCCGGACTCGGTCGGCTTCTACATCAGCGGCCAGCTGCTCACCGAGGACTACTACGTTTTCAACAAGCTGGCCAAGGGCCTGATCGGCACCAACAACGTCGACACCAACTCGCGCCTGTGCATGAGCAGCGCGGTGGCCGGCTACAAGCTCACGCTGGGCGCCGATGCGCCGCCCGCCTGCTATGACGACGTGAACCACGCGCAGTGCCTGTTCATCGTCGGCAGCAACGCGGCCTTCGCGCACCCGGTGCTGTTCCGCCGCATCGAAGCAGCGAAGCAGGCCAACCCGGCCATGAAGGTGATCGTGGCCGACCCGCGCCGCACCGACACCGCCGGTTTCGCCGACCTGTTCCTGCCGCTGCAACCCGGCAGCGACGTGATGCTGTTCCACGGCTTGCTGCACGTCATGTTGTGGGAAGGCTGGTTGGATACCGCGTTCATTGCCGCGCACACCACCGGGTTTGACGCGCTCAAGGCCCTGGTCCGGGAGCACACGCCCGAACGCGTGGCGCAAGCGTGTGGCTTGAAAAAGGAAGACCTCTACACCGCTGCCCAATGGTTCGCACAGTCGGCCGCCACGCTCAGCCTGTACTGCCAGGGCCTGAACCAGAGCAGCAGCGGCACCGCGAAAAACGCCACCCTGATCAACCTGCACCTGGCCACCGGCCAGATCGGAAAACCCGGCGCCGGCCCCTTCAGCCTCACCGGTCAGCCCAACGCCATGGGCGGGCGCGAGGTCGGCGGCCTGGCCAACCTGTTGAGCGCCCACCGCGACCTGGCCAACCCGCAGCACCGCGCGGAAGTGGCCGCGCTGTGGGGCGTGCCGAGCGTGCCCGAGAAGCCGGGCAAGAGCGCGGTGGAGATGTTCGAGGCGGCGGCCGACGGCGAGGTCAAGGCGCTGTGGATCGCCTGCACCAACCCGGCCCAGTCCATGCCCGACCAGGCCACCGTGCGCCGCGCGCTGCAGCGCGCCGAGTTCGTCGTGGTGCAGGAGGCCTACGCCACCGCCGCCACCTGCGACTTCGCCGACCTGCTGCTGCCCGCCACCACCTGGGGCGAGAAAGACGGCACCGTGACCAACAGCGAACGCCGCATCAGCCGCGTCCGCCCGGCCGTGCCCGCACCGGGTGAGGCACGGCACGACTGGCGCATCGTCGTGGACTTTGCGAGGCGGCTGGAGAGAGCAAATGGGGTCAGATCCGAATTCAGGACAGCAGCGCCCGATGCCGCCAACAACCTCCAACGAAATTCGGCTCTGACCCCATTTGCGGTGCAGCCGGAGAAGACCCTCTTCCCCTACCAAACCCCCGAAGACATCTGGAACGAACACCGCGAGTCAACAAGAGGACGCGACCTGGACATCACCGGTCTCTCCTACGAAAAACTGGAGAACGAAGGCCCGCAACAATGGCCTATCAAATCCGGCGAGACGCAGGGAAAACAGCGCCTCTACGAAAACGGCGTCTTCCCCACCGTCGATGGCAAAGCCCGCTTCGCTGCCCTGCCCTTCGTCCCGTTGGCCGAACCGCGCGAATCGCGCTACCCGTTCTCGCTCACCACCGGCCGCCTGCGCGACCAGTGGCACGGCATGACGCGCACCGGCACGCTGGGCCGCCTGTTCGGTCATGTGGCCGAGCCGTCCGTGCAACTCAACCCGCAGGACATGGTGCGCCGTGGCCTGAAAGAAGGCGATCTGGTGCACGTGACCAGCAAGCGCGGCGCCATCGTGGTGCCACTGCAGGGCTCGACCGACATCGGCCTGTCGCAGGCCTTCATCGCCATGCACTGGGGCGCCGAGTACCTGAGCGGCATGAGCAGCACCGGCGAGGTGCTCGCGGGTGTGAACGCACTCACCACCTCGGCATACTGCCCGTCCTCAAAACAGCCCGAACTCAAACACGCCGCAGTGAAAGTGCTCAAGGCCGAGCTGCCCTGGACGCTGCTGGCCATGGCCTGGCTGCCCGAGACCGGTGCACTGAGCGCACAGCGGGGCTTGCGCGAACTCATGGCGAAGTTCCCTTTTGCGTCTTGCGTGCCGTTCGGTCGGGAACGCACCGGTGTCTTGTTCCGCGCCGCCGCCCCCGAAGCGCCCGACCCGGCCCTGACCGAGCAGATCGAAGCCCTGCTCGGCCTGAACACGGCGGATGCCTTGCGCTACACCGACAAACGCCTGGGCCAGCACCGCGCCGCACGGCTGGTGCGTGTGGGTGAGGTCACGCAGCTCGACGGCTTTGTGCTGGCCGGCGACACGCGCGCCGAGGCCTGGCTCAAGCCGCTGCTGCAAGACGAACTGCCCGCCGACGCCTACGGCCGCCGCTTGCTCATGCCCGGCGCCCAACCGCCGGTGGCCGTCGAGGCCAAGGGCCGGCAGGTGTGCACCTGCTTCAACGTGACCGACCTGGCCATCACCGACCGGCTGGCCACCTGCGAGGGCAGCGAGGACGCGCGCCTGGCCACACTGCAAACCAGCCTGCACTGCGGCACCAACTGCGGATCGTGTGTGCCCGAACTCAAGCGCCTGGTGCGTGCCACCCCGGCGCTGCTCCCCGCCTGAGCCCTGGCTTTCGACATATAACGCCGGGTCATCAAACTTCCCGGACAATCGCGCGCCATGGGAATCAGCCACTACATCAAGGAAATCGGTCGCGGCAAGGACGGCGCCCGCTCGCTCACGCGCGAGCAGGCCACCGACCTGCTGGGCCAGGTGCTCGACGGCTCGGTGACCGACCTGGAGGTGGGCGGCTTTTGTCTGGCCATGCGCATCAAGGGTGAAACGCCCGACGAGATGGCCGGCTTTCTGGACGCTGCCCACGCCCGCCTGCACCGCCTGCCCGACAACGGCCTCACCACCGTGGTGCTGCCCAGCTACAACGGTGCGCGCAAGCTGCCGGTGCTCACGCCCCTGCTGGCGTTGCTGCTGGCGCGCCAGGGTGTGCCGGTGCTGGTGCACGGCACGGCCACCGAAGACAAACGTGTGTTCGCCGGTCGTGTTTTCACCGAGCTCGGCGTGTTGCCGGCCACCCAGGTGCCCAAGCTGGCGTCGGGGCACGTGGCCTTTGTGCCCACGGAGGTGCTGTGCCCCGGCCTCAAGCGCCTGCTCGATGTGCGCCGTGCGGTCGGCCTGCGCAACCCGGCGCACAGCCTGGTCAAGCTCATGAACCCGTGTGCGGGCCAGGCCTTCATCGTGGGCAGCTACACCCACCCCGAATACGCCGGTTCCATGGCCGCCACCTGGACACTCACCGGCGCACACGCGATGCTGCTGCGCGGTACCGAAGGCGAGCCCGTAGCCGATGCGCGCCGCACACCGCGCATGGAAATTTTTCGCGACGGCGAGCGCACCGAGGTGCAGCCACAGCAAGACGGCCCGCTCGCGCAGCTGCCTTCGTTGCCCTCGGTGGACGCCGCGCGCACCGCGGCCTACATCCGCGCCGTGCTCGACGGTTCGTTGCCCATTCCCACGCCGATCGCACTGCAGGTGGAACACATCTTGCGAGCGCTTGAGCACCATGATTCCCCAGCCCATGCACACGCCCTCTGAGTTCCTGCCCGGTACCGTCTCGCTCGTGGGCGCCGGCCCGGGCGATCCGGAGTTGCTCACGCTCAAAGCGGTCAAGGCCATCAGCGCGGCCACCGTGTTGCTGGTCGACGATCTGGTGAGCGATGCGGTGCTGGCCCACGCATCACCGCGTGCGCGCATCGTGCATGTGGGCAAGCGCGGCGGCTGCAAGAGCACGCCGCAGGCCTTCATTGAAAAGCTCATGGTCATGGCCGCAGGCGAAGGCGAGGTGGTGGTGCGCCTCAAGGGCGGTGACCCCTTCATCTTCGGACGTGGCGGTGAAGAGGTGGAAGCGCTGCGCGCCGCCGGCATCGAGGTGCAGGTGGTCAACGGCATCACCGCCGGCCTGGCCAGCCTCACCTCGCTGGGTGTGCCGCTCACCCACCGCGAACACGCGCACGGCGTGGTGTTCGTCACCGGCCACGCCAAGCCCGGCGACAGCGGCACCGACTGGCCGGCCCTGGCCGCCACCGCGCGCGACGCCAAGCTCACGCTGGTGATCTACATGGGCGTGAGTGGCTCGCAGCAGATCCAGACCGAACTGCTCACCGGCCTGCCGGCCCACACACCGGTGGCCGTGATCCAGCACGCCACGCTGCCCCAACAACGCCACGCCGTCACCACGCTGGGGCAATTGCGCGCCACCATCGAGCACGAAGGGCTGGGCAGTCCGGCGGTGATCGTGGTGGGCGATGTGGTGAGCGGCATCGCCGCTCTTCAGGCGCCGCTGCCGCTCGCCCGCACGGCCTGAACCCGCGCGCCAGGCGCCGCTACACTGCCGCAGCCGCGCCCCCGTCGGGGCGCTCCGGAGCCCTCTGCATGCTCAAAAAACTCAACCAGTTCACCGAAGGCCACGGTGCCCTGCGACCGGGTCGGGGCCTTGTCACCGGGGCCATCGCCCTGTCCTTGGCCATCCTGTGTTTCCTCGGTGTGATGGCGTTTCACTTTCCGCAGTACCTCACCACCCCCCAGCTGCGCCAGCAGTACGACGTGGGCCTCATGCGGCAGCTGCTCTTCGGGGGCATGGTGATCGCTGGTGGCCTGAGCCTGGTGAACGTGCTGTTCAACCGCGCGCGCTGGCTCTCGGCCTTCGCGTTTGCGCTGGTCACGCTCAGCGCGTTGCTGGGCGGGCACCAGGTCGAGGTGGATCCGAACTTCCCCGACCACACCCCCTACATCGGCATGGACTGGTTCATCCTCGACCTGCTGGGTTCGGCGCTGATCTTCATCTTCATTGAAAAGCTGTTCGCCCTGCGCAAGGACCAGCCGGTGTTCCGCCCCGAGTGGCAGACCGACTTTCACCACTTCATCGTCAACCACCTGGTGATCGGCTTCATGCTGCTGGCCACCAACCTGCTGGTGCACAACATCTTCGGCTGGGTGCCGGTGGACGGCGTGCGCGGCTGGATCGCGGCGCTGCCGTTCTGGGCTGCGCTGCCGCTGATCATCCTCGTGGCCGACCTCGCGCAGTACTGGACACACCGCGCCTACCACGAGGTGCCCCTGCTCTGGCGCCTGCACGCGGTGCACCACAGCACCCAACACATGGACTGGATGGCCGGTTCGCGCCAACACATCCTGGAGACCATCATCACGCGCACGCTGGTGCTCGGGCCCATCTACCTGCTGGGCTTTTCCAAGGAAGTGATCGACGCCTACATCATCGTGGTGGGCTTCCAGGCCGTGTTCAACCACGCCAACGTGAGCGTGCGCCTGGGCCCGCTGCGCTACCTCATCGTCACGCCCAACTTCCACCACTGGCACCACAGCCAGGACGCGGATGCGATCGACAAGAACTACGCCGCGCACTACGCCTTTCTCGACCACCTGTTCGGCACCGCCGTCAACAGCCCCAAGGTCTGGCCCGAGCGCTACGGCGTGCTGGGCGACTACGTGCCGAAGGGTTTTTTGAAGCAGCTCGCGTTTCCCTTCACCTGGAAAGGCTGAGCGCGCCACGCTGGTGCGCAACGCGCGGGCTGGGCACGCACAGCCGTGGCCCGGCGATTGCTTGGTGTTCGGCATGACCACACTCGCCGCTCCCAACACCGCCGTTCAGCGCACCGACACGCCGGCCCACATCGCGGGCCTCTCGCTGGTGAACCTCGCGGCGCGCCAGCGCATGCTGTCGCAACGCATGATCCTGCAGACCGTGCTCGCTGCGCAGGGCGATGGGGTTCGGCTGCAAGCCGCCCAGCGCAGCCTGCAGATCTTCACCGAAAGTCAGCGGCATCTGCTGGACGCCGGTGCACATCTCGAGCCCGCCAGCGCCCGCCAAATCAACGACACCTACCAGGGCCCACGCGGGGTCGGCCCCGTGGTTCAGGACTTCATGCAACTCGTGCGCAGTGCACTCGACCAGATCGGAGCCGCCAACCCGCGCGCGGGGGCGACCACCGCCGAGCTGGTCGGTCACACCGACCGCATTCTCGAAGCCCTCAACACCGCCACCACGGCCTTCGACGAAGTCGCCAAGGCCCGTTCCGACGCCATGATGAAAGAGCTCGCCGGCATCGTGGACGACATCCAGAGCGTGGCCAAGGAAGCGAAAGTGGTGAGCTTCAACGCGCAGGTGATCGCCGCGCGGGCCGGGCAACACGGCCGCGAATTCGCGGTAGTGGCCAACGTGCTGTCGGACATCACCGGGGAAATCGACCGTCTCACCCGCAAGGCGGCCGTGCTGGCGGAGCGAAGCCGAAGCAACGGCTGAACGCCGGGGCGCCTACACTGCGCGCCATGCAAAACTTCGACGCCATCGTCATCGGCGCTGGCGCCGCCGGCCTCTTCTGTGCCGGTATCGCCGGTCAACGAGGCCTGCGGGTGCTCGTGCTCGACCACAGCGAGAAGGTGGCCGAAAAGATCCGCATCTCGGGCGGCGGGCGCGCCAATTTCACCAACCGCGACCTCGACCCCCACGCGCCGCACAAGCACTTCATCAGCGCCAACCCGAACTTCTGCCGCTCGGCGCTATCGCGCTACACGCCTGCCAATTTCATCGGGCTGCTGCAGCGGCACGGCATTGCCTTTCATGAAAAGCACAAAGGCCAGCTGTTCTGCGACCGCTCGGCCGAAGACCTGATCGAGATGCTGCTGCGCGAGTGCGATGCGGGCGGCGTGCAGCGCTGGCAACCTTGTGGCGTGAAGGCCATTCGGGTGGACGGCGACGGCGTGTACGAGCTCGACACCGACCGCGGCCCGGTGCGCAGCCGCTCCGTGGTGGTGGCCACCGGCGGCCTGTCCATCCCCAAGATTGGTGCCACCGACTTCGGCTTTCGGCTGGCGAAGCAGTTCGGCTTGCGCCTGGTCGAGCCACGTCCGGGCCTGGTGCCCATGACCTTCGACGGCGACCATTGGTCGCCATACGCCGAGCTGTCCGGTCTGGCGCTGCCTGTGCGCATCGAGACCGGTCAGAAAAAAACGCAGATGGCATTTCTGGAAGACCTGCTCTTCACCCACCGTGGCCTCTCCGGCCCGGCCGTGCTGCAGATCTCCAGCTACTGGCAAGAAGGCACGCCGATCCGCCTCAACCTGGCGCCCGACGCCGACCTGCCCGCTGCCCTGGCGCGCGCCAAGGCCTCTTCCCGCAAACTGCTGGTCAACGAACTCGCCGGCCTCGTGCCCAGCCGCCTGGCCGACGCCTGGGTCCAGCAGGACGCCGACTGGCAACGGCCGGTGGCCGAAGCGTCCGACAAGGCCCTGACCCGGCTGGCCGAGCGCCTCTCCCGCTGGGAAATCACCCCCACCGGCACCGAGGGCTACAAAAAAGCCGAAGTGACGCTGGGCGGGGTGGACACACGCGATCTCTCGTCGCAAACCCTGGAATCGAAGCAACCGGGCCTGTATTTCATTGGCGAGGTGGTGGATGTGACCGGCTGGCTGGGCGGTTACAACTTCCAGTGGGCCTGGGCGAGTGCGCATGCGTGCGCGCTGGCTCTGGGTAGCCAATCGGATTGAAGTGGCTATAATCCAAGGCTTTGCTGGCAAATCCCCGTCTGCCAATACTAGTTAACGACGGGGCATTTTGCGGATACGACGCTTGGGCCCGATCTTCCCGAACATCCTCTTTCCGCGCATTCTGGACATTTCTCGCCCATGACGACCATCCGTGTAAAAGACAACGAACCCTTCGACGTCGCTCTGCGCCGTTTCAAGCGCACCATCGAAAAGCTCGGCTTGCTGACCGACCTGCGCGCCCGTGAGTTTTACGAAAAGCCCACCGCCGAGCGCAAGCGCAAGAAGGCCGCCGCCGTCAAGCGCCACTACAAGCGTGTGCGCTCGATGCAGCTGCCCAAGAAGCTGTACTGAGTCTGTGCCGCCGGGTTCGCCCGGTTGCCCAAAAGCCCGCTGGAAGACGTTCAAGCGGGCTTTTTTGTTTCCTGAACATTCTCTTCACCACCCACAGGAGTCCCCATGAGCCTCAAGGAACAGATCACCGAAGACATGAAGGCCGCCATGCGCGCCAAGGACAGCGAGCGCCTGGGCACCATCCGTCTGCTTATCTCAGCGATAACCATGAAGCAGAAGGAAGTGGACGACCGCGTGGAGCTCGACGACGCCATGGTGGTCGCCATCGTCGACAAGCTGATCAAGCAGCGCAAGGACAGCATCGAAGCCTTCACCAAGGCCGAGCGCATGGACCTGGCCGACAAGGAAAGCGCCGAGCTGAAGGTGTTGCAGGCCTACCTGCCCGCACGCCTCTCGGCCGAAGAGGTGACTGCCGAAGTGAAGGCCATCGTGGCCGAGCTCGGCGCAACCGGTCCCGGCGACATGGGCAAGGTCATGGGCGCGGTGAAAACACGCCTGGCCGGCAAGGCCGACATGGGCATGGTGTCAGCGGCGGTCAAGGCTGCGCTGGCTGGCTGACCCAAAACCGGGCTCCGGCGCAAGCTTCAGAACCAGGCGCAGCGCGCGGGCCGCTGCGCAGCGCATCGAATGCCCAAGGGCTCACGGCGGGTCAACGCGCGTGGTCAGCAGGATGCTCCCGCTCCCCGCAGAAGAGATCGACACCGTTCGACCGTCGGTGGTGACGCTCACGGTGGGCACAACCCCCTGCCAGGAAGCCGCCAGATTCGGATGGGCGCGCACCTGGAAGTACGCCCGGCTCTTCGAGTCCAACAACATGACATGGGCGGGGTTGCCCGCCAGTTCGGTGCGTGTGATCGCCACGTCGCTGGCCTCGTTGAACTGCATGCCCAACGGTGTTCCCACGTTGACCCAGCCACCCCAGTTCCCGTCCGGATCCCGAAGCACCTGTTTGACGATGCCCTGGGTCGTGATGACCAGCAGGTTCGTGTTGAGATCGTCCGAGGAAGCGATGGCCAGCGCCTGTGTGTCCAACGTTTGCGCACCGGGCACCTGCGAAAAGGGTGTCCAGTTGCCCGCCGGCCAACGGACCCGGTGAAACACGCTGCCGCCCACCAGACCGTTGGCGATCACCTGCGCGTTGCCCGCTGAACTGGCCGAACTTCCATTGATGGCGATGGCGACATCGCGAGCCTGGAAATCGGGAGACCCCGAGAAGCCGTCCAGGCGGCTGAAACCGGACCAGGTGCCGTTGGGGTACTGCAGGGCGTGGGCCACCGTGTTGTCGCCGGCGATGGTGATGGCCACCTGGAAACTGCCGTCCCTGGCCGCCGCGATGGCGAGTTTTTTCGCGCTCACACCATCGGGGTTGCCCGACAAGCCGGGGATCACCGTGAAAG
This sequence comes from Hydrogenophaga sp., assembly GCF_030158645.1. Classification (GTDB taxonomy): domain Bacteria; phylum Pseudomonadota; class Gammaproteobacteria; order Burkholderiales; family Burkholderiaceae_C; genus Hydrogenophaga. The sequence continues at coordinate 54,815 of NZ_JAOASO010000043.1, read as the reverse complement.
GGCCCCACACAGGATTGCCGCCCGAGGGATTGGCCTTCAGCGTGCGGGCATGGACGCGTCCATTGGACCCCACCGCCACCGCCTGCGCCAGCACACCGCTGGCCACGGGTTCGGGCACAAGGGCGATGGCGCATTGGTCTGCGTAGGCATCCACATCGTCGGCCAGCACCCCGCCACCGCCCTCCGGCGTGCTGGCAAAACAGTTCTTCGGCACCCGACCCCAATCCACGTTACCGACGGCGGTGGGCCAGGTGAACGTGGTGGGGACGCCGGCGGGGGCACGGGTCGCCAATTGAGACCCGTTCGAAGCGATACCACCAGCGATGAGCGTGCCATCTGGGGAGATGGCGTTGGTCCCTGTGAAGGTATTGTCAGGCGGCAACACGCGATAGCCTGTCCCGTCTGGCCTGATTTCTGCAAGACCCTGGTAGCCCTGACTTCCACCAAAGACGATCTTCTTTCCGTCCGGCGCCCAGGAAGGCATGTGGCCTGGATGAATCGGATTCGACAGCGGGTTCACCATGTCCGCCACGTAGACGTAGCCGGTCCCGGCGAAGACAAACGCGTCGCTCGACGGTGACCAATCCATCCCGTACAGCGCCTCCGTCAACGCGCGGACGCGGATTTTGTCGGTGCCATCCGCCCTCATGGTCCAGAGGTCCGCCATGGCGAGTGTGGATGCGGCCACCGTGTAGGCCAACCTGGTTCCGTCGGAGAACCACGCCACCGCGGTCGCCACCGGGGTTTCGGTCAACTTGACGACGCCGGAGCCGTCGATGTTCATCACGTAAACGTCTTTGAGGTCTCTGTACTTGCCCCTCAGAAACGCCACTTTTTTCCCGTTGGGCGACACCTTGGGCGCGTATCCCTGGGTCAGCATGGTGACGGTGCTGCTGCCGGGCGAGACCCTGCCGATGATGGATTCCGACCCACCGCTGTTGAACACGATGACGCCGTTCTCGCCGGGGAACGTGGCCTGGGCTTGCCCGATGAACCCACCCATCGCCGCAGTTGCTGCGAGCACCTGCAGGTGGCGCCACAGCCGATCAAAACGCCTGCCGACTTTCGCGCGACCTGCGGCGCCCATGGAAGAACCTGCTGGTGACATGACACCCTCCCGAAGTTGTGAGGGAATCGACCGTATCGACGATGCCGCCGGATCGCAATAACGCCTCGGCAGTAGCAGCGCCGCAAGAGGCTGAGGGTCGGGTCAACGCCTCATGCCCCCGCCTCGCTGCGCTCAGCGCAGGGTCAGCGCGGTTCCCGCCACGGCCAGCGCAGCGCCCGCCCAGGCGCCCCAGGCGGGACGGCGCCTGTACACCAACCAGAGCGCGGGCAGGATCAGGATCGGTGTCACCGACGACAGAATGGCCACCAGCCCTGCCTGGCCGTGCTTCATGGCCTGCAGGATCAGCGTCATGCCCAGCGCCATCGCGACGGCGGCGCTGGCGAAGGTCAGGGCCGCATCCTGCAGTCGGACGCGGGCCTGGGCACGGGCACCAGCCCAGCCGCAAGCCAGCAGCGCCACATGGGACAGCAAGGCCGTGCTCATGCGCACCGCCGAGCCCGCCACGGCATCGATGCCCGTGGTCATGAGCGGCTTGAGCATCAGCGTGGCCACCGACTGGCACAGCGCCGCCAGCAGTCCCAGCGCGACCCCCACCACCAGGCGGCCCCGGGTCTGCTCCCAGCCGTGTTGTTCATCGCCGCGTCGGCCCCACACGATGGCCAGCATCACACCACTCACGAGCAATCCACTGCCCACCAGCGACCAGCCCCACAAATTTTCGCCCAGCACCATCCACGCGATCAATGCCGAAAACAGGGCGTGCGTGGCAAACAACACGCCCGAGCGGCGCGGTCCGAGCCGGTTCATGCAGGCGAACAGCGCGGTGTCGCCAATGAAGATACCGATCACGCCGGACACCGCCAGCAGCCCGATGGCGGACGCGTGCAAGCCGCGCCAGCCGCCGGTGGACAGGGCAATGCACCACAAGATGAGGCTGGCAAACAGCATGCGCCAGCGGCTGAAGGCAAACGCGCCCAAGCGCTGCGCCGCGGGCGCCGAAAAGAGGCTGGCGATCGCCCAGCAGCCCGCCGCGAGCAGGGCGAGGGCCTCGGGGCGCATGGTGAATTCGGGGTGGCCGGTGGCCGTCGACTACATCAGCTGCCGGCGATCTTCATCCGGTTGACCAGGATCGAGCCCACCGTCTTGGCGCCGAAGTTGTACGCATCCGCACCCACCGCCTCGATGCCTTGAAACATGTCTTTCAAGTTGCCGGCGATGGTGATCTCGTGCACCGGGTAAGCGATCTCGCCGTTCTCCACCCAGTAGCCCGAGGCGCCGCGCGAATAGTCGCCGGTCACGTAGTTCACGCCCTGGCCCATGAGCTCGGTGACCATCAGACCGCGGCCGAGCTTCTGGAGCATGGCGCGCAGGTCGTCACCGGGCTGCGTGAGGCGGCTGGTGAGCGTGAGGTTGTGCGAACCGCCCGCGTTGCCGGTGGTGCGCATGCCGAGCTTGCGCGCCGAGTAGGTGGACAGAAAGTAGCCCTGCACCTTGCCGGCCGACACCACCTTGCGCTTGGCCGTGCGCACGCCTTCATCGTCGAACGGCGAGCTTCCCTTGCCGTTGCGCAGGTGAGGGTCTTCGAGAATGTCGATGTGTTTGGCCAGCACGCGCTTGCCCAGGCTGTTGGGCAAAAAGGTGGTGTTGCGGTAGAGCGCGCCGCCGCTGGTGGCCTGCACGTAGGCGCCCAGCAGGCCGGCGGCCATGGGCGACTCGAACAGCACCGGGCATTCGGTGGTGGCGATCTTGCGGCCGTTCAGGCGCGCGAGGGTGCGTTCGGCGGCGTAGCGGCCCACGGCCTGCGGAGAAGCCAGGTCTTGCGGCGAACGCTGCGAGCTGTACCAATAGTCGCGCTGCATGTTGGCGCCTTTGCCTGCGATGGGTGCCACCGACAGGCTGTGGCGCGAGCTGGCGTAACCGCCGCTGAAGATGCCGGCACCCGAGCGCGCACCGTCGCGCATGTGGGCGGTGAAAAAGTGCGACTGCTGGGCCGACACGCCGGCGCCTTCGCTGTTGTTGATCTTCTTGCTGGTGGCAAAGGCCGCGGCTTCGCATTCCAGCGCGATGCGCATGGCCTCTTCGGAGTTCAGCGCCCAGGGGTGGAACAGGTCAAGGTCGAGGTAGCTGTCGGCCACATCGGCCACGTCGGGCAGGCCGGCCATGGGGTCTTCGGCGGTGAAGCGGGCGATGTCATAAGCGGCCTGCACCGTCTGGCGCACCGCAGCGGCGGAGAAATCGGAGGTGGACGCGTTGCCGCGTTTCTGGCCCAGGTACACCGTGACGCCGAGCGACTTGTCGCGGTTGCGCTCCACGTTCTCCAGCTCGCCCTTGCGCACCGACACGCTCAGGCCAGCGCCTTCGGACACCTCGGCGGCGGCATCGGCCGCGCCGAGCTGTTGGGCGTGCGACAGGGCGAGATCGACCAGCTCTTCAAACTGGCTGCGGGCGTACTGGAAACCGGGGAGCGGGGCGTTGGCCGAGCTTGAGGCGGTGGGCTGGGCCGGGGTGTGGGGGGCATTTTTCATATCGACGGCTATGATACTGGCCGCCCTACCCGGGCGCTGCATCGCGCGCAGATGCCCATGCTGCCCAGCGTGCAGCCCTCCCCTTTTGAGACCCCACATGTCCCGCAAACCCACCAAAGGCTATTTCGTCCGCGGCCAGTTCGTCGCCCTGGGCAGCGAGCTGGACCTGGAACTCAAGCGCGAGCTCAAGGGTTCCGACGACATGAGCAAGACCGATCTCAAAAAGTACAGCGATCGGCTGCAACAGCTCGGCGAGAGCCTGCTCACGCTGCGCGCCGACCTGATGAAGCGGCTCGACCTGTCGGAGAAACTGGTGGACGCGGTCAACGACTGCAAGAAAATCACCAACTTTGAAGGCCGCCGCCGCCAGATGCAGTACATCGGCAAGCTCATGCGCGGCGTGAGCGAAGCCACGCTGGCCGAGGTGGAAGCCGCACTGGACGAGCAGAACAAGGGGTCCGCCAAAGGCACCTTGTCGCTGCACCTGGCCGAACAATGGCGCGACCAACTCATCGCCAACGACGACGCGCTCACGCGCTGGCTGGAACAGGCGCCGGACACCGACGTGCAACAACTGCGCGCGCTGATCCGCCAGGCCCGCAAGGACGCGCAGGCCAACGAGGCGCTGGAGCGCGCCGGTGAAGCGGTGCGCCACGGCAAGGCCTACCGCGAAATTTTCCAGCTGGTCAAGGCCGCGTTGAACCAGGGCTCGGACGAACCCGATGCGCCGGTGGAAGAAGACCCCGCATGAACGAAACCACCCGTCCACAAGAAGACCCGGTGCGCATCGGCATCGTGTCCATCAGCGACCGCGCCAGCACCGGTGTGTACGAAGACAAGGGGCTGCCCGCGCTGCAGGAGTGGCTCACGCGCGCGCTCAAAAACCCCATCACCTTCGAGCCCCGCCTGATCCCCGACGAGGTGGAGCGCATCAGCGCCACGCTGATCGAGTTGGTCGAGGCGGGCTGCTCACTCGTGCTCACCACCGGCGGCACCGGCCCGGCGCTGCGCGACGTGACGCCCGAGGCCACGCTGGCCGTGGCGCACAAGGAGATGCCGGGCTTTGGCGAACAGATGCGCCAGATCAGCCTGACCTTTGTGCCCACTGCCATCCTCTCGCGCCAAGTGGCCGTGATCCGCGACCAGAGCCTGATCCTGAACCTGCCAGGCCAGCCCAAGGCGATTGCCGAAACGCTGGAAGGTTTGAAGAACGCCGACGGCTCGCAGAAGGTCAACGGCATCTTTGCCGCCGTGCCCTACTGCATCGACCTCATCGGCGGGCCCTACCTCGAAACCAACGACGAGGTCTGCAAGGCCTTCCGCCCCAAATCCGCCATGCGCCCTGCGCGCTGAACCTGTTTGCGAGACACAACATGAAGATCACCAAAGACACCATCGTCACCCTCACCTTCCGCGCCACCGATGCCCAGGGCAAGGTGCTCGAAGACGGCAAGGAGCCGCGCGCGTATTTGCACGGCGGCTACGGCAACACGCTGCCGGGCATCGAGAAGGCGCTGGAAGGCCAGGAGCCCGGCTTCGCCGCCACGCTGGTGCTGCCGCCCGAAGACGCGTTCGGCGTGCGCGACGAGAGCCTGGTGACCACCATGCCCAAGCGCGACTTTCCACCGGGCGTGAAGGTCGGCGGTCAGCTCGAAGGCAGCGACGACAAAGGCCAGCAGCACGTGTTCACCGTGATGAAGATCAAGGGCGACACGGTGCACCTGGACGGCAACCACCCCATGGCCGGGCAGACACTGAAGTTCGCCGTCAAGGTGGTGGATGTGAAAGCGGCGAGTGCGGAAGAGATTTCACACGGCCATGCGCACGGCGCGCACGGACATCATCATTGAACACCCCCGCGCCGCGCCTGCGGCGCGTCACCCCCTCAAGGGGGCGATGCCTGTGGCCTGGCAGAGCCAGTTCCACGGCATCCTTGATCACAGACACGTCGCGCCGGAGGGGGAGTTGTCCAAGGGCATCGCGGAACCGGCTTTGCCGGGCCGCAGATGCCGCCCCCTTGAGGGGGTGACGCGCCGCAGGCGCGGCGCGGGGGTGTTCTCTATTTCCCGATCAGCTGGTTGAGCTTGTCGGCTTCAAAGCACTCTTCGCGCGCCGCGTCTTTGGGCACGCAGTCGCCATCACGCGACGACTGAGACAGCTTTTCGATCGCGCACCACAGCAGCGCGATCTGGTGCTCCTGACTCGCGGTGGTGTCGATCAGTCCGCGCATGGCCTGTGAGAGCGGATCGTCTTCCTGGGTGATGCCGTAGGCCTGGAACTTCGGGTCGGTCACGTCGGCGCTCTCGCCGGTTTTGCTGGGGATGATGCGGGCCGGGATGCCCACCGCCGTGGCGCCCGCCGGCACCGGCTTGATCACCACCGCGTTGCTGCCGATCTTGGCGCCGTCGCCCACCAGAAAACCACCCAGCACCTTGGCGCCCGCGCTCACCACCACGTCCTTGCCCAGCGTGGGGTGGCGCTTGGTGCCCTTGTAGAGCGAGGTGCCGCCCAGCGTCACGCCCTGGTAGATGGTGCAGCCATCACCGATCTCGGCGGTTTCACCCACCACCACGCCCATGGCGTGGTCGAAGAACACGCGCTCTCCCACCTTGGCGCCGGGGTGGATCTCGATGCCGGTGGCGAACCGCGCGACGTGCGAGATGAAACGGCCCATCCACTTGAAGCCGTGGTTCCAGCACCAGTGGGCCGGGCGGTGCAGCCAGACCGCGTGCAGGCCGGGGTAGCAGGTGACGACTTCAAACACGCTGCGCGCAGCGGGGTCGCGGTCTAGAACACACTGGATGTCGGAGCGGAGGCGGGCAAACATGGCGGCAGTCTAGCGCCTGGCCTTGTCGGCCACCTGCAGCATCGCCTTGGCAACACCTCGCAAGATGTGGATTTCTTCCTCGCTGGGAGCAGCGCGGTTGAAAAGCTGGTTCAGGCGCGGCATGAGCTTCTTGGGCGCCGCCGGGTCCAGAAAGTCCACGGCCACCAGCGCCTGCTCCAGGTGCGTCAGCATGCCGCCGATGGCCTGCGCGTCGGCCTGCTGGCGTGGCGGCGCGGGTGGTAGCGGCGCAAAACCTCCGAGCGCCTGGCGCCAGTCGTAGGCGATCAGCTGCACCGCCGCCGCGAGGTTGAGCGAACCGAAATCGGGCGCGGTGGGGATGCTGAGCGCCGCGTGGCAGCGGTACACGTCTTCGTTGCGCATGCCGAAGCGCTCCGAGCCAAACAGGAAAGCCACGCCCTCGGGCGGCTCGGGTGTGGCCAGCAGAGTCTCGAAGTGTTCGCGCGGCGCCAGCGTGGGCGGGCCGAAGTCGCGCGGCGTCATGGCGGTGGCGCACAGGTGGGTCACGCCGTCGAGTGCTTCGTCCAGCGTGTCGACGACGCGCGTCCTGGCCAGCACGTCGTTGGCGCCGCTGGCGCGCTGGATGGTTTCTTCGCGCCTGAGCACGTTGGCCCAGCGCGGCTGCACCAGCACCAGGTCGTCAAAACCCATCACTTTCAGGGCGCGGGCCACGCCGCCGACGTTACCGGCGTGACTGGTCTGGATCAATACAAAACGGGTGCGCATGCTGGGGTGTGGAGGTGGCGGTAAAATCTCGCACATTGTCGCCGCCCCGCATCACCGGGGCGTTTCTGTCTGCTCTTCCACTGCTGCGCGCCACGTCCCGTGTCGCGCCGAGGTTCACAATTCATGTCGTCCACGCTCCACCCCATGCTCAACGTGGCCATCAAGGCCGCACGCCTTGCCGGCACCATCATCAACCGCGCCGCACTGGATGTGGAATCGGTCCGCGTTTCGGTCAAGCAGACCAACGATTTCGTGACCGAAGTTGATCAGGCCGCCGAGGCCGCAATCATCGACACGCTGCTCACCGCCTACCCCGACCACGCGATCTGGGCCGAGGAGTCGGGCAAACGCGAAGGACGGCACGGCGGCGCAGACCACGTCTGGATCATCGACCCGCTGGACGGCACCACCAACTTCATTCACGGCTTCCCGGTCTACTGCGTGAGCATCGCGCTCATGGTGGGCAACAAGCTCGAACAGGCCGTGATTTACGACCCCACCCGCAACGACCTCTTCTGCGCCACGCGCGGACGCGGCGCGTACCTGAACGACCGCCGCATCCGCGTGGCCAAGCGCACCACGCTGCGCGACTGCCTCATGTCCACCGGCTTTCCGTTCCGCCCGGGCGACGCCTTCCAGACCTACCTGCAGATGCTCGGCGACGTGATGCCCCGCGTGGCCGGCGTGCGCCGCCCCGGCTCGGCCGCACTCGACCTGGCCTACGTGGCGGCGGGCTTCACCGACGGCTTTTTCGAGATGGGTCTCTCGCCCTGGGACGTGGCCGCGGGCGCACTGCTGGTCACCGAGGCTGGTGGCCTGATCGGCAACTTCACCGGCGAAGCCGACTTCCTGGAGCAAAAGGAATGCATGGCCGCCAACCCGAAGATCTACGGCCAGCTGGTCGGTGTGACCGGCAAATACAGCAAGTTCGCCAGCGCGGGCGACAAGGCGGCGGTGCGGCAAGCCCGCAACACCGGCGCACCGGCTGCCGAAGCGCCTGCGGCCGAGGCACCGGCAGCGGATGCGCCCAGCCAGGGCGACGCGCCCTTCTGACGCTCAGGCGCGCGGCACGCGGAACCAGAAACAGGCGCCCTGCCCCGGCGCCGACTCGGCCCAGATGGTGCCGCCGTGGCGCTCGATGATGCGCGCCACGATGGCCAGGCCCACGCCCATGCCGGGCACATCGGTGCCGGCATGCAGCCGCTGGAACAGGCCGAACAGTTTGTTCGCCCGTGCCATGTCGAAACCCATGCCGTTGTCGCGCACGAAATAAGCAGCTGCGTCGTCGTCAAAACCCACGACCACCACCGGCTCGCCCTGATGCCTTGAATACTTCAAGGCGTTGTCCAGGAGGTTGCTCAGCACCTGGCGCAGGAGCGTGGCATCACCCAGCGCATCGGGCAGCTCACCCACCTCGATGCGGGCGCTGGGCACCTGCGGTGCCAGCGCTTCAGCGACCGCGCTCGCCAGCGACCTCATGGGCACGGGACGCGCAACGAGCTCGACCTGCACCACGCGCAGCAGCTCCAGCATGTCGGTGATCATCTGACCCATGTTGCGCGACGAGCGCGCGATGCGCTCGAACATCTGGCGCCCGTTCTCGCTGAGCCGATCGCCCTCTTCTTCGTTGATCACCTGCGCAAAGCCGTTGACCGACCGCAACGGCGCCCGCAGGTCGTGTGCGATCGAATACGAAATGGCTTCCATGTCGCGCATGGAACGCTCCAGTTCAGCGGTGCGCGCCCGCACCCGCTGCTCCAGGCTGGCATTGAGCGCACGGATCTGCTCCTGCGCGGCCACACGCTCGCTGATGTCCAGGTGCGTGCCCGACATGCAGAGGGCCTGATCGTCGCGGTCTTTCGGGTGCAAGCGGCCCCGCGTGTTGATCCAGACCCAATGACCGTCCTTGTGCTTCAGGCGCAGATCGCATTCGTAGAAAAGCAGCTCGCCCCTGAGGTGCTGGTCGCGCACGGCGTCGGCCCGCACCAGGTCATCGGGGTGCACCCGCGATTGCCAGGTGTCGAAGGTCACGGGCTCCAGTTCGGCCAGGGTGTGCCCCAGCATTTCGGCCCAGCGCTCGTTGACGATCAGCGTCCGTTCGTCGAGGTTGGCCTCCCAGATCCCGGGCCGGGTGGCGTCCAGCACCCGGGCCAGGCGCTGGCGCTCTTCGCGCAGCGCTTCCTGGGTCGCGATGTACGGACTGACGTCGGTGAAGGTGCGCACCACCCCACCGTCGGACAGGCGACGGGAACGGACCTCCAGCGTGCGTCCGTCCCGCGTCTTGCGCCAGTAGTGGTCGGGAAGTTCCAGCGGATCGGGCTCGTCGAGGTAGCGCCGCGCCAGCGGGTCCAGCAGTTGCAGGTGCGGACCAAAATCACCGCGCTCGCGCTGGTACTTGACCACCTCTTCGAGGGTGGGTCGCCGTGCCAGCAATTCGTCGGGCAGGTCCAGCAGCTCCAGCGTTCGCTTGTTGAAGAAACGGATGCGACCCTGTGCATCCACCATGGTCAGTCCCTGACTGATGCTGTCCAGCGTGACCTGCAGGGCGGCGCTCTTCTCGGTGAGCAGGGCACTGGTGGCCTCGAGCTGGCTGCGCGTGCGCTTGCGCTCCTGAAAGCTGCGCCAGGCCAGCACCAGCTGGCGAACGGCGCCCAGCAGCGGCTGCAGGAACTCGATGTCGGCCTCGCTGTAGCCGTCGGGCTGGTTGGCCAAGCCGACCATGGCCACGAGCCGATCCCCCACCAACAGGGGAATGCCCAGGAACGCGTCCATGCCCGGATGCCCTGCGGGCATGCCGCCCGAGCGCGAATCCTGGCGGGGATCGTTGGCGATCACGGGTTTGCCGCTGGTCATGGCCCGACCAAACAGCGTCTTGAGGTTGCTGAAGGTCATGCCGGCATCGAGCTGGTCCGTGTACATGCGCCGCGATGCCTCGTCCCACGAGATGTTGGTGATCGCGTGCGTCTTCAGGTAGGGGTGGTCGTTGACGTCGTACAGCACCTCGCCCACGAACCCGTAGCCACTGTGGGTGAGTTGAAGAAACGCGTCCAGCAGGCCTTCAAACGCGGCGCGTTTTTCCTCGGTTTCGATGAACACCGCCTGCGCACGGCGCACCGCCTCCAGCATGCGCTGCTGGCGCTCCACCCGCTGAGCGGCCAGCCGCGCCTGGGTGACGTCGGAGGTGAAGCCGTGCCAGACGACGGACCCATCGGGCTCGCCCTGGGGCACCGCCTCCACGCTGTACCAGCGCTCGCCCCCCTTGGGCAACACCACCCGGTAGGTCTGTCGCCAGAGCGCCAGTTCGCGCGCTGAGCGCTGCAGCGAGGCGATCACATCGGCCCGGTCGCCGGGATGAACCCGCTCGAACAGGATGCTGGCATCTCGCTGCAGATCGTGTGGTTCGATCTCAAGCATGTCGCGCGCGACATCATTGACATAGGAAATCGTGCTCCGGCCGTCCGCGCCCAGCCGCGCCTGGTACATCATCCCCGGCACGCGGGCGGCGATGGCCTGCAGCAGCTTGAGCTGTTCTCCCAGTCGCTGGGTGGCTGCCCGTTCGGCCGTGATGTCCTGCACCACGCCAAAATCGGTTTGCGCGTTGCCCGCCACGGTGGTCTGGCCGATGCGGGTGCGCAACCAGCGCAGCTCGCCATCGGGCCGCAACCAGCGGAACTCCACTTCCCGTCCATCAAAGGCGGTTCGGGCAGCAAGCCAGGCGGGCTTGTCGTCCGGGTGGATGCCCGCGCGCCCCGCCGTGCGGCGGATGCGATCCTCGGGTTCAAGCCCGGCGATCTCGTACAGACCCGACGACCAGATCACCTCGTCGTCGTTCTCGGCGTTGGTCCAATGGCCCACCCGGGCCATCTTCTCGATCACGGCGTGCAGTTCAACCCGCTGCTGCAGTGCCACGTTGGCCAGCTTCAGCGCCTCGTTGGACCTCACCAGCGCGGCCTGGGCTTCCAGCTCCCGGGTGACCTCGGTGAAATAGACCAGCAGCAACTTGCCGGCTCCGGTCTCCAGCGGCGCGGCGTGCATGCGCACCCGGTGTGCATGACCGCCATGCAGGTGCAACACCTGCACGTTGTCCGGGCAGGGCAGGTGGTGCAGAAACCGATCGCGCTCGGCCGGGTCGCGCCAGTGACCCAGCTCCACCGTGGTGCGGCCGATGGCCGCTTCCCGCGACAGGCCGGTGATCGCCAGCCACGCGTCGTTGACGCACAGCAGGCGACCGTCGTGCCAGCTGGACACCGAGGCCGGCAACGGCGCGGCCATGAAGATGGCGTCGAAGGGAAGAGGAAAGGTACCCGCCGGTGCCGGGAACGGCGGCTGGGAGACCCGCTCGTCGGGGGCAGGTTCTGAGGCAGCTTCAGGCATGCGTGCTCTGTGGTTGGGGTGCGCTGGGCGAGATGTCCGTCCCACGACTGGGCGTCACCCGCAAATGTACGCGGGCCGGCGTGCCCTGCACAGCGTCAAACCGCACACTGCGCGGGCGAACGGCATCTACAATTCGCGCCCTTTCTCACCGCACACCGTTCCCATGCACCTCAAGGTCAACCCCGATTTCAAAGCCTACATCGACCCCCTGACCCCGGACGAACACGCGGCGCTGGAGCGCAGCTTGCTGGCCGAGGGCTGCCGGGACGCCCTGGTGCTGTGGGGCGATGTGCTGGTGGACGGGCACAACCGGTACGGCATCTGCCAACAGCACGGCATCGCGTTCCAGACGGTGCAAAACCCCAACTTCCAGTCGGAGCAGGACGTGCACCTGTGGATGATCGACCAGCACCTGGGGCGGCGCAGCGTGTCGGATTTCCAGCGCGGTGTGCTGGCCCTGCGCAAGCGTGACATCCTGGCCGATCGGCGTTCGCGCTTCCTCGCGTCTGCGCCGGCACCCGGTGACGTGGCGCCCGACGCAGCACCGCCTGCATCGACGTCGGACAACCCTGTCTCGCCCAGGCCGCTGCGCAGCCGTGAAGACATCGCCCGGGCGGCGCGGCTGAGCAGCAGCCAGGTGGTGCAGATCGAAAAGATCCAGAAACAGGCCGCACCCGAGCTGGTGCAAGCGCTCAAAGCCGGCGCGCTCTCGCTCAACGCGGCGGCGGCGGTGGCCGACCTGCCGGCGGACGAACAGAAGGCCGCGGCGCTGGCCGGCAAAGACGAGCTCAAACTGGCCGCCAAACGCGTGCGCGAATCGCGCCGCAAGGCCGTGGATGCAGGCGATGAAGCGCGGGCACCAGAAGGCGAACTCGCCGCCCTGCGCCGCCAGGTGCAGGAGCTTCAGGCACAAAACGATGCGCTGCGCAACGAGCTGGCTGCACTGCGCCTGCAAATGGAAGCCGCCGCCTGAATCCCGGGTGGGTGCGGGCATCTGGAACAATCGCCCCATGCTTGATGCCCCCACCCCGGACGGCCGCCCCGACGACCCAGCCGCCACGCCCGACGCACCCCACGCGCTGCTCTACCCCTGTGGCGAGCCGCCAGCGCCTGGCGAGGTGCGCGAGGTCGCGCCCGGCGTGCTGTGGCTGCGCATGCCGCTGCCGTTCGCGCTGAACCACATCAACCTCTGGGCGGTGGCCGACGAAGACGCGCACGGCCCAGGCTGGGCCGTGATCGACACCGGCACCAAGACACCCGAGGCGCTGGCCGCCTGGCGCCGGTTGATCTCACCCGAGGGGCCGCTGGCCGCCACGGCGCAGGGTGCGCGCATCACGCGCATCTTCTGCACCCACATGCACCCCGACCACGTGGGCATGGCGGGCTGGCTCACGCGCAAGTTCCAGTGCCGGCTGTGGATGACGCGGCTCGAGTACCTGACCTGCCGCACCCTCGTGGGAGACACCGGCCGTGAAGCGCCCGAAGAAGCCATCCAGTTCTACCGGCAGATGGGCTGGAACGAGGAAGCCCTGGACATCTACCGCACCCGCTTCGGCGGTTACGGCAAGCACATGCACGCCCTGCCCGACAGCTTTCGCCGCCTCACCGACGGGGAGACGGTGCGCATTGGCGCGCACGGCTGGCGCGTGGTCGTCGGGCGCGGCCATTCGCCCGAACACGCCTGCCTGCTCAGCGACGACCTGGGCGTGCTGGTCTCGGGCGACCAGGTGCTCCCACGCATTTCCTCCAACGTGAGCGTGTTCCCGACCGAACCCGACGCCGACCCGCTGGGCGACTGGATCGAGAGCATTGAGCGCCTTCGCAGCACGCTGAGCGACGAGCTGCTGGTCTTGCCCGCCCACGGTGAGCCCTTCCGGGGCTTGCATGCCAGACTGGATCGCCTGGCACACGGTCACGAGCGCGGCCTGCAGCGCCTGCGCCGCAGCCTGGCCGAATCGCCCAAACGCACAGTCGATGTGTTCGGTGCCCTGTTCGCGCGCGCCATCGACAACACCGGCGAACTGCTGGGCATGGCCACCGGCGAAGGTGTGGCCCACCTCAACCACCTGCTGGTGCGCGGCGAAGCCGTGCGCGAATTGGGTGCGGACGGTGTCTACCGCTACCGCCTGACATGATGCAGACCTGGCCAGCCGACCAGGAGACCGCCGGGTGCACGGCCCGCCGGCACGCCGCCCCACCACAGAACCCATGAAACTGCCCCACCCGCTCACCCGCATCGCCTTTGCGCTCGCCTTCTCACGCGTCGTGAGCATCCGGGCCGTCCGTCGCTCTGTTCATGGTGAACCAGACGGTGCAAGCCACGCCCTCGCTCTGAGCCACCCATGAACAAGGACACCGCCGCCCCCCACTCCCCCGCAGGCGAGCTGTCTGCGCACACGCCGATGATGCAGCAGTACTTCGGCCTCAAAGCCGGGTACCCGAACACGCTGCTTTTCTACCGCATGGGCGACTTTTACGAGCTGTTCTTTGCCGACGCCGAGAAGGCCGCGCGCCTGCTCGACATCACGCTGACCCAGCGCGGCCAGTCGGGTGGGCAGCCGGTGGTGATGGCCGGCGTGCCCTTCCATTCGGTCGACACGTACCTGGCGCGTCTCATCAAGCTGGGCGAGTCGGTCGCCATCTGCGAACAGGTGGGCGACGTGGCCACGTCCAAAGGCCCGGTGGAGCGCAAGGTGGTGCGGGTGGTCACGCCCGGCACGCTGACCGACAGCGAACTGCTCTCCGACAAGACCGAGGCGGTGCTCATGGCCGTGCACCCCGGCGCGCGCACCGGCTGTGGTCTGGCGTGGATGTCGGTCACGCAGGGCATCGTGTTCCTAGCACAGTGCGCGAGCGACGAACTCGCCGACTGGGTGGCGCGCGTCAATCCCGGCGAATTGCTCTACAGCGCGGACTCATCCACCGCGTTCGAGAAAACCGTGCTGGCGCTGGCCAACCCCACCAACGGGCAACGCCTGGTGGCAGTGCTGCGCCCGGCCTGGGCGTTCGACGCCGGCCTGGGCCAGCGCAAGCTGCTGGAGCAACTGCAGGCCGCCAGCCTCGCCGCGTGGGACGCGCAAGACCTGACGGATGCGCACGCCGCGGCGTCGGCCCTGCTCAACTACGCCGAGCACACGCAGGGCCGTGCACTCACCCATGTGAAGAGCCTGCAGGTGGCCCGCAGCGGCGAGCTGATCGACCTGCCGCTCAACACCCGGCGCAACCTCGAACTGACCCAGACCCTGCGCGGCGAGACCAGCCCCACGCTGCTCTCGCTGCTCGATGTGTGCTGCACCGGCATGGGCAGCCGCGCGCTGCGCAGCTGGCTGCTGGAGCCCCGGCGCGACCGTGCGCCAGCACGCGCCCGGCTGGCCGCCATCACCACCCTGCGCGGTGGCCTGTGGCAGGGCCTGCGCGCCGCGCTCAAGGGCGCGAGCGACGTGGAGCGCATCACCGCACGAACGGCCCTGCGGCAGGTGAAACCGCGCGAGCTGGTGGGTCTGGGGCAGACGCTGGAGCGAGCGCAGCAACTGGCGCGGCAACTCGGCTCGCAGGAGGCTGGTGGCCTGCTGGACGGCATCGCCACACACCTCACCCCGCCCGAGGGCTGTGCCGGGCTGCTGCGCTCGGCGCTGCTGGCAGAACCCGCCGCGCTGGTGCGCGACGGTGGCGTGATCGCCGACGGCTTTGACCCCGACCTCGACGAGCTGCGCGCCATCCAGAACAACTGCGACGGTTTCCTGATCGAGCTGGAGCAGCGCGAGCGCGCGCGCACCGGCATTGCCAACCTGCGCGTGCAGTTCAACAAGGTGCACGGCTTCTACATCGAGGTCACGCAGGGCCAGGCCTCGAAGGTGCCCGACGACTACCGCCGCCGCCAGACGCTGAAGAACGCGGAGCGTTTCATCACGCCCGAACTCAAGGCGTTCGAGGACAAGGCGCTCTCCGCACAGGACCGGGCGCTGGCCCGCGAGAAGTGGCTTTACGAGCAGTTGCTGGACCAGCTGCAGGCCTTTGTTGCGCCGCTCACGCAGCTGGCGCGCGCCATGGCCGCGCTCGACGCGCTGTGCGCGCTGTCCGAGCGTTCGCTCACGCTGAACTGGAACGCGCCGCAGTTCGTGCCCGAGCCCTGCATCGACATCCGCGGCGGGCGCCACCCGGTGGTGGAGGCGCGGCTGAACGAAACCAGCGGCGGCAGCTTCATCGCCAACGACACGGTGCTCGGCCCCAAGCAGCGCATGCAGGTGATCACCGGCCCCAACATGGGCGGCAAGAGCACCTACATGCGCCAGGTGGCGGTGATCGTGCTGCTGGCCAGCATGGGCAGCTTCGTGCCCGCAGCCGCTTGCCGGCTGGGGCCGATCGACGCCATCCACACCCGCATCGGCGCGGCCGACGATCTGGCCAATGCGCAGTCCACCTTCATGCTGGAGATGACCGAGGCCGCGCAGATATTGCACGCCGCCACGCCCCACAGCCTGGTGCTGATGGACGAGATCGGCCGCGGCACCAGCACCTTCGACGGCCTGGCGCTGGCCGGCGCCATTGCCAGCCATCTGCACGAGCGCAACAACGCGTTCACGCTGTTCGCGACGCACTACTTCGAACTGACGGCGTTCCCGGCGAAGCACGAGCGCGCGATCAACGTGCATGTATCTGCCGTCGAAACACACACCAGCGGCCACTGCAAAGCCGGCGACGACATCGTGTTCCTGCACGACATCCAGCCCGGCCCGGCGAGCCGCAGCTACGGCGTGCAGGTGGCGCGGCTGGCCGGCATGCCGACCTCGCTGGTGCGCCAGGCGCGCGCCGCGCTCGAAGCGCTCGAATCGCAGCAAAAATCGGGGCAGGCGCAGATCGACCTGTTTGCGCCGCCCGCGCCCGTGGCCGCTGCCGAACCGTCGGCGGTCGAACGGGCGCTGGCCCAGATCAATCCCGACGCCCTGACCCCGAAGCAGGCCCTCGACGCGCTGTACCGATTGCAGGCAATGCAACACCCACCCGAAAGCGACACCGCACCATGACCTATTGCGTAGGCATCAAACTCGACGCGGGGCTGGTCTTCCTGTCCGACTCGCGCACCAACGCCGGTCTCGACCAGATCAGCACCTTCCGCAAGATGATCGTCTACGAGAAGCCGGGCGACCGCTTCATGTGCCTGCTGTCGGCGGGCAACCTGAGCATCTCGCAATCGGTGCGCGAGATCCTTCAGGTCGAGCAGCTCAAGGACCCCGATACCGACGAGAGCATCACCATCTGGAACGCCAAAAGCATGTTCGACGCCGCGCGGGTGCTGGGCGCGGCCGTTCGCCACGTGTACGAGCGCGACGGCGAGTCGCTGCAGCGCGCGGGCGTGGAATTCAACGTGTCCATGATCTTCGGCGGCCAGATCCAGGGCGAGGGCATGCGTTTGTTCCAGGTCTATTCGGCCGGCAACTTCATCGAAGCCACGTCCGAGACCCCGTTCTTCCAGGTCGGGGAATCCAAGTACGGCAAGCCGGTGCTCGACCGCGTCATCACCCCCGAGACCCCGCTGGACGAAGCCGCCAAATGCGTGCTGGTGTCGATGGACTCCACGCTCAAGTCCAACCTGTCGGTGGGTCTGCCACTGGATCTGGTCGTGTACGAAGCCAACCAGCTGCAGACCGACAAGATCACCTGCATCGACAACGACAACCCTTACTTCCGCATGCTGCACAACACCTGGGGCCAGAAGCTGCGCGAGGTGTTCGACAGCATCGAACACCCGACCTGGGACGGCGCCCACACCGACGTTCCGCTGCTGTGCAACGGCGCGCGCAGCCAGCCGCTGAAGAAGATCTCGAACGCCCGAGAGAAGCTCATTTAAGGCATGTCGCTGATCATCTTCTCCCACGCGAACAGCTTCCCCGCCAGCACCTACCGCGTCCTCTTCAAGTCCCTGCGCGCACGTGGCCACACGGTGCGCGCGCTTGAGAAGTTCGGGCACGACCCGCAGTACCCCGTCACCAGCAACTGGCCGCACCTGGTGCAGCAGCTCGCCGACTTCGCTGCGCCCGAAATCGAAACCCACGGACGCGGCGCCTGGCTGGTGGGCCATTCGCTGGGCGGATTCCTGAGCCTCATGTGCGCCGCACGCCACCCGCAGCTGGGCGGGCACCCGGTGCGCGGTGTGGTGCTGATCGACTCGCCGGTGCTTGGCGGCTGGCGTGCGCGCACGCTGGAGCTGATCAAACGCACGCAGCTGGTGGGATCGGTCTCACCCGGCAAGATCAGCCGCAAGCGGCGCAACACCTGGGCCAATGCGGCGGCGGCCCAGGCGCACTTCGCCAGCAAGAAGGCCTTTGCCGCCTGGGACCCGCAGGTGCTGCAGGACTACATTGCCCACGGCACGCGCGACGTGGTCGATGCCCATGGCCAGCAACACCGCACGCTGGACTTCGACCGCGAGGTGGAGACCGCGATCTACAACACCCTGCCGCACAACCTGGACCGCCTGCTGCGCCGCCATCCGTTGCAATGTCCGGTGGGTTTCATCGGTGGCACCCGTTCGCTGGAAATGAAGCAGGTCGGCATGGCCATGACCCACCGGCTGGTGGGTCGGGAGCACCCGGAGCGCCTGGTCATGATCGAAGGCAGCCACCTGTTCCCGATGGAGCAGCCGCTGAAGACCGCCGCCGCGATCGACACGATGCTGCAAGCGCTGCAAGCCGCCCCATGAACAAGGGCAGACCCGCGGTCCACGCCGTTCGCCGCTCCGGTATAACCGGGACTGACGCACCCGCACCAGCACACGAAGCCCTCAACCCGCCGTCGAACCCATGACGCCTCCTTCTCCATCGGGCAACCCGCTGCAGCGGGGGTGGCGTCGCCTGGCAGACTGGCAACCCGACCGGCACAGCATCTGGTTGCGGCTGGCCGTGGCGCTGGTGATCACCTTGCTGGCGGCCTGGATGCGGATCGCGCTGGCGCCGGCCGAGTCGGGCGGGCGCTTCATCACGCTGTCGCTGGCGGCGGCCATCTCGGCACTTTACGGTGGCTTCCGGGTCGGCATGTTCAGCACCCTGCTGGGGGCCCTGGCGATCAATTTTGCGCTGGTCAAGCCCTACTTCAGTTTCGCGTTCGAGGATCCGGTCGAGGCCTTCTGGCTCAACCTGTGGCACCTGATCACACAGCTCGTGGTGGTCGGTGCCATCGCCCTCATGCAGCGGCAGAACCGCCACCTGCGCGAAGCCACCGCCCTGATCCAGCAAGGCAAGCAGCAGCTGGAAGACACCTTCGAGCAGGGTGCCACCGGCATGACCCACAGCCACCTCAACGGCGAGTGGATCCGCATCAACCAGACCTACTGCGACATCTTTGGCTACACCAAGGCCGAGATGCTGACGATGCACTTCCGGGACTTCACCCACCCGGACGACCTGGAAGTCGATCTCGCCCAGTTCCACCGCGCGCTGAACGACGAGATCCACCACTACAGTTTCGAGAAGCGCTACATCCACAAACGCGGCCACGTGGTCTGGGCCTTCCTGACGATCTCGCTGGTGCGCAAGGCTTCGGGCGAAGCCGACTACGTGATCGCCGTCGTGCAGGACATCAGCGCCCTCAAACACGCCGAGCAAGCCCTGCGCACCAGCGAGCAACTGCTGCGCCAGGCGCACGAACTCGCCGGCCTGGCGAGCTGGCAGGCCGACGTGGCCACGCGCCGCTTCATCACGCTGTCGGGTTCGCACGAAACACTGGGCCTGCCACAAGCCGAATTCACCGACACCGAACTGCTGGCCATCACCCACCCCGACGACCGGGCCCACGTGCTGCGCCAGTGGGCGCTGGCGGTACAGGGCAAGGCGGTGTACGACATCGAGTACCGGATCATGTTCGGCGGCGAATGGCGCTGGTTCACCGTGCGCGCCGAGTTCGAGCGCGATGCCCATGGCCGCGCGGTGCGCGCCCTGGGTGTCACGCGCGACGTGACCGAGCGCAAGCGCAACGAGATGGAAATCCAGCAACTCAACGCCTCGCTGGAGCAGCGCATCGACGAGCGCACACGCGCCCTGAAGGCCGCCTACGACGAGCTGGAGAGCTATTCTTACGCGGTGGCGCACGACCTGCGTTCGCCGCTGCGCATCATCAACGGTTTTGCCCAGGCGCTGCGCGAAGACAACCCCAAGCTCGACACAGGCAGCCAGGCGCACCTGGAGCGCATCATGGGCGCCAGCAAGAAGATGGGCGAGCTCATCGACGGTCTGCTCACGCTCTCGCAGTTCTCGCGCGGCGAACTGCAGCGCAAGCCGGTCAACATCAGCCACATCGCCGGCCGCCTGCTCGACGAGTTCGCCAGCGCCGACCCGCGGCGCGACGTGCGCTGGGAGATCGAACCCGACCTCAATGCGATGGCCGATCCACCGTTGATCGAAGCGCTGATGCAGAACCTGCTGAACAACGCCTGGAAGTACACCGCAAAGACACCGCACGCGGTGATCCGCGTCCATGCGCAGGAGGTCGACGGCCAGACGCGCTTTTGCGTGAGCGACAACGGAGCGGGATTCGACATGACCCGCGCGGGCAAGCTGTTCCAGCCGTTTCAGCGCCTGCACATGCCGCACGAATTCGCGGGCCTGGGCATTGGTCTGGCCACTTCGCTGCGCATCGTGCAGCGACACGGTGGCGGCATGGGCGCCACCGGCGCACCGGGCCAAGGCGCCACCTTCTTTTTCAGCCTCTACGCGCCACTGGCGGGGTAATCAGCCGGTTCAGGCCACCCAGTCGACCCAGCCCATGGCCGCGGTGAGCAGGATCAGCGCGCCAAAAGCGATGCGGTACCACGCGAAAGGCGCAAAGGTGTGGGTGGCCACGAAACGCAGCAACCAGCGCACGCAGATCCAGGCCGACAGCCACGAGAAAAACAGCCCGACCGCAAACAGCGGAATGTCGGCCGTGCTCAGCAGGTCGCGGCTTTTGTAGAGGTCGTAAGCGGCGGCGCCAAAGAGCACCGGGATCGCCAGGAAAAAGCTGAACTCGGTGGCGGCCTTGCGGCTGAAGCCCAGCAGCATGCCGCCGATGATCGTGGCGCCCGAGCGGCTCACGCCAGGCACCAGCGCTGCGCACTGCACCAGGCCCACCTTGAGCGCATCGGTCCAGCGCACCTCGTCCACCGACTCGATGCGCGGCACCACCCCCCGCGCCTGCCGCCGCTCGGCCCACAGGATGATCACCCCGCCCACGATGAAGCCCATCGCCACCACCAGCGGATTGAACAGCACGCTCTTGATGACGCCGATGAACAGGAAGCCGAGCAAGGCGGCGGGGAAGAAGCCCACCAGCACGTTGAGCGTGAAGCGCTGCGCCTGCCGCTCGCGGGGCAGCCCCAGCAGCGTGTCCCACAACTTGCGGGCGTAGAGCGAGACGATGGCCATCATGGCGCCGGTCTGGATGACGACCTCGAAGAGCTTGATCTTCTCGCCCGGCATGTTCAGCAGCGAAGCCGCCAGGATGAGGTGGCCGGTGGAGGACACCGGGATGAACTCGGTGAGGCCTTCCACCACGCCCATGATGGCGGCCTTGATCAACAACACAAAATCCATGGGAGCACATTCTCAGGTGGTGCGCGGGCCCACCGAGGGCCCGACGGGCAGGCCGGTATCGTACCTGCTGGGTCGGCCCGCTTCCGGCGCGCTCACTCGTGGCGCAAGGCCTGGATCGGCAACAGCTCCGAGGCCCGCTTGGCCGGATAGAAGCCGAAGAACACGCCCACCAGCGCCGAGAAGCCCGCCGCGAGCAAGATGGAGTTGAGCGTCATGCTCACTTGCCAGCCGGCAAACTGGCCCACCGCCCACGTGGCGATGGCGCCCAGCAGCACGCCGATGGCGCCCCCGATCAGGCTCAGCGTCACCGCCTCGATCAGGAACTGGGTGAGGATGTCGCGCCCGCGCGCGCCCACCGCCATGCGCAGACCGATCTCGCGGGTGCGCTCGGTCACGCTGACCAGCATGATGTTCATGATGCCGATGCCCCCCACGATCAGGCTCACGCCAGCCACGGCCGACAGCAGCAGCGTCATGATCTGGCTCGACGCCTCCTGTGCCTGGAGGATCTCGGTGAGGTTGCGCACGGTGAAGGGGTCGTCTGCACCCGGCTGCACGCGCTTGCGCTGGCGCAGCAGTTCCTTGATGCCCTCCTCGGCCACCTTCATGCTCTGGCCCTCGATCACCTTCACGCTGATCGAGCCCACGCGCTTGAGACGCCCGCCGCCGCCACCCTGGATGCGGTTGCGGTAGGTGGAGATGGGCACCAGCACGGTGTCGTCCTGGTCCTGGCCCATGGAGTTCTGGCCCTTGCGATCCAGCACGCCCACCACCGTCACCGGCACGTTCTTGATGCGCATGGTCTGGTCCACCGGGTCCATGTCGCCAAACAGCTCGCGCGCCACCGTCTGTCCGATGATGGCCACCTTGGCCGATCCCTGGATTTCGGACGCCTCGAACGCACGTCCGCTGGCCAGCGGCCAGTCGCGCGCCTCCAGGTAGTCGTTGGTGGTGCCAAACACCGTGCTGGCCCAGTTGGTGTTCCCCGACACCAGTTGCGCGGTGGTGCGCGAGCTCGGCGCGGCCACCTGCACCTCGGGCACCTCCAGCGCGATCGCCTGCGCGTCCTCTTCGGTCAGGCCTTGTGCGGTCTGCGCGCCCAGACGGACGCCGCCGCTGGTCACGCCGCCCGGAATCACCAGCATGATGTTGGAGCCCAGCCCCTTCATCTGCTCCTGCACACGCTCGGTGGCGCCCGCACCCACGGCGATCATGGTGATCACCGCCGCCACGCCGATGATGATGCCCAGCATGGTGAGCATGGAGCGCAAGGCGTTCGAGGCCAGCGCCCGCCACGCGCTGCGCAGCGCCGCCATGAAGTTCATGGTGCGGCCTCCGCCGTGAGGTGGCGCACCGGCGTCTGCCGCACGTCCTCCACGATCAGGCCGTCGCGAAACACCAGCCGGCGCTTGGCCCAGGCCGCGATGTCGCTCTCGTGCGTGACCAGCACCACCGTGATGCCCTGCTCGTTGAGTTCGGTCAGCAGCCGCATGATGTCCTCGCTGGTGTGGGTATCGAGCGCGCCGGTGGGCTCGTCGGCCAGGATCAGCTGCGGCTGGTTGACCAGGGCGCGGGCGATCGCCACACGCTGCTGCTGGCCGCCCGAGAGTTCGGCCGGCGTGTGCCCGCTGCGCTCGCCCAGGCCCACACGCTGCAACGCGGCCAGGGCGCGCTGCTGGCGTTCGGCCGAGGGCACGCCCGCGTACACCATGGGCAACTCCACGTTTTCGCGGGCGCTGGTGCGCGGCAGCAGGTTGAACTGCTGGAACACGAAACCGATGCGCCGGTTGCGCACGCTGGCCAGGTCGTCGGGAGCGAGCGACTCCACCGGCTCGCCCGCCAGGCTGTAGTGGCCGCTGGTGGGTCGGTCCAGGCAACCCAGGATGTTCATGAGGGTGGACTTGCCCGAGCCCGACGCGCCCATGATGGCCACGAATTCGCCCACCTCGATGGTGAGCGACACGCCGGCCAGGGCCTGCACGGTCTGGTCGCCCATGGTGTAGGTCTTGACCAGGTCGCGCGCTTCGATGAGGTTGGGAGTGGTCATGGTCAGAACGGCATCCGGGGACCGGCCGCCCGGGCGGGTGACGCCGATGTCGCAGCGCCGCTCACGCCCGTGATCACGGTGGCGCCTTCCACCAGCGCCTCCGCGTTGGGGGCATCGGGCCGCACCAGCAGCTCGGTCGAGGTTCCATCGCTCACCCCCAGGCGCACGTCGTACGCCTGCGGTTTGCCCTTGGCATCCAGCAGGAAGATGCGGCCGCGCTGCGACGCACCGCGACCCGATCCGCCCGGACGGCCCTGCCCGGCCACGCGGGGCGCGCCATTGGAGGCTCCGCTGGCGGCGGGCGCCGCGGCCGCGCTGGCCGGGGCATCGTTCGGACCCGCCGGCACCGCCGCCGGCTCCACGCCGGCGATGCGCACGCGCAGCGCGGCATTCGGCACCTTCAACACCGACTCGCGCGACTCGGTGACCACGCGCACGTTGGCCGTCATGCCGGGCAGCAAGCGCCCGGACTCGTTGGCAAAGCCCACCACCGCCACGTACGTCACGACGTTGGACACATTGGTGGCGGCCTTGCGCACCTGGCGCACCTGGCCTTCAAAGTTCTGGCCGGGGAACGCGTCCACCGTGAAGCTGGCTTTTTGCCCCGGTTGGATGCGGCCCACGTCGGCTTCATCGATGCTGGCGTCCACCTGCATGTCGGAGAGGTTCTGCGCAATCACGAACAGCTCGGGCGCCTGCAGGCTGGCGGCCACGGTCTGGCCTTTTTCCACGGTGCGCTTGATCACGATGCCGTCCACCGGCGAGGTGATGCGGGTGCGCGAGAGGTCGATGCGCGCCTGCGCCACCGCCGCCTCGCGCTGCGCCACATTGGCCTGTGCGCTCTTGATCTGCGCCTCGCTCACACCCACCAGCGCCTGCACCGCCTTGAGCGATTCCTGCGCCGAGATCATCACGGCGCGCGTGCGGTCGGCCTCGCTCTGGGCGATGAAACCCTGCCCCACCAGGTTCACGTTGCGCTCATGGGTGCGCTGCGCCTCCGCCAGATCCGACTGCGCACGCGACACGTTGGCCCGGCTCGACGCCGAGTTGGCCACCGCGATCTGCACCGCCGCGCGCGAGGCGTCCAGGTCGGCCTGGGTCGAACTCAGGCGGTACTCAAACGTCTGCGGGTCGATCTCGGCGATCAACTGGCCGGCCTTCACCTCGGTGTTGAAGTCCACGTACACCGCGCGCACCTGGCCCGAGACCTGGGTGCCCACCGACACCTGCGTGACCGGGTTGACCGTGCCGCTGGCCGACACGCTGGCCTGCAGCGGGCCGCGCTCGATGGTGGCGGTGCGGTACTGCACCGCCGATTGCGCGCTGCGCTGGCTCCACCACCAGCCGCCGCCAGCCGCCAGCGCCAGCACCACCGCACCCGAAATCCAAGTCGCTTTTTTCATCGGTCCATTGTAGGAACGGGGGTCGTACCTGCATCACTGCGGGGTATCTGCCGGGTTTCGCGCGGGTAAAGCACCGGCTGCGCGCGGCATTTCGCTCCGCCCGGCGGCATTTCACGCCCCCCGCACCCGGATTCGTCGCAATCCGTTGGACCGGCCCTGCGCCCGTCGGCACAGTCCGCCCCACACCACCCACCGGAGAGCGCCATGCAACTCACCCCCCTCATTGCCGTGCACACCACCGCGGCCCTGGCCGCCCTGACCATCGGTCCCATCGCCCTGTGGGCGCGCCGCGGTCACGCCAGCCGCCAGCCCCGAGGCCAGCGCCCCCGGCTGCACCGCGCCGCGGGCTACGCCTGGGTCACGCTCATGCTGGTCACCGCGCTGTCGGCCATCTTCATCAGCGACCCCGCGGTGCCCAACATCGCCGGCTTCTCGCCCATCCACCTGCTGATCCCGGTCGTCCTGTTCAGCCTGTTCCTGGCTTTCCGGCAACTGCTGCGCGGCAACGTGAGCGGCCACCGCAAGACCATGGTCTCGCTGTACGTGAGCGCCTGCCTGATCGCGGGCGCTTTCACCCTGGCCCCCGGGCGCCTGCTCGGCCAGCTGGTCTGGGGCCAGTGGCTCGGCCTGGTCTGAACCACCCGCCCGTCCACCGCTGTCCACCTTCACCCTCGAAAGCCCGCCATGAACACCCACCTGATCCAGACCGCCACCGATTCCGACCTGGACCGCATCGCACGCCGCCGCGTTGGCGCCCGCATGGGCTGGTGCGCACACGCCCTCGTGTTTCTGGCCGTCAACACCGCACTCATGGGCCTCTCGCTGGCCAGCGGGCGCCATTGGGCGATCTACCCCGCACTGGGCTGGGGCCTGGGCCTGCTCATGCACGGCGTGGGCGTGTGGATCGCGCTGGGCGGCGGCGGGCTGCAGGCGCGGCTGGTGGCGCAGGAGCGCGAACGCCTGACACGGCAGCGCCAGGGCTTGTGAACCCGACCCCGGCCTTGCGGGATACTGCGTCCATGCCGCCGTTCAACCCCGTCACCATCGCCCGCCGGGCCCTGGCCGCCGTGGTGTTCAACACGGTCCTTGCGCTGGCCATCACCGCGGTCAGCGGCGAGACCCTGGCCGTGAACATGGTCTATTCCCAGTTCATCGGCCTGCTCATCTGGGGCCTGATCGACGGCGGGCGCTTTGTGTTGCACCCCAGCGGCTGGCCCGGCGCACGCGCCATGGCCGGGCTGGTGATCGGTGCGGTGCTGGTCGCCTACCCGCTGGGCAGCGCCATCGCGAACGCGCTGCTGGGGCGTCCGCTGCTGATCGGCCTGAACCACTTCCCCCGCGCCACGCTGGGCTTTGTGCTGATGTCGCTCTCGGCCGGCGGCTTTGGCGCTTACTACTTCACCAGCCGCGAGCTGCTGGCCCGCGCCCGGCTGGCCGGCGAAGAAGCCCAGCGCCAGGCCACCGAAGCGCGCCTGAAGCTGCTCGAATCCCAGCTGGAGCCGCACATGCTGTTCAACACGTTGGCCAACCTGCGCGCCCTCATCGGCACCGATCCCGAGCGCGCCGTGGCCATGCTGGATCGGCTCAACGACTTTCTGCGCGCCACGCTCAAGGCCTCCCGCGCAGACGCCACCGCCGGGCAGCACACCCTGGCCGACGAGTTCGCGCGGCTGCGCGACTACCTCGAACTCATGGCCGTGCGCATGGGTCCGCGCCTGCGCTACACGCTGGAACTGCCCGAGGCCCTCAGCCGCCAGCGCGTGCCGCCGCTGCTGCTGCAACCGCTGGTGGAGAACTGCATCCGCCACGGGCTGGAGCCCAGCGTGGACGGCGGCGAGATCCGGGTGAGCGCGCGCCAGGGCGCCGGCGGCCTCGAACTCGAAGTGAGCGACACCGGCGTGGGCTGTGAGGCCGAACCGGCGGCCGGCTTCGGCCTGAGCCAGGTGCGCGAGCGACTGGCCACCGCCTACCCCGGCCAGGCCCGGCTGCACTGGCACAGCGCCCCGGGCGCCGGCACCCGCGCCCTGCTCACCCTGCCCCTGCCCACCCCATGAACGCCACCGCCCTCATCGCCGAAGACGAACCCCTGCTGGCCCAGGCGCTGCAGGCCGAACTGGTGCGCGCCTGGCCCGACCTGCGTGTGTTGAAGGTGGTGGGCGACGGCGACGCCGCCGTGGCGCAGGCGCTGGCCCTGCGCCCCGACGTGCTGTTGCTCGACATCCGCATGCCCGGCCAAAGCGGGCTGGACGCCGCCGCCGAGCTGGCCGAGGAATGGCCCGACGACCAGCCCTTTCCCGCGCTGGTGTTTGTGACCGCGTTCGATGCCTACGCCGTGCAGGCCTTCGAGACCCAGGCGGTGGACTACCTGCTCAAGCCCGTGCAACCCGAGCGCCTGCGCATGACCGTGCAGCGCGTGCAGGCCCTGCTCGCGCAGCGCCGCCCCGCCACCGGACCATTGGACGCCACGCTGGAACAACTGCGCCAGCTGATGGCCCCACCGCAACCGCCCGCCGCCCGCCTGCAGGTGATTCCGGCCAGCGTGGGCCAGAGCATCCGCATGGTGCCACTCACCGAGGTGCAGGCGTTCGAGGCGGCCGACAAATACGTGCGCGTGCTGCTGGCGCAAGGCGAGGTGCTGATCCGCACCCCGCTGAAAGAACTGATGCCCCAGCTGGACCCCGCCGTGTTCTGGCAGGTCCACCGGGGCACCGTGGTGCGTGCCGAGGCCATCGACAACGTCACCCGCAACGAAGCCGGGCGGCTGAGCCTGAAGCTGCGCGCCCGGCCCGAAGCCTTTGCCGTGAGCCGGCTTTACGCGGACCGGTTTCGGGCCATGTGAGGCCGCTCAGCGGTGGCCGCGACGGCCGTCGTCATCGTCCCAGTCGCGCCCGCCACGATGGCCGTGCTTGCGGTGACCGTGCCCGTAGCGGCGGTCATCCCAGCGCGGGCCGTGGCCCCAGTGGGAGCGGTAGTAAGGGCGCGGCTGCACATACACCGGCTGCGGGTACACCACCACCGGGCGACGCTCCACCACGATGGGCCGCTGGTAGATCGGGCGGCGCTCTTCGTAGATGGGGTAGCGCTCCTCGTACACCGGGTAGCGGTTGACGTAAACCGGCTGCGGGTAGTTGGACACCCCCACGGCCACACCGGGGGAGCCGATGCCGATGGACCAGGAAATGTTGTCGCGGGCCTGCGCCGTCGTGGCGGCGGTGGACAGGGCCCATGCGCTGGCGGCCAGGGCGGCCAGCGTGAGACCACGGGCGAAGGCCGAGGTGCGCGCCCAGTGGGCTTGGAGTGAGGCGGTTTTCATGTGGGGCTCCTGAATTCGCGGGGGGCGGGTGCCAGGGTTTTGGTTACCCTGTGCCTGCATTACAAGCAACGGCGCCTCCCGCCGTACCGCACGCCCCGTCAAAGTCGTTGCCAGACGTAACCCCCATGACCGATTCCCGGCTCTCCACACCCCCCGCCGCCCTCGATGTGCTCGATTTCTGGTTCGGCGACGGCTTGCAGCGCGACTGGCCCTCGCAAGACCACAACGCGCTGTGGTTTGGCGGCGATCCCGCGCAGGACGCCGCCATCCGCCAGCGCTTTGGCCTGCTGGTGGACGACGCGCTGGACGGTGGACTCACCGACTGGGAAGCCGGGCCGCGCGCGCGGCTGGCGCTCATCGTGCTGCTCGACCAGCTCTCGCGCAACGTGCACCGCGGCCAGCGCCGCGCCTTCGACGGCGATGCCCGCGCCCAGCGCCTGAGCCGGCTTTCGCTCGCCGAAGGCATGGACACCGCGCTCACGCCGGCCGGCTGCGTGTTTCTCTACATGCCGCTCATGCACGCGGAAAACCTCGAACTGCAGGAAGAGTGCGTGGCGCGTTTTCAGCGGCTGGTGGACAGCAGCCCCGCAGCGTTGCGCGACAAACTCGCCAGCAACCTGCGCTTTGCGGTGGTGCACCGCGACATCGTGGCGCAGTACGGGCGCTTCCCCCACCGCAACGCCGTGCTCGGGCGCACCACCACGCCCGCGGAAGACGCGTTCCTGAAAGACGGCCCGCGCTTCGGCCAGTAGCCAAAGCGTCACGCCAGCGTCACGCGGGCGTCACGGTCGTTTCATGGCCGGTCCCTACAACCGTGGTTTTCAACCCTTAAAACCACAAGACCACCATGAGACTCCTGCCTCAGCAGCCGCGCGCCCGCCTGTTTGCCACCTCCCTCGTCATGACCGCCGCGCTCGCCGCTTGCGGCGGCGGCAGCGATGCCCCACCAGCCACGCCCACCCCCGTGGTGGAAGCCACGCCGGTGAGCCTCGCACTGGAGAAGATCGGGGGCTTCACCCACGCCGGCGGCGCGTCGTCCGCCGAGATCACGGCCTACGACCCACTGACCAAACGCCTGTTCGTCATCAACGGTGCACTCGCCTCGGTGGACGTGCTCGATCTGAGCAACCCCGCCGCACCCAGCTTGATCACCTCGATCTCCGCCGCCTCCATCGGCCCGGGCCTGGCCGCCATCAACAGCGTGGCGGTGTTCAACGGCGTCGTGGCACTCGCCGTGGAAGCCAACCCCAAGACCAGCAACGGCGTGGTCGCCTGGGTGCGTGCCAGCGACCTGACCATCCTCGGCACCGACACCGTGGGCGCCCTGCCCGACATGCTCACCTTCACGCCCGACGGCAGCCACCTGCTGGTGGCCAACGAGGGTGAGCCCAACAGCTACGGCCTGCCCGACTCGGTGGACCCGGTGGGCTCGGTCAGCGTGATTGCGCTCGCTGGTGTGACGCCCACCGCCACGTCGGTGACGCTGACCCGCACCGTGAGCAGCGCCGGATTCGGCAGCTTTGATGGCCAGATCGCCAGCCTGCGCACGGCTGGTGTGCGCATCTACGGCCCAGGCGCCAGCGTGTCGCAAGACCTGGAGCCCGAGTACATCACCGTCTCTGCCGACAGCAAGACCGCCTACGTCACGCTGCAGGAGAACAACGCAATTGCCACGGTGGACATCGCCACCAAGACCATCACGTCCGTCAAGTCCCTCGGCTTCAAGGACCACAGCCTGGCCGGCATGGGCATGGACGTGAGCGACAGAGACAGCGTCATGAACGCCAACGGTGGCACTGCGGTGGTCAAGATCGGCCCCGTTCCAGTCAAAGGCCTCTACTTGCCCGACGCCATTGCCAGCTACACCGCGGGCGGCCGGACCTGGCTGATCACCGCCAACGAAGGTGATGCGCGCGAATGGACTGGACTGGTCGAGGAACGAAGCGTGAGCAGCCATTGCAGCCTGGGTCTTGATCCAACTGTGTTCAGCGATGCAGCCAACCAGATTCTGGACAGCAACCTGGGACGCCTGAACATCACCACCACACCCAACGCAGGGGTTGACGGCAAGAATGGCGCCGGTTTGTGCAACGAGCTCTACGGCTTTGGTGCGCGTTCGTTCTCCATCTGGAGCACCGAGGTAAACCGCGTGTTCGACTCGGGCGATGACCTGGAGCAGCGCACACAGGCTCTTGCCAACGTCAACTTCAATGCCAGCAACACCAACAACACCCTTGACAGCCGAAGCAGGAGCAAAGGCCCTGAGCCCGAAGGCGTGACCGTGGGCACCTTCGGCAGCAAGACCTTTGCGTTCATTGGCCTGGAGCGCGTGGGCGGCGTGATGGTGTACGACGTGACGAACCCCAACGCACCCGTTTACACCACCTACCTCAACACCCGCACCGGCGCCACCGGCGACCGCGGACCAGAAGGCCTGACCTTGATCAAAGCGGCGCAGTCGCCCAACGGCAAACCGCTGCTGGTGGTGGGCAACGAATCCAGCGGCACCACCGCGGTGCTGCAGTTGAACCTGACGTACTGAAGTACTGAACGTCAGCCGGACGCCAGCGGCCTCAGCGCCGCTGGCAGCCAGCTGGCCAGCCGCGCATGAATGGCGGCCTCGCGCCGCTGCCACCAGATGCCCAGCGCCACCACGCCCAAGCCCAGCAGCGTGAGCGCAAACGGGAACAGCAGGCTGTCTTCAAACACGCGGTACGACAAATAGCCCAGGTAGCTCGCCACACCGATGGCACCGAGCACGGTGAACACGCGCCGGCCGATGGCCGCGCCCAGGAACACCAGGCCCACGTTGATGAGCGCATAGAGGAACTTGTTGAGCTCCGAGTCGCTGTCTCGCAGGCTCAGGCCACACCAGAACATGATGGCGCCGAAGAGGTAGAGCCAGAAGGCGAAGTCTTGCCGGTTCAGCGGGTGGGTGGCGGTGCGGCTGCGCAGGTCGACCCACACCGCGATGGCGCAGGTGGCCAGGCCAAACACCAGCGACACGTCGCGCGTGAATGCCCAGTCGAAGCCGTCCTTTTGCATGAGCATGTGCGCCACGTCCATGTTGAGGTACCACAGCGTCACGGCCACCGGCATCACCATGAACGGCAGCCGGAAGCTGCGCAGCATGACCACGGCGGCCGCGAGCGTGGCCAGTTCCAGCGTGAGCCAGCGCCAGTCGATGTAACGGTGGTAGTCCCGGTAGTTGTCGTTGCTGCCTTCGGGCCAGAAACCCAGCCCGCTCTGCAGCGCCCACACCGCCAGCGGCACCAGGCACACCGCCAGCGTGGCCAGCACGCCGGCCGGTGTGCGCAGCCGCTGTTTCATGAGGTTGCGCGCCACCAGCAGCGCGCCCACCAGGTAGCCCATCGACAAGGCGAACACGCCCCACGCGCCGAACAGCTCCCAGCCCAGCGTCATGAAGAGCGTCATGGCGCCGATGGCCAGCATGCCGCCGAAGTAATAGAGCGTGTTGGTGAATGAGAAGGCCGGGCCCGGCGCCATGCGCGGCATGGGCGAGAGCGGCACGCCCGACGGCAGCGGCTGCGCGGCGGGCGGGGCCAGCTCTTCGGCGCTCACGCGCTGCTGGCTGCCCGGCGACGCCCACGTCGACCACAAGGCGTGCGCCTCGCTCGGCACGATCGCGCCGCGCTCCACCGCCGCTTCAATGTCGGCCCAGCCCAGGCGCACGCGCACCGACGGCAAAAACACGTCTTCGGCCTGCGTGATCTCCCATTGCGTGGGCTCTTCGTTGGGGATGGTTTCAGGGTGTTCGTTGGTCATGTTGTGTGTGCCCCGGGGGGGCCCTCCGCTTCGCAGCAACCATAACGGAAAGCCCCCGAATTGAAGCGGTGCGCCACGACCATTCAGCCCGCGCCACAGACCGCTGGCACCGAGGGGAAACGCAACGCGCCCCTAGAATGCCCTGATGAGCTCCAACACCCCCCCCAGCAAGCCCAACAGCCCCACCGAAAACGCCCCCGCAGAGGGCGAACACAAGGTCAGCAACTTCCTGCGCCAGATCATCGAAAACGACCTGGACAAAGGCACCTACGCCAGCCGCCGCTGGGCCGGCACCCCGGGTGACGCCGCGCACCACGCCGCTGGCCAGCCCGACCCCGCCAAGATCCGCACCCGCTTCCCGCCCGAGCCCAACGGCTACCTGCACGTGGGCCACGCCAAAAGCATCTGCCTCAACTTTGGCCTGGCGCGCGACTACGGCGGCGTGTGCCACATGCGCTTTGACGACACCAACCCCGAGAAGGAAGACACCGAGTACGTCAACAGCATCCTCGACTCGGTGAAATGGCTCGGCTTCAATTGGGAAGCCAACGGACAGAGCCACCTGTTTCAGGCCAGCGACTACTTTGATTTCATGTACCGCGCGGCGGAGTACCTGATTGAAGCCGGCCACGCGTATGTGGACGAACAGACCAGCGAGCAGATGCGCGCCGCGCGCGGCGACTTCGGCAAGCCCGGCGTGGACAGCCCGTTTCGCAGCCGCACGCCCGCCCAGAACCTGGCGCGGTTTCGCGAAATGCGCGACGGCCAGCACGAAGACGGCAGCATGGTGCTGCGCGCCAAGATCGACATGGCCTCGCCCAACATCAACCTGCGCGACCCCGCCATCTACCGCATTCGCCGCGCCACACACCACAACACGGGCGACACCTGGTGCATCTACCCGATGTACACCTTTGCCCACCCCATCGAAGACGCGCTGGAGCAAATCACCCACAGCATTTGCACGCTGGAGTTTGAAGACCAGCGCCCGTTTTACGACTGGCTGATGGAGCGCCTGTGCGAATGCCAGCTGCTGGCCGCGCCCAGCCCCAAACAATACGAATTTGCCCGCCTGAACCTGACCTATGTGATCACCAGCAAACGCAAGCTGGCGCAACTGGTCAATGAAGGCAAAGTCAGCGGCTGGGACGACCCGCGCATGCCGACCATCGTGGGCCTGCGCCGCCGGGGCTACACGCCCGAGAGCCTGCGCCTGTTTGCCGACCGCATTGGCGTGACCAAGAGCGACAGCTGGATCGACTACAGCACGCTCGAAGGCTGCCTGCGCGAAGACCTGGAAAACAAGGCCCACCGCGGCATGGCCGTGCTCGACCCCGTCAAGCTGGTGCTCACCAACTGGGCCGAGGCCTTTGGCTCAGACGGCTACACTGAAGACTGCACCCAGCCCGCCCTGCCCCACCACGCCGTGCCCGAAGGCCAGACCCCGCCGCCCGAGCGCGTGTTCAAGATCGGCAACGAGGTGTGGATCGAACGCGAAGACTTTGAAGAAGTGCCCCCCAAGGGCTACAAGCGCCTGTTCCCCGGGAACGTGGTGCGCCTCAAAGGCGGCTACGTGATCGAGTGCACCGGCTGCGAAAAAGACGCCAGCGGCACCGTGACCGCCGTGCACGCCAAGGTGATCCCCGGCACCAAGAGCGGCACCCCCGGCGCCGACAGCGTGAAAGCCAAAGCCGCCATCACCTGGGTGAGCGTGGCCGACGGCGTGCCCGCCGAAGTGCGCCTGTACGACCGCCTGTTCAGCGACCCCCAGCCCGACGCTGGCGGCAAAGACTTCATTGAAGCGCTGAACCCGAACAGCTTGAAGGTGGTGACGGCTTATGTGGAGCCGTCATTGGCTGCGGCGGAACCGGATGAGAAGTTTCAGTTCGAGCGATTTGGGTACTTTGTGGCGGATCGGGTGGATCATGCGGCGGGGAAGCCGGTTTTTAATCGGGTTACGGGGTTGAAGGATGGATGGGGAAGATGACATGGGATAAACCACCTTTATCTGGGATACAGAGATTCAAGAAATGCATTAATTACTCACGCGCAAAGAACTAGCAATACCTTTTCACCATGAGTCACAAGGCGTGGAAGCCAAGAACAGCATTCCCAATCAAAAATTCAGGAGGATAGATATGTCAAAAGTTTTTCTTTCACACAGCTCATTTGACAAAGATTTTGTCGAAAAGGTCTATGAAGAATTAGGCGCGGGACGATGCGTCTACGACATTAAGACGTTCGAGAAAAACGGCGATCTTCCAACACAGATTTTAGAGGGAATAGAGGACTGTCAGATCTATGCCCTATTTCTATCGGCATCGTCAATTAGTTCGAACTGGGTAAATGGCGAACTTGATTTAGCTCTTGAACTCCGAACGAAGTGGAAAATTCGGAAGTTTCTAGTTTTCCAATTAGATGACACAAAATGGAACGTTCTGCCGGCTTGGTTGGGGCGCTATCTAGTATCTTGCCCACCCTCACCCAAACACGTTGCCCTTCGGTTGCTCAACGAAATAAATGACTCGACAAATACTCAATTTGAATGTCATGGACGAAGTGAAGATGAGAGAAAAATAGTTGACTCCCTATCTGAACTTGAAAATGGAGTCAGCTATCTATATCTCTCTGGGCCAAATGGAATTGGCAGAAGAACGCTTGCATCAAAAGTATATCAGTCATATTACCCACAGATTTCCACCCATAAAATAGAGATAGCTGTTGCCCAAGTAGACGATGTATTCGATATATATCGCCGTGCACTTGCTTACAGCGCAAACTGGAGAGCAAATGAGTACAAAATTGAATTAGATAGATATATTGCACTTAGCCCACTGCTTCGCACGCGCGAGCTGGCAAAACTGCTAAAAGAAATCTCTACATCATTTAATCAAGTGGTTGTCATCAACCTAGGCACTGCAGCTTTAACTGAGGAGGGAAAGCCGCAGTCATGGTTTGCAAACCTAACAAAATACCTTGAACCCGCAGATTACCCATACGTCTGGTTTGTATCTCAGCGCTTCTTGAATGGCCACAGCCTCACCAATGGGCTGTTCTTGACAATTGAGCCGCTTGAAGAAAAGTGGTCAACCTTCTTGTTTAGGATATTGATTAAAAAACATGGCATTTCAATTCCAAGCAAGGACGAGCAAAGCAGAATTGAAACCAGCATATCAGGCCACCCTGGACTTATTACCTTGGTTGCCAACTACCTCAAAAGAAATCCTCAATATAAGCCGAACAGAACCCACAACAATATTGTTAAACTAATTAACGAACAAGTTCAGCTAATCCTCAATGATGTCGTCGACGGCAGTTTAGATCGAGAAATGGCTGTAGCACTTTACTCAGAAACGAATATTCTTTCCTACGGGGAAATTCAAAACATTCTCAATGACTGGCCGGCCTTCGAAGATGCCACGGAAGCGCTGCTTGATGCAGGCCTACTAATCCGAGCTGGATCAGATTATTCGCTTGTGAGCTACATTCAAAGAGTTGCTGAAAATCTTGCCAACAAACATAGAGCAGCTCTCGCCCCCTTTCGAAAATCACTTCTCGAAGAATTCGACAAAATTGAAGACAAGAGTTACCTCTCAATTCAACTCTTAGATGCTCGTATAGTTGCACACATTCTTGACGGCACCCCTATCTCAGGGTATTTGTCGAACTTGGTAATGCCAAGCCAACAAATTCGCGCTGCAAAGCGTCGATACGACGCTCAAGACTACAACTCTTCATTGAGACTAGCTAAAGATGCATATATGCAATCAGAAAAGCTAAGTGAAAATGGCAAAAGAGAGGCCTGGAGATTAATTGGCCTTTCTTCTGTAAGGTCCGGAAATGAAGATTCGTTCAAATACTTCACCAAAGAGTATTTAAACATCAAAAAATCGCCTCAATCAGACGCGATTTACAATTTTGGGAACGGCTTAAAGGAGCGCTTAAAAGGAAATCTCCGGAGCGCTTTGGAATGGTACAAAAGAATCCGCCAAGATAGATATGCTGATTCCCATGTATACCGTGAACTCGCGTACATCTACGCATTTGAGAGAAGCTTCGACGAGGCATACAACTGCGTAACCAAGGCCCATGATCTTGCCTTTGGAAATCCTTATGTACTCGATATCTTGGCAATGATACTGCTGGAAAGATTTAAAACTGAGCGGCGCGGCGCTTCGGTGTCCGAAATTGATAGCTGCCTTGATCAACTTAGAACAGCCGATGAGCGCGAGGGGACGTCTTTCTATTTTGCAAGAGAAAAAATGAGAGAAGTCATAATTGAGAATGATTTAACCTCCCTTCAAGAGCTTTTCTCCACTCGAAAAAACTTGCCAATCGCAGTGAAGCTTACTCTTCTTAGCATGCTCTCTTTAAAGGGGAAAGACCTGCAGTTTAATGAGCTTCACGGTGAAATATCCAAGACTCTTCGTGAAAAGAAATTCCCACTAGCCAAAATAGAATTGGCACGCGTTGACTTTGAACACTTTTGCTCACGACAACAGTTCGACAATGCTAGGAACATACTCGCAGAAAATCGACTCTTCTTCACGCAGCAATGCTGCGATGGACTTGAACGCCAGCTTCCTAGCTCAGGGAAGAAGCATTAGGTAAAAATGGAGGAGCATTCAACGTCTGCTCCCATCTAGTGCGAGGCATTCCCACATTGAGTTCTCGCTCCCCGCCAAGCAAGACCTAACTCCATCGGCAGGCAGCTCCTGCCAATTTTCAGCGTAGTACATCTCGCAAAACTCGTCGGTCGTTTGGTGAGGAACAGTTGCACTCGTGCCATAGCGACGGTTCGCGAGCGGTGAAGGTTGTCCGTCAAGTAGCCAGCCTCTGCCCGAACCGCCCTTCCCCACCCATCCCGATGATCAACCGATGCGTGGCCCGCGTAGCCCCCACATAAAACAGCTTCGCTTCTTCGCGCTCGTCTTCGCCCTTCGCGGGCATGTGGCCCGCGCCCACCAGCGCCACCACCGGGAACTCCAGCCCTTTGCTGGCGTGCATGGTCAGCACCTTGATGGTGTCGGCGGCGGGGTCGAAGCTGCCCGCGCCTTTGCGCACCTGGTGCGGCAGGCCGCGCTGGCGCAGCACGCCGGCGCATTCGTCCATCTCGCTGTAGTGCCGGCAGATGATGGCCATGTCGCCCCAGGCGTGGCCTTCCTGGTGGGCGGCACCCAGCAGCTCGGCCACGCGCGTGGCTTCGGCCCGCAGGCTGGGCAGGCGGATGATGAGCGGCGCTTCGCCGTCGCGCCCGCAGCTCACGGGCTTGAGCATGGGGATGCCGTCTTCGTCCTTGTCCTCGGCGGTCAGCAAATCGGCGGCCACGAGGCTGGCGGTTTGCAAGATCTGCCGCGTGTTGCGGTAGTTGATCTTGAGGATGGTGGTGCGCCCCTGCGCCTGAATGCCCACGCTCTTGAAGCTGAACTGCTTGCTCCGGCTGCGCTCGTAAATGCTCTGCGCGTCGTCGTACAGCACCAGCAGGCTGTTGGTGGCCGGGTCCACCATCTGGGTGATGAGCCTGAGCCACTCGGGCGCGAAGTCGTGGCCTTCGTCAATGAGCACGGCCTGGTATTGCCCACTCGGAATCTGCTGGCGGTCCACACCGTGGATCACGCGTTGCACCATGTCGGCCATCTTGGCGCCCACGGGTAGGCGGGGGTCGGGCAGGGTCTGGCCAAAGGCCACCAGCTGGTCGCGGCACCACTTGTGAAAGTGCACGGCGTGCACGCGGTCGGCAATGCCTTTGGCGGTCATCACGCGGGCGAGCTGCTTGGCCAGCGGCTCGTTGTAGCAAAGCATGAGGATGGGTTTGCTCGCAGCGGTGTGGGCCTTGGCCAGGTGCTCGGCGCGGTAGCCCAGCAGCATGGTCTTGCCCGAGCCGGCCACACCGTGAATCACGCGGTGCCCGTCGCCCAGGCTGCGGGCCAGCTGCTCCTGCTGGATGTCCATCACCCGCATGACGCTGGGCATTTCTGCGGCTTCGTCGCTGTCGTCAAACAGGGCGCCTTGCACCTGCACGCGCACCTCGGGAAACATGATCCAGCGCACGCGGTCGAGCTGCGGCAGCGACATGACGTTGCCAAACGCGTGCGGAAACATGTTCCACAGGCGTTGCTGAAACTGCTCCGGGTCGGTGGACTCGGTCATCTCGTCGGAGCAGATGACGTAATGCGGCTCGATGGCCTCACCCAGCCCGGCCATTTCAAACTGTCTGCGCGTGATGCGGGTGAACACCACGCCGTGGCCCCACGGAAAAGCCAGCTTGCCCTGGTGGGGGCCGCTGGGCTGCACCAGCTGTTCGTCGCGCTCCAGCGCGTTGACCACTTGAATGGCGCAATGCCGCGCCTGTGCCAGCGGGTTGATGACCACCTTCACATGCCCGTCAGGAATGATTTCCCAGGCTTGGCGCGTGGCGTTCTTGATGGTCTCCAGCTTCCAGTCTTTGGTTTCCAGAATCAGCAGCCCGCGGCGCGGATGCAGGATCACAAAGTCGGGGTGCGATTGTTTGGGGCCGACGGGCACGTCGTACCAGAGCAGGTAGTCGTCTTCGAGCTTTTGCTCCAGACGTTCGGCGAGCCGTCTTTCTCCGCTGGTCATGCGCGAAAGACAAGCGCCGAGTGCTGGTATGAGTGTGGCCATGTAGTTGTAAGTGATTGCGTCCCTGGCCGCATGATGCACGCAATCACCTCGCCTGCAAGCGAAAGCCCGCCAGCGGCTGCAACCTACACTCGCCCGGCGCCCGCCCACATCCTCCACCCGAAACGCCCCCTCCATGCTCGCCAACCTCACCCCCTTCCTCCTCCACTGGGCCATCACCGCCCTCGCCCTGTGGGTGGCGAGCCATTTGTTCAAGGGCATCCGGTTCGGCAGCACCTCGGCGCTGGTGGTCTCGGCCCTGCTGCTGGGGCTGGCCAATGCGGTGGTGAGGCCGCTGCTGGTGGTGCTCACGCTGCCCTTGACGCTGCTGAGCTTTGGCCTGTTCCTGCTGGTGATCAACGCGCTGATGCTGTTGCTGGTGGCCAAGCTGGTGGACGGCTTCAAGGTCGACGGGTTCTGGACGGCGTTCTGGGCCAGCCTGTTCATCTCGCTGCTCAGCCTGGTGCTCGGCGCCTTCGTGCTGGGCGGCTCGCCCGACTTCACCATCGAAACCAGCCCGGCGCCGGGGTCGGTGTGGCTGTGAGGCCTGGGCGCGGTAGCTTGATGCCCCGGCATTGCTGACCAGCGCGGTCCGTCGATACACTCGGCATCATGCATCCCGCCATCGCCCAACACCGCTCAGGCATCGCTGCCATCTGCCAGCGCCACGGCATTCGCCGGCTGGAAGTGTTCGGCTCGGCTGCGCGTGCCGATGACTTCAACCCCGACAGCAGCGACGCGGACTTTCTGGTGGAGTTCGCCCCGGGCGTCTACCCCGATCTGAATTCCTTCTTTGGCGCCAAGTCAGATCTGGAGCAATTGCTCGGCCGGGGTGTGGACTTGGTCGAACCCGGCGCGGTGCGCAATCCATACGTGCTGGCCAACATCAACCGCCATCGCGAAGCCATCTATGCAGCGTGATCCGCGCGCCTTCCTGTGGGACGTGCGGGAAACGGCTCTGGCCACGCAGATCAGGCCGCCACGGCCTCCGGCAGCTTCGCAATCACCTTGATCTCGAAATCAAAGCCGTAGAGCCAGGTCACGCCGACGCCGGTGAGCGTGGGGTACGGTGCGTCGCCCCAATGCTTGGTGAGCTCTGTCCAGATGGTTTCAAACTTGGGCTCGGGATCGACGATGAAGACGGTCACGTCGACCACGTCTTTGAACGTGCACCCGGCGGCCGAGAGGATGGCGTTGAGGTTGTCGAACGCGAGCCGCACCTGGGCTTGCAGGTCGGGCTCGGGTGAACCATCGGGGCGGCTGCCCACCTGGCCTGAGACGAACAGAAAACCGTTGGACCGGATCGCCGGCGAGTAGCGGTTTTTTTCATAGAGCGCCTGGCGCCCGGCGGGAAAGACAACGTCACGTGCGGACATGCAAAGCCTCTTGAAGGTGGTTGGAATGCATGGACTCTAGGCACCGGCGGCCCAGGGATAAACAGGCCAGTCGCACAATGACTGTTTGGCGTTTCCAAACAATCAAACCGGTGTGAGGAACCGACATGGACCGATTCGACGCGATGCAGGCCTTTGCCCGCGTGGTGGAAGCCGGCAGCTTCACCAAGGCGGCGCAGACGCTGCACATGAGCAAGACCACGGTGACGCAACTGGTGCAGCAGCTGGAGGCGCGGCTGCGCGTGAAGCTGCTGAACCGCACCACGCGGCAGGTGAAGGTGACGGCGGATGGCGCCGCTTACTACGAGCGCGTGGTGCGCCTGCTGGCCGACATGGAGGACGCGGACACCAGCCTCTCCAGCGCAGTGGCCTCGCCGCGCGGGCGCCTGCGTGTGGACGTGCCCAGCCCGCTGGCCCGCCTGATCCTGATGCCGGCGCTGCCGGCGTTTCACGCGCGCTACCCCGAGATCCAGCTGCACATGGGCGTGAGCGACCGCATGGTGGACCTGATCGGCGACAACGTGGACGGCGTGCTGCGCGGCGGCGAAATCACCGACCCGTCGTTGATCGCGCGCCACGTGGGTGATCTGCCGATCGGCGTGTACGCCGCGCCCAGCTACCTGCAGCGCGCCGGCACGCCGCTGCACCCGGCTGAGCTGGAAGACCCGCACCACCGCACGGTGGGCTACCTGCGCGCGCGCAGCGGCACGGTGGCGCCCATGGGCCTGCAACGCGATGGCGAGCGCGTTCAAGTGCAGAGGCGCCATGCGGTGGCGGTGGACGACGGCAACGCCTACCTGGCGGCCGGCGTGGCGGGCATGGGCGTGCTGTGGCTGCCGCAGTACATGGCGCGCGACCACGCAGCGCGCGGCGAGCTGGTGCCACTGTTCGACGGCTGGCGCGTCGATGCCATGCCGATGTACGTGGCCTTCCCGCCGAACCGCCATGTGAGTGCGAAACTGCGGGCCTTCATCGACTGGGTGGTGGAGCTGATGGCGGTGCATGCGCCGCTGGCTTCACGGCCCGGGAAACCCACAGCCTGACCAGCCCCATGGACGCTTCCGAATCCGCCGCACTCATGTCTTTGCTGCGCACGCAGCCCGTGGCCTCGCTGGCCACGCTGCACAAGGGCGCCCCCGCCGTGTCCATGGTGCCGTTCGCGCTGCTGCCCGATGGCACGGGCTTCGTCATTCACGTGAGCCAGCTCGCCACCCACACGCAGGACATGCTGCACAACCCCGCCGTGGCGCTGCTGGTCACTGCGCCGCTGGCGGTTGGCGATTCACCGCTGGCCCTGCCCCGCGCCAGCCTGCAAGGTCAAGCACGTCCCTACCCACCCGACTCGGCCGGGCACGCGCAGGCGCGCGAGGCCTACCTGGCCAAACTGCCCGACGCCGAACCGCTGTTTTCGTTTGGCGATTTTTCGCTGTTCGTCATTGAGCCCGAATCACTGCGCTGGGTGGCGGGCTTCGGGCGGGCGATGTCGGTGGTGGGTGAGCGCATGAGGGCTGTTCTAAGCGGCGACTGAGCTCGTGTGGCCGGATGTTTTGCCGCACCGATAAACCCCAAACAAGGTATTATTGGACCCAATTTGGGTATGAATACAAACGCACCGCTCCTCTCCGGCACAGCCGACGCCTTGTTCCCCAAGGTCCGGCAACGGGTATTGGCCGTCCTGTTTGGCACGCCCGACCGAAGTTTTTACGCCAATGAATTGATCGCGATGGCTCAATCCGGCACGGGCGCAGTACAGCGCGAGCTAGCGGGGCTGTGCGACGCAGGCCTCATCACCGTGCGGAAACAGGGCAACCAGAAGCACTACCAGGCCAACGCGGCTTCTCCGGTATTTGCCGAGCTGCGAGGGCTGGTGCTCAAGACCATGGGGCTGGGCGATGTGTTGCGCGCCGCTCTGGCGCCCATGGCGCCGGCGATCCAACGGGCTTTTGTGTTTGGTTCCATGGCCAGCCAGCAAGACACGGCACAAAGCGACGTGGACCTGTTGATCGTGAGTCCCAGTCTGCGCTACGGGGAAGTGTTTGGCGCATTGGAGGCCGCAGCCCACACGCTGGGGCGCACGGTGAACCCCACGATCTATACCCCCGAGGAGTTTGAGCGGCGTGTCGCCCAAGACAATGCGTTCGTCACACGTGTGATGCAACAGCCCAAGATATGGCTGATCGGCGAGGAGGAGCCGACCCATGACACAAGCACTTGAAAACTTGAGCGGTCCCGGCAAGGCCTTGAAAGCCGAGGCACCGGATGACAGCGAAACAGCGGGCTTGATCCGCACCGGAAAAGCACGGTTGGCCGATGCGCGCAACGTCTCGCTGGCGCTGGAAAGTCGTTTCGACCTCGCCTACAACGCTGCCCACGCCCTTTGCTTGGCGGCATTGCGCTGCAAAGGCTACCGAGCGAGTAATCGCTACATCGTCTTTCAGGTGCTGCCTCACACGCTGGGTTTGGGGCCAGCGGTGTGGCGCGTGCTGGACCTTTGCCACAACAAACGCAACCTCGGCGAGTACGAGGGGTTGATGGAAGTGGACGAACGCTTGGTGACCGATCTGATCACGGCAGCAGAGCAGGTTGTAAAGGCCTTGAACGCGTAGATGGCCCGCCGCCCCAACCACCACGTCTACGTCATCGAGCTGCACAACGACGTGCTGCTGGAACCGCGCTTTCGCAAGAACAACCCGGGCTACATCGACGGCAAGCCCTGTGTGTACGTGGGCATGACCGGGCTGGACCCGGACGTGCGGTTCGACAAGCACAAGGCGGGGATTCAGTCGAATGCGTATGTGATGAAGTACGGGCTG
Organism: Hydrogenophaga sp.; assembly: GCF_030158645.1. Classification (GTDB taxonomy): domain Bacteria; phylum Pseudomonadota; class Gammaproteobacteria; order Burkholderiales; family Burkholderiaceae_C; genus Hydrogenophaga. The sequence continues at coordinate 12,318 of NZ_JAOASO010000043.1, read as the reverse complement.
CGGCTGCTGCCCGATCTGTACGAGGGCTTCAACCCGATGCAGTACGACGACGCGGTGGAGAAGGAGATCGAGATCGGCATCGACCTGCGCTCGGCGGGCTTCGGGGTCTGGCAGGCCTGAGGCTGCGGCGGCTTCAGTTCGTGGCACCGGCGCCCAGCGCGGCGTCTTTGTCCACCTGCAGGGCGCAGCGCAATGCGAGCCGCAGGCCGCGCACGATGTCGTCCAGCGCCATGCCGGGTGTGCCTTGCTCGGGCAGCCAGGGCACGTGGATGAACCCCCCGCGCGTGTGCTTCAGTTCGCGTCGTGTGGCCAGGGCGTGCATGAGCCCGTAAAACACGTGGTTGCAGACGAAGGTGCCGGCGGTTTGCGACACCTCGGCGGCCACGCCGTCGGCTTGCAGCGCGGCCAGCATGGCCTTGATGGGCAGACTGGTGAAGTAGGCCGCCGGGGCGCCGGGCTTCACCGGTGTGTCCACCGGTTGACCGCCTGCGTTGTCGGCGATGGGCGCGTCGTTCACGTTGATGGCCACGCGCTCCAGCGAGATTGCGCTGCGCCCACCAGCCTGGCCCACGCAGATGACGAGCGCAGGCCGGTGCTGCGTCAGCAGCGCGTTCAGTGCAGTCAACGAAGCATCGAACACCGTGGGCAGCTGCGCGGCCACCACCGTGTGGCCGAGGATCTGCCGGTCGTGCAGGGCGCGCACGGCGAGCCAGCTGGGGTTGAGCGTGGCGCCGCCGAAGGCGTCAAACCCGGTGAGCAGGATCTTGTTGGCCATGTGTTTGGTCTGCCGTGTTCAACCGCGCAGCGCACCGGGCGCCAGACCCTCCAGCGCGTGCGGCCCGATGGCCGCGCGGATGAGCCGCAGCGTGGGGTGGCCCACAGCGGCGGTCATGCGGCGCACCTGGCGGTTGCGCCCCTCGCTGATCACCAGCTCCAGCCAGCTGGTGGGGATGGACTGGCGAAAGCGGACCGGCGGGTTGCGTTCCCACAAGGGGGAAGGTTCGGGCATGAGGCGCGCTCGGGCGGGGCGCGTGGGGCCGTCGTTGAGTTGCACGCCCTGGCGCAACGCCGCGAGTGCGGCTTCATCGGGCACACCTTCCACCTGCACCCAGTAGGTTTTTTCCATCTTGTGGCGCGGGTCGCTGATGCGGGCCTGCAGCTGGCCATCGTTGGTGAGCAGCAGCAGACCTTCGCTGTCGGCATCGAGCCGACCGGCCACGTACACGCCCGGGATGTCGATGAAGTCCTTGAGGCCGCGCCAGCGCCCCTCGGGCGTGAACTGGCTCAGCACGCCATAGGGTTTGTTGAAGCAGATCAAGCGGGAAGCGGGTGCCAAAAGCATGGCGGGCAGCTTAGCACCGGGCCTCAGACCGACGGGGCGGCGCGGCCCGGATCGGCCAGCGCTTGCAGCCGCTGGTGCGCGTCGCTCTCGCGATCGAGGACGACGCTGCGTTTGGCGCTGAGGTAGTGCTCCGTGAAAACGTCGAGCCAGGCCGCCAGGCTCTCGCCTGCGTGGGTTTCACCGGCCAGCGCGAGGCACAGCGCCGCCACTTCCGAGGTGCAGAAATGGCTCTCGCGCGCCGAGCGGCGCAGCCGGTAGTTGGACACTTCCTCGGGGTGCAGGCTGAGCACCGGCAGGTGGTCCAGGTAGGGGCTCTTGCGAAACATCTTGCGGGCTTCGGACCAGGTGCCGTCGAGCAACACAAAGAGCGGCTTCTTGCCGCCCGACGCCCGGGGTGGCAGCTGGGTCACCACGCGCCCGGCTTCGACGAACTCGCCGGGAAACACCAGCACCGGCTGCCACTGCGGATCGGCCAGCAACGCGAGCAGGCCGGGGTCCACCGCTGTGCGGGACCAGCCGAAGGCCCAGGTGTCGTTGACCACGTCGGCCACCAGCCAGCCGGTGTTGCTGGGCTTGAGCGCTTCGATGTCGCCCATGACGAGGCACATGCCGGCGCGCGTGGTCGCCTGCGGCCGCAGGGCACACACGCAGTGGCTGACCACGAGGCGGCAGTCGGCGCAGCGCCCACCCCCCGAGCCGCGGGCCACGAACGGCTTGGCGCTGGCGGCCAGGCGGCGTGTGCGCAGGCGGTGCACCGCGTGGTGGGGTTCGGTGGCTGGCGGCTGGGTTGTCACGACGGTCATGGGAGGACTGTAGGCGCTGGCCGCTCGGCGCTGCACGTCCGCCGGAAAAAGCACCCCTGCCGTTGCCTGCGTGACATTTGTCTCAGAAGCTTTGCGCCGAGCCCACCACAATGCCCCGCATGCCTGTTTCTGAAATTGCCGTGTGGTCCGCCATGCTGGGTGGTCTGTTGACCTTGTCGGCCGTGGCGCTGGGCGATGCGTTGGCCAGCCGCTCGGTGGGGTCGGTGCGCAACCTGCTCTTCGTGCTGATCGCGGGTGCGAGCTGTGTCGTCATCACGGGGCTGCCCGAGGTGTTTTTTCCGGATCTGCCGGCGCGACTGATGATCGTGCTCAAGGCCAGCCTGGGGCCGCTGGCGGGCGCCATGGCGCTGTACTTTCTGGGCAACTGGCTCGGTGGCGTGCGCGAGGACGTGCTGGTGCACAACCTCACCGCGCTGGGCGGCACGGCCATCCTGCTGGTGGCGCTCGCGCTGGCCGCGGTGTCTTCGCAGGTGGACCCGCTGGACTTTCACGCGTTGCTGGCGCTGGCGGCCACCGCCAACCTGGTGCCGGTGGTGCTCGGCATGATCGCCGTGGTTCGCGCTGCAAAGCTCGGCGACCCGCTGGCGCGCTGGATGGGCCTGGGCATGGTGTGCCTGGCGGCCGCCACTGTGGGGCTCTATGCGAAAGGTCTGGGCTTGCCTGGACTGGGCCTGGGCGTGTGGCTGGCCACCGCCGTGCTCACGCTGGCGTACTTCCTCATCGCGTCGGTGCTGGGCCTGGTGCGCAACCGGTACAACCGCCGCTTGGCGCGCCTCTCGCGCCTGGAAGCCGGCGCCGAGCCCGCCACCGGCTTGCCCACCGGTGGCACGCTGCTGGCCGAGGTCGAACACGTGTTCTGGCGCACGGCACGGCGTGGCGGTGTGTGCACGGTGGTGTGCCTGCATGTGAGCAACCTGTACGAGCTGGCGGATGCCCCGGGTCAGGGCGCGGAGCACCAGATCCTGACCACCCTGGCCGCGCGCGTTCGCCGCGCTGCGGGCTTCCGGTGTGTGGTGGGGCTTTACCACCCGCGGTGCTTCGTGGTGGTGCTCGCCGCCGACCAGCTGAACCAGGCCACGCTGGAAGCCCTGACACGCCTGCGTTCCACCGTGGCCATGCCGATGTCGGTGATGGACGTGCGCCAGACCTTCCAGCCGTTCACGCCCGAGCTGGGCATGGGTGTGATCACGCTCGATCCCGAGGGCGCGACGCCCATGGACGTGATCAACCAGGCCGAACGCCGCGCCCTGGCCGAGGTGGGTGAAGCCAGTGATTCGCGCCCACTGTCGCAGCACGACATCGACACCGCGCCGGGCGAGCTGATGAGCTCACCACCGCCGGGTATCAACCGTAAGTCCTCATGATCGGCGTCGGGTTAAAACAAAGCGTTTCTTCGCCTGCGCAGGGCTGCGCGGTCAGCCGGTGATGGGCCTCCTTCGTCGGGAAAGGGTGCCTTTTACCGCCGCCTGGCGGCACGATGCACAGGCATGTCAAAAAAACGAGCCCGCCTGCACGAGGCCCCCACCGCACCGCGCAAATCCGCGCGGCGCAAACACGAGCCGCTGCTGGTCAACGGGGTGAGCTCCCTGCTCGCGGGCTGTGGTTTGTGGATGCTGTCCCTGGCCATGGCCGACGAGCCGAGGTTCACGATGGCCTCACGCGCCCTGCTGGCACCGGCCTGGATGGCGCTGGCGGTGGGCGTGGCGCTCTTGTTGCTGCATGTGGTGGTCAAGCGGCGCACGCGCTTTGAAGCCGCCATGCTGTTGCGCCAGCACTCCCGGTTTCACGAACCCATGCCGCCGGTGCTCACCCTGCCCAAGCGCCAGGCCAGCAAACCCGCTGCCCACGCCCGGCGCCCGAAGAGCCCTACTTCTGCACCGGATTCGCCGTGAGCAGCGCGGCCGAATAGGCGCGCATGAACTCGCGCGCCTTCTCCGGTTGAGGCGCGGTGAGCCAGGCGTTGTAGGCGCCTTCATTCAAGATCGCCGGCATGCGTTTTTCGCTGCCGGGTTGCCCGTAGCGGTGCATCAGTGCGTGGCTGTTGGCGTTCACCGTGAGCAGGCAGAAGCTCACGATTTCCTCGGCGCCCGCGCCCTGCCAGCGCTCCCACAGGCCCGCCACGCCCATGGGCTTGCCGTCCACGCGGGTGATGCGTGTGGGCACGGGCTTGCCGTTGCGCAGGTCGTCGATCTGGAACGACACCATCGGCACGATGCAGCGCTGCGAACCGAGCCAGGCGTCTCGGAAGTTGTTCGAGGTGGTCACGATTTCGCTGCGCGCATTGACCAGCTTGGTGGAGCGCAGCTTCGCGTCCGACGCCGACTTGACCCAGGTGGGCACGAGGCCGAACTGACCCGTGACGAGCTCCAGTTCGGGTTTGCCGGGCTCAACGCCATCGGCCACCGGCTCGCTCGCCACCAGGCGGACAAACACGCCGGGCTTGCGCGGCCACACATCGCGCCCGGCGGGCTTTTCGGGTGCCGGCACATTGAAAGCGTCGGGGTACAGGCTGGCGAGCTGCAGGCTCTCGTATTGGGTGCTCATCGCTTCATGCTAGCCGATGGGTGGCGCGCGGCCGGCCGGGGGTGGCGGTGCGTGTGCGCCGGGCTGTGCGCTGGGCCGGGCTGCTCCAGTTCAAAACGCGACGCGAGCGGAAACAGGGTCTGCAGCGCGGCGCGCACCTTGGCCAGGCGGGGGTCGGCGCCGTGGGCGTCATCGGTGGTGTCGTTGATGCAGAAGAAATCCAGCGTGCCGGCGGCGTCGATCAAGGCATCCAGCTGCTGCGCCTGGTCGTCACAGCCGGTGGTCACGTGCAGGTGCGCGCACTCCCTCATGCGCAAATGCCCGTGGGCCAGCGCCCGGCGCAACACGAAGTCGGACACCAGCGTGGGGCTGGCCCAGTTGCGAAACGTGGTGGACCGGGCCCGCTCGAACAGCTCGGGTGCCTGCGCCTCGGCCGCCAGCAGCAACGACTTGAGCAGCGGCCGTGGCGAGTGGGCAAACGTGCGCGGGGTGTGCCGGTAGTGGGGCAGCCGGCCCAGCCATTGCGCCGACAGCCGGCTGGCGTTCTCCAGCGCGTTCTCATCCGAACGCAGCGCCGTACCTTCGACAACCGGGTCGTGCGACCAGGTGGCGCACACACCGCCCGACCAGAACCAGTCGTCCAGTTGCACCGGCGCACCAAAGAACACGTCGTCGTTGAAATAGAAAAAGCGCTCCGACAGGCCTGCGATGCGGTGCACGTACGACTCGATGTGGGCCGAATCGAACGTGGGCAACTGGCTCGCGGGGATCAGCTCGCGGTGATCGACCAGCGTGAGCCGGCTGGAAGGCCGCAGCCACGCCGGCGTCTGGCCGTCGGTGACGAGGTACACGTGACCATGGTCGGGGAAGTAGCGCTCCAGCGCACGCAGGCTGTAGCGCAGTTCATCGTTGTCGCGAAAGCGCCCTTCCACGTTGCCGTACAGCGCCATGGCGCCGGGATCGAGGGCACCGCCTTGCCGCGCCGCCTGGTGGCGCCGGGCGCGCCAGGCGGGATCGTTGCCGTCCACCCAGAGGTAGACGATATCGACACGGGGGTCGGCGGAAGCGGTGTGGTGGGACATGTCGGCAACGGGTACAGGGCTCTGAGGCACTGGTCTCCCACGCCGAACGTGCCCGCAATTTATCACGCGGCACCGCACCAACCGGTGCCGCGCGACGATAACCCCCAGGGTCGCCCGGATCGCGCCCGGGCTGGACCACAATGCAGGCATGACCGCCCTGCCCGCCAGCCCAGCCGCCGACCGCAACAAGCAGCCGATCCTGGAAACCCTCCAGCGGGTGCTGCCCGAGCGTGGCATGGCACTGGAGATCGCATCGGGCACTGGCCAGCACGCCACGTGGTTTGCCGCCGGTCTGCCCGGCTGGCAGTGGCAACCCACCGACATGCAGGCCAGTGCGATGGCCACGATCGCCGCCTGGACGGAGCAGGCGCGTGTGACCAATGTGCTGCCGCCCCTGCGGCTGGACGTGACCTCGGACCAGTGGCCCGACGAGGCCGACCTCTTCGGCGAGGCGTTTGGGAACACCTTCGACGCGGTCTATTGCGCCAACATGCTGCACATCGCCCCCTGGGCGGCCTGCGCGGGGCTCATGCGGGGCGCGGCGCGCGTGATGGCACCGGGCGGCGTGCTCATCACCTACGGTCCGTACATCGAAGACGGCGTACCCACTTCACCCGGCAACCTGGCGTTCGACGAGAGCCTGCGCAACACCCACCCCGACTGGGGCATCCGCCGGCTGAGCGATGTGGCACACGAAGCACGGCAGGCCGGTTTGCACCTGCGCGAGCGCCACGCCATGCCCGCCAACAACCTGCTGCTGGTGTGGGCTCGGGAACCATCGGCACCGGCCTGAGCTCCACCCACGCCCTCCTTGTGAATCCAAGCCCATGCTCCGAAACCTCAAAGACCTGTTCGACAACCTCGCCGCCAGCCTCACCGCACCGGCTGGCGCCCAGCTGCCCGCCGAGCAGGCGCACACCCTGCAGTTGTCCACGGCGGTGCTGCTGGTGGAGGTGATGCGGGCCGAGCCCGACCTCAAGGACAGCGAGCGTGAGGCGGTGATCGCCGCGCTGCGGCGCAAGTTCGACCTGAGCGACGACGAGCTGGAACGCCTGATGGAACTGGCGCACGAGACGGCCCGCACCGCCTACGACTACCAGCGCTTCACCGGCCTGATGAACGAGCGCTTCACCCAGGCGCAAAAAATCAGCGTGGTCGAAGCCATGTGGGAAGTGGCATTCGCCGACAACCAACTCGACGCCAACGAGCACCACGTGATCAGCAAGGTGGCGGGATTGCTGCACGTGACGCACGGCGAATACATCGCCGCCAAGCTGCACGCCCAGGCCGCCGCCCAGGGCTGACGCGAACGCCCCACAAGCGGCTGCGCAACTTTGCCTGTGCAGCGCCGTGCATTTACCCGGCAGATACATGGAGGGCACAACATGAAAGCTCACCAACCCACAGGAGTGTTCTCCATGAAATCCAGAAACCTTTTTGTGTATGCGATCGCTGCCGCCACGCTGGGCATCAGCTCCTTGTCTTTCGCACAAGGCAACCCCAACGGCGGGCGCTTCGAAAAGCCCACCTTGCAGCGCGTGGACGATCGCCGCGATGACCGCCGCGACTTCCGTGAAGACCGCCGCGACGACCGCCGCGAGTTCCGCCAGGAACGCCGCGAAGACCGCCGTGACTTCCGCCAGGAACGCCGGGCCGACCGCCACGAATACCGCCATGGCCCGCAGGTGCGTTACTACCAGGCGCGCGGCCCGCAGTTCCAGCGCGGGCGTTACATTCCGCAGGAATACCGCAGCCGCCAGTACGTGGTGGTCAACCATCACCAGCACCGCCTGTATGCACCTCCTCGGGGCCACCAGTGGGTGCAGGTGGGCGGTGACTACGTGCTGATCGCGATTGCCACCGGCCTGATCGCCAACCTGATCCTCAACAACTGACCCATTGCGCTGGGCCGACCATGAACATTCGACACCTTGCCCTGCCCGTGCTCGCATCGCTGGCCCTGCTGTCCGCCTGCTCCAAAGACGGGGCCAGCGCCCCGGCCGCCGGTGCGCCCGCGGCGACCGCCAGCACAACCCCGATCGACGCGGCACAGGCCATGGACGTGCTCGCTGCGCAAGGCAAGGGTTTCGCCGCCGGCAAGATCCTCAGCGCCAACGCCGTGTATGTGTTGTTCGACCCGCAATGCCCGCACTGCGCGCGCCTGTGGGAGGCGTCCCTGCCGTTGCACACCAGCGTCAAGTTCGTCTGGTTGCCGGTGGCCATCATGAACGCCAAGAGCGCACCCCAGGGCGCGGCGATCATGACCGCGACCAACCCGGTGCAGGCCATGGCCGCGCACGAGACTTCGCTGCTGGCCGGCAGCGGCGGCACCTCGGCCTCGGCCGACATCGCGCCCGACGTGCTGGCCGCCATCAAGACCAACACCGAGCTGCTGGAGCGCCTGGGCGCCGCCTCGGTGCCTTACATCGTGGCGCGCCACCAGCGAAGCAACCAGGTGGTGATGCAGGCCGGCGCCAACGACACCCAGGCCCTGGCCACTTTCCTCGGCCTGGGACAGCCTTGAAGCGTGGTTTTGTGGCTTACCATCGCGCAGTCGAGCCGCCTTCGCGGCTGTTAAACGGAGACCCCCCATGGGCAAAGAACAGCGCAACGAAAAACTGTCCAAAAAACCCAAAAAAGACACCTCCGCGCCCAAGGGCCCGGCCACGTCCGACCGGCCCATGCCGCCCGTGACGGCGGTGCTGCCGCGCGGCAAGGACAAGAACAAGTGAGCCTGGCATGAAGGCCACCTGGAACGGCGCCGTGATCGCCGAGAGCGACGACACGGTGGTGCTGGAAGGCAACCACTATTTTCCCGAGAGTTCGCTCAACCGCGAACACGTGACCTTCAGCAACCACCGCACCAGCTGCCCCTGGAAGGGCCAGGCGAGCTACTACTCGCTGCTGGTCAACGGTGAACTCAACACCGACGCGGCCTGGTACTACCCGGACCCCAAACCGGAAGCCGACGAGATCCGGGGCCGTGTGGCCTTCTGGAAAGGCGTGAAGGTCGCGCCCTGAACCTGGGTGCACCGGGGTCGCAATGACCCCGGCCGGCACTGGGCGACTGGCCTCGTGCGCCCGCCCCAACGCGTATCCTGCGTGGCACAACAACCACCCCAGGAGACACCTCATGACCTTTTCCCCGCGCACCGCGTCACTCGGCCTGACGGCCGCAGCCCTTCTCGTTCTGTCCGGCTGCGCCCGCCACGACCACGCCGCGATGCACGCCATGCACCACGGCGGCATGATGGCCACGGCAGCACCCACCGCCCCGGTCAGCATCACGGCCAGCACGCCCACGCTGGGTTCGGGCTACAAGAAAGTGGTCGCTGCGCCCGAGGCCAAGGTCTATTTCGTCAACCTGCGCAACGGCGCCACCGTCACCAACCCGGTGAAAGTGGTGTTCGGCCTCAGTGGCATGGGCGTGGCGCCGGCGGGTGTGGAGAAGGCCGGTACCGGCCACCACCACCTGTTGATCGACGTGGCGGCGGTCGATGCCAATGCCCCGCTGCCCGCCAACGACCAATACCGCCACTTCGGCCTGGGCCAGACCGAGACCAGCGTGGAACTCAAGCCCGGCACCCACACGCTGCAACTCATCGTGGCCGACCAGAACCACATCCCGCACCACCCGGTGGTGATCAGCGAGCGCATCACCATCACGGTGAAGTGACCGGGGGCCTTTCCCGGCGGTGCTGTCTGGGGCTGGTCCTCGGCCTGTTTCCGGCATGGGCTTTGGCCATGGGTTTGTCGGTGGAGCCCGCCGACGCAACCTGCGCAACGCCAGCCACACCGCCACCCGCACCGACCGAGGCGTCCGGTCGCCTGACCGACAGCCAGGCGGTGGCTGGCTCGAAAGACATCGCCTGGGTCTGGCTGGGCTCGCCCACGCGCCGCTATCCGCACGGCGCACTGGGCTCACCGGTGCACGCCGGCAGTGTCCACGTGTTGACCCGAACACCCCGCGGCGCTTCGGTGAAGGTGGGCCTGTCCTTGCCGGTTCATCGCGTGTTCGAGGACCGGGTTCCCCGCCTCGTGGACCTCGATGGCGACGGCCGGGACGAGATCGTGCTGATCGAAGCCGATGCGCTGCGGGGTGCCGCCCTGGTGGTGCTGGGGCTGGCGCAGCGCGATGGGCAAGCCACGCTCGTGGAGCGCGCCCGGGGACCCCACGCCGGCTCGACCTTTCGCTGGCTGAACCCGGTGGGTTTTGCCGACTTTGACGGTGACGGCCGACTCGATGTGGCCAGTGTGACCACGCCCCACATCGGCGGTGTGCTCACGCTGCACCACCTGCAACCCCCGGCGCTGGTGCCTTTCGCCCGCGCGCTCGACGTGTCCAACCACCGCATGGGTGCGCTGGAACAGCAACTGGCGGTGATCGTGCAGCAGCCCGGCTTGCGACCCACCATCGTCGTGCCCGACATGGCGCGCCAGGCGTTGCACGCCCTGCGCTGGGAAGCGCCCGGGCAGTGGCACGAGCTGGCCGACCTCCAGCCCCTGCCCGGCACGGTGGAGCGGCTCACGCCCAGAGCCGACGGCGCCTGTGCCTGGCTGGCTGATGGCCGCGTCCTGAAGATCACCTTGCGGCCTTGACGACGGCCCTGCGACGCCGGGTTCAGGCGGCCTGCGCGCCCAGTTTCCCGAGCTTGCCCAGCCAGCGCGCCACACCCGCCGAGCCCAGGCCCTCCACCGAACCGATCAGGGTTTCGTGGATGGGTGCAAAGCCCACGAAGCCCAGGATGTTGCGCTCCAGCGATTTGACGCTGTGCGCGCGGAAGTACCAGCGGTAGGCCAGCGCCGGCATGCCCATGGTGACCACCACCCGCGCCGAACGCCCGCTCAACGGCTTGTGCCCGAACGGTTTGGCCCCTTCGGGCCCGACCGCAAAACCCGGGCGCGCCACCTGCTCCAGAAAGGCCTTGAGCAGCGCCGGCATGTCACCCAGCCAGAGCGGGAAAAAGATCACCACGTGTTCGGCCCAGGCGATGGCGTCCTGCGCGGGCTGCAGCGAGGGTGGCAGCGCGCCGTGGTGCCAGGCCTCTGCGGTCTTGAGGAACGGAAAGTCGAGCGCGCCCACGGCGATGCGCCGCACCCCGTGGCCGGCGGCGGTGGCGCCCTCGGCGTAGGCATTGACCAGTGCGTGGTTGAGGCGCTCGGCACCCGGGTCGGGATGGCCTTCAATCAGCAAGATGCGGCGGGACGCGGTGATGGGGTGGGTCATGGCGGGCTCCATCGGAACGGGGCGTTCCATCCTGAAGCCTGGGCGCACCGCCCGCCTTGACGCGGATCAAGCCCGCGGGAGTTTCAGCGCCGGTCGGGCTTGCGCACCTTGGGCTTGTTGGCGCGTTCCTTTTTCTTGTTCTGGCGCTCGGCATCGGCCTGCTGGCCGGCCGCGAGCCATTGCAGGAACTGCTCGGGCGTCTCCAGCGTGATGCGACCCAACACGCCGCTGCGAAAGTCGGCGATCAGGAGCTCGGAGGCCTTTTGCCAGTTGATGCTGCCACCCGTGCCGATGGCGCCGCGCTTGCGCGCGATGGCCGCCATCACCTCCTCGTCGGGGAGGCTGGCCAAGGTGTCCAGCGGCAAACCGAGCTTGTAGCGCGCTTCGAGTTGCGCGCCGTAGGCGACCCTGAGCTTGGACAGCAGCTCCAGCGCCACCTCCTGGTCGTCGTAGGCGTTGCGGCCCACGGCGCCGCTGGCCGCGAGGTTGTAGCCGCTCTCGGGCACCACGATGCGCGGCCACAGCATGCCGGGGGTGTCAAACAAGTAAAAGTCATCGGCCAGCACCAGGCGTTGTTCGGTGCGGGTGATGCCGGCCTCGTCGCCGGTCTTGGCCGAGCGTTTGCCCAGCAGGGTGTTGATCAGCGTGCTTTTGCCCACGTTGGGGATGCCGCAGATCAGCACCCGCATGGGCTTGACCATGCCGCCGCGCAAAGGGGCGAGTTCGAAGCACGAGGCGATGATGGCGCGCGCCGGCGCGGTGATGCTGGCGTCGAGCGCGATGGCGCGGGTGTTGGGCTGGGCGTTGTAGTGGGCGAGCCAGAGCGCGGTGCGCTCGGGGTCGGCCATGTCCTGCTTGTTGACCACCTTGAGCGTGGGCCGACCGGCCGTGAGCTCGGCCAGCAGCGGGTTGGCACTGGACCCCGGCAGGCGTGCGTCGAGCATCTCGATCACGACGTCGATGTCCTTCACCCGCTCGGTGATGGCCTTGCGCGTGAGGTGCATGTGCCCGGGGAACCACTGGATGCTCATGGGAAAACGGTCTCGAAGAGAGGTGGGGAGCGGGGATTGTGCCTTGGTGTAACTCCCGGGGGCCGCCGGGCAGGCCCGTCCCTACAATGAATTTCCACCACAACACCCCCTTGAGGAGCGCCATGGCCATCACCGTGAAAATCGATCTGGGCTACGAATTCGACGTCAAGGCCAAGGCGGCCGAGGTGTTCGAGGTGCTCTCCGACGTGCCCGAATCGGTCAGCCATTTCCCCAAGGTCGAGAAGCTCACCGATCTGGGTGGCGGCGTCTACCAGTGGGAGATGGAGAA
>NZ_JAOASO010000042.1 GCF_030158645.1 Hydrogenophaga sp. | reverse complement strand
CGACCAAGCCAGCAGTGCCCGCGCCCATTGGCGCATGTCCGCCATCAAGCCCCAGAGCTGAGGCCGCTTCACGCGGCTTGTTCGCGTCCCCGCGCATGTACTCCATTCCTTTCCTCGACCTTCCTCCGCTGACACATGCCGGAGGCACCGTGCGCCTGCCGGGCTCGAAAAGCATTTCCAACCGGGTGCTGCTGCTCGCCGCGCTGAGCGAGGGCCACACCGACGTGACCGACCTGCTGGACTCGGACGATACCCAGGTGATGCTGGACGCCCTTCGCCAGCTCGGCTGCCGCATCGAACCCCAACCCGACGGAACCTTGCGTGTGCACGGCCTGGGCGGTCAATTGCCTGTGCGGCAAGCGCGGCTGTTCCTGGGCAACGCCGGCACCGCCATGCGCCCGCTCACCGCGGCCCTGGCCTTGCTTGCGTCCACCCATGGCGCCGAGTTCGAACTCAGCGGCGTGCCGCGGATGCACGAACGACCCATCGGCGATCTGGTGGATGCCTTGCGACAACTCGGCTGTGCGGTGGATTGCCTGGGACAGGAGGGCTATCCACCACTCAAGCTCGGCACAGGCTCACCTCTGGCGCTGCAACTGTCTGAGCCGATCCGCGTGCGGGGCGACGTGTCCAGCCAGTTCCTCACGGCCCTGCTCCTGGCGCTGCCGCTGGTGGCACAACCGCAAGCCATCGTGATTGAGGTGGTCGGTGAACTGATCTCGCGCCCCTACATCGAGATCACGCTGAACCTCCTGACCCGCTTCGGCGTGCAGGTGCAGCGCGACGGCTGGCAGCGTTTCACCATCCCGGCCGGCAGCCGCTACCGTTCGCCCGGGCGCATGCCGGTGGAAGGCGACGCCTCGTCGGCGAGCTACTTCATTGCGCTGGGCGCCATCGCGCCCGGTGCCCAGGGCATCACCATCGAGGGCGTGGGTCTCGCCTCCATCCAGGGCGACATCCGTTTCGTCGAAGCCGCCCGGCTCATGGGCGCCGAGATCACGGGCGAAGCCAACCGCCTGCACATCCGGCGCGGCGCCTGGCCGCTCAAGGCCATCGAACTGGACTGCAACCACATTCCCGATGCGGCCATGACCTTGGCCGTGATGGCGCTTTACGCCGACGGCACGACAACGCTGCGCAACATCGCCAGCTGGCGCGTGAAGGAGACCGACCGCATCGCCGCCATGGCCAACGAATGCCGCAAGCTCGGCGCCACGGTGGAAGAAGGCGCGGATTTCATCCGCATCACCCCGCCCACCACCTGGCGGGCAGCCAGCATCCACACCTACGACGACCACCGGGTGGCCATGTGCTTCTCGCTCGCCGCCTTCAACCCGGCGAGCCTGCCGGTGCGCATTGAAGACCCGAAATGCGTGGGCAAGACCTTCCCCGACTACTTCGAGACCCTGTTCGACGTCTGCAGCACGCCGGCCCAGGCGATTCCCGTCATCTGCATCGACGGCCCCACGGCGTCGGGCAAGGGCACGCTGGCTTCGCAGCTGGCACAGCGCCTGGGCTACCACCTGCTCGACTCCGGTGCGCTCTACCGCGCCACGGCGCTCGCAGCACAAGACGCTGGCGTCTCGCTGGACGACGAGCCGGCGCTGGCCCGCCTCGCCGCCCAACTCCCGCTGGCGTTCCGCGACCACCAAGTGTTTCTCGGCGGCCGCGACATCACAGACCCGCTGCGCCTGGAATCCACCGGCGGCATGGCTTCCCGGGTGTCGCAACACCTCGCCGTGCGAAGCGCACTGCACGCCTTGCAGCAGAGCTTCCGGCGTCTGCCCGGCCTGGTGGCCGATGGGCGCGACATGGGCACGGTGATCTTCCCGGACGCGGCTTTGAAGGTGTTCCTGACGGCCACCGCCGAACAGCGCGCCCAACGGCGCCATAAGCAATTGATTTCAAAGGGAATTGCTGCTAACATCGACAGTCTTTTGGCAGACTTGCGAGAGCGTGATTTGCGGGACTCATCCCGCACACACGCGCCCCTCAAGCCCGCCGAAGATGCCTTGAAACTGGACAACTCCGAACTGGACATCGAGCAATCGGTGAGAACGGTGATGAACTGGTGGCAGGGCAAAACGGCGTTCTCGGGGAACTGAGCGCGCTTTCACCTCTGGCCCTGACGGCACAGCCGGGCGCTCCCAGCCCGCATGCCTGAAGGTTCTTTTCAACCAACCCCGCGGTGTTTCGCACCGCAATGTCAACGCCGCCCACACGTCGATCCCCGCGCAAACCGAGTCACCTTGGTTGAAAGCGCCGACGCTGAGTGGTTTTAGGAAATTCAATGTCTGAATCTTTTGCCGCCCTGTTCGAAGAGTCCCTGAAACGCGCCGAAATGCGCTCGGGCGAAGTCATCACCGCTGAAGTTGTTCGCATCGAACACAGCCACGTGGTGGTCAACGCCGGTCTGAAGTCGGAAGCCTATGTGCCGCTGGCCGAATTCAAGAACGACCTGGGTGAACTCGAAGTGCAGGTGGGCGACTTTGTGTCGGTTGCCATCGACTCCGTGGAAAACGGTTTCGGCGACACCCTGCTGTCGCGCGACAAGGCCAAGCGCCTCGCGTCGTGGATGTCCCTGGAGAAAGCACTCGAGTCGGGCGAATTCGTCACCGGCACGACCTCCAGCAAGGTCAAGGGCGGCCTCAAGGTCATGGTCAACGGCATCAGCGCCTTCCTGCCGGGCTCGCTGGTCGACAGCCGTCCGACCAAGGACCTGACCCCGTACGAAAACAAGACCCTGGAATTCAAGGTCATCAAGCTCGACCGCAAGCGCAACAACGTGGTGCTGAGCCGCCGTGCCGTGGTGGAAGCCTCCATGGGCGAAGAGCGCGCCAAGCTGATGGACACCCTCAAAGAAGGTGCCATCGTCCACGGCGTGGTCAAGAACATCACCGAATACGGCGCGTTCGTGGACCTCGGCGGCATCGACGGTCTGCTGCACATCACCGACATGGCAT
>NZ_JAOASO010000041.1 GCF_030158645.1 Hydrogenophaga sp. | reverse complement strand
CCGGCCTGGTGCCCGGGCTCGATCTGCCCGCCACCCTGTTTGCCGACATGGGCGGCTCGCTCATGGCCAGCGAAGCCGCGCTCAAGGCTGTGATGGTGCAGCGGTCCACCGGCAAAGGTGTGTTTCAAGAGGTCGCCTTGTCGGACGCAGCCCACTGGCTCGCCCTGCCCCGCAGCTGGGGCCTCACACAACCCACCGGCGCGGTGGGCGGCGCCCACGCAGGCTACCGGGTGTACCCCTGCAAAGACGGCCGGGTGGCCGTGGCCGCGCTGGAACCGCATTTCGCCGCGGCCCTGTGCACCGCGGCCGGCCTGCCGGTGAGCGACATGCGCACGCTGTTCAAGCCCGAGACACACGCGGCCATCGCCGCGTTCCTCAAGGGCATGACGCGCCAACAGCTCGACCAGCTGTCGGTCGCGAAAGACATTCCGCTGCACACACTGGCCTGAGGCTCAGTCGGCCAGGACACCCGCGGCCCACGCGGGCAACTGGCCCGTCACCACGGGCGTCAAACCCCGCCGGCATCGGGCCACCAGCCGGGGCGGCTGGATGGCGGCGCCCGAGGTGTCGTACAGCAAGGCCAGATCGGCCAGGCGCACGGCGCCTTTGAGGTGTGCCAGGGTGCGCGGGTAGCGAGCGAGGATCCGGTCGGGTGGTACAGCGTGGCCGCCTTCGCGCACCCGCTGCGCCACCCGGCGCACCAGCTGCTGCGCATCGTCCACACACACCACGAGCAGCACGGTGCGAAACCCAGCCGCCTGCGCGTCGGCCAGGAGTTGCAGTTTCGAGGGGTGGGAGAACACGGTCTCGCTGACGAACGAGCGACCGGCGCCCAGCAACGTCGCCCGGCGCTGGTCTGCCCACCGCCGCGCCTGCTCGGAACGCGCCGTCGGTTCAGCCACCTGCGACAGGTGCGCTGCCTCGAACAGGTCGGCATTCACAAATTCAAGTTCGGCGGGGATCAGCCCCTCGGCCACGGCGGCTCGGTACAGCGTGGACTTGCCAGCACCGTTGGGCCCAGCCAGCAGGTAGAAAACCGGGGGCGTCACGCAGCGCGGCGGGCGGCGGGGGCCTTGCTGCGGTTGTCCTGCACGGTCTGGCGCACCGCCTGGGCCAGGCGGCCGCTGGATTCGGCGGCCAGGAAACGCGCCTCGATCGCATCCAGCGGATCGGCCGGCACCGCGTGCCGCGCGGCGGCGTCGTAGCGGGCAATGGCCTCGCGCGCCTCTTGCACCGTGAGGCCGGTCTCTTCGGCGATGCGCCCGAGTGTGGCCCAGTACTCGATTTGGCCGGCGATGGAGCGGCGCTGTGGCTGTGCCGCCTCACGAGCCTGCTGAACCAGCCCGGCGGGCAATTTGACAGAGGAAAATGCAGAACCGGCGGTGGACATGAAAAATCTCCTGTTTGGCGCATTTTGCGCCAATCGGGCGACGCCGGCAAGCTCCGCCCTCCTTCGACACTTCACTCAACATCATGCGAAAACAGGGAACCGTGGTGCGCTGGGACCCAGCCAAGGCGTTCGGCTTCATCCGCAGCGAGCAGACCGCTGCGGACATCTTTTTCCACATGAAGGACTTCAGCGGGCACCAGCCGCCCAGCGAGGGTCTGCCGGTGACCTTCCAGGAAATCCACGTCGGCGGCAAGGGCCCGCGCGCGTTGTCGGTGGAGCCGCAGCGCAACGAGGTGAAGGCGCCCTTCGAGACTCCGAAGGCAGAACGGCCCCCGGAAGCCGAACTGCTGCCCCGAAGGAGGCCTGCCCAGCGCTCCCCTCTGCCGCGAGAAAAGCGTCGCGAACAAATCCCGATGTGGACCGGCCTCGGGCTGATCGCCTTCTGGCTGCTGTTGTGGCTGGTGGGCATCGGCCTGGGCCGCTTTCCGTGGGTGATCCTCACCGCGGTGGTGCTGATCAACCTGGGCACGTTCTACATGTACTGGCGCGACAAGGACGCCGCCATCAACGAAACCCAGCGCACGCCAGAAGACCAGCTGCACGCATTGGCGCTCGCGGGTGGTTGGCCGGGGGCCTGGTTCGCACAGCAGATCCTGCGTCACAAGACGAGCAAGCAGCCCTTTCGCCTGTACTACTGGGTGACGGTTGGGATCAACACCACCGCGTTGCTGGGTTGGATCGCCTGGCCAGCCTTCGCGGGCTGAGACTTGCGGTCAGCGCGGCTTGCGCTTGCCTGCACCCACCGGCGAACCCGGGCGCCCCGCACCGGTCACCCGTGGCGGCAAGCCGGTGTGCTGCGTGAGCAGGCGGCCGGCTGCGGGTTGCGCCGTTTTGCCCACCGGCGTGCTGTTCTTGCGGCGCGCGCTTTGGTAGCTGCCATCCGTCATGGGCTGGAAGGTGGGGATCAGGTGGTGCTTGCCGTTGCCGATCAGATCGGCGCGGCCCATGGTCTTGAGCGCCTCGCGCAGCAGCGGCCAGTTGTTCGGGTCGTGGTAGCGCAGAAACGCCTTGTGCAGGCGGCGGCGCTTGTCACCGCGCACGATGTCCACCCGCTCGGCGCGCTGCGCATCGCGGCTGATGCCCTTGAGCGGATTCAGGTTGGTGTGGTACATCGCCGTGGCCGTGGCCATGGGGCTGGGGTAGAAGGTCTGCACCTGGTCGGCGCGGAAGCCGTTCTTCTTCAGCCACACCGCGAGGTTCATCATGTCTTCGTCGCTGGTGCCCGGGTGGGCCGCGATGAAATACGGAATCAGGTACTGCTTCTTGCCCGCTTCTTCGCTGAACTTCTCGAACAGCTGCTTGAACTTGTCGTAGCTGCCGATGCCGGGCTTCATCATCTTCGACAGCGGTCCGCCCTCGGTGTGCTCGGGCGCGATCTTCAAATACCCGCCCACGTGGTGCTGCACCAGCTCCTTCACGTACTCCGGGCTCTTCATGGCCAGGTCGTAGCGCAGGCCTGAGCCGATCAGGATCTTCTTGATGCCACGCAGTTCGCGCGCCCGCTTGTAGATCTTGATGAGCGGACCGTGGTCGGTGGTGAGGTTCGAACAGATGCCGGGATACACGCAGCTGGGCTTGCGGCAGGCGGCTTCGATCTCGGGCGTCTTGCAGCCCAGGCGGTACATGTTGGCCGTGGGGCCGCCAAGGTCGGACACCACGCCGGTGAAGCCTTCCACCTTGTCGCGGATGTCTTCGACTTCCTTGATGATCGATTCTTCGGACCGGCTCTGGATGATGCGGCCCTCGTGCTCGGTGATCGAGCAGAAGGTGCAGCCGCCAAAGCAGCCGCGCATGATGTTCACGCTGAAGCGGATCATTTCCCAAGCCGGGATCTTGGTCGCGCCGTCGTGCTTGCCGTGTTCGTCGGCGTAGGCTGGGTGCGGGCTGCGGGCGTACGGCAAGTCGAACACGAAGTCCATCTCGGCCGTGGTCAGCGGGATCGGCGGGGGGTTGATCCACACGTCGCGCGCGGTCGCGCCCTCGCCATGCGCCTGCACCAGCGCGCGGGCGTTGCCGGGGTTGGTTTCCAGGTGCAGCACGCGGTTGGCGTGGGCATACAGCACGGCATCGCTCTTCACCTGCTCGTAGCTGGGCAGGCGGATCACGCTGCGGTCGCGCGCCGGTGGCTTGCGTTTGCTTTGAAAGGCGGGGTTGGGCACGAACTTCAGCGGCTGGATGGCGGGGTTGACCGCCGCAGGCTCGGCATTGCCATCGTCCTTCGAACACGTTTCCCCTTGCGCCTGCGCTTGCTCGCTGGTGGTGAGGTACGGGTTGATGTGGTCTTCCACCCGGCCCGGCATGTCGACGTCGGTGGAATCGATCTCGATCCAGCCTTCGGCCGTGGGATCGCCGGGGCGGCGCACGAAGGCGGTGCCGCGCACGTCGGTGATGCGCTCGATCGGCTCACGCGCGGCGATGCGGTGCGCCACCTCGACCAGCGCCCGCTCGGCGTTGCCGTAGAGCAGCAGGTCGCACTTGCTGTCCACCACGATGCTGCGGCGAACCTTGTCGCTCCAGTAGTCGTAGTGGGCGATGCGGCGCAGGCTGCCTTCGATGCCGCCGAGCACGATGGGCACGTCCTTGAAAGCCTCGCGGCAGCGCTGGCTGTAGACGATGGCCGCGCGGTCGGGCCGTTTGCCGCCCACGTCGCCCGGAGTGTAGGCGTCGTCGCTGCGGATCTTGCGGTCCGCCGTGTAGCGGTTGATCATGGAATCCATGTTCCCGGCGGTCACGCCCCAGAACAGGTTGGGCTTGCCCAGCGCCTTGAAGGCCTCGGCGCTGGTCCAGTCGGGCTGGGCAATGATGCCCACGCGAAAGCCCTGCGCCTCCAGCACGCGCCCCACCACCGCCATGCCGAAGCTGGGGTGGTCCACGTAGGCATCGCCTGTGACCAGAATGATGTCGCAGCTGTCCCAGCCGAGCTTCTCCATCTCGGCGCGGCTCATGGGCAACAGGGGCGCCACGCCGAACCGCTTGGCCCAATACGGGCGGTAGCTGGTGATCGGCTTGGCAGCGCGAGCGAAAAAGGAGACGTCGACGGGAGCGTTCATGGGGCTGGCACAGACCCGGAGCGCGGGTGGGTGGAAAACCCGCAATTTTACGGGCTGCCCCCGATTTCAGGGGCTTGCAGGGCCACTGTCCCCCTGGCGGGTGTCGGCATGGGCAATGAGGCGGTCAAACAGGGTTTCGAGCTGGCGCCTCTCGGCCTTGGAAAGGCAGCCAAAAATGTCCGCATTGCGCTGCTCGATCAACCGCATCACCCGCCGCCACAGGGGCCGACCGGTGCGCGTGAGCGTGAGTACCACGCCACGTGCATCCGTTTCGCTGGCCGACTTCTGCACCAGATCGCGCTCCACCAGCATCTGAGCGGCGCGGCTGGCCTGGGCCTTGTCGAGGTTGGCCTGCGCCGCGAGGTCTTTCACCGAGAGCGGCGCGAACTGCCCGATGGCGGCCAGGCAGCGCGCTTCGCCCACGCCCAGTCCGAAGACACTGGCGTAGGCGTCGGTGCTCTGGCGATCGGTGAGTTTGGCCAGGCGGTGCAGACGCCAGGTGAGAAAGTCCTGAAGGGCTGGCGGGGTGGTGTCAGCGGCCATCGCCCGCTCCGTCCGCGCATTGGCGCTCGGCATGTGCAAACAGCGGCAGCACCTCGTGGGCAGCCTGTTGGCGGCTGATGAGCAAAAGGCACAACATGGACAGAAACAGCGGCGCCTTGTCCTCTCCCACCCGGGCAAGGGCTTCGCACAGGGCGCTGTAACTGCGGTCGAGATCGGCGTCGGTCATGCGAACACTCCGGTGGTTTGCAGGGCTTGGAGCACAGGCGCCGGGTCGTGTCCGTGCCAGCGGCCCATCACGTAGCCGTCGGGCCGCACGAGCACCAGGGCCTGGTCGGTCGCGGTTTGCAGTCCGTAGCGCTGCCAAGCCTGCCCATGCACGTCCATGCCGGGGCCGATGGCCAGCGCCTGCAGGCCAGGCAAGTCGAGCGCCCGCTGATCGCCCGGGCCGAACACCAGCACCAGGAAATCGCGCCCGAAACAGCTGCTCAGGTGAAAGGCGCCCTGCCCGCCCTGGAGCAAGGCCTCCGGCGCGGGCGCACCAGGCGCGGCCATGTCGTTGCTCCAGCCGGTGGTGGCGGTTGCGTTCAAGGGCGAGTCCACATAGGTGATGGGCGTGGACTGGCGCGGGTTGATGAGCGAGCGCACCAGCGCATCGGCCTCGGCCAGGCGCAGCGTGGCTTCGCGCATCAGCCGGTAGGCAAAGTTGGGCGGGGCCATGAATTCGGTGCTTTTGGCGCCATAGGCGATGTTCTCGCGCGTGGCGTGCACACGCTCGGTGGAGTACGAATCGAGCAGCGCGTGCGGCGACTGGCCGCGCACCACCCGCGCGAGTTTCCAGGCCAGGTTGCCGGCGTCGTCCAGCCCGGAGTTGAGCCCACGCACACCGAAGATGGGCACCAGGTGCGCCGCATCGCCCGCGAACATCACCCGCCCGTATCGATAGCTTGGCAAGGTGAAGCACTTGGCGTTGTAGATCGATATCCACAGTGGCTCCCAGGGCTCGGTTTCGCCGATCATGGCCAGGTGGCTCTGCACGCGCGGCAACACGTTCTCGGGTTTCACCGCCTCCAGCGGGTCTTCGTCGTCGCGGATCTGGTAGTCGATGCGCCACACGTCGTCGGGCTGGCGGTGCATGAGGATGGTGGAGCCGGGGTTGGACGGCGGGTCGAACCAGGCCAGGCGCTCCACCGCCCGCCGGGTTTGCTGCACCACGTCCACGATGACGTATTTGCCGTCGTACTGCGTGCCTTCGAGATGCAGGCCGAGCTGTTCGCGCACGGTGCTGCGTCCACCGTCGCAGGCCACCAGCCAGTCGGTGCGCACGGTCTGCGGACCTTGGGGCGTGATCACCTCGACATCAACGCCGGTCTCATGGGGTGTCACGGCGCTCACGCGGCTGCTCCATTGCACCCGAGACAACCCTGCCGTCTGCGCTGCCCGGTGCGCAAACTCCTCCACGTAAAACTGCTGGATGTTGACCATGGGCGCAAAGCGCTGCGTGGGCTCGCTCGGCATCTGGAAATGCAACACCTCGGTGTGGCGCCAATGGCTGCGCCCGCCCACCCAGCTCAGGCCTTTGGTCACCAACGCCTGATCGGCCCCCACCCAGCCCAGGATCTCCTGCGAGCGGCGCGACATGCAGATGGCGCGGCTGCCGGTGCAGTAACTGTCGTCGGCCTCGATCACGAGGTTGTGGATGCCGTGAGCAGACAACAAGGCCGAGAGCGTGAGGCCGACGGGGCCGCCGCCAGCGATCAACACGGGAACATGGGCAGACAGAGGCATGAGTTTCTTTTTCAATTTGGTTGCGTGCGCAACTATATGCCATGTGTTCGAACACGGGAAGCCGGCTGGTCAGCAAGACGAAGAATGAAACGACCTGTACGGTTCATCTCGTTACCCCTCTTACGGAACCCGCCCGAATGTAAGCACCGCCGCACTTAGCATGAGCGCTTCACTTTTTGAAGGAGCTGGCATGGCACTGCACTTTGGCAAACGCGACATCGATCAACCCAAAACCCTGAACCAGGGCATGGCCACACCTCGCTACGGGCAGAGCACCGGCGGTGTGACGACGCCATCCCAGCCGTCCGCAGCGGTCCCGGCCACGCCCGACGTGGAGCTGCCTTCCAGCCTGGCCACGAGCCCGTCGACTTCTTCCAGCGCGCCTGAAGGCGGCAGCAAACTGACCGTGGGGCCGAACATCAAGCTCAAGGGCGTGGAGATCACCGATTGCGACACGCTGGTGGTCGAAGGCATGGTCGAAGCCACGATGGACTCGCGCGTGATCCAGATCGCCCAGCAGGGTGAGTTCAAGGGCTCGGCAGAGATCGACATCGCCGAGATCCACGGTGTGTTCGACGGCAACCTCACCGTGCGCAACAAGCTGGTGATCTATTCCACCGGCAAGGTGA
This sequence comes from Hydrogenophaga sp., assembly GCF_030158645.1. GTDB lineage: Bacteria > Pseudomonadota > Gammaproteobacteria > Burkholderiales > Burkholderiaceae_C > Hydrogenophaga. The sequence goes on along the minus strand of NZ_JAOASO010000041.1, from coordinate 60,365 downwards.
CCGGCCGCATCCGCTACGGCAAGGTGGTCATCGAAGAAGGCGGTCAGCTGTCGGGCGACATCGAGTGCTCGGTGAACGCAGGCAACAAGATCGCCAACAAACACGCCATGGCGCTCGCGGCCTGATCCGTTTCGCGGCACGGCGGTGGGAGGGGCGTCTCACTGCAACGGGTTGACCCAGGCAGCGGCGGTATGCTCGAGCGCGTGCGCACCGCTTTCGCGGGCTCCAGTGGGGCCCGCTTGCCCTTGCGCTCGACCCCGATCACCCCACATCGCCCCCCACCACCGTGCCCGTTCTGAACGTCTGCGACCTGAGTTTCGGCTGGCCGGACATCCCTCTCTTCAGCCACCTCGACCTGCAACTGCTCCCGGGCGTCTCGGTGGTTCACGGCGACGAAAGCTGTGGAAAAACGACGCTGTTGCGCCTGCTGGCCGGAGAGCTGCCGCCAGCTCAAGGCTCCCTGGTGTTGCGTGGCATCTCTCTCGCAACGCAACCCGAGGTCTACCGAGCCTTGGTCTTCCGCACAGAACCCCGCAGCGATGCGCTCGATGCCAGCACGGCCCGGACGTGGTTCGCGACGCTGGCAGCGCGCCATCCCAGCTTCGACACCGGCACCGCGCTGCGGCTCGCCGGCGGTTTCGCACTCGACCCTCACATCGACAAGCCGATGTACATGCTTTCGGCCGGCAGCCGACGCAAAGTCTGGCTGAGCGCCGCCTTCGCAGCGGGCGCCACGCTCACGTTGATCGACGAGCCGTTTGCGGCGCTGGACATGAGCTCCATCCGTTTCCTTCGCTCGCTGCTGGAAGAGGCCTCGCAACACACCGACCGGGCGTGGCTGCTGGCCGATCATGTGCCGCCCGAAGGCTTGGAGCTGAAGACCCGTTTGAGGCTCGGTGCAGACCTTTAAACCGGGTGCGGCACCTCCGGTGATTGATTTTTTCTATTCATTTTCACGAAAGTGATATCGCCATCTTCGACATGGACGCGCCGCTTGCAGGCCCCTAAATTCCTCCCATCGACAACACATTCGATGGAGGAAACGATGAGCCACAACGACCAACCGAGCGGCACGCATCCGCTGGCGAAACCCACCTTCTCCCGTTTCGACCAAGCGCCCAGCCCCACAAGAACCAGCCCACAAGTCCCCAACACCGGCTTTCGGGAATGGCTTCGGAAAATCACCTACGGTGAGCCGAGTTCGGCACAACTGGCGTGCGAGCAGGTCCGCCTGGAGCAGATCAGGCGTCTGGTGCAGTCCATGTTGAGCGCCCACCTTGTGGGCATGTCGAGCCGGGACCTGCGGGTTTATCTGCGGTTCATTTCGGCATCGCGACTCGCCGTCATCCGGGAGATGCGGTTTGAATGCTTCGATCTGATGTGCCGCAAGATCAGCGAGCCAGTGGCCGTGCGCAAACTGCTTGAAATGGATGCCCTGCTGGGCTGATCAGGCCGGCGTGCCGGCGCACCTCGCCAGTCAGAGGGCGCGGGACAGAACGGCTGGAGCCGGTGTCTCGGCACCCTCCTCGTGCACCGCTGACAGGAACTCACGCAGTTGCAAACGCAGCCACCGGTGTGGTTTGCTGTTGTGGGTCCGCTGGTGCCAGATCATGTTGACCGGCATGGTGGGCCAGTCAAAGTCGGGGGGCAATGGAATGCTCCGGACCCGCGGATTGCTGCGCACCAATTGCCGGGCCTGCTGCATGCTGGTGGTCACCAACCGGTCGGTCCGACCCAGCAGTTCCGAACACAAGTGCCACGAATTCACGATGGTCGTCCTGCGCGGAGGGAAACCGCGCGATTCGAGCTCCAGGTCGATCGGGCTGCGCCGTCCGCCGTGGCGCTTGAGGAACGTGATCAACAGGTGCTCTTCCGACTGGTATTGCTCCAGCGTGAGCGCATCGCCAACGCGGGGATGCTCCACATTCAAGCAGCAATGCGTGATCTGAAAGTACTTGACGGTTTCCACGTACAGGTCGCGCGCATCGGCGGGTGGTTCGTAGTGGCTGCACACCACGTCAACGAGGCCGTCGCGCAAAGCATCCACATCTTGCGGTCCGTTGGCCGGGGCATGGATGTCCAGGCTCAGGCTGGGCGCCTTTCGCAGAATGCTGCGGTACAGCTCGGCCAGCTCGGTTTCGCCGAACGCGTCGTAGCACGACATGATGATGTGCGAATCGCATTGCAGGGGGTCGAAGGCCCAGGCACTGTTGCTCACGTCTTTCCACAGGCCGACCATTTGCTGGAAAACGGCGTACGCCCCGTCGGCGTAGGGTGTGAGCTGGTACCGATTTTTCTCGCGCACGCAGAGGTCGTCGTTGAGCACGTTGCGCAATCGGGTGAGCGCCTGACTGGCGGCCGAGGGCGTGATGTTCATTCGCGCTGCCGCTTCGGTCAGGCTCTGACTCTCGATGAGTTCGCAAAACAGCGCCAGTTGTTTGATGTCGACGTTTTTCATCTTTCCGTTTGCCGCGGCCAAAAGTCGTTGAATCATACTTTTTAACTACAAATAGTCGAAGGCCGGATACCGATCGTTCTCAAAATATTTCAGTGCCCGATGTAAGGACGGCCAACCGGTGCCGACTACCGCCCAGGTGGTCGCAAAGTGCGCCACCGCTGTCACCCCCAACCTAAGGCACTCCACGATGAAACCTCTGCTTCTTGCCGCCGCCGCCTCCGCTGCCCTGGGCAGCTCCTTTCTGGCTCCCGCCGCGCATGCCCAGGCATCCCTGGCGGAATCTCAAGTCAATGCGCTCGAAGGTCTGGCCGGACCACAACCCGGTTCGCGGCGTTCGGGCGCCAAAGGCGTTTGCGCCAGCGGCCACTTCATCGGCAGCGCCGCTGGCCGCGAACTCTCGCGCGCCTCGGTGTTCAAGGGCGACAAGATCCCCGTGGTGGCGCGCTTCTCGGTCGGGGGAGGCAGCCCCAAAGCGAGTGACAAGGGCAAGACGGTGCGTGGGCTGGCGCTGGCGTTCCAGTTGCCCGGAGGCGAGCAGTGGCAGATGGCCAACATCTCGGCGCCGGTGTTCTTCGTGAGCAAGCCCGAGCAGTTCGCCCCCTTCGTGCAGGCCCGCACCGCCGACCCGGCCACCGGCAAGGCCGACCCGGAAAAGATCAAGGCTTTCAGCGGCGCCAACCCCGACACTACGCGCCAGGGCGCCTACCTGGCTGGCGCGCCGGTGCCGGCCAGTTACGGCACGGTCAACTACTGGGGCGTGAACGCATTTGAATTCGAGGCCGCACCCGGCAAGAGCCGCTTCGCACGCTGGCAGTTCATGCCCGAGGCGGGCGTGCTCGGTCTCACCGAAGACCAGCTCAAATCCATGGGCGACGAGTTCCTGGCGGGTGAGTTGCGCGAACGCGTGGGCAAGGCGCCCGTGTCGTTCGACTTCCGTTTGCAACTGGCCGAGGCCGGCGACAACCTGACCGACCCCACACTGACCTGGCCCGAAGGCCGCACCGTGGTCTCAGCCGGCAAACTGGTGATCGACAAGGTGAGCGATGGCATGGGCGGCGCCTGCGACGCCGTGACCTTCAACCCGCTGGTGCTGCCCGCAGGCATCAAGCCGTCGGCCGACCCGGTGCTCAATGCACGGGCTGCACCGTACGCGATTTCGCTCGGCCGCCGCCTGGGCGAAGCCGCAAAAAAGTAAACCCTCAGGACGACGGGCGGGTGCTCAGCGCCCGCCCAGCCCCATGGCCCGCGAGATCACCTCTTTCATGATCTCGTTGGTGCCGCCGTAGATGCGCTGCACCCTGGCATCGGCGTAGGCCCTGGTGATGGGGTATTCCCACATGTAGCCGTAGCCACCAAAGAGCTGCACGCATTCGTCCATCACCTTGCACTGCAGGTCGGAGCACCAGTACTTGGCCATGCTGGCGGTGGCCGTGTCGAGCTGGTCCACGTTGACCAGCTCGCAGCACTTGTCCACAAACACGCGCGCCACCTGCACCTCGGTCTGCAGTTCGGCGAGCTTGTAGCGCGTGTTCTGGAACGCGGCCACGGGCTGCCCGAACACCTTGCGGTCCTTGGTGTAGTCCACCGTCCAGTCGATCGCGGCTTGCGCTGCGGCCACGGCGCCAATCGCAATCTGCAGGCGCTCCCAGGGCAGTTGCTCCATCAGGCAGATGAAACCCTTGCCCTCGCCGCCCAACAGGTTCTCAGCCGGCACTTTCACGTTGTCGAAGAAGAGTTCCGAAGTGTCCTGCGCCTTCATGCCCAGCTTCTTGAGGCGCTTGCCCTTCTCGAAGCCCGGCATGCCGCGCTCCACCAGCAACAAGCTGGTGCCTTTGGCGCCCGCACTCGGGTCGGTCTTGGCCACCACGATCACCAGGTCGGCGTGCCAGCCGTTGGTGATGAAGGTCTTGCTGCCATTGAGCAGGTAGCTGCCATCGGCCTGTTTGATCGCCGTGCTTTTCACGCCCTGCAGGTCGCTGCCAGCGGCCGGCTCGCTCATGGCGATGGCGCCCACCATCTCGCCACTGGCGAGCTTGGGCAGGTACTTCTGCTTCTGCGCCTCGGTTCCGTAGTGGAGGATGTAGGGCGCCACGATCTCGCTGTGCAAGCCGAACCCGATGCCGGTGAAACCGGTGCGCGCGATCTCTTCCATCTGCACCACCGAATACAGTTTGTCGGCTGCCGAGCCACCAAAGGCCTCGGGCAGCGTCATGCACAAAAAGCCGTTCTCGCCGGCCTTGCTCCACACCGCGCGATCGACAAAGCCCTGCTCCTCCCAGGCCTCGTGGTGCGGTGCGATTTCTTTCTCCACGAACTTGCGGAAGCTGTCGCGGAAGGCTTCGTGGTCGGCGTTGAACAGGGTGCGTTCGATCATGGTGTCACCTATCAGACTGAGAAAGATCGGAGAGAAGGAATTTAACAAAGCAAATGCTTGGCAAAAGTCTATACTGATTCGCGGCATCCGCCTTCCCCCAGGAGACACCATGAGCGAAGCATTCCTTTTTGATGCCGTGCGCACGCCGCGCGGCAAGGGCAAGAAAGACGGCAGCCTGCACGAGGTCAAGCCGATCGACCTGCTGGCCGGCGTGTTGACCCACCTGCAGCAGCGCAACGGCTTCGACACCGCGGCGGTGGACGACGTGGTCATGGGCGTGGTCTCGCCCATCGGCGAGCAAGGCTCGGTGATCGCCAAGGTGGCCGCGCTCAAGGCCGGCTGGGACTGGCGCTGCTCCGGCGTTCAGATCAACCGCTTTTGTGCTTCGGGTCTGGAGGCGGTGAACATGGCCGCCATGAAGGTGAAGAGCGGCTGGGAAGACCTGGTCGTGGCCGGCGGCGTGGAGAGCATGAGCCGCGTGCCCATCGGCGCGGACGGCGGCGCCTGGGCGCAGGACCCGGCGACCAACAGCGACACGCTGTTCGTGCCGCAGGGCATCGGTGCCGACCTGATCGCCACGCTCGAAGGCTTCACCCGCGAAGACGTGGATGCCTTCGCCCTCGAATCGCAGAAACGTGCGGCGGCTGCGCGCGCCGCAGGCCACTTCAAAGGCTCGGTCGTTCCGGTCACCGACTTCCTCGGCCAGACCATCCTGGATGAGGACGAGTTCATCAAGCCGCACACCACCCTGGACGGTCTGGCTGCGCTCAAGCCCGCGTTCGAGCAGCTCGGGGGCATGGGGTTTGATGCCGTGGCGCTGCAGCGCTACCCGCAGGTCGAGCGCATCCACCACGTGCACCACGCGGGCAATTCGTCCGGCATCGTCGACGGCGCCACCGCCGTGCTGATCGGCAGTGAGGCCGCGGGCAAGACACACGGACTCACCCCCCGTGCGCGCATCGTGTCGGTGGCGCTCTCGGGCGCCGACCCGACCATCATGCTCACCGGCCCCATGCCGGCGGCGCGCAAGGCGCTGGCCAAGGCGGGCCTGACCATCGACCAGATCGACCTGTTTGAAGTGAACGAAGCCTTTGCGGCCGTGCCCATGAAGTTCATGAAGGAACTCGGCGTGCCGCACGAAAAAGTCAACGTCAACGGCGGCGCCATCGCCATGGGTCACCCGCTGGGCGCCACGGGCGCCATGATCCTCGGCACGCTGGTGGACGAGTTGCACCGCCGCCAGCTTCGCTATGGCCTCGCGACCCTGTGTGTGGGCGGCGGCATGGGCATTGCAACGATCGTCGAGCGCATCTGAACAACAGCCGAACCCCCATGAAAACCATCCGCTACGAACTGCACGACGGCATCGCCACCCTCACCTTCGACGAGCCCGGCTCGCCGGTGAACACCATGTGCGCCGACTGGCAGCGCGACCTGAGCACCGCCACGGGCCTGGTGGTGCGCGACAAGGCCCTGATCCAGGGCATCGTGCTCGCCTCGGCCAAGAGCACCTTCTTCGCCGGCGCCGACCTCAAGAGCACCATGCGACTGACGCCGGCCGACGCACCGCGCGTCTTCGCCGAGATCGAACAGACCAAGAAGAACTTCCGCACGCTGGAGACACTGGGTGTGCCAGTGGTGAGCTGCATCAACGGCGCCGCACTGGGCGGTGGCTGGGAAGTCGCGCTGGTCGGCCACCATCGCGTGGTGGTGGACAACCCCAAGATCCAGCTCGGCCTGCCCGAGATCACGCTGGGCCTCATCCCCGGTGCCACCGGCATCACCAAGATGACGCGCCTGCTGGGCTTGATGGGCGCGCAGCCCTACATCCTGGAGAGCAAGCTGTTCAATCCCCGCGAAGCGCTGGAGCTCGGCCTCGTGCACGAGCTGGTGCCCGCCGGCAGCGCCGACGTGGCCGCCGCGCTGCGCGCCGCGGCCCTGGTCTGGATCGCGGCCAACCCGAAAGCTCAGCATCCCTGGGATGCCAAGGACTACAAGATCCCCGGCGGCACACCGGCCAACCCCAAGATCGCCGGCATGCTGACCGTGGCGCCGGCCATGCTCAAGCTGAAGACGCGCGGCCTGTACCCCGCACCCGAAGCCGCGCTGGCCGCCATGGCCGAAGGCACGATGGTCGACTACGACACCGCCACGCGCATTGAAAGCCGCTACCTCGCCAAGCTCATCGTGAGTCCGGTCGCGCGCAACATGATCAACACGTTCTTCTTCAACATGAACGCGATCAAGAGCGGGCAGTCGCGCCCGAAAGATGTGCCGCGCTACAAGCCACAGAGGGTCGGCATCCTCGGCGCCGGCATGATGGGTGCGGGCATCGCCTACACCCAGGCCAGCCGCGGCATCGACACCGTGCTGGAAGACGTGAGTCTGGAGAACGCGCAACGGGGCAAGCTCTACAGCGCCAGACTCACCCAGACGCGTGTGGACAAAGGCCGCATGAGCTTGCACGAACAGCAGGAACTGATGGAGCGCATCAAGCCCACCGCCCACCCCGCCGACCTGCAAGGCTGCGACCTGATCATCGAAGCCGTGTTCGAGAACCGCGAACTCAAGGCAACCGTCACGCGCGAAGCCGAACCCATGCTGGCCGAGGGTGGGTTCTTTGCGAGCAACACGTCCACCCTGCCCATCTCCAGCCTGGCCCACGCCAGCACCCACCCGGCCCGGTTTGTCGGCATCCATTTCTTCAGCCCGGTGGACAAGATGAAGCTGGTGGAGATCATTCGCGGCAAGCAGACCAGCGACGAGACCGTGGCACGCGCCTACGACTACGTGCAGGCGCTGGGCAAACTGCCCATCGTGGTGAACGACTCGCGCGGCTTCTACACCAGCCGCACGTTCGGCACCTTCGTGATGGAAGGTGCGGCCATGCTGGGCGAAGGCATTCCTGCGCCGGTCATTGAGAACGCGGCCCTGCAGGCCGGCATGCCCGTGGGTCCGCTGGCGGTGCTGGACGAGACGGCGCTGTCGCTTTCGGTCCACGTGCTGGACCAGACCCGCGCCGATTTCCAGGCCGAAGGCAAGACCTTCGAGGCCACACCGGGTGAGCTGCTGGTGGAGCGCATGGTGAAGGAGTTCCACCGCGCCGGACGCGCCGCAGGCGCTGGTTTTTACGACTACCCGGCGGGGCAAAAGAAGACGCTGTGGCCCGAGCTCAAACCCCTGTTTGAACAACCCGGCCAAGCCTGGGACCTGCAGGATGTGAAAGACCGCCTGCTGTACCGCCAGGCGGTGGAAACCGCACGCTGCCTGGCCGAGGGCGTGCTCACCACGGTGCACGACGGCAACGTCGGCTCCATCTTCGGGATCGGCTTCCCGGCCTGGACCGGGGGGGCGTTGCAATTCATTTACGGCATGGGGATTGACGCGTTCGAGGCGCGCTGCGCCCAGCTGGCCCAGCAATTCGGCCCCGGCTTTGCGCTCAGCGAAACCGTGAAAGACGCCATTCGCCAACACCAACCCACGTACTGAGCCCATGCAAAGACTCTCGGGAAAAATCAGCCTCATCACCGGCGCTGCGCAAGGCATTGGCCTGGCCACTGCCCTCAAGTTCGCCCAGGAGGGTGCGGTCGTCATCGTTTGCGACGTGAAGCAGGCCGCCGTGGACACCGCGGTGCAGCAGTGCGCAGCGCTGGGCGCCCAGGCCGTGGGCTTTGTGATGGACGTCACACAGCGCGACATGGTCGACGCCGTGGTGGCGCAGGTGGTGGAACGCTTCGGCCGCATCGATGTGCTGGTGAACAACGCCGGCATCACGCAGGACGCGCGCCTGCAGAAAATGACGCTCGAGCAGTTCGACCGCGTGATCGACGTCAACTTGCGCGGCGTCTTTCACTGCGCCCAGGCCGTCGCCGACCACATGAGCGCGCAAGGCAACGGCGTGATCCTGAACGCCTCGTCGGTGGTCGGTATCTACGGCAACTTCGGCCAGACCAACTACGCGGCCAGCAAGTTCGGCGTGATCGGCTTCACCAAGACCTGGAGCCGCGAACTGGGGCCGAAAGGCATTCGCGTGAACGCCGTGGCGCCGGGTTTCATCGCCACGCCCATCCTCTCCACGATCCCGGAGAAAGTCATCGCGGAAATGGAACACCGCGTGCCCTTGCGCCGCCTGGGCCAGCCCGAGGAGATCGCCAACGTCTACGCCTTTCTGGCGAGTGACGAAGCGAGCTACATCAACGGTGCGGTGATCGAGGTCTCGGGCGGCATGTCGGTGTAGCCCTCGACGATCACAGGGGTGGGGCACGCGGGTGTGCCGAAGTCGACGCGGCCGCGTATATCGCTCGACAACGTGTATGCAAAACGGGGGGCTGTGTTACAACTCGACGTTCTTCTGCACGCTCAGCCATGGTCACCTCTCCGATCCCTGTCAACGAACCCCAAAGGCTGGCCCGACTGCGCGGCCTGGGAGTCCTCGACACCCTTCCGGAAAAGGCCTTTGACGACATTTCCGCGCTGGCGCAGATGATCTGTGGAACGCCTGTGGCGCTCATCAGTCTGGTCGATCAGGACCGGCAGTGGTTCAAGTCGCGTATCGGCATCGTCGAGCATGAAACCCCGCGGGAAGTGGCCTTCTGCTCGCACGCCATCCTCGAGCAAGACCAGGTCATGGTGGTTGAAGATCTGCGGCAGGACCCGCGTTTCAGCGACAACCCATTGGTGACGGGTGCCCCGGACGCCCGGTTCTATGCGGGCGCACCCATCGTCACCCATGACGGTCTCGCGCTGGGCACCGTGTGCGTGCTCGACACCAAGGCCCGCAAGCTCGACCCCGGGCAAATCGACGCCTTGCAACGGCTCGCCGGTCTGGTCATCAACCTGCTGGAACACGAGTCGGTTCGCATCGAAGAAGCCACGCGCAAACAGGAAGCCTGGCGCCTGCAGCACGAAGAACTCACGGCCATGGCCATTGCGGGCCTGGACCTGCAGGTCTACATCGACCCCAACTACCTCATCCAGCACGTCAACGACACCTACCTCGCCTACTGGGGCGGCACACGGGAAGACATCATCGGGCGCCACATCGCCGAACGTGTGGGCGAGGATGCGTTCCGAAGCATCATCCAACCCCAGCTGGATCGCGCACTGGCGGGTGAGGCGGTGTCCTACACGCGCAAGACGGACTTTCCTGCGCGTGGCGCACGCCATGTGGAGGTGGCCTTGCTGCCGGTTCGCAACACCCGGGGCGAGATCGCCGGGGCCGTGATGCGGGCGCAGGATGTGCATGAAACGCGGGCCCGAGAAGCCCAGTTGCAGCGGACCGTGGCGCTGCTCGAGCAGCGCACCATGGAGCAGGAACGCTTCATCCACATCATCTCGCACGACTTGCGCGAGCCGATCAACACCGTCAACAACTTCACCTCCCTGCTGGTGAGCGACCACAAGGAAGAGCTGCCGCCCGCTGCGCAGCGCTACCTCTCGTTCGTGCAGTCCGGCGGCCAACGCATGAGCTTCCTGCTCGACGACCTGCTGCACTTCGTGCGCCTGGACAGCCGAGTCGTGCAACTGCGCCCGGTGGAGATCAGCCGTTTGATGCAGCAGATCGAGGTGGATCTCGCCCCCACCCTGGCCCGCATGGACGGTCGTCTCGAACACCGCCCCCAGCCCCAGGTGATGGCCGATGAAGCGCTGTTGCGCATCGTGCTGAAGAACCTGGCCGCCAACGGCCTGAAGTTCGCGCGACGCGGCGTGCCGCCCGTGGTTCACATCGGCGTCGAAGCGGTTGAAGGCGGCCACCTCATCCACGTGAGCGACAACGGCATCGGCATCGCCGAAGACCACCAGCGCGACATTTTCGACATGTTCAAACGCCTGCACAACCGCAAGCACTACGAAGGTTCGGGCCTGGGCCTGTCGATCTGCCGCCGCATAGCGCAGCTGCACGGCGGTGACATGAGCGTGCAGTCGGTGCCCGGCGAGGGCAGCCGCTTCACCCTGCACCTGCCTGCGGCCCCCGCAGCACCCCACCTGGAATGACCATGACCGCACCCGAGCGATTCATCCTGATCGACGACAACGAGGCCGACAACGTCTACCACGAGATCATGATCCGGCGCGCCGGCTTCACCGGCGACATCCTGGTGTTTGAAAGCGGCATCGAAGCGCTGGCCTTCCTCAAGACCGATCCGCTGAGCATCCCCACCTGCATCTATCTCGACATCAACATGCCGCTGATGGACGGCTTCGAGTTCGCACTTGAAGCCACGCCACTCCTGACCGGCAAACCCACGGTGGTGCTGGTGATGCTCACCTCATCGGGGTCGCCCAAAGACCGCGACCGGGTGGGAGAAATTCCCGTCATCCAGGGCTTCGTCACCAAACCCTTGCTGGCAGACGCCGTTCGGGACATGCTGCAGCGTGGCTGAAGACGCCCCCGCCCAACCCCAATCCAAAACAGACCTTTTCCTCGCCTTCACCTGGCTGGCCCTGCAAGGTTTTGGCGGCGTGCTGGCGGTCGTCCAGCGCGAGCTGGTGGAGAAAAAGCGCTGGATGACGCGCGAGCAGTTCGTTGAAGACTGGGCCGTGGCCCAGATCATGCCGGGCCCCAACGTCGTCAACCTGTCCATGATGATCGGCGGGCGTTACTTCGGTCTGCCGGGCGCACTCGCGGCCCTGGCCGGCATGCTGGCCGCCCCGCTGGTGGTCGTGTTGCTGCTGGCCGTGGCGTATGGCAGCGTGGCCGACAACCCGATGGCACAAAACGCCCTGCGCGGCATGGGCGCCGTGGCCGCCGGTCTGATCACCGCCACCGGCATCAAGCTCATCGCCGCGCTCGACAAGAACGCCATGGGCATGCCGGTGTGCATCGGCCTGGCCGTGCTCACCTTCATCGCCATCGGCCTGCTGCGCTGGCCCCTGCTCTGGGTGCTGCTGGGCATTGGCGGCTTGGCCTGTGTGTGGGCCTACCGTGTGCTCAAGCGCAAGGAAGAGGCCGGCCCATGACCAGCATGACACCCGATTGGGCAAACTGGCTCAACCTGTTCACCCACTTTGCGTCCCTCTCCCTGCTGGGCGTGGGCGGCGCCATCACCACCGCGCCCGACATGCACCGCTATCTGGTCTACCAGAACGGCTGGCTCAGCGATGCGCAGTTCACCTCGTCGATCGCACTGTCACAAGCCGCGCCGGGCCCCAACGTGCTGTTCGTCGCCCTGCTCGGCTGGAACGTGGGCCTGAACGCCGGTGGCGGCCCCGGCGCCGGCTGGACCGCTTGGGCACTCGCGCTGCTGGGCGTGGTGGTGACCATGGTGGCCATCATGCTGCCCTCGTCCGTGCTCACCTACACCGCCACCCGCTGGGCCCACAAGAACCGCGAACTGCGCGCCGTGCGCGCCTTCAAGACCGGTATGGCCCCCATCGTGATCGCCCTGCTGATCGCCACCGGCTGGCTGCTCACCGGCTCCCACGACCACCCCGAGCGCGACTGGCCGCTCTGGCTGCTCACGGCGGTGGCCACCCTGCTGGTGTGGCGCACGAAGATCCACCTGCTGTGGATGATCGGGGCGGGGGCGGTGTTGGGAGCGTTCGGAGTGGTTTGAGATCGCGCGTCGACCGGATCAAGCCAGCAACGACGGCAGGCACAGCGCCGCAGGCTCCCTGAGACACCGTTCGGCCACCGCATCGAGCGGCGTGGCCTCGGGGTTCACCATCACCACGCGCGCGCCGCACTGGTGGGCGGTGAGCGCCAGACCGGCCGCCGGATAGACCTCACCCGAGGTACCCACCACCAGCATCAGCTCGCACTTGCGCGCAGCCTGCTCCGCCGCTTCGAGTGCGGCCGCCGGCAGGTGCTCGCCGAACCAGACCACCGCCGGGCGGCGCAGGTTGCCGCACACCGGGCAGCGCGGCGGTTGGCCGGGCTGGATGTTGTCGGGCTGACAGCACGTACGCGGCGCGTCGAGCCACTGGTCTTCGGCGATGTTGCCGTGCAGGGCCAGCGCATCTGACTGGCCCGCGCGCTGGTGCAGGCCATCCACGTTCTGGGTGATGAGGGTCAGGCGGCCAGGATGTCGTTCTGCGAACCTGGCGAGTGCCAAATGACCTGCGTTGGGCTGCACGGCGGCGATCATCTCGCGCCGATGGGCATACCAGTCCCAAACGCGCTGGGGATGGGCACGAAAAGCGGCCTCGGTCGCCAGGTCTTCGGGGTTGAACCGGGACCACAACCCGGTCTGCGCGTCGCGGAAGGTGGGCACACCAGATTCGGCACTCATGCCCGCGCCGGTGAGCACGGCGATGTGGCGCGCTTCACCAATCCAGCGACGCACCGAGTCGTGCATGTTCAACTGCGCTGGCGCAGCGCCTCGTACAGACACACGCCGCTGGCCACCGACACGTTCAGGCTCTCCACCGCGCCGTGCATGGGAATGCTCACCAGTTCGTCGCAGGTCTTGCGGGTGAGCTGGCGCATGCCCGCGCCTTCGGCACCGAGCACCAGCGCCACCGGACCTTTGAGTTCCACCTGGTAGAGCGTCTTCGGTGCGTCGTCGCTGGTGCCGATGACCCAGATGTTGCGTTCCTTGAGTTCGCCCAGCGTGCGCGCCAGGTTGGTCACCATGAAGTACGGCATGGTCTCGGCCGCGCCGCTGGCGACCTTGGCCACGGTGGCGTTGATGCCGGCGGCGTGGTCCTTGGGCGCGATCACGGCGTGTGCACCGGCGCCGTCGGCCACCCGCAGGCAGGCGCCGAGGTTGTGCGGGTCGGTGATGCCGTCGAGCACGAGCAGCAGGGGTGGCACACCGGTGGCCTCCAGTTGCTCCAGCAATTCGTCGAGCGAATGCACCTGCTTGATCTCTTCGACGCGCGCGGCCACGCCCTGGTGGCCGTGGCTGCCCGCGAGCTTGGCGATGCGCAGGCCGTCGGCCTCGATCAGGCGGGCGTTGGCCTCGCGGGCCTTGTCGAGAAACTGGCGCATGCGCGCATCGCGGCGCGTGGGCTCGTAGTAGATCTCGATGATGGATTGGGGCGCGGTTTTCAGGCGCACGCCCACGGCATGAAAGCCGAAAAGCACTTTGGGGGAAGACATGCCCGGATTATCCCCTCCGGGCGCAGGCGGCCTCAGGCAAGGGCCGCGGTCTCTTTCGCTTCGGGCACCACCTGCCCGGCCTCGATGGTGATGCGGCGTTCGCAGCGCTGCGCGATGCTTCGATCGTGCGTGACCAACACTAGCGTCGTGCCCTGCTCGCGGTTGAGGTCGAACATGAGTTCCATGATCTTGCCGCCGGTGGCGAAATCGAGGCTGCCGGTGGGCTCGTCGGCCAACAGCACGGCGGGCTGCACCACGAAAGCGCGCGCCAGCGCCACGCGCTGCTGCTCGCCGCCCGAGAGCACCTTGGGGTAGCTGGACAGGCGCTCGCCCAGACCCACGCGTTGCAGCATGTGGGTGGCGGTGGTGCGTGCGTCGCGCCGCCCGGCCAGCTCCAGCGGCAGCATCACGTTTTCCAGCGCGGTGAGGTTGCCCAGCAGCTGGAAGCTCTGGAACACAAAGCCCACCTTCTGTGAACGCAGCGCGGCGCGCTGGTCTTCGTCCATGGCGAACAAATCGACACCGTCGATGTGAACTGTGCCGCTGGTGGGCGTGTCCAACCCGGCCACGATGGACAGCAACGTGCTCTTGCCCGACCCGGACGCACCCACGATGGCGGCGGTTTCCCCTTTGTTCAGGGTGAAATCGATATCGCGCAGAATGGTCAGCGACCCGGTGGAGTCGGTGACCGACTTGAACACATGCTGGACCGCAATCATCACATCGGACATGGAAGGACTTCTCAAGTTGAAACGCCGTCACTTTAACGCGCTGGTCTGCAGTGTGTGCGCGCTCGCCGCTGCAGGGTCTTTGGGCCATGCACTGGCGCAGGCACCTGCGCAAGCGGCCAGCAGCAAGCTGCCGGTGGTCCTGGTGGTCGGCGATTCGCTCAGCGCCGAATACGGTCTCAAACGCGGCACCGGTTGGGTGGCCTTGTTGAGCGAAACCTTCGCCAAAGAGAAAGTGAAGGCGCGCGTGGTCAACGCCAGCATCAGCGGCGACACCACGTCGGGTGGGCGTTCGCGCATCGCGGCCCTGCTCAAGCAGCACCAACCCAAGTGGGTGGTCATCGAGTTGGGTGGCAATGACGCCTTGCGCGGCCTGCCCCTGAACATGACGCGGGACAACCTGGCCACCATGGCGCGGCTGTCTCGCGAAGCGGGGGCCCAGGTGCTGCTGCTGGGCATGGAGATGCCGCCGAACTACGGCGCGAAGTACGCACAGGAGTTCCGCGAGGTCTTCACCGCCGTGGCCAAGGCCGAGAAGACCGCCCTGGTGCCGTTCTTTCTGAAAGACGTGGCCGACACCAAGGACCCGACCGCGCTGTTCCAGAGCGACCGCATCCACCCCAACGAGTCGGCTCAGCCCACCATGCGCGACAACGTGTGGCCCGAACTTCGCAAGCTGATCGCCCGTCGATAATCGGGCATGCCCGTCCACACCCTGAATGCCACCGAGGCGCTGAGCCGCCTGGCCGAATTCGACCTGATCATCGACGCTCGCACCGAAGACGAGCACGCGCTCGACCATGTGCCGGGCGCGGTGAACTGGCCCACGCTCGACAACGAAGAGCGCATCACCATCGGCACGATGTACAAACAGGTCAACCCGTTCGAGGCCAAGAAACGCGGCGCGGCCCTCTCGGCCCGCAACATCGCGGCCCACATCGAGCGCGAGGTGATCGACAAGCCGCGCACCTGGAAACCGCTGGTGTACTGCTGGCGTGGCGGCAACCGCAGCGGTGCGCTGGCCACCATCCTGGGCGCCATCGGCTTTCAGGTGACGCTGATCGAAGGTGGCTACAAGGCCTGGCGCGCGGCGCTGGTCGACTCCTTGCCCGCGTTGGCCGAAAGGCTGCGCTACCGCATCGTCTGTGGCCCCACCGGCAGCGGCAAGACGCGTCTGCTGCAAGCCTTGGCTGCGCAGGGTGCGCAGGTGCTCGACCTCGAAGCCCTGGCCAGCCACCGCAGTTCGGTGCTGGGCCACATACCCGGCCAGCCGCAGCCGAGCCAGAAGCGTTTTGATTCGATGGTGTGGTCTGCCCTGCGTGGCTTCGACCCGGCGCGCGTGGTGTACGTGGAAAGCGAGAGCAAGAAGGTGGGCAACGTGCGTGTGCCCGATGCCCTCATCGACGCCATGCGGGCCAGCCCCTGCATCGACCTGCGCCTGTCGGACACGGAGCGTGTGGCACTGCTGCTGGAGGACTACGACTTCTTCGTGAAAGACCCGGTGTCGTTTTGTTCGCGCCTGGAAGCGCTGACCGAGTTGCGCGGCAAAGAGGTGGTGACGGGGTGGACCGAGCAAGTGATGCATGGTCAGACGCCCGACGTGGTCCTGGAGCTGCTGACCCGCCACTACGACCCGATGTACGCCCAGTCGATCGGGCGCAACTTCAAACAGTTTCCGCAGGCCCTGCCCTGTGAGCTGCGGGACCGTTCAGCCGATTCGCTGAACGAAGCTGCGCGATCCTTGATCGCCAGCGAAAGCGCGGCCTGAGCGAGGAGCCCAGGCCGCTGACAAGACCCAAAAGGTCAGTTGCCTGCGCCAGCGCCGTCGCCGCCCGATGCGCCGTCTGGTGCATCAGTGCCCGGCTCTTCCGGTGCATCGGTGTCGTCGTGGCGGCGGCCTTCGGCCTTGGCCTTGAGCTTTTCCTCTTTCTTCTTCTTCTTGGCAAGCTCGCGCTGGCGTTTTTCGTATCCGTAGTTGGGAGTAGCCAAATCAGTCTTTCAGGTCTGTTGAAACGAAGGGGTCAGGCTTGCAAGGCGCTCATGGCCTGTGCGAGGTCGGCACGCAGATCGTGCACGGATTCCAGACCGACCGCAAAGCGTACCAGACCACCGGCGTGCGGCCATGCGCGCGTGCGAATGGAGGCCATGTCGTAGGGGGCGCAGAGGCTGATGGGTCCGGCCCAGCTCCAGCCCAGGCGGAAGAGCTGGAGGCTGTCGCAAAACGCATCGATGCGCGACTGGGGAATGGACGCGTCGAACACGGCACTGAACAGACAGGCCGCCGCGGTGGCGTCACGCTGCCAGGCGGCGTGCCCGGGCGAGTCGGGCAAAGCGGGATGCAACACCTGAACCACCCCCGGCTGCACCTGCATCCACTGCGCCAGCGCGCGGGTGGCCGTGTCCTGCGCCTCGTAGCGCAAGGCCATGGTCGGCAGGTTGCGCAGCACCAGTTCGGCATCGTTGGCGGCCACACCCAAGCCCAGCCGCATGTGGGTGAGCAGCACCTGGCGGTGCAAGGTTTCATCGCGCGTGACCACCGAGCCCATCAACACGTCGGCGCCGCCACTGGGGTACTTGGTGAGCGCCTGCATGGAGATATCGACGCCCAGATCAAACGCGTTGAAGGCGATGCCGGCGCCCCAGGTGTTGTCGAGCACCGTGACGATGGACCGTTGTCCTCCGCGAGTCTCATTGGCCTGCTGCACACGGGCCACGAGCGCAGGAATGTCGGGGAACTCCAGCGTGATGGAGCCGGGTGCTTCCAGCCAGACCAGGCGCGTGGCGGGCGATATGTGCCGCGCCAGGTCGTCGGGGTCCATCGCATCGAAAAAGCGGTGGGTGATGCCCCAGGCCGCCAGCTCGACCGCAGCAAACGCCTTGCCCGGACCGTAGGCGTTGTCGGGGATCAGCACCTCGTCGCCGCTGCGCAGGAAAGCCATGTCGACCAAGGCCACGGCAGACAGTCCGCTGGGCACCAGCACGCAATGGTGGCCGCCTTCGATGGTGGCGATGCGCTCCTCCAGCGTGAAGGTGGTCGGCGTGCCGTGCAGGCCGTAGGTGTAGCCGCTCTTGTCTTTCCAGTCGTAGGTGCGCAACGCCTGGACGTTGGGAAAGAAAACGGTGGAGGCCTTGTGCACACCCGGCGCCACCGCCTCGAAGCCTTCAGGCGGCTTGTAGGGGTGGTGGATCAGGCGGGTGGACAGGTCTCTCACAGCTTCCATTTCTCCAGCAGTTGGGCGGGGCGCATGCTGTCGTAGCCCTCGAACGGCTGGTGGATCCAGGGATTGGTCGGCAGGAACTCCACCGAGTAGTCGGGCGTGAAGGTCGAGAGTTGCTTGGTCCAGATCACCGCGCTGCGCATCTCGGTGATGGGCGCGTAGTTGTTCTTGAGCATGTCGATCACGGCCTTGAGCGTGTGACCGGAGTCGGCCAGATCGTCAACCAGCAGCACCTTGCCGGCGATCTCGCCTTTCGGTGTGGTGATGTAGCGCGCAATGTCCAGGTTGCCCTGCTGCGTGCCGGCGGCGGCTCGGTAAGAGCTGGTCGACATGATGGCCAGCGGCTTGTCAAAAATACGCGAGAGGATGTCGCCGGGGCGCATGCCACCACGCGCCAGGCACAGGATGGTGTCGAACTCCCAACCGGATTGGTGGACCCTGAGCGCGAGCTTCTCGATCAGGTTGTGGTACTCGTCGTAGGAGACGTAGAGGTGTTTGCCGTCTTCGGTGAGCATGCGGACTCCGGGTGGGGGTATCGGTCGGGATTCTTGCACGGTACACGGCGAGTTGGGCCGCTCATGCACCGATCAGCCGTGCTTAGCCGTGATAGGGGTGGTGCAGCAGGATGGTGTGGTCGCGGTCGGGGCTGGTCGACACCACATGGATCGGCACACCCGTGGTTTCCTGAATCCGCTGCAGATAGCGGCGCGCGTTCTCAGGCAACTTGTCGTACTGCGTGACACCCACCGACGAGTCGCTCCAGCCCGGCAGGGTTTCGTAAATCGGCGTGCAACGGGCAATGTCTTCGGCACCCAGCGGCAGGATGTCGATGGTTTCGCCATCCAGCTCGTAGCCGGTGCAGAGCTTCAGTTCTGCAAGACCATCGAGCACATCCAGTTTGGTGATGCACAGGCCGGTCAGGCCGTTGACCTGGGCCGAGCGCTTGAGCAACGCCGCGTCGAACCAGCCGCAGCGGCGGCTGCGCCCGGTGGTCACGCCTTTTTCTGCGCCCACCGTGGCCATGTGCCAGCCGGGCGTGCCTTCTTTTTCCCAATCGAGTTCGGTCGGGAACGGCCCACCACCCACGCGGGTGCAGTAGGCCTTGGTGATGCCCAGCACATAGTGCAGCAGGCCCGGGCCCACGCCGGCGCCGGCGGCGGCGTTGCCGGCCACGCAGTTGCTGGACGTGACAAAGGGGTAGGTGCCGTGGTCGATGTCGAGCAGCGTGCCCTGCGCGCCTTCAAACAGCAGATTGGCACCGGCCTTGTGGGCTTCGTTCAGTTCGCGCGACACGTCGGCGATCATGGGTTTGAGCAACTCGGCCTGCTGCATGGCTTCGGCGAACACCGGCTCGAACTGGATCGCGCCGTCTTTCATGTAGGCCGCGATCTTGTCGTCCCAGACCATGTCGGCCGAATGCAGGTAGCTGGTGAGCAGGTGGTTGTGCAGGTCGAGCAGCTCGCGCAGCTTGGCGGCGAAACGCTCGGGGTAGCGCAGGTCCTGCACGCGCAGGGCGCGGCGGGCGATCTTGTCTTCGTAGGCCGGGCCGATGCCACGGCCGGTGGTGCCGATCTTCTCGGTGCCGGCCTTGACCTTGGCGGCTTCGCGCGCAATGTCGATCGCAGCGTGGAACGGAAGGATCAGCGGGCAACCTTCGCTCACCCGCAGGCGCGAACGCACTTCGACACCGGCTTTCTCAAGACCCGTGATTTCTTCGAACAGTTTGCCCACCGAGAGCACCACACCGTTGCCGATGTAGCACTTGACACCGGCGCGCATGATGCCGCTGGGAATCAGGTGCAAGGCGGTCTTCACACCGTTGATGACCAGCGTGTGCCCGGCGTTGTGACCACCCTGGAAACGCACCACGCCGGTGGCGGTTTCGGTCAGCCAGTCGACCAGCTTGCCTTTGCCCTCGTCGCCCCACTGGGTCCCCACCACCACCACGTTGCGACCGGGTGTCACGGCGTTGCTGCTGTTCTTCATTGGCTGATTTCCGTTTGAATGTTCTTCACTGCCCATGCGCCCGCCTGTGCCGCGTCGGGCACCAGTTCGCGGTCGCAATGGAATTCGTCGACTTCGTGTTCGTGGCCGGGCAACACGCAGACCACCGTGTGGCCCTGCGCGCGCAGGCCGGCCACGGCATTGCGCAAGCTGGCGTCCATGCCCCATGGCGCGCGGATCGCGGCCACCAAAGAGCGTGGCGCCACGGCGGCCACGAGCTCCTTGAGATCCAGACTGAAGCCCACCGCCGGGCGGTTGCGACCGAACACGGCGCCCACCTCGTCGTAGCGGCCACCCCGGGCCAACTCCAGCGACTGGCCCGCACTGCCCTGCCCTGCGTGCGCAAACAAGGCGAAGCGCATGCCGGTGTAGTAGGCGTAGCCGCGCAGGTCGGCCAGATCGATCGACACCGCCATGTCCTGCGCGTGCGAAGCGAGCCAGCGCAGGTTGTCGAGTGCCGCGTGCAGGGCCGGCGACGCCTGCAGCGTCTGTCCGGCTTCATCGAGCACAGCCACGTCGCCGAAGAGTCGAGGCAATGCGCAGAGATCGCGGCGGACGTTGGTCGGCAGATCGCGCGCCAGCACCTGGAGCTCGGCCACGTCCTTGGCATTGAGCGCCGCGTGGATGCGGGCTTCCTGCGCCGCGGTCAGCGTCACCGGCGCCAGCACAGCGTCGATCACGCGCACATCGGCCATGTCGAGCTGAAGGCCCTTCACCCCGGCCACGCGCAGACTGGCTTGAGCCAGCTCAATCACCTCAAGGTCAGCCTCCAGACCGGCGTGACCGTAGATCTCGGCGCCGAACTGTAAGGGTTCGCGACTGGCCAGCGGGCGGTCGATGCGCGTGTGCACCACCGGGCCGCAGTAGCTAAGGCGTGCCACGCCCTGGCGGTTGAGCAGGTGCGCGTCGATGCGCGCCACTTGCGGCGTGCTGTCGGCGCGCAAACCCAGCGTGCGGCCAGACAACTGGTCGACGAGTTTGAAGGTTTGGAGGTCGAGTGCTTCGCCGGTGCCGGTGAGCAGCGATTCGAGATGTTCCAGCAGGGGCGGCATCACCAGCTCGTAGCCATAGCCACGGGCCGTGTCGAGCAAGCTCCTGCGCAATTCTTCGATGTGGCGGGCCTCGGAAGGCAAGACATCGGCTATGTGATCCGGGAGGACCCAGGCAGACATGGGCATTTTCAGGAGCTGTTAAAACCGCGATTTTACCGGGGTGCGGCACGGTATCCGCAGGGTGATCGCGCAAGGGGCCGGGAGCGGGCGCATCCAGCGCCCGTCTGGCCAGGGAAATTCAGCCGAGCAGCCAGACCATCAGCACGCCGATGGCCACGCAGACCAGGCCGAAGAAACGCAACTGTCCGTCGCGCAGGCCAAGCATTTCAGAGAAGACCCGGCGCCACAACCGCGGCGCCACCAAGGGCAGGATGCCTTCGAACACCAGCACCAGTGCCAGTGCGGTCCAGATCGGGTCCACGCGGCAACGGCTGAGCGATCAGCGCTGGCCTGAGGTGCAAGCGCTGGTCGTCATGCGGCTCAGCGGCTCGGCGCCAGGTTGCTGCTGCGCAGCGACTTGAAGAAGTCGGAGGAAGGATCGACCACCACCACGTCGGACTTGCTGGCGAAGCTCGATTTGTAGGCTTCCAGGCTGCGGTAGAACTGCGCAAAGGCAGGGTCGCGACCAAAGGCCTCGGCGAACGACGCGGCGGCCTTGGCATCGCCCTCGCCCTTGATGAGCTGCGCATCGCGATAGGCCTCGGACACGATCACCTCGCGCTGGCGGTCGGCATCGGCACGGATCTTTTCACCCTCGGCAAAACCGGTGGAACGCAGTTCGTTGGCCACGCGTTTGCGCTCGGCTTCCATCCGCTGGTACACCGACGCAGTGATGCTCTCGGCGTAGTCCACGCGGGTGATGCGCACGTCGACCACGTCCATGCCCCAGGGTTTGTCGGCACTGCGCACAGCGGCGAGCACTTCGCGCTTCACGTCGGCCATCAGCTGTTCGCGCCGGGTCGACAGCAGTTCGTTCACGGTGCGCTTGTTCACTTCCTGCTGGAACGAGTTGCGCACGACACGGTTGAGCTGCAAGGCGCCCGCGCGCTCGGTGATCCCGACGTTGCGGATGTACTCCTGCGGCTCGGCGATGCGCCAGCGCACGTACCAGTCGATCACCACACGCTGTTTCTCGGCGGTCAGCGTCGGCTCGGTGTCGGTGCTCTCCAGCGTGAGCAAGCGCTTGTCGATATAGGACACGTTCTGGAACGGTGGCGGCAACTTGAAGTTCAGGCCTGGCTCGGTCACGACCTGCTTGATCTGGCCCAGCTGGAAAACCACGCCGAACTGGCGCTGGTCAACCACGAACAGCATGGAACTGGCGATGGCCAGCGCCACGACGAGGCTGGTGAGGATGAAACCCAATTTGTTCATGTGCGGTGCTCTTTGGTCTCGTGTGCGGCGTTCAGCGGCTCTCGCGCTCGCGCGAGCGGGCTGCGTTGTCAAGGCTGCGGCTGGCCGGGGTGGCGGGGGCCGCGCTGGTTGGCGCTGCGGGCGCTGCGGGCGTCGCAGACGGCGACTGGGTCGTCATCTGCATGATCTTGTCCAAGGGCAGGTACAGAAGGTTGTTGCCGGCCTTGGAATCCACCAGCACCTTGGTCACATTGCTGTAGATCTCCTGCATGGCGTCTGTGTACATGCGCTCCCGCGTCACCTGCGGGGCCTTCTGGTATTCGGTCAGCACCGAGCGAAAGCGCTGGGAATCACCTTCTGCCTGCGCGACGATGCGGGCGCGATAGCCTTCAGCTTCTTCGGTCAGCCGGGAAGCTGCACCGCGAGCCCTTGGGACCACATCGTTGGCGTAGGCCTCGGCTTCGTTCTTGGCGCGCTCGCGCTCCTGACCCGCCTTGAGCACATCGTCAAACGAAGCCTGCACCTGCTCGGGCGGACGGACACCGCCTTGTTGCAAGTTGATGCCCACGACCTCGATACCCACTTTGTAGCGATCCAGGATGTTTTGCATCAGCGCGCGCACCCTCGGCGCGATCTGGTCGCGCTCTTCGGCCAGAGCAGCGTCCATCTTCATCTTGCCCACCACTTCACGCACCGCCGTTTCGGCGGCCTGAACCACGGAAGCATCCGGATCCCGGCTCTCGAACAGGAATGCACGCGCGTCGTTGAGGCGGTACTGCACGGCAAACTTGATCTCGACGATGTTTTCGTCTTCCGTCAACATGGCCGACTCGCGAAGACCGGTGGCGGGCACCAGGTTGTCCCGACCCACATCGACCGAGCGAATCTGCGTCACGAACACCGTCTCGTGTCGCTGGACCGGGTACGGCAAGCGCCAGTTGAAACCAGCCCCGACCGTGCTGTTGTACTTGCCGAACTGTGTGATGACGGCCTGTTGGCCCTCTTGCACGATGAAGAAGCCGGTGCCCAGCCAGATCAGCGCCGCAACGCCGACAATGAGTCCCGCGCCAATGCCGGTCGTTTTCGGGCTCGGGTTGAAGTTGGGCATGCCACCACCGCCGGAGCCATTGCCGCCGCCCTGACCACCACCCTTTTTGCCCAACAAGCCGCCGAGCTTGCGATTGAAGTCGCGCCACAGCTCGTCAAGGTCTGGAGGACCCTGGTTGGGCCCCTGACCACGAGGGCGCTGAGGTGCCCGGTTGTCGTCGTTGCGATCGGGTTCCTGTCCGTCTTTCGAACCTTCGTTGCGGGGTGCATCGTCGCCCCGACCCCAGCGTGGATCATTCAAATTGAACATGCCCAACAACTTGCTCACGCCGCGTCGGGGTTTGGACCTTGGGCCAGGCTGCTCAGCGCGGGAGGGGGTTTGCAGATTCACATCCATGTGTTGCCAACTTTTTGTCGATTCAAAAACCATCACATTGTGCCCAATCAGGACAGCGGACTTTCAATTTCGGGGAACGCCCCCGGGCTCATGGGGCCTTGCCCGCCTTTGAGGTTCATCACCCGCGCCGCCAACAGTGCTCGCAGGGCGGGCAAACCCTCGCCGGTCTTCGCACTCACGTAGATTCGAGACACAGGCTGCCCATCCAGTTCCATTTGATCACTGAGAACATGCGGACGGTTTGCTTCGTCCATGGCGTCGAGTTTGTTGAACACCAGGATTTGAGGGACTTGCTCGGCCCCGATGTCATTGAGCACGCTCATCACAGACGCAATTTGCTCCGGGTGCGAGGGATTGGATGCATCCACGATGTGCAGGAGGAGATCGGCGTCAGCGGCTTCTTGCAAGGTCGCCGCAAAGGCATCGACCAACCCGTGCGGGAGATCGCGGATGAACCCCACCGTGTCGGACAACGACACCGAACGGCCCGCCTCGCCCAGGTAGAGCTGGCGGGTCGTCGTGTCGAGCGTGGCAAACAACTGGTCGGCCGCGTAGGCGCGTGCCTTGACCAAGCCGTTGAACAACGAAGATTTGCCAGCGTTGGTGTACCCCACCAACGAGATGGAAAAGGTATCGCGCCGCTCACGCTGACGGCGCTGGGTGGCGCGCTGCTTCTTCACTTTCTCAAGCCGCTCTTTGGTGCGCTTGATCGACTCACCGATCATGCGGCGATCCAGCTCGATCTGCGTCTCGCCGGGGCCACCGCGCATGCCGATGCCGCCGCTCTGACGCTCAAGGTGCGACCAGCGCCGCACGAGTCGGGTGGAAAGGTACTGAAGCCGAGCGAGTTCAACCTGCAGCTTGCCTTCGTGGCTGCGGGCACGCTGCGCGAAGATTTCCAGAATCAGCAACGTTCGGTCATTGACCGGCATCCCCAGGTGGCGCTCCAGATTGCGCTGCTGGGCCGGGCTGAGCGATTGGTCGAACAGCACCTCTGAAGCGCCGGTCGACTGGGCCAACAGTTTGATTTCGTCCGCCTTGCCGGAGCCCACGAACAAGGCTGGGTCGGGTGCTCTGCGCTTGCAGGTCACCCGATCGGCCACCGAATAGCCCGCCGTCTGGGCCAGCAGACCCAATTCTTCCAGCGGGGCGTCAAAGTGAGGAGCACCAAAATCCACGCCCACCAGAATGACCGATGGGGTGGACATGGACGGTACGTCGGGTGATTTCAAATGGGTTCAGTGACAGCGCGGAGGGCGCTGCGCACCGGGTCGTGGCGCGAGTCCGACCCGGCATTCAGGGCGCCAGTGTTCAAGGTGCGGTTGAGTCGTCTGCAGCCGCTGCGGTGAACTGCACGGGACGCCCCGGAACGATGGTGGAGATGGCGTGCTTGTACACCATCTGGGTCACGGTGTTGCGCAACAGAACAACGTATTGGTCGAACGACTCGATTTGCCCCTGCAACTTGATGCCATTGACCAGGTAAATCGACACGGGGACGTGCTCCCGGCGCAGCTGGTTCAGGAAGGGATCTTGCAAGAGTTGGCCTTTGTTATTGCTCACGATATTCTCCGTGTTCAGAAAAAAGTGGATAGGAAAACAACCATACCACAGGGCCAGCGATGCTCAGGCCCTCCGGGGAGATTCCTATTCCTTGAAAGGATTGGTGGAGGTCTTGAACTCGATCCGCAAAGGCGTGCCAACAAGATCGAAGGCCTTGCGGAAGCGCCCCTCGAGGAAGCGCTTGTACGAATCCGGCACGTGTTCCAGCGAGTTACCGTGGATCACGATCACCGGCGGGTTCATGCCACCCTGGTGGGCGTAGCGCATTTTGGGGCGGAACATGCCGCCGCGCGTCGGCGCCTGGAACTGAACCGCTTCAGCCAACAGGCGGGTGAGCACCGGGGTGGACATCTTGCGCGTGGCCGATGCCTGGGCCTGGATGATCGATTTCCACACCGGCGCCAGTCCCTGACGCTTTTGGGCCGAGATCATGTGCATCGACGCGAATTTCAGGAAGGCCAGGCGGGTCTCGATCTGGCGTTCGATCTGCTCGCGCTGGTAGGCATCCACCGCGTCCCATTTGTTGATGGCCAGCACCACGGCGCGGCCGCTTTCCAGGATGTAGCCTGCAATGTGGGCGTCCTGGTCGGTCACGCCCTGCGTGGCATCAAGCAGCAGCAGCACGACGTTCGCGTTTTCAATGGCCTGCAGGGTCTTGACCACCGAAAATTTCTCGATCGCCTCGAACACCCGACCCTTGCGACGGATGCCGGCGGTGTCGATCAGCTCGAACTTCTGGCCATTGCGCTCGAACGGCACGGAGATGGTGTCGCGCGTGGTGCCGGGCAGGTCGAATGCCACCAAGCGCTCTTCGCCCAGCCAGGCGTTGATCAGGGTGGACTTGCCCACATTGGGCCGCCCCGCCACCGCCAGACGGATCACGCCGACCGGTGCGGGTTCTTCCTCTTCGTCTTCCGGCGGCAGGCCGGGAATGCGCTCCATGGCCAACTCGACCATCGAGCGGATGCCCTGTCCATGCGCACCGGAGACCGGCAGCACTTCGCCCAGACCCAACTCGTAAAACTCGACCAGCTGCAAGCCCTGGGTCATGCCCTCGGCCTTGTTGGCCACCAGCACGCACGGCTTGCCCAGCCGACGCAGGTAACTTGCGATCTCGTGGTCCTGGGCGCTGATGCCGGCCCGGGCATCGACCACGAACAGCACCACGTCGGACTCGGCCACGGCCTGCCGTGTCTGCTTGGCCATCTCCTTGTAGATGCCTTCGGTGGCATCGGGCTCGAAGCCCCCGGTGTCGATGACGATGTATTCACGCGCACCGAGGCGGCCATTGCCGTAATGGCGATCACGGGTGAGGCCGGCAAAGTCGGCCACGATGGCGTCGCGAGAACTCGTCAGGCGGTTGAACAGGGTGGACTTGCCCACATTGGGGCGGCCCACCAGGGCGATGACGGGTTTCAAGGAAAACTGCTTTCGTTCAGGACGCGGTACGGCTGAGCCGTGACCACTATTGGGGGCGCCAGGCGTACACGCCGCCGTTGCGCGTCTGCACCACGAGCGCGTCGCCCGCGAGCACAGGGGCGGCGAGAACCGGCGACCCGTCGGTGCTCAGGCGGGTCATTTCACTGCCATCTTCGCGTGAGATCAAATGCACGAGGCCGCTGCTGTCGCCCACGGCCACCACCCGGCCCAGGGCCACGGGAGCACTGAGGCCGCGGTATTTCAGACGGTCGATGCTCCAGGCCGGCTCGCCGGAAGCGCGTTGCCAAGCTTGAAAGCGGCCTTCCGCGTCGGCACCAAACACCAGACGGTCGTCACCGTGAACACCGGTGGTGCCCTGCGCAACGCGTGACCACACCACCGTCCCTCGGCTGGCATCCACACAAGCCACGGCCGCCGAATAGGCTCGCGCGCACACGCTGTCGCCAATTCGGCTGACCGGGCCAACGATGTCCACCAGCCGCTCCACTTCGTTGGTGCCGCGCGACGTGGCCACCGGCGCCTCCCAGCGCACGGATCCATTGGCAGGATTGAGGCCCACGAGTCGCCCCGACAATCCAGCCACCAGTGTGTCGCCAACGGCCAGCAAAGCGCCACTCTGGCTCAGCACCAAGGGCTCACTGGTGCGTGTTTGGGTCCACAACCGGGCGCCATTTTTGGCGTCAAACGCGGTGACGGTGCGGTCGGCCGAGAGCACGAACACACGTGCACCTGCCACCAGCGGGGCCGTGAAGGCGCGGGCAGGCAGACGCACCCGCCAGACTTCGCGACCGTTGGCCATCGCCACGAGCTGGTTTTCGCGCGTGACCACGGCGGCGGTTTGCCCGTCAGACCCCACACCGGCAGCGATGGGGGTGCCGAGATTCAAACGCCAGACATCTTGACCGGTCACGCCATCGAGCGCCGCCACGGCGCCCGATGTGCTGGCCACGAACACGCGGCCCGAGGCCACTGCGGGCGTCATGGATTCGGTGCCGGGGCCGATCTGCGCGGTCCATGCCACACGTGTTCCCATCAGTGCGGCCACGGGCGGAAGCTCGGCGGGTTGTGGCTTCTTGGGACCGGAGGAACAGGCTGCAAGACCGGCAAGGACCAGCGCACCCAGGCAAGCGGTGCGCAAACTGCGCTGCCAGGAGTTCAGAAATGGGTTCAACGGACGACCTCGGTTGTTGGAGTCAGGCTGGCCACATCGACGCCCAGCGAAGCCAGCTTCACCTCGACCAGCCGGCGGTATTCGGTTCGGGTGCTGAGGCCCTGCCAGGCGGCCTGGTACTGTGCCTTGGCTTCGTCGGTTTTTCCCTGGGCCATGAACACATCACCGCGGCGATCGGCCACGAGTGGCTCAAACGGCTTGGGCACGGGTGCGTCCAGCGTCTTGAGCGCCTGGTCGAAGGCCTGCGCCTCGATGTCGAGTGCCGCCAGGCGCAAGCGCGCCACCGCCTTGTACGAATCGTCGGAGGATTTCTCGGCTGCCCAGGCCAGGGCGGCTCGGGCCTCGGGGAGCTTGCCCGCGTCGAAGAGTGTCTTGCCGGCCTGCAGCGCCGCCTGGCTCGCGTACGTGGTGCTGGCGAATTGTGATTGCATGTCGGCCAGCGCGCGCTGCACACGATCGGCATCTTTGGCCACCGCCGCGCGGTCCACCTCGTCGTACAGGGCAGCGGCCTTCGCGGCCTGGGTGCGTTGCCAGTAGTTCCAGCCGTTCCAGGCGGCAAATGACCCGAAGACCACGATCAGCACCCAGCTGATGAGGTTGCCGTACTGACTCCAGAAGTGTTTGATCTGATCGAGCTGTTCCTGCTCTTCGAGGTCGAGGTGTTTGGCCATGCTGCAAATTCGATTCGGGTTCGGGCGCCGGGAGCGCAACGCTCGATTGTAGGCGGGTGGCCGCGGCATCCCCGCCTGCGACGCACGGGGAATGCCGGGCAGGTCAGGTGCTGCGCAAACTGGCAGCCCAGTCGGCCACCTGAGCGACCGGCAGCAAGCGCTGCACCGCGTCGGGTGCAGCCGCGTCGGTGTCCGGCCGGGGGCCACGCAAAGGCTTGAGGGCCACCCCGCCTTGCTGCAGCTCCTGTTCGCCGAAGATCAGGGCAAAGCGGGCGCCGCTGGCGTCCGCCTTCTTGAACTGCGACTTCATGCTGCCCATGCCATCGGCGCCGCCTGCGTGCATCTGCACGTTGACGCCGTGCCGGCGCAGCGCGCGCAGCACCGGCATGACCTGGGGCACATGGGACGCGTCGGGCACCACGGCATAGGCGTCGGGCACGGGAGGCTCGGGCAGCTTGCCCTGCTCTTTCAGCAGCTCCAGGATGCGTTCCATGCCCAGCGCCCAGCCCACGGCTGGCGCGGCCTTGCCACCGATCTGCTCGAACAGGCCGTCGTAGCGGCCACCGGCACACACCGTGCCTTGCGAACCCAGTTGCGTGGTCACGAACTCGAACACCGAGAGGTTGTAGTAGTCCATGCCGCGCACCAGGCGCGGGTTGATGCGGTACGAAATGCCGTGCGCATCGAGCAGGCCGCGCAGGCGGTTGAAATGGTCGAGCGATTCGGCACCCAGGTGGTCCATCAGCCGCGGCGCGGCGTTCACCAGGGCCTGCATGGTCGGGTTCTTGGTGTCCAGGATGCGCAGCGGGTTGCTGTGCAGGCGGCGCTTGGCCTCCTCGTCGAGCTGGTCGATGTGGGCTTCCAGATAAGCGATCAGCGCCTGGCGGTGCGCCAGCCGCTCGGGGGGCTGACCCAGGCTGTTGATCTCGAGTTCGATCCCGGTGAGGCCGAGCTCGGCCCACAGGTCGCAAGCCAGCACGATGAGCTCGGCGTCCACATCGGGGCCAGCGAAGCCCAGGGCCTCGGCGCCGAACTGGTGGAACTGGCGGTAGCGACCGCGTTGCGGGCGCTCGTGGCGGAACATCGGGCCCATGTAGTACAGGCGCTTGCCACCGTCGTACAGCAGCGAATGTTCGAGCGCGGCGCGCACCACGCCCGCCGTGTTCTCCGGGCGCAGCGTGAGTTGCTCGCCGTTGAGCCGGTCTTCAAAGGAGTACATCTCCTTCTCGACAATGTCGGTCACCTCGCCCAGACCACGCACGAACAGCGCGGTGGGCTCCACGATGGGTGTGCGCAGGTTTCGGTACCCGTAGCGCCTCATGAGGCGACGCAGGGTTTCTTCGAGCCACTCCCAGTGCGCGGACGCGGGAGGGGCGATGTCGTTCATGCCTTTGACGGCGCTCAGTTTTTCTGCCATGCCTTGGGAGCTCGTGCGGTCAGCGGACGCCGGGGGGAGACCCGACTTCAAACGGTGACGCCAAACTTTTTCTCGATGTAGTTGTCCACGATGCCTTGAAACTCGCGCACGATGTCGTCGCCGCGCAAAGTCATTGCTTTTTGGCCGTCAATGAAAACGGGGGCTGCCGGCGCCTCGCCGGTGCCGGGCAGGCTGATGCCGATATCGGCATGCTTGCTCTCACCGGGGCCGTTGACGATGCAACCCATCACCGCGACCTTGAGGTTTTCAACGCCAGGGTAGCGCTCGCGCCAGACCGGCATGGAACTGCGCAGGTAGTCGTCGATCTGCTTGGCCAGCTCCTGGAAGGTGGTGCTGGTGGTCCGGCCACAGCCCGGACAGGCGGTGACCGAGGGCACAAACGCGCGCATGCCCAGGGCCTGCAGGATCTCCAGCGCAATCACAACTTCTTGTGTGCGGGCTTCGCCCGGTTGCGGCGTGAGCGAGATGCGGATGGTGTCGCCAATGCCTTGCTGCAACAGCACCGAGAGCGCGGCCGTGGAGGCCACCGCGCCCTTGGTGCCCATGCCCGCCTCCGTCAGCCCCAGGTGCAGGGCGTAGTCGCAACGCTGTGCCAGGGCCTGGTACACCGCAATCAGGTCTTGAACCGCGCTCACCTTGCACGACAGCGTGATGTTGTTGCCGTTGAGGCCGATCTGCTCCGCCCGTTTGGCGGATTCGAGTGCGGAGGTGATCAAGGCCTCGTACATCACCTGACGCGCTTCCCAAGGCTGGGGCCGGCTGGCGTTCTCGTCCATCAGGCGGGCGAGCAAGTCCTGGTCCAGACTACCCCAGTTCACGCCAATGCGGATGGCCTTGTCGTGGCGCGCTGCGATTTCCACCATCTGCGCGAACTGTCGGTCGCCTTTGTCACCACGGCCCACATTGCCGGGGTTGATGCGGTACTTTGAAAGCGCCTGGGCGCAAGCTGGATGGTCGGTGAGCAGGCGGTGCCCGTTGTAGTGGAAATCGCCGATCAGGGGCACGTGGATGTCCATGCGGTCCAGCTGCTCGCGGATGTAAGGGACGGCCTTGGCGGCTTCGTCGTTGTTGACCGTGATGCGAACCAGCTCGGAGCCGGCAAGTGCGAGTTCCTTGACCTGAATCGCCGTGCCCACCGCATCAGCGGTGTCCGTGTTGGTCATGGACTGCACACGCACGGGCGCATCGCCACCCACCGTCACGCGGTGGCTGCCCCAGGCCACGACGCCCTGCCGCGTCGTTCGGGCACGCACGGCAGCGAGGGGAATGGGTTGCCCGGCAGCGCCGGAAGTCACAAGAGAAGATCGGGACGCAGTGTCCATGTTCATTTCACCTCGAATCGGGCCACGTTGTTACGTGCAAACGGCGATGTGTCAAACAACTTTCCACGCACGCTGACCTCGGCAGCGTCGGCCTTTCCCAGCACCACGGTGTAAGGGGGCGCCGCGGAAAACTCGATCACATCGCCCGCCTGGAGCAGCCTTTTGACCACCACCACGCCAGACCCATTGACCACCTCGACCCAGGATTGACCAGTGGCGGCGATGCTCAGCAGGCCACCCGACTTGGTCACCGCAGAGGGATCGGGTGTCACAGCCACACCGGCTTCGGCCACCGGGGCTTGAGGAGAAGTTGACGGCTCGGCAGGCGCAGTGGTGGTGCCACCGGGCACCGCAAGCGGATCGGCAACGACCGGTGCTGGGCTTGCACCCGCCGCGGCGTCCTGCGGGCCGGGGGCTGCAGGCTCCGGCGGAACCACCGGCATGGCTGCCGGCACCGGCCCGGGACCGGCAGCAGCGCCAGGCTCGGGCACTGCGGATGTGTGGTCGGCCCGTGGCAGGAACACGATCACCAACGCTCCCAGCAGCAACGCAATGGCGGCCAGCAGCGCTGGGCGGGACAACCAGCTCAGGGGGTTGAACGGGGCTTCGTCGTGACCGGAGTGGAAAGGTGCATTGAGGGCGTGGCCCGATTGACCGAGCGTGGACACCGCACTCTGCGGAATCTGCTGCAGGATCGGCCCCGGATCCACCCGGAGCTGCCGACACGCGCTGGAGGCCAAGGCCCTGGCAAACGTCATGTCGGGGAGCTCGGTGTAGCGTCCGGCCTCCAGCGCCTCCAGCTTCTTGACGGGCACTTTCAAGGCGGCCGCCAGCGCAGCGATGTGCAGTCCGGCCGCTTCGCGAGCCTCTTTCAGGCGGACGGGCCGAGAAACCGTCTCGGCAGGAGCATCGCTGCCCTGCTGCGCCACCGCTTCACTCATTGAAGGCACCCCGCTGGTAGTTCGCCCACTGCGCAGACTCCGGGTAGCGCCGGCCCAGCTGCTGGGCAAGCTGCGTCATGGCCTGGGTGTTTTGCAACTGGCGTTCCACCTTGATGCCCAACCACAGGGTTTCCGCGTTCGCGAGATCGGTGTTGTTGAGGCGGCGGATGGTGAACTGCGCCTTGCTCGCCTCACCGCGACGAAACTGCAGCGACGCAAGGTTGTAAGCCACGATCGGGTTGCCGGCGTCCAGCTCGTACGAACGGGCCAGGCTGGCCTCGGCCTCCGCCAACTGGCCGGCACGGATCTGGCAGATGCCCATGGCCAACAGGGAGCGCGCCTGCCCGCCGTACACCGGGCTGGCCAGTGCGCGCCTGAACAGATCGGTGGACTGCGCATAACGCCCGGCCTGGCATTCGAACCACCCATAGTTGTGCAGGGTATCCGGGTCGCGCGGATTGAGCTGGATGGCGCGCTTGAAACTTTCTTCCGCCAGCACGCTGTTGTTCAACTGCATGTACACCAGGCCACGCAGCGCGTAGGCCGGGGCGTAGGTGGGGTCGGCCTGCAGGGCCAGCTTGATTTCATCGAGCGCCACCGTGGTCTGCCCTTCGGCAAAGTAGCCAGCGGCCAGCTCGATGCGGATGCGCGCGCGCTTGCGCACATCCGGCTCGTCCGAGTCCGTGATCGGCTCTTGCATGGACGCAGCCGAGGGTGCCGCACCCGTCTGGGCGCAACCGACAAGGAAGGTCAGGCCACACAGCAGACACGCCAGCAAACCCGCCTTGGCACCTGAAAACCGGGCTGGGAATCGAGTGACTGAAGTCATGCCTGCTTTTCCTTGTGGACGATGCGGATGGGATGCTCGGTGGCACTGCGGCGTTTGGCCAGGCGGCTGGCGGCGTTGGTGCGGTCGAGCACGTCGCCGGCCAGTTGACCACAGGCCGCGTCGATGTCGTCACCCCGCGTCTTGCGCACCGTTGTCACCAGACCACCTTCGCTGAGGATGCGGGCGAACTGCTGCACCACAGGCCGAGGTGAGCAGAGCAAACCAGAGCCGGGAAACGGATTGAAAGGAATCAGGTTGATCTTGCAGGGCACGCCGCGTCCCGCATGGCCCCGGACCAGAGCCAGCAGCTCTTGCGCGTGGTGCGGCTGGTCGTTCACCCCGTCGAGCATGCAGTACTCGAAGGTGATGAAATCGCGCGGCGCGGCGGGCAGATAGCGCAGGCAGGCGTCCAGCAGTTCGGCGATCGGATACTTCAGGTTGAGCGGCACCAGGTCGCTGCGCAGCGCGTCGTTCGGCGCGTGCAGGGACACGGCCAGCGCGACCGGACAGTCTTTCGCGAGGCGGTCCATCATGGGCACCACGCCCGAGGTGGACACGGTCACGCGGCGGCGAGAAAGGCCGTAGCCGTGATCGTCCAGCATCACACGCAGCGCCGGCACCAGCGCGTTGTAGTTCTGCAAGGGTTCGCCCATGCCCATCATCACCACGTTGGTGATCACACGCTCGCTGCGTTTGAGGTGCTTGCGCAAAAAGAACTCGGCTTGCCACAGCTGGGCGAGGATCTCGCCCGTCGTGAGGTTGCGCGAAAAGCCCTGGTGGCCGGTGGAGCAGAAGCGGCAGCCCACGGCACAACCCGCCTGGGACGAGACACACAAGGTGCCGCGGTCTTCTTCGGGAATGAACACGGTTTCGACCGCGTTGCCACCGCCCACGTCGAACAGCCACTTGATGGTGCCGTCCGCCGAGTCCTGGCGCGACAGCACAGGCAGGCCGGTGATGGTGCAGGCACCGGGGAGCTTCTCGCGCAAGCTGCGCGCGAGGTCGGTCATCTCGGTGAAGTCCGACGCCCCTTTTTGATGGATCCAGCGAAACAGCTGGACGGCGCGAAAGCGCTTTTCGCCCAGCTGCTCGCACCAAGCGGCCAAACCCTCAAGATCGAAGTCGAGCAGGTTGGCCGTCATGGCATGGTCAGCGCGCTGGCTCAGCGCGAGTAAACGTTGAGACCGGCGAAGAAAAACGCGATTTCAGCGGCGGCGGTCTCGGGGGCGTCCGAGCCGTGCACGGCGTTGGCGTCGATGCTGTCGGCGAAGTCGGCGCGGATCGTGCCGGCGTCGGCTTTCTTCGGGTCGGTCGCGCCCATCAGGTCGCGGTTCTTGGCGATCGCGCCTTCGCCTTCCAGGGCCTGGATCATCACGGGGCCGGAGATCATGAAGTCCACCAGGTCCTTGAAGAAGGGACGGGCCTTGTGCACCGCGTAGAACGCTTCGGCTTCGCCGCGCGACAGGTGGGCCATGCGGGCAGCCACAACCTTCAGGCCAGCGGCTTCAAAGCGGGCGTAGATCTGGCCGATCACGTTCTTGGCAACGGCGTCGGGCTTGATGATGGAGAGAGTGCGTTCGATGGCCATGGAAATCCTGAGGTTTTGTGGGTGAATCTGTCGGGGTTTGGGGCACCCCGCAAAGCCCATGATTCTACATTGGTCGTGTCGCTCGGCCGTGACGCGCGGGGAAGAGCCGAGTGGGTTCAGCGCCCGCCAGTGCGACCACCGCCACCACCTCCGCCGCGGCGGCGCGCGCCACCGGGTGCGCTGCCGCGCCCGGCTTCCTGCTCGCGCCTGCGCTGCAGGGCATCCTGCCCGATGTAGCCGAACGAGGTTTTCATGGGATCGGGCTGCGAAGCTCCGCCGCCCGGCCCGCGACCGCCCGTGCTGGTGCCGGGCTTGGCGCCTCGGCCTTTGCCGCCGGGACCGGTCGGTGCGCCGCCCATGCCGTAACCGCTGCTGCGCCGATCGCCAAAGCCAGGGCTCTCACCGCGGCTGCCGGGCGGTTTGCCTTGCGTGCGACCCGATCGAGGGCCCTGTTTTCCGCGCTGCGCCGGATGGCGGCCACCGGGACGCGGTGGGCGGGCGCCCTCCTCGTCGGCGCCGGGCATGCCGGCCGCGGCCGTCAGGCGCGCGATGTCGCGCTCGTCAAGCTCGATCCAGGCGCCGCGCTTGAGACCGCGCGGCAGCATCATGGCGCCGTAGCGGATGCGGATCAGGCGGCTGACCGCATGGCCCACCGCTTCAAACATGCGGCGAACCTCGCGGTTGCGACCTTCACCGATCGTCACGCGGTACCAGCAGTTGGCGCCCTCACCACCACCGTCTTCGATGGAAGCGAACTGGGCCATGCCGTCGTCCAGCCGCACACCGTCGAGCAGGCGGGCCTTTTCGTCGTTCGACAGCGCACCGAGCACCCGCACCGCGTATTCGCGCTGCAAGCCAAAGCGCGGGTGCATCAGCCGGTTGGCCAGTTCACCGGAGCTGGTGAGCAGCAGCAGGCCTTCGGTGTTCAGATCGAGCCGGCCAACCGACTGCCACTTGCCCTGCATCAGCTTGGGCAGACGGCGAAACACCGTGGGCCGGTTTTGCGGGTCGTCGTGCGACACCACTTCGCCCGCAGGCTTGTGGTAGGCCAGCACGCGTGGCGGGAGCGGTGTCATGCGCACGCGCACCGGTTTGCCGTTGACCTTGATCACATCGCCGATCTGGATGCGCTGGCCGACGTGGGCCGGCTCACCGTTGACCGAGATGCGGCCTTCGAGGATCAGTTGCTCCATCTCCAGCCGCGAGCCCATGCCGGCCTGCGCCAGCACTTTGTGCAGCTTGGGCGACTCGGCCTGCGGCGAGAGCACGCGCTTCACGGGCAGCGCTGGCAACTCCTGCTCCTGCTCGGCGTCGAATGCTCCGCTGACGACGTCGTCGAATCGCAGCACCTCGGGCTCGGGGTGTGGTGGCGCGGGCTTGGGCCGGACCGCAGGCACCTCGGCGGTGGGGTCGAGCTCAGTCGGGTTGGGGGGAGTTTGATCCGGGGTCATGGTCTTCCTGGGTGGACGGTTCCAACAACTGCGGGTCGGAGGGCGGGGAAATCGGGTCGGCGGCCAGGGGGTCGGCCACCACGAGCAGGTCTGATTCGGGTGCATCCAGATCGGGCGGATCGGACGGCAAGCTGTTCGCCAGCGATTCAAAATCGAGCCGGTCCAGCGCGGACTCCTGCACCTCGCTGCCGTCCAGGGGCGGCAACTGGTCCAGCGAGGCCAGCCCGAGGTCATCGAGGAACTGGCGTGTGGTGGCGAACAGGGCCGGCCGGCCCACGGTTTCGCGGTGGCCGATCACTTCAATCCAGCCCCGGTCTTCAAGTTGTTTGATGATCAGCGAATTGATGGTCACACCGCGGATGTCTTCCATGTCGCCGCGCGTCACCGGCTGGCGGTAGGCAATGATGGCCAGCGTCTCCATGGCAGCGCGGCTGTAGCGCGGCGGCTTTTCAGGGTGCAGCCGGTCCAGGTAGGGACGCAGTTCCGGGCGGCTCTGGAAGCGCCAGCCCGTGGCCACCTGCACCAGTTCCACGCCGCGCCCGGTCCATTCGAGCTGCAGATCGGCCAGCAAGGTTTTGAGCGTGTCGGCCGACACTTCCATGTCGAACAGCGTGCCGAGTTCCCGCACCGACAGCGGCTGGGGCGCGCAGATCAATGCCGTCTCGAGGACACGCTTGGCATCCGTGGTGTTCATGGTGTCTGTCAGTCAAAACCCGGTGGGCAACCGGGACGGGGCGAAAGGCGAACGGTGCGATGGAGCCGCAGGCCATGCAGCATGCGGGCGCGACCGTCGGGTCGGGGCGAATCGGCTGGATCCTGCAGAGCCCGGACAAGGGTTCTCGGTCGGGCGTTGAAATCGGGCGGCTGGACGAAGGTCGGGGGTGAGAGGTCTTGCGCAAACCACCCGCGTCGGGTGATGCGGATTCAAGCCGCCGAGTCGCTGTCCCAGCCGCTCGCATTGTAATGGAGCCCGCTGGATTCGAGCGCCAGCAACATGTCGGCCGGCGGCTCGGAACGGAACAACAGGGGCTGGCCACTGACGGGGTGCCTGAGCTCCAGCCGCGCCGCGTGCAGGGATTGCCGGGTCATGCCCCACAGCGCCCGACCGCCGTACAGCGTGTCGCCCACCAGCGGATGTGCAAGCCAGGCCATGTGAACCCGGATCTGGTGGGTGCGCCCGGTGTGCAGCTTGCAGGCCACCAGGCTGGCCTGGTCGCAGGTGTCGAGCAGGCGCACCGTGGTCTGCGCGGTCTTGCTGCTGCCCCCCTCGACCCGTACCACCGCCATGCGCAGACGGTTGTGCACATCGCGTCCGATCGGTTGATCCACGTGCTGGTCTTCCATGCCCTTCCAGCGCCCATGGGCCAGTGCGAGGTATTGCCGGCTCACCTCGCGCGCGGCGATGGCGCGCACCAGCGCTTCCACCGCCTGGCGGCTCTTGCCCACCAGCATCAGACCCGAGGTGTCCTTGTCGAGCCGGTGCACGATGCCCGCGCGCGGCAGGCTCGCGGCGCCGGCGTGGTGCGCCAGCAAGCCGTTGAGCAGCGTCCCGGTCCAGTTGCCGGCGGCTGGGTGCACCACCAGGCCAGCCGGTTTGTGGATGACGAGGAGATCCGCATCCTCGAACACCACATCCAGCGCGATGGCCTCGGGCACGAAGGCCTGTGCTTGCTGGGTGGGCCGCAGCTCCACATGCAGCTGATCACCGGCCGCGATGCGCGCCGATGCCTTGCTCTGGGGCACGCCCCGCACCTGCACGGCGCCGTCGGCCATGAGCTGCTGCAGGTAAGAACGGGAGAACTCTGGAATCAGCTGGGCCAGCGCGCGGTCGATGCGCCAGCCGTGCATGCCGACCGGAACCTCACAAATGCGCCTTTCGACTTCAAGCGCCCATTCATCGGCGGCCGTGGCTGTGTCATGGGCCGCGTCTGCCGGCAGACCGTCCGACGCACCCCCCGTCGATATACTTTGCGCTTTCAATCCGTCGGTCCGTTGTGAAGGTGAGTTTGTTATGTTGACGATGAGATTATCGGCTCTGGCCGCGTGTTCACTGGGCGCTGCGCTCACGCTCAGCGCTTGCGGCAGCACCAAACCCGTGGACGAAACCGCCAACTGGAGTCCCAACCGGATCTACAGCGAAGCCACCGAAGAGCGCTCCGCCGGCAACTACGAGCGCTCGGTGACCTTGCTCGGCAAGCTCGAAGGTCGCGCAGCGGGCACACCGCTGGCCCAACAGGCCCAGCTGGACAAGGCCTACACCCACTACAAGGCCGGCGAGCCTGCCCAGGCACTTGCCGCCATCGAGCGCTTCCAGAAGCTGCACCCCGCCAGCCCGGCCATGGACTACGCGCTCTACCTCAAAGGCCTGGTGAACTTCAACGACAACCTCGGCCTGTTCGGTGCGATCGCGCGGCAAGACCTCTCGGAGCGCGACCAGAAGGCCGCCAAGGAATCGTTCGAAGCCTTCCGGGAGTTGAGCACACGCTTTCCGGACTCGCGCTACACCCCGGACGCTCGCCTGCGCATGACCTACATCGTCAATTCGCTGGCCCAGTACGAAGTGCATGTCGCCCGCTACTACCTGAGCCGCGGCGCGCACGTGGCGGCCATCAACCGTGCACAAACCGCGCTCAACGAGTACAACGACGCACCCGCACTCGAGGAAGCCCTGTTCATCATGGTGCGCGCCTACGACGCGCTGGGCATGACCCAGCTGCGCGATGACGCGCGCCGCGTGATGCAGACCAACTATCCGAAAAGCGAATACCTGAGCCAGGGTTTCAAGACAGCAAGCGATCCCTGGTGGAAGATCTGGTGAGTGCGAGTGCGTCCAGTGCCGCGCTCATGTCGGCTTCGTCAACCAGACGGCGCATCGGTGGCAGGCTGGCCAGCAACGGAAGGCCATAGCTCCGCGTGACGAGGCGGCGGTCACCGATGACCAGCACGCCGCGGTCGGCTTCGGTTCGTATCAAACGACCGGCTCCCTGCTTCAAGGCCATGGCTGCCTCTGGCAGGTAGGCCTCTCCAAACGGATTCAAGCCCTGCGCTTCCAGGCGAGCGGCGCGGGCGGCGGTGAGGGGATCGTCGGGCGAGGAAAACGGCAGCTTGTCGATCACGAGCAACTGCAGCGCATCTCCAGCGAGATCCACACCTTCCCAGAATGAGGCCGAGGCCACCAGGATGGCGCCCTGCGGCGTCGAAGCGGCCGCCCTGAACCGCGCCAGCAAGGCTGCACGGGACAGGCGCCCTTGGGCCAGCACCCGTACCGGCGCACAACGACCGAGGAGCACCTGTTCGTTCAAGGCTTCGGCCATGCGCGACACCGCGCGCAGGGTGGTGGTGAGCACCAAGGTGCGTCCACCCAGACGCGTGGCCCACTGCGCCACCCGCCGTGCCAGCTCGGGTGTGTGCGCGGCCTC
This sequence comes from Hydrogenophaga sp., assembly GCF_030158645.1. Taxonomy (GTDB): domain Bacteria; phylum Pseudomonadota; class Gammaproteobacteria; order Burkholderiales; family Burkholderiaceae_C; genus Hydrogenophaga. Next base: position 20,858 of record NZ_JAOASO010000041.1, on the reverse strand, counting down.
GGACGGCTCGGGCAGGTCGTGCGGCACATAGACCGAGGCTTGCTGGCCGTGGTCAAACGGACTGGCCACCCGCAAGGTGCGCACGGTGCTGTGATCCGCCAGGCCCAAGCCTCGCGTGAACCAGCTCAGCGCGTCGTCGTGGCCGAGCGTGGCCGAGGCGAAGATCCAGCTTCGATCACCGCGGCCTGCATCGGGCACCAGCCTGCTGAAGCGGGCGGCGCTGTCCAACGGCGCGCGCACCATGCGCCAGGCGCGGTCGACGCCCCACTCCATCCAACGCACGCTGGCGGCATCCGCCGGGCTCGGCCCGCCCGGCGCCAGGTGGCTCCAGGTGCCCTGCAGCGCCTTGATGCGCTCGAGCAGACGGGCGAGCTCAGCCGCACTCGGGGCGGTGGCCGACACGGCCTCCAGCGCAGCCGCCAACGCCTGATCGAGACCCGTGACCGCCCGCAGCCAGGCATCAGGAGCCAGCCCGCCAGGTGTTGCGTCGGTCCACGCGCTGCGGCTCTGGGTGGCGGTGTCTCGAGGCACCGAGCCCAGGGCGCGGCAAGCTTGTTCGAGGCTGAGCGCCAGGTGTGCCCAGGGTCTCAGCCCGCGGGCCCGGGCGTTGCCCTGCACGCCGATTTCGCGCGCGAGGTCGTGCAGGTGGTCCGAGGCGATGGACCGGGACAACAGCTGCACGCCCGTGTCGTTGAGCCGGTGCGCTTCATCCAGCACCACCACGCCGGTCTCGGGCAACCAGTCCACGGCTTCGGCCTCGCGAATGACCTGGTCGGCAAAAAAGAGGTGGTGGTTGATCACCACCCAGTCGGCCTCCCGCGCCTGGCGGCGGGCCAGGTTGACGTGACAGGCTGCGGCCTGCGGGCATGTGGCGCCCACGCAGTTGTGGCGGGTGGATGTGATCAGGGGGCGCAGCGGCGAGCGTTCGTCCAGCCCGTCCAGCTCGCCCACATCACCGCTGCGGGTGAGGCGCGCCCAGCGCTGCACCTGTTCCAGTCCAGCGGCCACGGCCGGGTCGCGTTGCGCGGACGAACCGACCGTCCTGGCCAGCTCCAGCCGGTGCAGGCACAAGTAGCTGGAGCGCCCTTTGAGCAGCGCCGCGCGCACCGGCAGACCCAGCGCGCGGGACACCGCAGGAATGTCGCGCGTGAACAGCTGGTCTTGCAGGGCCTGCGTGGCCGTCGACAGCAGTGCGCGTTGCCCGCTCAGCAGCACCGGCACGAGGTAGGCAAAGGTCTTGCCGACACCGGTGCCCGCCTCCACCGCCAGATGCTCGCCGGCCTGCAGGGCCTGCGCCACGGCCAGCGCCATGTCGAGCTGGCCCGGCCGGGGACGAAGTCCGGGGCGCGACACCGAGCGTGGGCCTTCGGCGGCAAAGGCAGCCGCCACGCATTGAACCAGATCAACCACGCCAGCGGCGTGCAAAGGCGCACGGGCGGTGAGGTACCGCGGGGACATAACTGGATACCATTGCGTGCAACCAACGGCACCCGAACAACGACTGATTCATATGTCCAAAGGCTACCGCATCCAGGCTTCCACCGGCATCCACCGGGGAGACCGCGACTACCAGCAAGACCAGGTGTGCCTGCTGAACCACCCACGCCACGGCAGTTGCATGCTGGCCGTGCTGGCCGACGGCATGGGCGGACGCAGTGGCGGTCGCAAGGCGTCGGATCAGGTGATGCTCACGGCGCGTCAGCTGTTCGAGCGTTACGACCCGGACACCGACGACGCGTCTGCCTTGCTGCGCCAGATCGTTGAAGAGTCGCACCTGGTGATCAAGCTCACCGCCGTGTCGGCCGAACAGGAGCCGCACAGCACGATCGCCGCCTTCCTGATCGACCCCGACGGTGAGAGCCACTGGGTGCACGCCGGCGACTCGCGGATCTACCACTTCCGCAACGGCCGCATGGTGTTTCGCACCATGGACCACTCGTACGTGCAGACCCTGGTCAACCAGGGCGAGCTGAGCGAGCAGGAAGCCCTGGACCACCCGCACGCCAACATCCTCATGGGTTGCCTGGGCACCGAGAACGACCCGCCGGTGGATCTGCACGTGGTGCCGCAACTCACGCCAGGCGAGGCGCTGATGGCCTGCAGCGACGGCGTGTGGCACTACTTCACGCCCGAAGAACTGGCCAGCACGATCGCCATGCTGTCGCCGCGCGAGGCTTGCGAGTTCCTGATCCAGAAGGCGCGCACGCGTGCCAAGGGCGCAGGCGACAACCTGTCGATCGTGATCGTGAAGCTGGAGCCGCTGAGCTGAATCCCGCGCAGCGGGCTTCGCTGTCAACGCCAATCGTCACGTCAAACCGGTGTCCACCAGCCGGTGCTCCAGGGCCAGGAACTCCTCCGATTGCATTTCGCTCAAGCGGGAGACCGTGCGCGGAAATTCATGCGACATGGGCCCTTCGAGGTACAGCGCTTCGGGTTGCACGGCAGCCGACATGACCAGCTTGACGCGGCGGTCGTAGAGCACGTCGATCAGCCAGGTGAATCGCCGCGCCTCCGACGCCTGACGCACCTGCATCTGCGGCACGTTGGACAGCATCACCGTGTGGAACTGGGTGGCGATTTCCAGGTAGTCGTTCTGTGAACGCGGCCCGCCACACAGGGTGCAGAAATCGAACCAGATCACGCCGCCGGCCCGGCGCACGGCCCGGATCTGGCGCGACTCGATCTGCATCACGGGATCCTGGTCACCCGCTTCAGCCAGCTCGTTGAAGGTGGCCTCCATCGACGCATCGGCCTGTGGCCCCAGCGGGCAGTGGTAGAGCTCGATGTGGTTGAGGGTGCGCTGGCGGTAGTCGGTGCCGTTGTCCACGCTCAGCACCTCCAGCCGCTCCTTGAGCAGCTCGATGGCGGGGAGGATGCGGTCGCGGTGCAAGCCGTCGGGGTAGAGGCCGTCCGGGTGGAAGTTCGACGTGGTGACGAAACCCACGCCGGCCTTGAACAACGCATCCAGCAGGCGGTGCAGGATCATGGCGTCGGTCACGTCCGCCACGTGGAACTCGTCAAAGCAGATCAGCTTGTAACGCTTGGCGATCCGCAGGCCCAGCTCGTCCAGCGGATTCACCGTGCCCTGCAACTCGCGCAGTTCGCGGTGCACCTCGCGCATGAACTCGTGAAAGTGCAGGCGCGTTTTGCGCTTGAGCGGCACCGCGTTGAAGAAACAATCCATCAAGAAGCTTTTGCCCCGGCCCACGCCGCCGAACATGTACACGCCGCGCGGAATCTCGGGCTTGATGAAGAGCTTTTTGAGCGAGTTGGAACGGCGCTGTTTGTATTCCGCCCACTCGGTGGCGCACCGCTCCAGCGCGTCGATGGCACGCTGCTGGGCGGGATCGGTTGTGTAGCCGCGCTCTTTCAGCGCGGCTTCGTAGGTGCTGCGAACGCTCAAGACCAGTGCCGGTTCAGAAGTTCAACGTGCGCTTGTCCACCGCCAGCGCGGCTTCTTTCGTCGCCTCCGACAGCGAGGGGTGCGCGTGGCAGATGCGCGCGATGTCTTCGGCGCTGGCCTTGAATTCCATGGCCACCACGGCTTCGGCGATCAGCTCGCTGGCCTGCGGGCCGACGATGTGCACGCCCAGAATCTCGTCAGAGACGGCATCGGCCAGGAACTTGACCATGCCGGTGGTGTCGCCCAGCGCACGCGCGCGGCCGTTGGCCAGAAATGGGAAGGTGCCGGCCTTGTACGCGGCGCCACGCGCCTTGAGCTGCTGCTCGGTCTCGCCCACCCAGGCGATCTCGGGGCTGGTGTAGATCACCCAGGGGATGGTGTTGAAGTTCACATGGCCGTGCTGGCCGGCGATGCGCTCGGCCACGGCCACGCCCTCTTCTTCCGCCTTGTGCGCCAGCATCGGGCCGCGCACCACGTCACCCACCGCCCACACACCCTTGAGGTTGGTGCGGCATTCGGCGTCCACCACGATGGCGCCGCGCTCGTCCAGCTGCAGGCCCACCGCTTCGGCGTTGAGGCCGATGGTGTTGGGCACGCGACCGATGGAGACGATGAGCTTGTCGGCGTCCAGCGACTGGGCTTCGCCCTTGGCGTTGGTGTAGGCCACGCTCACGCCCTTTTTGGTGGTCTTGATCTCGCCGACCTTCACGCCCAGCTCGATCTTCAGACCCTGCTTGTCGAACGCCTTCTTGGCTTCCTTGGCGATCTGCTCGTCCACCGCACCCAGGAACGTGGGCAGGCCTTCAAGAATGGTCACATCCGAGCCCAGCCGGCGCCAGACCGAACCCATTTCCAGGCCGATCACGCCGGAGCCGATCAGCACCATCTTCTTGGGCACGGCACCCAGACGCAGCGCGCCGTCGTTGGACAGGACCGTCTCTTCGTCGAACGGCGTGCCGGGCAAGGCGCGCGCGTTGGAGCCGGTGGCCACGATGATCTGGCGTGCGGTCAGCAGCTCTTCCTTGGCGCCCGTGACCTGGATTTCGTAGCCGGCTTCCACCGCCTTGGCGAACGAGCCGCGGCCGTGGAAGAACGAGATCTTGTTCTTCTTGAACAGGTACAGGATGCCGTCGTTGTTCTGCTTCACCACGGTGTCTTTGCGGCCGATCATCTTGGCGATGTCGATCTTGACGTTGGTGGCGGTGATGCCGTGGTCGGCGAAGTGGTGGTTGGCGTGGTCGAAGTGCTCCGACGATTGCAGCAACGCCTTGGACGGGATGCAGCCGACGTTGGTGCAGGTGCCGCCCGGGGCCGGGCCGCCAGCGGCGTTTTTCCATTCGTCGATGCAGGCGACCTTGAAACCGAGTTGGGCTGCGCGGATGGCGGCGATGTAGCCACCGGGGCCACCGCCAATGACGACGACGTCAAATGTTTGGGACATGTTGGATTCCTGAATTCAAAAGGCCAACGCCCCTGTCGGGGCGTTGGCAGAGGGGGTTGCCGGTCAAATGTCGAACAACAGGCGGGCTGGGTCTTCCAGCGCCTCTTTCATCGCCACCAGGCCCAGCACGGCTTCGCGGCCGTCGATGATGCGGTGGTCGTAGGACATGGCGAAGTAGTTCATGGGGCGAACGACGACCTGGCCGTTTTCCACCATCGCGCGGTCCTTGGTGGCGTGCACGCCCAGGATGGCCGACTGCGGCGGGTTGATGATGGGGGTGGACATCATCGAGCCGAAGGTGCCGCCGTTGGAAATGGAGAAGGTGCCCCCGGTCATCTCGTCGATGCCGAGCTTGCCGTCCTTGGCCTTCTGGCCGTATTCGGCGATCTTCTTCTCGATGTCGGCAAAGCTCATCTGGTCGGCGTTGCGCAGGATCGGCACCACCAGGCCGCGCGGCGAACCCACTGCGATACCGATGTCGAAGAAGCCGTGGTAGACGATGTCGTTGCCATCGACCGAGGCGTTCAGGATGGGGTACTTCTTGAGCGCGTGCACCGCGGCCTTGACGAAGAAGCTCATGAAGCCGAGCTTGACGCCGTGTTCCTTCTCGAACTTCTCCTGGAACTTCTTGCGCATCTCCATGACCGGGGCCATGTTGATTTCGTTGAAGGTGGTCAGGATGGCGTTGGTCGACTGCGATTGCAGCAGGCGCTCGGCCACGCGGGCACGCAGGCGGGTCATGGGCACGCGCTCTTGAGGGCGGTCACCCAGATCAGGCGCGACCACCGGCACCTGCGGCAGCACCTTGGCGGGCGCGCCGGTGGGAATGGCCACGGGCGCGGCTACCGCTGGTTTGGGTGCGGCCACGGCGGAGAGCACATCGCCTTTGGTCACGCGGCCGTCTTTGCCGGTGCCGGCCACCGAGCCCGAGGCCAGGTTGTTGTCGGCCATCAGCTTGGCGGCGGCGGGCATGGCCACGCCGGCTTTGCTGGTGGAGGCCACGGCAGCGGCCGCTGCAGCCGGGGCTGGAGCGGAGGCAGGCGCTGCCGCCACGGCGGGCGCAACAGCACCGGCCACGGCCGCAGTGTCGATGCGCGCGATCAATTGCTCGGCCGCCACGGTGGCGCCATCGCCCTGCAGCACTTCAACCAGCACACCGGCCGAAGGCGCCGGCACTTCCAGCACGACCTTGTCGGTCTCGATCTCGATCAGGATCTCGTCGACCGCCACCGCGTCGCCGACCTTCTTCTTCCACTGCAGCATGGTGGCTTCGGCCACCGATTCGGAGAGCTGCGGAACTTTGACTTCTACGATTGCCATGTTTCTTCTACCTGTTTGTTTCGGACTGCGCTGAGCCAGCCGACCCGGGATTCAACATCCGCGGGCCGGGCGGCAGCAGCGGCTTACTTGGTGAGGATGAAGCCCTTGAGCTTGCCGAAGGCGGCGTCGATCAGGTTCTTCTGCTGTTCCTGGTGCAGGTGCGAGTAACCCACCGCCGGCGAGGCGGAGGCGGCGCGACCGGCGTAGCCGAGCTTCTGTCCGTCGAGCATGTTCTCGTGGATGTAGTGCTGCACAAAGAACCAGGCGCCCTGGTTTTGCGGCTCGTCCTGGCACCACACGATGTCGGTGGCGTTGGGGTACTTGCGCAGTTCGGCACCAAACACCTTGTGCGGGAACGGGTAGAGCTGCTCCACACGGATGATGGCCACGTCGTCGGATTCGCGCTCCTCGCGCTTCTTCACCAGGTCGTAGTACACCTTGCCCGAGCAGCAGATGACGCGCTTGACCTTCTCGGCCTTCTTCGCCACATCGGCGTTCTGGTCGGGGATCACGGTCTGGAAACCGCCTTTGGTGAACTCGGACAGCGGCGAGGTCGCGTCCTTGTTCCGCAGCAGCGACTTGGGCGTGAAGATGATCAGCGGCTTGCGCAGCCCACGGATCATCTGGCGACGCAGCACATGGAAGATCTGGCTGGCCGTGGTGGGCTGCACGATCTGCATGTTGGTGTCGGCCGCCATCTGCATGAAGCGCTCCAGGCGCGCCGAGCTGTGCTCCGGGCCCTGACCTTCGTAGCCGTGCGGCAGCATCAGCGTGATGCCGTTGACACGGCCCCACTTCACTTCACCGGAGGCGATGAACTGGTCGATCACGACCTGCGCGCCGTTGACGAAGTCGCCGAACTGCGCTTCCCAGATCACCAGCGTGTTCGGGTCGTTGGAGGCGTAGCCGTACTCGAAGGCCAGCACCGCTTCTTCGGACAGGATGGAATCGATCACCACGAACGGAGCCTGGTTGTCGGCCACGTTCTGCAGCGGCACGTAGGTGCCCTCGTCGAACTTCTCGCGGTTCTGGTCGTGAATCACGGCGTGGCGGTGCGTGAAGGTGCCGCGGCCGCAGTCTTCACCCGAGAGGCGCACCGGGAAGCCGCTGGCCACCAGCGAGGCAAACGCCATGTGCTCGCCCATGCCCCAGTCCACCGGAATCTCGCCACGGCCCATGGCCGCGCGGTCGGCGTACACCTTCTTCACCAACTGGTGTGGCGAGATGGTGTCGGGGATCGTGGTGAGGCGTTCCGACAGGCGCTTCCACTCGGCCATGGGGATGGCGGAGTCGGAGCTGTCGGTCCACTTCTTGTTGAGGTAGGGGCTCCAGTCGACCGCGAACTTGCTCTTGAAGTTGGTGAGCACCGGGTCCACCGTGTGGCGGCCGTCGTCCAGCGCAGCGCGGTAGGCCTTGACCATGTCGTCACCGATCGACTCGCCCAGGCCCTGCGCGACCAGCTTGTCGGCGTACAGCTTGCGCGTGCCGGGGTGGGCCGCGATCTTCTTGTACATCAGCGGCTGGGTCAGGCTCGGGGTGTCCTGCTCGTTGTGGCCCAGCTTGCGGAAGCACACGATGTCGACCACCACGTCTTTCTGGAAGGCCATGCGGAATTCAAGCGCGAGCTGGGTGGCGTACACCACGGCCTCGGGGTCGTCGCCGTTCACGTGCAGCACCGGCGACTCGATCATCTTGACGACGTCGGAGCAATACAGCGTGGAGCGGCTGTCGCGCGGGTCGGAGGTGGTGAAACCGATCTGGTTGTTGATCACCAGATGCACCGTGCCACCGGTGGAGTAACCACGCGTCTCGGCCAGCGCCAGCGTTTCCATCACCACGCCCTGGCCGGCAAAGGCCGCGTCGCCGTGCACCAGCACCGGCAGCACCTGCTTGCCCAGCGGATCGCCACGGCGGTCCATGCGGGCGCGCACCGAGCCTTCCACCACGGGGTTGACGATCTCCAAGTGCGAGGGGTTGAACGCCAGCGAGAGATGGACCGGCCCGCCGGGGGTGGTCACGTCGGAGCTGAAGCCCTGGTGGTATTTCACGTCGCCGGAAGGCAGGTCTTCGGGCGCGGTGTGGTCGAACTCGGCGAACAGGTCCTTGGGCATCTTGCCCAGGGTGTTCACCAGCACGTTCAGGCGGCCACGGTGGGCCATGCCGATCACGATTTCCTGGATGCCGACCTGGCCCGCCTGGCGGATCAGTTCGTCCATGGACGCGATGAAGCTCTCGCCACCTTCGAGCGAAAAGCGCTTCTGGCCGACGTACTTCGTGTGCAGGAAACGCTCGAGGCCTTCGGCCGCGGTCAGGCGATCGAGGATGTGTTTCTTCTTCTCGGCGTTGTAGGCCGGCTTGGAGCGCGTGCTCTCCAGACGCTCCTGCCACCAGCGCTTCTGGCTCTGGTCGGTGATGTACATGTACTCGGCGCCGATGGAGCCGCAGTAGGTTTCACGCAGGGCATTGAGCAACTCGCGCAGGGACATCGTCTCCTTGCCGAAGAAGGTGTTGCTCGTGTTGAAGATGGTTTCCAGATCGGCGTCTGCAAAGCCGTAGAACGCCAGATCGAGTTCGGGAATGTTGTCGCGCTCAGCGCGCTTGAGCGGATCGAGGTCGGCCCAGCGGGCACCCACGTTGCGGTAAGCAGCAATCAGCTGCTGGACGGCAACGCGCTTGCGGCCCAGGTCGGAGTCGGCGCCAGCGGCGATGACGACTTTGGTGCCACCCTGCTTGGCGCGGTCGGCAAAAGCGTTGATGACGGGCTGGTGGGGAACGTCGCGGGCATCAGACCCATCGCCGGCGGGCACGTGTTGCAGTGCATCGAAATAACTGCGCCAGTTGTCCGGCACGCTGCCGGGGTTGGCGAGGTAGTTCTCGTACATCTCTTCCACGTACGGCGCATTGCCGCCGAAGAGGTACGAGTTGGTCTTGTAGGCAACATAGACGTTGCCCCCATTGGCTTGGGAATCGCTCATAAATCCGCTGACCTCCGTTTCCCTGCAGGAAACATTAGCTGGTTAGAAAAACCTTCCGCTGCACGGCTTGACCGTTATGCGGATGCGACAGTGACTGTGGAAGGACCTGACTGCAACTCGGGATTGTGCCACCTTGGGCCGCGCGTGAGGAAAAAGGTTTGGCGACAGCGCGATGACGTCAGGATGTCACCCGGGGTGAAAGCCGCTCTGAAGGCGGCACGGCGCTGGGCTCGTCGATCTCGATCGCGATCTGTGTGCACACAGTGCGGCACAACATCACCGCCTTTTCGCTCTGCACCCGGTAGATCACCTGAGTGCCGTCCTTGCGCTTGGCCAACACGCCCGAGCGGTAGAGCAGGTTCAGGTGTTGCGACAGGTTGGGCTGGGTGGTGTCGATCTCTTGCAACAGCTGCGACACCGACTTCTCGCGGTCACACAGCGCGCTGAGGATGCGCAGCCGCATGGGGGTGGCCAGCACGCCAAAGAGCTCGGCAGCGAGTTCAAAAACCCGCACCCGCTCCACCTGGCCTTCGGATTCGATCATCTTGTCCATGGCACCCATCGCTCGTGTGAATATAAGCATGGATCATACTTAGAAAGCCCGAAAACGACCATGCCGCGACCCGGTCAGCAATCCGGGCGGCGGCCCTGCAAGGCCCTCAGGCCAGCAGATCCCGGATCTGCTGCAGCGCAGCCGGGTCGTCCATGGTGGTCAGGTCGCCCGGGTCGCGCCCTTCGCACACGGCCTGGATGGCCCGACGCAGCAGTTTGCCGCTGCGGGTTTTGGGCAGCACCGAGACAAACCGCACCCGCGCCGGCCGCGCCACCGCGCCGAGTTGTTCGTCCACCAGTTTCATCACCTCGCCTTCGAGCTTCAGGCGCGAGGCGTCGTCGGTCAGGGTGGCGGCGTCCTTGACCACGGCAAACGCCATGGCCACCTGGCCCTTGAGTTCATCGGCCACACCGACCACCGCCACCTCGGCCACACGCGGATGGCTGGAAATGCTTTCTTCGATCTCGCGCGTGCCCAGGCGATGGCCCGCCACGTTGATCACGTCGTCGGTGCGGCCGAGGATGAAGAAGTAACCGTCCTCGTCCTTGATGCCCCAGTCGAAGGTGCTGTAGACCAGCTTCCCGGGCACGCTGGACCAGTAGGTCTTGACGAAGCGCTCATCGTCACGCCACACGGTCTGCATGCACCCGGGCGGCAACGGCCCTTCAATGGCGACCACCCCTTTTTGCCCTGGCTCGGTGAGTTCGGCGCCGGTCTGGTCGTCGAGCAGCTTCACGTTGTAGCCATACACCGCGCGCCCGGGCGATCCGAACTTGCTGTTGGCCGGCTCAACGCCGTTGCACAGCGACAAGATGGGCCAGCCGGTTTCGGTCTGCCAGTAGTTGTCGATGATGGGCTTGCCCAGGGCGTCGGCGATCCATTGCGCGGTCGGTTCGTCCAGCGGTTCGCCCGCCAGGAACAAGGCCTTGAGGCTGGAAAGGTCGTGGTCCTTGATGAACGAGGCGTCGTACTTCTTGAGCACGCGCACCGCCGTGGGCGCGCTGAACATGACGCTGACCTTGTACTTTTCCACCAGGTGCCACCAGATGCCGGCATCGGGCCGGATGGGCAAACCCTCGTACATGATGGTGGCCATGCCGGCGATCAGCGGGCCGTACACGATGTAGCTGTGGCCCACCACCCAGCCGATGTCGCTGGTGGAGAAGTAGGTTTCACCGGGCTCGCCCATGAAGACGTGCTTCATGCTCGCGGCCAAGGCGACGGCGTAGCCACCGGTGTCGCGCTGCACGCCCTTGGGTTTGCCGGTGGTGCCGCTGGTGTAGAGCGTGTAGCTCGGGTGGGTGGCGTCGACCCATTCGCAGGGCACCACGGTGTCCAGGTGCTGGTCGCGTGCGCTGGCGTAGTCCACGTCGCGCCCGGCCGTGAGCTTCATCGGCGCCAGACCGCGGTTCACCATCACCACCTGCGCGGGCTTGTGCGCCGAGAGGCGGATGGCTTCATCCAGCAGGGGCTTGTACTCCACCACCTTGCCACCGCGCGAACCGGCGTCGGCACTGACGATGACCACGGGGGAGGCGTCTTCGATGCGACTGGCCAGCGAGTGGCTGGCAAAGCCGCCGAACACCACCGAATGGATGGCGCCGATGCGCGCGCAGGCCAGCATGGCGAACGCGGCTTCAGGAATCATCGGCATGTAGATCAGGACTCGGTCGCCCTTCTTCACGCCCAGGCTGAGCAGGACCGCCGCCATGCGCTGCACCTCGGCGTGCAACTCGCGAAAGCTGTAGCTGCGCTCCACGTCGGTTTCCGTGGACACGAAGATCAGCGCGTTCTGGTCGGCCCGGTCCTTCAGGTGGCGGTCCACCGCGTTGTGGCACAGGTTGGTGAGACCACCTTCGAACCAACGCGCAAACGGCGGGTTGTCGTGGTTGCAGACGCGGTCAAACGGCTTCTTCCATTCCACCAGGGCGGCCTGTTCGGTCCAGAACGCGTCGCGGTCTTCGATGGAACGGCGGTAGAACTCGGCGTAACCCTGGGCTTGACTCATGAACGTCTCCTGCTGGCGTGGTGGTGGTCTGCACTCAAACTGAATTCATAATTATGAGCAACCGGCTTGCGACAGGCTGACATGCGCCAGGAGCACCCCCCTTGCGCATGTCCCAGGGGCCTACTTGATCAGCGCCTGCACGTCGCGAAACAGCGGGTGGTCTGCCGTGCGCAGCCATTCGAAGGCCACCATCTCGGTGGTCACGAGTTCGGCGCCGGCGCTGGCGAGTCGGTCAAAGGCGGCGTCCCGGTTGCGCTCGGTGCGCGAACCACAGGCGTCGGTCACCACCCAGACGTCGAACTCCTGCTCGATCAGCTCCAGCGCGGTCTGCAGCAGGCACACATGCGCTTCGCAGCCAGCAAGCACCACCGTCTGGCGCTCGGCGGCGGGTGCAGCGGCGGGTTTTTGCAGGTTCTTGGGCAGGCTGCGTGCGTTGCCACCGCCTTGAGCTGGACGGGCTGGAGGACGCAACCAGTCACCCAGGCCGTCGGACACGGCACTGAAGTGCATCTTGGCCAGGGTCTTGCGGCACAGTCCGCGCAGCTCCGGCGGGTTGGGTCCGAGCTTCTCGGGGTTTTGTTCGGTGCCCCAGGTGGGCACTTCGAGCAGCTCGGCCATGCGGGCCAGGCGCACGGCGTTGGCGAGCACCTGGGGGCCTTCATAAATGGCCGGCATCAGGCGGGTCTGGTAGTCCACCAGCACCAGTTGGGAGTCGTCAGCGTCCAGCAGCATGCATGTCTTTCTTGTATCGTTCCGGGATTCGGGAGCGCCGATTTTCGCAGCGCGGCGTGCGCCGCCGTTGCGCCGGCCGTCAAAGACCGAACAAGTCTGCCTGGTCCCGCCGCCGTGATGGCGCCAGGGTGCCAGGATTGAACCGCTCGATCAGCAGCTCCACGTACGTCGCAAACATCGATTCGGCCGACTGCCCGAGCAGCCCCATGCGACCCGTGCGGTGCAGCAACAGCAAACCCACACCGTGGGCGAAGAGCGCGGTGTTCTCGCGCAAGGCGACTTCCATCGAAAGTCCCATGCCCTGCAGCGCGACCTCGCAGGGGCGCAGCGCATCCTGCAAACGACCGTTGAGCTGCCGGGCGAGATCACCGGCCAGTCCATGGGCTGCCAGGCCCTGCACCAGGTAAAAGCCCAGATCGAGGTCGCGCGGGCTGCGGGCGCAATACCCGAACCAGGCTTGCGCCTTGGCCGCGAGCGTGAGTTGGGGTTGCGATGGGAATGAACGCGCGGCGGCCACCTCGGCATTGAGCCGCTCCAGCGATTCGGCCAGCAGGGCTGCATAAATCGCCTCCTTGCTGTCGAAATAGCTGTAAATCGCCCCCGGGGTGTAACCCGCCCGGCGAGCGATTTCGCGGATGCTCGCGCCCTCGACGCCCTTCTCTGCGAACACGCTGCGTGCTGAGTCCAACACCAAAGCGCGCCGCGTGTCGGACATGGCGAGCTGGCGCTGTTGGCGTTGCTGCTGCTGGCGCTCGGCGGCTTCGCGCTCGGCCGCCGTCATGACCGGGGTGAGTTCGTGCAGCTGGACTTCCATGACGGCAGTTTAGCCCGTGCCATCTGATGCGGTGAATTTTTAAACCTGTCATCATAAATTTGAACATCGTTCAATTAAAAATCCGCCGCTCCACTTCTTGCACACGGGCAGTTGGGATTTCACGCGGACCAATGCGGTGAACGGTCGTCCATCGCAGCCCGGCGGACCGCGTGCGATGCACCCCGAGCAAACACCAACAAAATCAAGCATTTGCAGACCATTTCTCGCTTGACTTGCCAAGGTAACGCCGATACCCTGCGCGGCATGCGTCACTTCTTTGCAGTCCTTTTGGTGAGCCTGTCGGCGGCGGTCCACGCCGCTCCGCCGGACGCCGCGTTCGAGGACATGGACGCTTTGCTGGTTGAAAAAGGCCTCATGGCCCGCCTGGGGGACCAGTTCCAAAGCGCCCGTCACAGCGTGGGCGATCAGGCCTCCAGTCTGGTGATCAACGCCATGGCCTTTCTGGGTGTCCCGTACAAATACGGCGGCAACACGGTGGAGACCGGCTTCGATTGCAGCGGATTTGTGCGAGCGGTGTACGAGCAATCGATCGGGAAAATCCTGCCCCGCCGATCGGACGAACAGGCGGCTGCGACTCAGGAGATCGACCGGAGCGAGCTCAAACCCGGTGACCTGGTTTTCTTCAACACCATGCGCCGAGCGTTCAGCCACGTGGGCATTTATGTGGGCGAGGGAAAGTTCATTCACTCCCCGCGAGCCGGCTCACATGTGCGCATGGAAGACATGCGCATGTCGTACTGGAGCACCCGCTTCAACGGCGCGCGCCGTGTGGTTCCCGTTGCAGATGGCACAGCGGGCAGCTCGCGCACGCCCTGATCAGCGACACCGCACTGCCCCAGGCTGAACAGGCCACCGGTACGCCTCAAGAACCGCACTTCGATCACAACGCTCGCCCCGCGCCGACCTGCGCGTAGGCTGCCCGAGCGATGGTCCCGGCATTTGCGCAGCGAGAGACTGAAGGTCCTTCCTGTGCCGACCAAGGACCCTTCGATGTACGCCCAATTCCAGTACGACTCCACCCAGCTGCTGCTCAAACCCGTCCTGCTCACGAACCCGCTTGACAGCGCCCTCAAGCCTGAACAACAACAAGCGAGGGCATCATGCGTCGAGCGCGTGCGGGAAGCCACCCTTGCCAACCCTGAAGAAGGCCAGCAGCTGGAGGCGCTGGCGACAACCTTGCCGCGCACCGTGGCAGACATCGAGTTCGCGCTCTACATGCTGATGGCGCACCTTCGGAGTCCGGAGCGCACGGAGCGTGAAGGAAAAATTCACCACATCGTGGCACCTGCCTTCCTCGGCATCCCCCAAAGTCCCGTGCTCGACGCAGGCGCCAACGCCCTGAAAGTGCTGGGCCGTCTCGTTCCAAACAGCATGCTCGATGCGCATCTGCGGACCGGCCTGATGTCGGTGCACATGGCGGCCAGCGCCCAGAAGGACCCCGTTTGGCTGGAATACGCCAAGACGTTCAAGGGTTGGCTCAACGACGCGTGCAAACGCATGAATCTCCCGATCGGCTCCGCCGCCTACATGCTCATGCTCCAGACCATGCTGACCCAGCCGGTGGGCATGCAGCAAGGCACCAACCATTGGTTGATCCAGGCCGGCAATCACAGCTTGGGAGCGCTGATCACCGAAAGCACCAAGGTCACGGGTCTGGAGGCCGACCGGGCAGATGCGCTGATTCAGGTACTGATCGACGGTCTGTCGGATCCGGATGCCGCCAAGACGCCCGCCAACATCACCGCGATCGTCGCCGCAAACATCAACACCTTGCGAGCCGAGATCGCTGAGCGGGAAAAACAGATGCTCCTGGAAACGGTTGCCGCGATGCAGCGTGGCGTGCCGTTTGGCCCCAACGTGATCGAGATCAAGCCGACCGTTTGAGGCGGTCGGCCTGTTCCATCAGCGCCGCGCAGGCGGCACGTCGGTGCACGAACCGTGCGCGATTTCCGCCGCCATGCCGATGCTCTCGCCCAGCGTGGGGTGCGGGTGAATGGTTTTGCCGATGTCCACCGCGTCCGCTCCCATCTCGATGGCCAGTGCGATCTCGCCGATCATGTCGCCCGCGTGCGTCCCGACCATGCCACCGCCCAGGATCTTGCCGTGGCCGTGGGCCTCGGGTGAATCGTCGAACAGCAGCTTGGTCACGCCCTCGTCGCGCCCATTCGCAATGGCTCGGCCAGAAGCTGTCCACGGGAACAGGCCCTTCTTGACCTTGATGCCTTGCGCCTTGGCCTGGTCTTCGGTGAGGCCCACCCAGGCCACCTCGGGGTCGGTGTAGGCCACACTGGGGATCACGCGGGCATTGAAGGCGGCCGCAGCCAGCTCCTTGTTGCCCTGCAGTTCACCGGCAATGACTTCGGCCGCCACGTGCGCCTCGTGCACCGCCTTGTGCGCCAGCATGGGCTGGCCCACGATGTCGCCGATGGCGAAGATGTGCGGCACGTTGGTGCGCATCTGGATGTCGACGTTGATGAAGCCCCGGTCGGTCACGGCCACACCGGCCTTGTCGGCGGCAATCTTCTTGCCGTTGGGCGTGCGGCCCACGGCCTGCAACACCAGGTCATAAACCTGTGGCGCGGGCGCGGTACCACCCTCCTCGGCCGCCGCAAACGTCACCTCGATGCCTTCGGGTGTGGCCTTCGCCCCCACCGTCTTGGTCTTGAGCATGATGTTGTCGAAGCGCTTGGCGTTCATCTTCTGCCAGATCTTCACCAGGTCGCGGTCGGCGCCCTGCATCAGGCCGTCCATCATCTCCACCACGTCCAGCCGCGCGCCGAGCGTGCTGTAGACCGTGCCCATTTCCAGGCCGATGATGCCGCCGCCCAGGATCAGCATGCGCTTGGGCACGGCCTTGAGCGCGAGCGCGCCGGTGCTGTCGACCACGCGCGGGTCTTCGGGCATGAACGGCAGGCGCACGGCCTGTGAGCCGGCGGCAATGATGGCCTTCTTGAAGGCGATCACCTGCTTCTTGCCGGTCTTCTCCTGCGCCGTGCCGCTGGTTTCTTCCACTTCCAGGTGGTGGGCACCGACGAAGGCACCGTATCCGCGCACGGTGGTGACCTTGCGCATCTTGGCCATGGCGGCCAGGCCGCCGGTGAGCTTGCCGATGACCTTTTCCTTGTGGCCCCGCAGCTTCTCGATGTTGACCACCGGGTGGCCGAAGTCCACGCCCAGGTCGGCCATGTGGCTGACCTCGTCCATCACGGCCGCCACGTGCAGCAGCGCCTTGGACGGGATGCAGCCCACGTTCAGGCACACGCCACCCAAAGTGGCGTAGCGCTCGACCAGAACGACCTTGAGACCCAGGTCGGCCGCGCGGAAGGCCGCGCTGTAGCCGCCCGGGCCACCGCCGAGAACGAGCACGTCGCACTCGAGGTCGGCGGAGCCGGCGAAGGCAGAAGCCGTTGGCGCAGGCGCCGCAGCGGGTGCAGCGGCCGGTGCCGCGGCAGCAGGTGCAGAAGCGGCCGCGGGGGCAGGCGCCGCAGCGGCATCACCCGCCGCCTCCAGTGTCAACACCACACTGCCCTGCTTGACCTTGTCGCCCAGCTGGACCTTGAGCTCCTTCACCACACCCGCAGCGCTGGAGGGAATCTCCATCGAAGCCTTGTCGGACTCGACCGTGATCAGACTTTGCTCCGCCTTGACGGTATCGCCGGGCTTGACCAGCAACTCGATCACCGCCACTTCGTCGAAGTCGCCGATGTCAGGTACTTGAATTTCAATGATGGCCATCGTCATTCCTTAAAGAAGAACGCGACGGAAGTCGCCGAGGATCTGGCCGAGGTACGCGTTGAAGCGCGCCGCCGCAGCGCCGTCGATCACGCGGTGATCCCAGGTCAGCGACAGCGGCAGCATGAGGCGCGGCGCAAAAGCCTTGCCGTCCCACACCGGTTCCATCTGGCTCTTGCACACGCCCAGGATGGCGACCTCGGGCGCGTTGATGATGGGCGTGAAATAGCGCCCACCGATGCCGCCCAGGCTGGAGATGGTGAAGGTGGCACCGCTCATCTCGGCCGGGCTCAGCTTGCCCTCGCGCGCCTTCTTGGCCAGTTCGCCCATTTCCTGGCTGATCTGCAGCACGCCTTTTTTGTCGGCGTCCTTGATCACCGGGACCATCAGGCCGTTGGGCGTGTCGGCCGCAAAGCCGATGTGCCAGAACTGCTTGTAGACCAGCGCGTCACCGTCGAGGGAGCTGTTGAACTCGGGGAATTTCTTGAGCGCGGCCACGCAGGCCTTGATCAGGAAAGCGAGCATCGTCACCTTCACGCCGCTCTTCTCGTTCTCCTTGTTGGTGGAGACGCGGAAAGCTTCCAGATCGGTGATGTCGGCATCGTCATGGTTGGTGACGGCCGGGATCATCACGGCGTTGCGCAGCAGGTTGGCGCCGCTGATCTTCTTGATGCGGCCCATCTCCTTGCGCTCGATCGGGCCGAACTTGGCAAAGTCCACCTTGGGCCAGGGGATCAGGCCCAGCTCGGAGCCACCACCACCGGTGGACGCCGGGGCCTTGGCCGCTTGCGCGACCGTTTGCACGGCGCCGGTCATCACCGACTTCGTGAAGGACTGGATGTCTTCGGCGGTGATGCGGCCCTTGAGGCCAGAGCCCTTGACTTCGGCCAGCGGCACGCCGAGTTCGCGCGCGAACTTGCGCACCGAAGGCGAGGCGTGGGGCAGGCCCACGGCGGCAGTCGCGGTGGGGTTGTGCGCCGGTGCTGCAGGCGCCGAAGCGATGGCGGCCTGCGGTGCAGCCACAGCGGCTGCGACAGCAGCGGGTTTGGCTCCCTCGCCCCCCTGGGGAGAGGGCTGGGGTGAGGGGCCCGCCCCAGCAACAGCACCTTCCAGCACCGCCAGCAGGTCCCCAATGTTGACCGTGTCACCCACCTTGACCTTGAGCTCCTTGAGCACACCGGCATGCGAGGACGGAATCTCCATCGACGCCTTGTCGGACTCGACCGTGATCAGGCTTTGCTCAACCGCGATCTTGTCGCCCGGCTTGACCAGCACCTCGATCACCGCGACGTCCTTGAAGTCGCCGATGTCGGGCACAAGCACCTGGACCGGGCCGCTGGCGGCAGGCGCCGCTGCTGCCTGAGCAGGAGCAGCCGCAGGAGCCGCCACGGGCGCGGCAGCCGGCGCAGCCACCGGAGCAGGCGCTGCAGCTGCACCCGCAGCCTCCACCACCAACACCACCGAGCCCTGCTTGACCTTGTCGCCCAGCGCCACCTTGATTTCCTTCACCACGCCGGCCGTGCTTGACGGAATCTCCATCGACGCCTTGTCGGACTCCACCGTGATCAGCGACTGCTCGGCCTTGACCGTGTCGCCCACTTTCACCAGCAGCTCGATCACCGCCACCTCGTCGAAGTCACCGATGTCCGGGACCATCACATCCATGAGTGCCATGTTCTTGTCTCCTCGCCGTCTCAGGCGTACAGCGGGTTGATCTTGTCGGCCTTGATGCCGTACTTGGCAATGGCCTCGGCCACCTTGGCCACCGGCACCGTGCCCTCTTCGCTCAGCGCCTTGAGCGCGGCCACCACGATGTAGTGGCGGTTGATCTCGAAGTGCTCGCGCAGCTTGCTGCGGAAGTCGCTGCGGCCGAAACCGTCGGTGCCCAGCACCTTGTAGGTGCGACCTTTGGGGATGAAGGGCCGGATCTGTTCGGCGTAGTTCTTCATGTAGTCGGTGGAGGCCACCACCGGGCCGGTGTGCTTCTCGAGCTGCTGCGCCACAAACGACACGCGCTGCGGCTCGGTCGGGTGCAGGAGGTTCCAGCGCTCGGCGTCCTGGCCGTCGCGCGTGAGCTCGTTGAAGCTCGGGCAGCTCCATACGTTGGCGGCGACACCCCAGTCTTTTTCCAGCAGTTCCTGTGCGGCAATCGATTCGCGCAGGATGGTGCCGGAGCCCAGCAACTGAACGCGCGGCGTGAGCTTGGCGCCCTCTTTGCAGAGGTACATGCCCTTGATGATCTGGTCTTCGGTGCCGGGCGTGAGGCCGGGCATGGCGTAGTTTTCGTTCAGCAGGGTCAGGTAGTAGAAGACGTTGTCCTGCTTCTCCACCATGCGCTTCAAACCGTGGTGCAGGATGACGCCGACTTCGTGCGCGAAGGTCGGGTCGTAGCTGATGCAGTTCGGGATGGTGCCGGCCAGGATGTGGCTGTGGCCGTCTTCGTGCTGCAGGCCTTCGCCGTTGAGCGTGGTGCGCCCGGAGGTGCCGCCCAGCAGGAAGCCGCGCGCCTGCATGTCGCCGGCCGCCCAGGCCAGGTCGCCGATGCGCTGGAAGCCGAACATGGAGTAGTACACGTAGAACGGCACCATGATGCGGTTGCTCGTGCTGTAGCTCGTGGCCGCTGCGATCCAGCTGCTCATGCCGCCGGCTTCGTTGATGCCTTCCTGCAGGATCTGGCCGGCCTTGTCTTCCTTGTAGTACATGACCTGGTCCTTGTCGACCGGCGTGTACTGCTGCCCCGCAGGGTTGTAGATGCCGATCTGGCGGAACAGGCCTTCCATGCCGAAGGTGCGCGCCTCGTCGACCAGGATCGGCACCACGCGCGGGCCGAGTGCCGCATCGCGCAGCAGCGTGTTCAGGAAGCGCACATAGGCCTGCGTCGTGCTGATTTCGCGGCCCTCGGCGGTCGGCTCGAGCACGGCCTTGAAGGTCTCCAGCGGCGGCACGGTGAACTGCTCGTCGGCCTTGGCGCGACGCTTGGGCAGGTAGCCGCCCAGGGCCTGACGGCGCTCGTGCAGGTACTTCATTTCCGGCGTGTCGTCGGCCGGCTTGTAGAACGGGATCTTGGAGAGTTCGCTGTCCGGGATCGGCAGGTTGAAGCGGTCGCGGAAGATCTTGATGTCTTCGTCGGTGAGCTTCTTGGTCTGGTGCACCGTGTTCTTGCCCTCGCCCGACTTGCCCATGCCGAAACCCTTGACGGTCTTGATCAGCAGCACGGTCGGCTGGCCCTTGTGGTTGACCGCCTTATGGTACGCCGCGTAGACCTTCTGCGGGTCGTGGCCGCCGCGCTTGAGGTTCCAGATGTCGTTGTCGCTGAGGTGGGCCACCATTTCCAGCGTCTTGGGGTCGCGGCCGAAGAAATGCTTGCGCACGTAGGCGCCGTCGTTGGCCTTGAAGGCCTGGTAGTCGCCGTCGACCGTGTCCATCATGATCTTGCGCAGCGCGCCGTCCTTGTCGCGCGCCAGCAGCGGGTCCCACTCGCTGCCCCAGAGCAGCTTGATCACGTTCCAGCCCGAGCCGCGGAACTCGCCTTCGAGCTCCTGGATGATCTTGCCGTTGCCGCGCACCGGGCCGTCCAGGCGCTGCAGGTTGCAGTTGATGACGAAGACCAGGTTGTCGAGGTTCTCGCGGGCCGCCAGGCCGATCGCGCCGAGCGACTCGACCTCGTCCATTTCACCGTCGCCGCAGAAGACCCAGACCTTGCGGTTCTCGGTGTTGGCGATGCCGCGGGCGTGCAGGTATTTCAAAAAGCGCGCCTGGTAAATCGCCATCAGCGGGCCCAGGCCCATGGACACCGTGGGGAACTGCCAGAACTCGGGCATGAGCTTGGGGTGCGGGTAGCTCGACAGACCCTTGCCGT
>NZ_JAOASO010000040.1 GCF_030158645.1 Hydrogenophaga sp. | reverse complement strand
GCCTTGGGCATCTTGGTCGAGCCCGAGGTGAAGAGGAACTTGACGATGGTGTCCGCTCCGGTGGCGGCCATGGCGGCATCCACCGCGGGCGTGGGCTCGGTGGCCAGCAGCGCGGTGAATGGCGTGGTGGCGCGGCCGGGCACGGAGCCTTCGGTGGTCACCAGCTCCACGTCCTCGCCCAGCGTGGCCAGCATGGCGCGGCTGTAGCGGCCCGCGTCGCTGGCGAACACCAGGCCGGGCGTGAGCGTCTTCACCACGTGGTGCAGCTTGTCGAAGTCCTGGCTCACCAGCGAATAGGCGGGCGAGGTGGGGCAATAGGCGATGCCGGCGTAGACGCAGCCCAGCGCGAGCAGCGCGTGCTCGAGATCGTTCTCGCTCAGGATCAGCACCGGCCGATCGGCCGAGAGACCGCGGTTGAGCAGCCCCTGGCCGATGCGGCGCGCGGCGTCGAGTGCCTGCGCGAACGTGATGTGGCGCCAGTCGCCGGTGCTGCCGTCGGCGTTCTTGCTGCGGCGCGCGAACACGGTCTGGTCGGGGCGCGTCTTGGCCCAGTGCACCAGCCGGTCGGTGATGCGATCGGGGAAGGGTGGCAGGTCCTGGTTGGCGCGCAGGTAGTGCGTGCCCTGGGCACCGTCGCGCAGGGTGGCTCGCGTGACGCCGAACTTCAGGGGGCGGTAGCGGGCCATGGTCGGGTTCTGGCTCATGGCGCTCAGTCCTTGCTGACTTTCGCGGCGCGGCCTTCCAGGAAAGCGCGCACGCGGTTTTTCGCTTCGGGGTCGCTCTGTGCGATGGCGGCCATCATGGCTTCGGTGAGGTAGCCCTGGTCGGCCGGTTGTTCGGCGATGCGCGGCAGCGCGTGCATCAGCGCGTAGTTGGTCAGCGGTGCGTTCTGTGCGATGCGGGCGGCCAGCTCCATGGCCTTTTCCAGCGCTGTGCCCTGGGGCACCAGGTACTGCGTGAGGCCCACGCGCTCGGCTTCGGGCGCTTTGTAGACGCGGCCGGTGAACATCATGTCGGCCATGCGCGCGGCACCGATCAGGCGCGGAATGCGCACCGAACCACCGCCGCCCACGAAGATGCCGCGCGAGCCTTCGGGCAGCGCGAAGAAGGCGGACTCGTCGGCCACGCGGATGTGGCAGGTGCTGGCCAGCTCCAGGCCGCCACCCACCACCGCGCCGTGGAGTGCCGCCACCACCGGCACCGGACCGTACTGCACGCACTCCAGCGCGCTGTGCCACATGCGCGAGTGGTGCAGGCCCTGGCCGGCGTCGCGCTCGCTGAGTTCGGACAGATCGAGGCCGGCGCAGAAGTGGTCGCCGCTGCCGTGGATGACGGCGGCGCGCACGCCGTGCGGCATGGCCTGGAACATGTCGCGGATGGCCAGGATCAGGCCGTCGTTGAGTGCGTTGCGCTTGGCGGGGCGGTTGAGCGTGATGACCGCGATTTCGCTGGATGCGCCCTGCAGGCTCAGGCTGATGTCGGTGGAATGGATGGGCATGTCGGGTGTCGGCGGCGGCCGCTGGTTCGGGGTTTTTGCGCTTGAATCGAGGGCTGATTATGGTTATAAACAATAACCAAAACAAGCCAAAGCCGTCCGCCCAACCCCCGTGTTTTCCCTAGGTTGGGCCGGTCGCTCAACCGCACCGAGAGAGCCATCGATGGACCACCAGAACCTCATCGCGATCGACATCCACACGCACGCCGAAGTGAGTTGCCGCAACCCCTTCGACCACTACGGCGAGGAGTACGACCGCGCAGCCGACAAGTTCTTCGGCAGCGACCGCCGGCCGACGATTGCCGAGACGGTGGCCTACTACCGCGAACGCAAGCTCGGCCTGGTGATGTTCACCGTGGACAGCGAGTCGCAACTGGGCCGGCGGCGCATCCCGAACGAAGAGATCGCGCAGGCCGCGCGCGAGAACAGCGACATGATGGTGGCCTTCGCCAGCATCGACCCGCACAAGGGCAAGATGGGTGCGCGCGAGGCCGAGCGGCTCATCCAGGAGGAGGGCATCAAGGGCTTCAAGTTCCACCCCACGGTGCAGGGCTACCACCCCCACGACAAGATGGCCTGGCCGATCTACGAGGTGATCAACGCGCACCAGCTGCCCGCGATCTTCCACACCGGGCACAGCGGCATTGGCTCGGGCATGCGCTGCGGTGGTGGCCTGCGGCTGGAGTACAGCAACCCCATGCACCTGGACGACGTGGCGATCGATTTCCCCGACATGCAGATCGTCATGGCGCACCCCAGTTTTCCGTGGCAGGACGAAGCACTCAGCGTGGCCACGCACAAGCCCAATGTGTGGATCGACCTGAGCGGCTGGAGCCCGAAGTACTTTCCCAAACAGCTGGTGCAGTACGCCAACACGCTGCTGAAAGACCGCGTCCTGTTCGGCAGCGACTTTCCACTCATCACACCCGAGCGCTGGATGAAGGACTTCGAGGTGGCGGGCTTCAAGCCCGAGGTGATGCCCGGCATCCTGAAGGGCAACGCGGTGCGTTTGCTCGGCTTGTCATGAACGCGTTCGCATCGCTCGCCGACATCGAGGCGCTGGAGCGTGCGCCGCTGGCCCACGCGGCGCCTCACCGCACGCCGTACGAACTCATCCGTGCCACGGCCGAACGCTTCCCCGACCGCGAAGCGTTCACCTTTCTGCCCGACGCGTCGCTCGACACAGCGCCGCAGCGTGTCACTTTCCGTGAGCTGCTGGCCCACATCCACCGCGCGGCCAATGCCTTTCGCGCGCTCGGTGTGCATGCGGCAGACACCGTGGCCATGCTCGTGCCCAACACGCCCGAGGCGCACGCCGTGCTGTGGGGCGCGCAGCTGGCGGGCCGTGTGTGCCCGATCAACTTTTTGCTGCAACCCGACCACATCGCAGCCCTCCTGCAGGCCTCGGGTGCCCAGGTGCTGGTGGCTCTGGGGCCCAACGCTGAACTGGCGGTGTGGCCCACGGCCTTGGCCGTGCAGGCGTTGCACACCACCACCACCCTGGTGCCCATCACCGTGAACGAGGCGGTGCCCGGCACGCCCTCGCTGCAGGACCTCATGGCCGCGCAGCCCGACCGCCTCACGTTCGAACCCGACCTGAACCCCGACCGGGTGGTGGCGCTGTTTCACACCGGCGGCACCACCGGCGCGCCCAAGCTCGCGCAGCACACCGCGGGCAACGAGGCACACACGGCCTGGTTCGCGCACGCCTTCTACGACATGGACGAGACGGCGGTGGAGGTCAACGGCTTTCCGTTGTTCCATGTGGCCGGCGCCTTTGTGTACGGCCTGGCGCTGCTGGCCATCGGCGCGCGGCAGGTGCTGCCCACGCTCAGCGGCATGCGCAACACCGGTTTTGTGAAGGCCTACTGGCGCTTCTGCGAGCGCGAGCGCGTGACGCACCTGGCCTGTGTGCCCACGGTGCTGGCGAGCCTGCTGGGTGTACCGGTGAATGCGAACATCGCGGGCGTGCGCGCAGCCTTCACCGGCGGCTCCCCGCTGCCGGCCGAGCTGGCGCAGCGTTTCGAGTCCGCCACCGGCATTCCCGTGCGCAACATCCTGGGCATGACCGAGTGCGCCGGGCTGGTGAGCATCGAGCCGCTGCTGGGTCCGCGCACGCCCGGCTCGGCCGGTCTGCGCTTGCCGTACACCGAGGTGCATGCCGTGCCGTGGCGCGATGGCCAAGCCCGGCTGGACGAACGTTGTGCTGCGGGCGAGACCGGTGTGCTGGTGCTGCGCGGCCCGCACATGAGCCCGGGTTACCTCGATGCAAAGCGCAACGCCGGGCTGTTCGAGCACGGCTGGATCGTCACCGGCGATCTCGGGCACCTCGACGACGCGGGGCGCATCCACATCACCGGCCGCGCGAAAGACGTGATCATCCGCGGCTCGCACAACATCGACCCCGGTCTGGTGGAAGACGCCTTCATGGCCCACCCGGCGGTGCTGCAGTGCGCCGTGGTGGCCGAGCCCGATGCCTACGCGGGCGAGGTGCCGGTGGCCTTTGTGGTGCTGCGCGCCGGGGTGGGGCTGGACGCCGACGCGCTCTTGCGCGAGGTGGCGCCGCAGGTCTACGAACGGCCGGCCGTGCCGAAGCGTGTGGTGGTGGTGGATGCACTGCCGCTCACCGCCATCGGCAAGGTGTTCAAGCCCACGCTGCGGCTGCGCGCGATCGAGATCCGGTTGACCGAGATTGCGCAGGGGCTGGCTCCGGAGCGGCCGGTGCGTGTGGAGGCCCGCGACGAGGGTGGCCGCCAGCGCGCGCTCATCACGCTCGGTGGTGCGGCCGATGAAGACCTGTCGAAGCGGTTGCGTGCCGCTCTGGCGGCGATTGCGGTGCCGGTCGAAGTGCGCTTCGCCTGAGGCTCACCAACCCCCGCGGGTGAGCCAGCGGTCGATCTGCTCGAACTTGTCGATGCCCCAGAACGGCTCGCCGTCCACCACCACGGTGGGTGAGCCGAACACGCCGGCCTGCAGCGCAGCGTCGACCTCGGCGCGCAGCAGTGCGGCGGCTTCGTCGCTGGCGGCGGCTTGTGCCACCTCATCACCCACCACCGGCGCCAAGGCCTCGGGTGTGGAGAGGTCCTGCCCCTGGCCCCAGTACGCGCCGTAGATGGCGTGTACCACCTCGGCCGCGCGCTGCGGCTGGTGGCGGTTCACCCACGCGAGCGCCCGGGCACTGGCCAGCGGGTTCATCACCGGGTCCCGCGGTTGGCGCTGCATCGGCACGTTGTGTTCCAGCGCGTAGCGCAGCACATCGCGCTCGGTGTAGGGGCCTTTGAGCGGCGTGTCGAGCAAGGGTTTGAGGCCCATGACCTTCATCACCGAGACACCCAGCAACATGGGGTGCCATTCCACCGCGCGCCCGTGCCGCGCGGCGAGCTCATCGATACGCAATGAGGCGAAGTAACCGAACGGCGAGATGAAATCGAAGTGGAAGGCGAGCGCGGGTTTCATGCGTGCATGTTATCGGCCGGGGCCGTGCGGGATCGGATGGCGGCGCGGAAGTTTCATGCCGACATGCGATAGCAGCAAGTGGCCACAGGGGCTGGCGAACAGCCGTGCGCGGCGGCACAGTGTGGTCCTTGTGTCTGACGTGACACCTGTCCTGGCGCGGCCCACGCGGGTCCGCCGCCCGTTTCCCTTTCCCCGCATCACAGGAGCTTCTCCATGACCCTTCTACGACGCCGCAACGCGATCGCGGCCTTGGCCGCGCTGGGCGCGACCACCCTGGCGGGCAGCGCCCTGGCCCAGCAGACCGTGACCCTGCGCCTGCACCAGTTTCTGCCACCGTCGGCCACCATCCCCGCGCGCGCCATCGCGCCGTGGGCCAGGAAGATCGAGGCCGAATCCGGTGGCCGCATCAAGGTGCAGCTGTTCCATTCGATGTCCATGGGCGGCACGCCGCCGCAGCTGTTCGACCAGGCCCGCAACGGTGTGGTGGACCTGACCTGGACGGTGCTGGGCTACACCCCGGGCCGCTTCAACAAGTCCGAGGTGTTTGAACTGCCCTTCATGAGCGGCCAGGCCGAACCGGCCTCGCGCGCCTTTCATGAGTACGTGGAGAAGTTCGCCGCCGACGAGTTCAAGGACGTGAAACTGCTGGCCGCCCACACCCATGGTCCGGGCCTGTTCCACACCAAGGAGCCGGTGACCGGCCTGGAGAGCCTGCGCGGCATGAAGGTGCGCGGCGGTTCGCGCGTGATCAGCAACATGCTGGCCAAACTCGGCGCCACGCCGGTGGGCATGCCGGTGCCGGCCGTGACCGACGCGCTGACCAAGGGCACGATCGCCGGCACCACCATTCCCTGGGAGGTGACCCCGTCGCTCAAGATTGCCGAGCTGGTGAAGAACCACACCACGTTCGCGGGCCCCACCGGCCTGTTCACCCAGACCTTCGCGCTGGTGATGAACCGCGCCAGCTACGACAAGCTGCCGGCCGACCTGAAGGCCGTGATCGACAAGAACGCGGGCGTGGAGACCGCCGCCTTTTTCGGCCGTGCGATGGACGACGGCGACAAGGCGGGCATGGACGTCGCCAAAAAAGCGGGCAACAGCATCGTGAAGCTGGACGCTGCTGAAACGAAGCGCTGGCAGACCGCTGCGATGGCGGTGGAGGCCGACTGGGTGAAGGAAGTGCAGGGCAAGAACATCGACGGCGCCAAGCTGGTGTCCGAGGCCCGTGCCCTCATCGCGCGGCACAGCCCGTAAATCCAACCGACGCTGCCCGCCAGAGGCCGCTCTCCTTGAGCGGCCTTTTTCATGCGCGAAGGACGGTCGGGCCCAGGGTGGTTTCATAAAATAACGGCATATCTGAAAGTCTCTTCATACACTGGCGTTAACTCTCTGGCCCATGCACAGTTCGGGTGTTCGAATGCAGCAACGATCCGGGGCCGGTGAGACGTCACGCAGACGCCAGCCGTCACCCGGGCCCACCCACCCCCCAGCTGGAGACACACCATGAGCTTTCTGAAACGCCGCACCACGCTGCTGGCCGCGGGCGCCCTCGCAGCGCTTTCCCTGGCCGGTCCCGCCCAGGCACAGACCGTGACCTTGCGCCTGCACCAGTTCCTGCCGCAGCAGGCCACCATTCCGGCCAAGGCGCTGATCCCCTGGGCGCAGAAGGTCGAAGCCGAGTCGGGCGGCAAGATCAAGGTCCAGTTGTTCCACGCCATGCAGCTCGGCGGGGCGCCGCCCCAGCTGTTCGACCAGGCCCGCGATGGTGTGGTGGACCTGAGCTGGACGGTGCTGGGCTACACGCCCGGCCGGTTCAACAAGACCGAGGTGTTCGAGCTGCCCTTCATGAGCGGTTCGGCCGAGCAGTCGTCGCGTGCCATCCAGGAGTACGTGGAGAAATTCGCCGCCGACGAATTCAAGGACGTCAAGCTGATCGCCGTGCACACCCATGGCCCGGGCCTGTTTCACACCAAGGCCCCCGTGGTCGGCCTGGAGAGCCTGCGCGGCATGAAGGTGCGTGGCGGCTCGCGCATCATCAGCAACATGCTGACCAAGCTGGGTGCCACACCCGTGGGCATGCCCGTGCCGGCGGTGACCGACGCGCTCTCCAAGGGCACGATCGACGGCACCACCATCCCCTGGGAGGTGACCCCCGCGCTGAAAGTGAGCGAGCTGGTGAAGAACCACACCACCTTTGCCGGCAAGGAAGGCCTGTACACGCAGACCTTCGCGTTCTCGATGAACAAGGCGTCTTACGACAAGCTGCCGCCCGACCTCAAGGCCGTGATCGACAAAAACTCGGGCATCGAGACCGCCGCCATGTTCGGCCGCGCGATGGACGACGGTGACAAGGCCGGCCGCGCGATCGCCGAGAAGGCGGGGAACAACATCGTGGCGCTCGACGTGGCCGAGACCCAGCGCTGGAGGCGCACCGCCGCCACCGTGGAGACCGACTGGATCAACGAGATGAAGGGCAAGAACATCGACGGCGCCAAGCTGGTGTCGGAAGCCCGCGCCCTGATTGCGAAGAACCAGAAGTAAGGCGCAGCGATAATTCCGGCCGGCCCGCGCGCAACCCGCGCCGGGCCCGCAAGACCGGCTCTCCATTGCCGTTGTGGGCGGATGGCAGCCGGTTTCTCTTTTGTTGAAGGTGAAAAATTGAAGCTACTGTCCTTGCTGGCCCGGGCCAGCGCGATCCTGGCGGGCGTGCTGCTGACCGTGATCACCCTGATCACCTGCGTCAGTCTCATCGGGCGCAACACCATCGGTGTCACGCTGGTCGGTGACTACGAGCTCACCGCCGTGACGGCGGGCGCAGCGGTGGCCCTGTTTCTCCCCTGGTGCCAGCTCAAGCGCGAAAACATCGTGGTGGACTTCTTCACCGCCAGGCTGTCCGACCGCACCAACGCGCAGCTCGACCGCTTCGGCAGTTTCCTGCTGGGTGGCGCGATGCTGCTGCTGGCCTGGCGCACCGCCGTGGGTGGCCTGAGCGCCTACGACTCACAAACCACCTCCATGATGCTGGGCTTCCCCGAGTGGATCGTCTATGCGTTCATGGTGCCGCCCCTGATCCTCACCGGCGTGATTGCCTGGACGCAGACCATCTTTGGCAATTTTTCGGAGCAGGGCGAATGAGTTCTTTGTCACTGGCGGGGATGATCTTCGCCACCATGCTGGGCCTGATGGCCATTCGCGTGCCGATCGCGATCGCCATGTTTTTCTCCGGCTGTTTCGGCTACATCTTCCAGGTCGGCTGGCCACCGTTTTTCAACAACCTCAACGGCGCCGCCTTCGCGCGCTTCGCCAGCTACGACCTGTCCGTCATTCCGCTGTTCATCCTGATGGGCAACTTCGCCACGCAGGGCGGCATCTCCAAGGCGCTGTTCCAGTTCGCCAGCGTGGTCACTTCGCGCTTCAAGGGCGGGCTGGCCATGGCCGCCGTGTTGGCCAGCGCTGGGTTTGGTGCCATCTGCGGTTCGTCGGTGGCCACGGCGGCCACCATCACCTCGGTGGCGCTGCCCGAGATGAAGCGCCATGGGTATTCGGGGCGTCTGGCCACGGGCACGCTGGCCGCTGGCGGCACCCTCGGCATCCTGATCCCGCCGTCGGTGCCGCTGGTGATCTACGCCATCCTGACCGAGCAGAACATCGCCAAGCTCTTTGCCGCGGCCATGGTGCCGGGCGTGATCGCGATGCTCGGTTACATGATCGCGATTGCCGTCTATGTGCGGCTGGTGCCCGGCCACGCGCCTGAGCACGAAGACCAGGCCCAGCTGACCATGGAAGCCTTCCTGGGCGTGGCGCCGATCGCCATCGTGTTCCTGATCGTGTTCGGTGGCATCTACGGCGGCCTGTTCACACCCACCGAGGGTGCGGGCGTGGGGGCTGCGGCGACCTTTGTGGCCGCGCTGCTCAAGCGCGAACTCACGCTGGCCAAGATCCGCCAGTGCTTTTATTCCACCGCCGCTGCCAGCGCCATGATCTTCCTGATCTTCATCGGCGCGGACATGATGAACACCTCGCTGGCGCTGACCCAGGTGCCGGCCCAGCTGGCCGAGCTGGTGCAGGGCCTGGATGTGTCGCCGGTGATGGTGGTGGCCGGCATCATGTTGTTTTACGTGGTGCTGGGCGCCGTCATGGACGAGCTCTCCATGATCTTGCTGACCATCCCGATCTTCTTCCCTGTGGTCATGGGGCTGGACTTCGGCATGCCGGCGGAATCGGTGGCGATCTGGTTCGGCATCATGGTGCTCATGACGGTGGGCTTTGGTCTGCTGGCACCGCCCGTGGGCCTCAACGTGTACGTGGTCAACGGCCTGGCCAAGGACGTGCCCATCGGCGAGAGCTACAAGGGCGTCATGCCCTTCCTCGTCAGCGACGTGTTCCGCACCGTGCTGCTGCTGAGCTTTCCGGGCATCTCCTTGTGGCTGGTCCAGTTCGTCGGATAGCTTGGCACCTGAGCACCGAATCCCCACCCGCCGCACCCTGCTGGGTGCGGCGTTGTTTCTGCCCGCTCTGGCATGCCAACCGGTGCGCGCCCAGAGCGCCTTTCCGTCCAGAAGCCTGCGCATCGTCGTGCCGTTCGCTGCTGGCGGTGTGGGCGATCTCACCGCGCGCACCGTGGCCCGGAAACTCGCCGAGCTGCTGGGGCAGTCGGTGGTCATCGAGAACCGGCCCGGTGCCGGGGGTGTGGTGGCCGCCGACACGGTGGCGCGTGCCGAGCCCGACGGTCACACCCTGTTCCTCATGTCCAACGGCACCGCGGTCACCGCCGGGCTCTTCAAGAGCCTGCCGTTCGACACGGTGAAGGACTTCACGCCGGTGTCCACGCTCGGCCATTTCGACATCGCCGTGGTGGTGCCCGCCAGCTCGCCCCACAAGACGCTGGGTGCGTTGGTGGCCTTCGGCAAGGCCCATCCCGGCCGGCTCAACGTGGGCAGCATCAACATCGGCAGCACGCAGCACCTGGCGGCCGAGCTGTTCAAGAGCAGCGCCGGCATCGAGGCCCAGGTCGTGCCCTTCAACGGAACACCCGCCCTGATCGGTGCGATCCGCGGCCAGCAGGTGGACGTGGCGGTCGAGATCCTCGCGCCCCTGCTCACGCAGATCCGGGGTGGCGCCTTGCGGGCGCTGGCCGTGACCGGCGAGAAGCGCTCCATCGAGCTGCCCGACGTGCCCACCGCGGTGGAAGCGGGCGTGAAGGATTTCGTGGCCTCGTCGTGGAACGCCCTGGCCGTGCCGTCGAAGACACCGCGCGCGGTGGTGGAGCGCCTGCAGCGCGACATCGCCGCCGCGCTGGCCGACCCGGGTGTGCGCGAGCAACTGCGCGGCCTCAACATCGACGCCCGTTCGTCGACCCCCGAACAGACCGCCGCGCTGCTGGCATCCGACATCCGCCGCTGGCGCAGCGTGATTGAACGCGCCGGCATCCAGAAGCAGTGAACAACCCCTGCGGTGCAGCGCGGCCGGGGGTCAGCCCAGCACCTGGCGGATCAACTCCAGTGTTTTCAGTTGGGTCAGCGTGGCCGGGCGTTGGGAGCTGGTCGCCAGGCACAGGCGCGTTTTCAGCGGCGGGGTGACGCTGCGGATGCGGTAGGCCGAAGGCCGGATCGAGCTGGACACCGCGTTGCGCGAAAGCAGGGCGGCGCCCGCGCCGTCGGCCACCAGATCGAGGATGGCGGAGACGCCGTCGATCTCGAGTGCCACCGTGGGCCGGCAGCCGATGTTGGCCATCTCGGTTTCCACCTGCATGCGGATCGCGTTG
This sequence comes from Hydrogenophaga sp., assembly GCF_030158645.1. Classification (GTDB taxonomy): domain Bacteria; phylum Pseudomonadota; class Gammaproteobacteria; order Burkholderiales; family Burkholderiaceae_C; genus Hydrogenophaga. The sequence goes on along the minus strand of NZ_JAOASO010000040.1, from coordinate 4,517 downwards.
GGCCGGCTGGGAATCACCAGCGGCAACTCCGCCACTTCGCGCAGGCCTATGGCCGTGGGCGGGTCTTCGCTCAGGCCCGGCGGGCGCGGCTCCACCAGCAGCAGCTCTTCGTCGCGCAGGGGGTGGATGTCGATCTCGGCGGCGGGTTGTGCGTTGTAGAGCACCGCGATGTCCAGCCGCCCCGTGGTCAACCACTCCAGCATGGTGACCGACAGCGCTTCGCTGATGGACAGGCTGGCCTCGGGCAATTGTGCGCGGAAGGCGCGCGTGAGCGGCACGGTGAGCACCCGCGCCAGGCTCGGCGGCAGGCCGATGGCCACGCGCCCGGCGAGCGCGCCGCGCACCCGCCCCAGCTCTTCGCGCGCCCGCTCCACCTGGTGCAGGATGCCGCGGCCGTGTGCCAGCAGCAGTTTGCCGGCTTCGGTGGGCGTGGCACCGCGCCCGTTGCGCACCAGCAGGTTCTGCCGCAGCTCCACTTCGAGCAGGCGCACCTGGCGCGAAAGCGCGGGTTGCGCCACGTTCAGCGCCATCGAGGCCCGGGTGAAACTGCCGAGCTCGGCCACGCGCACAAAGTATTCGAGTTGCTTGAGGTCCATGGGGCTGGCGATCGAACGGAAGGTGGAAACAAGGCTTGATCATAGTTATGTAATTTCGTTCTAGCTGCTAGCCGGCCATGTGACTTTTCTCACCCGTGGGCAAAGGCCACAATCCAGCGTTCCGGCCTGAACACCATGTCCCAACCGTCCACCCCATCCATGCCCAAGACCCGCCTTCAGGGCATTTCGTCCATGGCCACGCGGCAGGTGCTGGCCGAGTTGGTGGCGGGCTTCGAAGCGGTGAGCGACGCGTCGGTGGCCATCGAATCGGTGGGTGGCGTGGACGCGGCCAAACGCGTGCAGGCCGGCGAGGCCTTCGACGTGGTGATCCTGGCGTCCGACGCGATCGACAAGCTGATCGCCGCAGGCCACCTGCAACCGGGCAGCCGCGTCGATCTGGTGCGCTCCGGTGTGGCCGCGGCGGTGCGCGAAGGCGCGCCCCTGCCCGACCTGGGTTCGGAAGACGCGGTGCGCAGTGCCGTGCTGGCGGCGCGCAGCATCAGCTACTCCACCGGCCCGAGCGGCGTGGCGCTGGCCAGACTGTTCGAGCGCTGGGGCATCACCGACCAGATCCGGGGCCGCACCGTGCAGGCGCCGCCCGGTGTGCCCGTGGCTTCGCTGGTCGCTCGCGGTGAGGTGGAGCTGGGTTTCCAGCAGCTCAGTGAATTGCTCGGTGTGGCCGGCATCACCGTGGCCGGCCCCTTGCCGCCCGCGATCCAGATCACCACCACGTTTTCCGCCGGCATCCCCGTGCACACCCCACAGGCCGGCGTGGTGCGCGCCATGCTCGCCCACATGACGGCGCCCGCGGCGGCCGACGCCAAGCGGCGACAGGGCATGGAGCCCGCGTGAACCCGTTCAGGGCAGAACAAGAAACCCAGGAGAGAACATGAGCCTCATCATCGATTGCCACGGTCACTACACCACGGCGCCCAAGGCGCTGGAGAACTGGCGCAACGCGCAGATCGCCGGCATCAAAGACCCCGCTGCCATGCCCAAAGTCGCCGATCTGAAGATCAGCGACGACGAGTTGCGCGAATCCATCGAGACCAACCAGCTCAAGCTGATGAAGGAGCGCGGCAGCGACATCACGCTGTTCAGCCCACGTGCGAGTTTCATGGCGCACCACATCGGCGACTTCAACGTGTCGAGCACCTGGGCCGCCATCTGCAACGAACTCTGCTTCCGCGTGAGCGAGCTGTTCCCCGACCATTTCGTGCCGGTGGCCATGCTGCCGCAGAGCCCTGGCGTTGATCCGGCCACCTGCATCCCCGAACTGGAGAAGTGCGTCAAGGAATACGGCGCAGTCGGCATCAACCTCAACCCCGACCCGTCGGGCGGCCACTGGACCAGCCCGCCGCTGACCGACAAGCACTGGTACCCCATCTACGAGAAGATGGTGGAGCACGACCTGCCGGCCATGATCCACGTGAGCACCAGCTGCAACGCCTGCTTCCACACCACCGGCGCGCACTACCTCAACGCCGACACCACGGCTTTCATGCAGCTGATCCAGGGCGATCTGTTCAAGGATTTCCCCACGCTGAAGTTCCTGATCCCGCACGGCGGCGGCGCAGTGCCTTACCACTGGGGCCGGTTCCGCGGTCTGGCGCAGGAAATGAAGAAGCCGCTGCTGGACACGCACGTCATGGGCAACGTGTTCTTCGACACCTGCGTCTACCACCAGCCCGGCATCGACCTGCTCAACACCGTGATCCCGGTGAAGAACGTGCTGTTCGCCAGCGAGATGATCGGCGCGGTGCGTGGCATCGATCCGACCACGGGCAATTACTACGACGACACCAAGCGCTACATCGAAGCGTCGAAGATCCTCAGTGCGGACGACAAGCACCAGATTTACGAGGGCAACGTGCGCCGGGTGTTTTCCCGACTCGATTCACGCCTGAAGGCGAAGGGGATCTGACATGTACGAACTGGGCGTTGTCTACCGCAACATCAAGCGCGCCGACCGCGCAGCCGCCGACGGCCTGGCCGCGCTGGGCTCGGCCACGGTGCACGAGGCCATGGGGCGCGTGGGTCTGCTCAAGCCCTACATGCGCCCGATCTATCCGGGCTGCCAGGTGAGCGGCACGGCGGTCACGGTGCTGCTGCAGCCGGGTGACAACTGGATGATGCATGTGGTGGCCGAACAGATTCAGCCAGGCGACATCGTGGTGGCCACGGTCACTGCCGAATGCACCGATGGCTTTTTTGGCGATCTGCTGGCCACGTCGTTCCAGGCGCGTGGCGCGCGTGCGTTGATCATCGATGGCGGTGTGCGTGACGTGAAGGAGCTGCAGCGCATGGGCTTCCCGGTGTGGAGCAAGGCGATCAGCAGCAAGGGCACGATCAAGGCGACACTGGGCTCGGTGAACATTCCGGTTGTGTGCGCCGGCATGCTGGTGACGCCGGGTGACGTGATCGTGGCGGACGACGATGGTGTGGTGTGCGTGCCCGCCGCGCGCGCGGTGACCACGCTGGAGGCTGCGCAACACCGCGAGAGTTTCGAGGGTGAGAAGCGCGCCAAGCTGGCCAGCGGGGTGCTGGGGCTGGACATGTACAAGATGCGGGAGCCGCTTGAGAAGGCTGGCCTTCGGTACATCGACTGATTTTTCTCCGGCTGGGTCCGGTGGCGAAGAGGGTTGGGCGGCGGGGCTCATCAGTCCTTCGGCCAGCAAATCGCCCCGCCGCCCAACCCTCTTCGCCACCTCGTTGGTGTTCGATCTGTTTCATTCTTGAAGGCCCTTCATGAGCAAACCCACCTCGGGTGATTTCACCAAAACCGCCGGCTGGCTGGATTGGTATGCAGGTCCGAGCCAGCCGCGTTTCCCGTTGCCTGCCGGTGCGGTGGACGCGCACTGCCACGTGTTCGGTCCTGGCGCCGAGTTTCCCTACGCGCCCGAGCGCAAGTACACGCCGTGCGACGCCAGCAAGGCGCAGCTGTTTGCCCTGCGTGACCACCTCGGTTTTGCGCGCAACGTGGTGGTGCAGGCCACCTGCCACGGGGCGGACAACCGCGCGCTGGTTGATGCGTTGGTGCACAGCGATGGCAAGGCGCGTGGCGTGGCCACGGTCAAGCGCGGCGTCTCCGACGACGAACTGCAGGCCCTGCATGCGGCTGGCGTGCGCGGCGTGCGGTTCAACTTCGTCAAGCGCCTGGTGGACTTCACGCCCAAGGACGAGCTGATGGAGATCGCGGCGCGCATCCAGAAGCTGGGCTGGCACGTGGTGATCTACTTTGAAGCGGTGGACCTGCCCGAGCTGTGGGACTTCTTCACCGCGCTGCCGACCACCGTGGTGGTGGACCACATGGGCCGCCCCGATGTGAGCAAGCCGGTGGACGGCCCCGAGTTCGAGCTGTTCCTCAAGTTCATGCGCCAGCACCCCAATGTGTGGAGCAAGGTGAGTTGCCCGGAGCGGCTTTCCGTGACCGGCCCCAAGGCCTTGAACGGCGAGCAGGCCGCCTACCAGGACGTGGTGCCGTTCGCCCGCAAGGTCGTTGAAGAATTCCCCGACCGCGTGCTCTGGGGCACCGACTGGCCGCACCCCAACCTGAAGGACCACATGCCCGACGACGGCCTGCTGGTGGACTTCATTCCGCAGATCGCGCCCACGGTCGAGGCGCAGCAGAAGTTGCTCGTCACCAATCCGATGAAGCTTTACTGGCCTGAGGAAGTTTGATCATGGCACTCGACAAACCTTATCTGGACGTGCCCGGCACGACCATCTTCGATGCCGAGCAAAGCCGCAAGGGCTACTGGCTCAACCAGTTCTGCATGAGCCTGATGAAGGCCGAGAACCGCGAGCGATTCAAGCAGGACGAGCGCGCGTACCTCGACGAATGGGCCATGACGGAAGAGCAGAAGCAGGCCGTGCTCGCGCGCGACCTCAACTGGTGCATCCGCCTGGGCGGCAACATCT
>NZ_JAOASO010000039.1 GCF_030158645.1 Hydrogenophaga sp. | reverse complement strand
ATTTCAAAGCGCTTGGTGCCGCCCGGCGCTTGTACTTCGGCCACGTCGCCTTCTTCCTTGCCGATCAGTGCGCGTGCGATCGGGCTGCCGATGTTCACCAAGCCCAGCTTGAGATCGGCTTCGTCTTCACCCACGATCTGGTAGGTGACGGCGGCGCCACTGGCTTCGTCTTCCAGCTCCACCGTGGCGCCAAACACCACCTTGCCACCCGCGTCCACTGCGGTCGGGTCGATGATCTGCGCAGCCGACAGCTTGCCCTCGATCTCGGCGATGCGGCCTTCGATGAAACCCTGGCGGTCCTTGGCGGCGTCGTACTCGGCGTTCTCACTCAGGTCGCCTTGTGCACGGGCTTCGGCGATCGCGTTGATCACCCAGGGGCGGTCCACGGTCTTGAGACGGTGAAGCTCTTCCTTGAGCTTTTCAGCGCCGCGTTTGGTGATGGGCAGGGTGGCCATGGGGTACTCCGGAAATCGTGTGGCAGCCGCCCGAGCGTCTGCGTCAATACAAAAGGAAACCGCCGAGCGTTGCCGGTCGGCGGTGTACTGGAATTGATTATGCCCCGGTCGAGCCCGTGGGCTCAACCGGGATGAACCCGGATCAAGCGGCGAGCTGAGCGTGCATCTCCTGCACCGAGATCACACCCAGGCTGTCCAGGTACTGCATGCCCTCCACGGCAGCCTCCGCCCCAGCGATGGTGGTGAAGGTGGTCACCCGGGCCAGCAGGGCCGAGGTGCGGATCGCGCGCGAATCGGCGATGGCGTTGCGGCGCTCCTCCACCGTGTTGACCACCAGCGCGATGTCGCCGTTCTTGATCATGTCGACGATGTGCGGGCGTCCTTCCGTGACCTTGTTGACCGTCTGCACGGCCACGCCGGCGGCGCTGATGGCCGCTGCCGTGCCGCGCGTGGCGACCAGCTCGAAACCCATGGCCACCAGCTGACGCGCAATCTCCACCGCGCGCGGCTTGTCGCTGTTCTTCACCGTGAGGAAGACCTTGCCGGCGGTCGGCAGCTTGGTGCCGGCGCCCAGCTGGCTCTTGACGAAGGCCTCGCCAAAGGTCTTGCCCACGCCCATGACTTCGCCGGTGGACTTCATCTCGGGGCCGAGGATGGTGTCCACACCCGGGAACTTCACGAACGGGAACACAGCCTCTTTGACGCTGAAGTACGGCGGTGTCACCTCGGCGCCGATGCCCTGATCGTCCAGCGACTGGCCGGCCATGCAGCGCGCCGCCACCTTGGCCAGCTGGATGCCGGTGGCCTTGGACACGAAGGGCACGGTGCGCGAGGCACGCGGGTTGACCTCCAGCACGTAAATCACGTCCTGGCCGTCCACTTCCTGGATGGCGAACTGCACGTTCATCAGGCCGATGACGTTGAGGCCTTCGGCCATGGCCGCGGTCTGGCGTTTGAGCTCGTCCACGGTGGTCTTGCTCAGGTAGTACGGGGGCAGCGAGCAAGCGGAGTCACCGCTGTGCACGCCGGCCTGTTCGATGTGCTCCATCACGCCGCCGATGAACACGCGTCCGGTGTGGTCACGGATCGCATCCACATCGCATTCGATCGCGTCGTTCAGGAAGCGGTCCAGCAGCACCGGCGAGTCGTGGCTCACCTTGACCGCTTCGCGCATGTAGCGCTCCAGGTCGCGCTGCTCGTGCACGATTTCCATCGCGCGGCCACCCAGCACATAGCTGGGGCGCACCACCAGCGGATAACCCAGTGCAGCCGCCTTTTCCAGCGCTTCGGGCTCGGCGCGTGCGGTGGCGTTGGGTGGCTGACGCAGACCCAGGGTGTGCAGCAGTTGCTGGAAACGCTCGCGGTCTTCGGCGGCGTCGATCATGTCGGGGCTGGTGCCGATGATGGGCACGCCCGCGGCTTCGAGGCCCAGCGCGAGCTTCAACGGCGTCTGACCGCCGTATTGCACGATCACGCCGAGCGGCTTTTCCTTGTCCACGATTTCCAGCACGTCTTCGAGCGTGAGCGGCTCGAAGTACAGGCGGTCCGAGGTGTCGTAGTCGGTCGACACGGTCTCGGGGTTGCAGTTGACCATGATGGTCTCGTAGCCGTCCTCGCGCATCGCCAGCGCGGCGTGCACGCAGCAGTAGTCGAACTCGATGCCCTGGCCGATGCGGTTCGGCCCGCCGCCGAGCACCATGATCTTCTTGCGGTCGGTCGGCTCGGCCTCGCACTCTTCGTCGTAGGTCGAGTACAGGTACGCCGTCTGCGTCGAGAACTCGGCCGCGCAGGTGTCGACGCGCTTGAACACCGGGCGCACGCCGGCAGCCCAGCGCGCTTCGCGCACCAGATGCTGATTCGTGCCCAACAGTTTCGCCAGGCGGCGATCGGAGAACCCTTTCTGCTTCAGGTAGCGCAACTCATCGGCCGACAGACCGGCCAGGTCACGGCCCGTCAGCGCCTGCTCGGTCTGGATCAACTGCTCGATCTGCGCGAGGAACCACGGGTCGATCGCGGTTTCCTCGAACACCTCTTGCAGGCTCATGCCGATGCGGAACGCGTCGCCGACGTAGAGGATGCGCTCCGGTCCGGCCTCGCCGATCTCCTCGATGATCTCGTCGCGGTCGGTGCTTCGTTCGCTCAAGCCATCGATGCCGGTTTCCAGTCCGCGCAGCGCCTTCTGGAAGCTTTCCTGGAAGGTGCGGCCCATCGCCATCACCTCGCCCACCGACTTCATCTGCGTCGTCAGGTGCGGATCGGCGGCCGGGAACTTCTCGAACGCGAAACGCGGGATCTTGGTGACCACGTAGTCGATCGACGGCTCGAACGACGCCGGCGTGGCGCCGCCGGTGATCTCGTTGCGCAGCTCGTCCAGCGTGTAGCCGATGGCCAGCTTGGCCGCGACCTTGGCGATGGGGAAACCCGTGGCCTTGGAGGCCAGTGCGGATGAGCGCGAGACGCGCGGATTCATCTCGATCACCACCATGCGGCCGTCAGCGGGATTGATGGAGAACTGCACGTTGGAGCCGCCGGTGTCCACACCGATCTCGCGCAGCACGGCCAGCGAGGCGTTGCGCAGGATCTGGTACTCCTTGTCGGTCAGGGTCTGGGCCGGTGCCACGGTGATGGAGTCACCGGTGTGCACACCCATGGGGTCCAGGTTCTCGATCGAGCAGACGATGATGCAGTTGTCCGCCTTGTCGCGCA
>NZ_JAOASO010000038.1 GCF_030158645.1 Hydrogenophaga sp. | reverse complement strand
CGTTGCGCATGGCCACACGCGACTGCTCGTTGATGACCTCGGGGCCGGTCACGTACTCGCCGTACTCGGCGTTGTTCGAGATCGAGTAGTTCATGTTGGCGATGCCGCCTTCATAGATCAGATCCACGATGAGCTTGAGCTCGTGCAGGCACTCGAAGTAAGCCATCTCAGGCGCGTAGCCGGCTTCTACCAGCGTCTCGTAGCCCATCTTGATCAGCTCGACCGCACCGCCGCACAACACGGCCTGCTCACCGAACAGATCGGTCTCGGTCTCTTCCTTGAAGTTGGTCTCGATGATGCCGGCCTTGCCGCCACCGTTGGCCATGGCGTAGCTCAGGGCCAGATCACGGGCCTTGCCGCTCTTGTCCTGGTGCACGGCCACCAGGTGGGGCACGCCGCCACCCTGGGTGTAGGTGTTGCGCACGGTGTGGCCGGGGGCCTTGGGCGCAACCATCCACACGTCCAGATCGGCGCGCGGCACGACCTGGTTGTAGTGCACGTTGAAACCGTGGGCGAAGGCCAGCGATGCACCCTGCTTGATGTGGGGAGCCACGTTCTGGTGGTAGACCTCGGCAATCTGCTCGTCGGGCAGCAGGATCATGACCACGTCGGCCGACTTGACGGCATCGTTGACTTCCATCACGGTCAGGCCGGCCTTGCCGACCTTGTCCCACGAGGCGCCGCCCTTGCGCAGGCCGACCACGACCTTGACGCCGCTGTCATTGAGGTTTTGTGCATGTGCGTGGCCCTGGCTGCCGTAGCCGATGATGGCCACGGTCTTGCCCTTGATCAGGGACAGGTCACAGTCTTTGTCGTAGAAAACTTTCATGGGTTGCTCCGGTTGAAATGTGTTGTTCGGGGAAATTGAAAACTGGGGGATTGTCTTACACGCGCAGGATGCGCTCGCCGCGCCCGATGCCGCTGGCACCGGTGCGCACCGTCTCAAGGATGGCGGAGCGGTCGATCGCTTCCAGGAACGCGTCGTTCTTGGTCTGGTCGCCGGTGAGCTCGATGGTGTAGCTCTTCTCGGTCACATCGATGATGCGCCCGCGGAAGATGTCGGCCATGCGCTTCATTTCTTCGCGCTCCTTGCCCACCGCACGCACCTTCACCATCATGAGCTCGCGCTCGGTGTACGAGCCCTCGGTGAGGTCCACCACCTTGACGACTTCGATCAGGCGGTTGAGGTGTTTGGTGATCTGCTCGATGACGTCGTCCGACCCGGTGGTCTGGATCGTCATGCGGGACAGGCTGGGGTCTTCGGTCGGCGCCACGGTGAGCGACTCGATGTTGTACCCACGGGCAGAGAACAGGCCAACCACGCGGGACAAGGCCCCGGGTTCGTTTTCCAGCAAGACAGCGATGATGTGTTTCATGTGCGATTCCTCTTTTCGCCGCCCTCCCCTGCGCACGGTAATGCACAGGCTTGGCGGGCAATAGATTCGTCTGAGGGGATGAGGCAGCGGACAACCACTGCCTCGCGGGGGATCAGAGGTCTTCGGAACCCAGCAGCATCTCGGTGATGCCCTTGCCGGCCTTGACCATGGGGAAGACGTTCTCGGTCGGGTCGGTGCGGAAGTCCATGAACACGGTGCGGTCCTTGAGCTTTCGCGCCTCGCGCAGCGCCGCCTCCACGTCTTGCGGCCGCTCGATCAGCATGCCGACGTGGCCATAGGCCTCGGCCAGCTTCACGAAGTTGGGCAGCGCGTCCATGTAGCTGTGGCTGTAACGGCCTTCGTAATCAATCTCCTGCCACTGCCGCACCATGCCGAGGTAGCGGTTGTTCAGCGCCATGATCTTGATCGGCGTGTTGTACTGCAGGCAAGTGGAGAGTTCCTGAATGCACATCTGCACCGAGCCTTCGCCCGTGATGCAGAACACCTCGCTCTCGGGCTTGGCCAGCTTGATGCCCATGGCGTAGGGAATGCCCACGCCCATGGTGCCCAGGCCACCGGAGTTGATCCAGCGGCGTGGCTCGTCAAACCGGTAGTACTGGGCAGCCCACATCTGGTGCTGACCCACATCGGACGTGACGTAAGCGTCGGCGTCCTTGGTCATGTTCCAGAGCGTTTCCACCACGTACTGCGGCTTGATCACATCGGTGTTGCCGCGGTCGTACTTCAGGCAGTCTTTCGAGCGCCAGGTTTCGATGGTGTCCCACCAGGCAGACAGCGCCTTGCCATCGGGCTTGGTGGCGCTTTCGCGCACCATGTTGATGAGTTCGGTGAGCACGTCCTTGACATCGCCCACGATCGGCACGTCGACCTTGACGCGTTTGGAAATGCTCGAAGGGTCGATGTCGATGTGGATGATCTTGCGTTCGTTCTGCGCGAAGTGCTTGGGGTTGCCGATCACGCGGTCGTCAAAGCGCGCGCCCACGGCCAGCAACACGTCGCAGTTCTGCATCGCGTTGTTGGCTTCAATGGTGCCGTGCATGCCCAGCATGCCGAGGAACTTGCGGTCCGAAGCCGGGTAGGCGCCCAGGCCCATCAGCGTGTTGGTGACCGGGTAGCCCAGCATGTTCACCAAGGTGCGCAGTTCTTCGGTGGCGTTGCTGAGCAACACGCCGCCGCCGGTGTAGATGTAGGGGCGCTTGGCGGACAGCAGCAGTTGCAGCGCCTTGCGGATCTGTCCGCCGTGGCCCTTGCGCACCGGGTTGTACGAGCGCATTTCCACCGACTCGGGATAGCCGGTGTAAGGCACCTTGTTGAAGGACACGTCTTTCGGGATGTCCACCACCACAGGACCTGGGCGGCCGCTGCGCGCGATGTGGAACGCCTTCTTCATCACCATGGCCATGTCGCGCGCATCCTTCACCAGGAAGTTGTGCTTGACGATGGGGCGTGTGATGCCGACGGTGTCGCACTCCTGGAAAGCGTCCAGGCCGATCGCGGCCGTGGGCACCTGACCGGTGACGATCACCATGGGGATGCTGTCCATGTAGGCGGTGGCGATGCCGGTGATGGCATTGGTCACGCCGGGGCCCGAGGTGACGAGCGCCACGCCCACATCACCCGTGGCGCGCGCATAACCGTCGGCCGCGTGAACGGCCGCTTGCTCGTGGCGCACCAGCACGTGCTGGATGGTGTCTTGTTTGTAGAACGCGTCGTAGATGTGCAGAACAGCACCGCCGGGGTAGCCCCAGATGTACTTGACGCCTTCGGCCTGGAGGGCCTTGACGAGGATTTCTGCGCCGCGGAGTTCTTGGGGGGCAGTGCCGGTGGCGGCAGCGGCCGAGGCCAGTTCGGCCTTGTTGATTTCCATGATGAACCTTTCGAGAATTTCTCTGACGAAATACCTTGGGTGCCTCTTGACCAACCCTTGTGGGGCGGTGTCGAGACTTGAGACCAGTGGCCATGAGCGGACACATACCCCGCCGGACCCTGATCCGTTTGCCGTGTTTTGAAGTGCAGCGCGGATTATCGCACTGCAGCACAGACTTGCGGCTTCGGGCGGGGTCGAACGCCCTGAAAAAGTGCAAGCCATGACGGCAATGAGACAATTCGAGGCTGTGCCCCGCGGGCCAAACCCACTGCTCCTGCATGTCAGCCACCCTTTCCGACCCATCCCCATCCCCCGACATCGCCCCAACGCCCGACCTGATGGCACCCTCGCTCCGCAGGCGAATGGCCTGCTGGTTGTACGAGGGCACCTTGATGTTCGGCGTGGTGTTCCTCGTCGGCGTGTTGTTCACGACCAGCTATGTGCTGTCTTCGTTCACCCAGTCGGGCAACGCGCTGGACAACCGCTATCTGCAACAGGCCCTCGTGTTCGTGGCCTTCGGCATCTATTTCGGCTGGTTCTGGGCCAAGGGCCAAACCCTGGCCATGAAAACATGGCACATCCGCGTGGTCGACCGCCACGGCAACGCCCTGACGCAGGGCCGTGCGCTGTGGCGCTACGTGCTGTCGTGGCTGTGGCTGTTGCCCCCACTGGCGGTGGCCGGGCTCCTCCACTTGTCGGGGCAGCAGCTCTCGGTGCTGCTGGTGGGCTGGGTCATCATCTGGGCGCTGCTTTCTCGCTTTCACGCGCAGCGCCAGTTCCTGCACGACGCGCTGGCCGGCACGCGCCTGGTCCACTTCAAGCCGGTGGAAGACGCCAGCAAACCCCGTCGCTGGTGGAGTTGACGCCATGAGCCTCCACCCCGATCGCGAACCCGTCAACGCGCAAAAGCTGCGCACCGGTGCCTCCCGCATGTGGCACGCCTTCGGTTACTCGGTGGCCGGCTTGCGGTCGGGTTGGGGCGAGACCGCGTTCCGCCAGGAAGCGCTGGCCGCCATCGTGATGGTCCCGTTGTCTTTCTGGCTCGGTCAAAGCTGGGTGGAAACCGCCCTGCTCGCGGGCTCGGTGATGCTGGTCATGGTGGTCGAGCTGCTCAACACCGGGATCGAAACCGCCATCGACCGCATCGGTCCCGAATGGCACGATCTCTCCAAGCGAGCCAAGGACATGGGCAGCGCCGCCGTGCTGCTCAGCCTGCTGCTGTGTGTGGGCATCTGGGTCGCAGCGGCCTGGCACCGCTGGGCCTGATCACCCACCCCACGTCATGACAGCACCTGCCTTTTCACTGTGTGTCTATTGCGGCTCCCGCCCGGGCGCCACACCCGCCTTCGCGGAAACGGCGCGCGCCGTCGGCCGGTGGATTGGTGAACGCGGCGGGCAGCTGGTGTACGGCGGTGGCCGCAACGGCCTCATGGGCATCGTGGCCGACGCCACCATGGCCGCTGGTGGACAAGCGATCGGCATCATTCCGAAAGCGCTGGTCGAGCGGGAGTGGGCTCACCACGGTTGCACCGAACTGCACGTGGTGGACAACATGCATGAACGCAAACGGATGATGGCCGACAAAGCCGACGCGTTCCTGGCTTTGCCCGGCGGCATCGGCACGTTTGAAGAATTCTTTGAGGTCTGGGCCTGGCGCCAGCTCGGCTACCACGACAAGCCGGTGGGTCTGCTCAACGTGGACGGCTACTACGACGGCTTGATGGCCTTCATGCGCACCGGGGTCGAACAGCAGTTCATGAGCGGTGCTCAGATGGAACTGATCCGTGTCGGCAGCGACGTGCAAGTGCTGTTGCCGGAACTCGTGCAGGCTGCCGGCATGGCGCCGGAAACCCGCATCGAAGCGATCTAGCCACCGGACCGCCTCAGACGGCGGTTTCGTCCTCTTCACCGGTGCGGATGCGCACCACCCGCTCGACCGAGGTCACGAAGATCTTGCCGTCGCCGATCTTGCCGGTGCGCGCCGCGCGAATGATCGCGTCCACACAGCGCTCCACGTCCACCGTCTTCACCACCACCTCGACCTTCACCTTGGGCAGGAAGTCCACCACGTACTCCGCACCGCGGTAGAGCTCGGTGTGGCCCTTTTGGCGCCCGAAGCCCTTGACCTCGGTCACGGTCAGACCGGTCACACCCTGCTCGGCCAGCGCCTCGCGCACTTCTTCCAGTTTGAACGGTTTGATGACGGCGGTGATCTGCTTCATGCGTGGTCTCCAGGGCGTGGCTTGTGGGAAGGATGTTGTCGATTCATTATGCCCAAGGGCCTCGGCGCTGTTCGTACACTGCGCACTCAACCCAATCGTCCGCCCATGAATTCAACCGCTCTGCCCCGCCACGTCCCCATCACCGTCGCCCACCGGGGTGGCCATCCGGAAAACATCCACCACGGCTCCTTCGCGGTGGTCAACGCACAGGGCCATCTGGTGGCCAGCGTGGGCGATGTGGATTCGCCGCTCTTCACGCGTTCGTCCCTCAAGCCCTTTCAGGCCATGCCGCTGATTGCGCAAGCCGCCGAGCGCTACGACCTGAGCGATGCCGACGTGGCCCTGCTGTGCGCGAGCCACAGCGGTGAGCCCATGCACGTGGAGCGCGCCGCGGCGCTGCTGGCCCACATCGGTGCCGGCGAATCCAGCCTGGCCTGTGGCAGCCATGTGCCCTTCTTCTTCAGCACCAACGGCATCACACCCGAGCCCGGCGCCCGCTTCAACCGCCTGCACCACAACTGCTCCGGCAAACACACCGGCATGCTGCTGCTGGCGCACGCGCTGGGCGCGCCGCAGGATGGTTACCTCGAGACCCACCATGTCGTTCAACAGGAGATCGCCCGCAGCGTGAGCCACTTCGCCAGCGTGCCGGTGGACCAACTGGTGCGCGGCACCGACGGCTGCAGCGCACCCAACTACGCCCTGCCGCTGCGTTCGCTGGCCCATGCTTTCGCCCGCCTGACGCAGGAAGAACCTGACCCGGTCTACGGCCAGGCACCGCTGCGGATCGCCCGCGCCATGAGTCGACACCCCGAGCTGGTCAGCGGCCAGGGTCGCAACGATCTGACTCTGATGCGTGCCGGACGCGGCGACTGGGTGAGCAAGGTGGGCGCCGACGGTGTGCAGGTGCTTGCGAGCTTAAGCCGGGGCATCGGCATTGCCGCCAAGGTGAGCGACGGGTTGCTGCCTCCATTGATGGTGGCCTTCGTCTCGGCGATGGAGCAGCTGGGCTGGCTTGACGATGAAAGCCGCGCCGCCCTGGCCAGCCTGGTTCCGCCCCCACTCAAGAACGCCGCCGGCATCGAAGTCGGCGAGATGCGCGCGGTGCTGGAACTGAGGCGGCCTTAAGCGCGGTACTTGCTGGTGATCGGGTAGCGCCAGTCCTTGCCGAAGCTTCGGTGGGTCACGCGGATGCCCACCGGTGCCTGGCGGCGCTTGTACTCGTTGATGCGGATCAGCCGCACGACCTTGTCCACGTCGGCGCGGTCGAACCCGGCGGCCACGATGCTGTCCGGGCTCTGGTCGTTTTCCATGTAGCGCTCGATGATCGCGTCGAGCACCGGGTACTCCGGCAGGCTGTCCTGGTCCTTCTGGTCGGGGCGCAGTTCGGCGCTCGGCGGGCGCACGATGATGCGCTCGGGAATCGGATTGGCGCCCGTGCCGTACGGGTCGTGCGCGTTGCGCCAGCGCGCCAGCTGGAAGACCATGGTCTTGGCCACGTCCTTGATCACCGCGAAGCCGCCCGCCATGTCGCCGTAGAGCGTGCAGTAGCCGGTGGCCATCTCGCTCTTGTTGCCGGTGGTCAGCACGATGCTGCCGAACTTGTTGGACAAGGCCATGAGCAGCGTGCCGCGGATGCGCGCCTGCAGGTTTTCCTCGGTCGTGTCCTCGGGCAGGCCCGCGAATTCGCTGGCCAGGCTGGCCTTGAAGGCCTCGAACTGCGGCGCGATCCCGATCTCGTCGTAGCGCACGCCCAGGCGTGCGGCCATGTCGCGCGCGTCGATCCAGGAGATGTCCGCCGTGTAGGGCGAGGGCATCATCACCGTGCGCACACGGTCCTTGCCCAGCGCATCCACCGCAATCGCCAGCACCAGCGCCGAGTCGATACCGCCCGACAGGCCGAGGATGGCGCCGGGGAAACCGTTCTTGCCCAGGTAGTCTCGAACACCCAGCACCAGCGCGTGCCAGAGGTCGGCCTCGGGGCTGTGTGCGCGGTCGTTCTCGGCGGTGATCTGCCAGCCCGCACCCTGGCGCATGAAGGCAGCGTCAAAGTAGGTTTCTTCAAAGCTCACAGCGCGCCCGGCCAGCGCACCGTCGGCCGCCAGCACGAAGCTGCGGCCCTCGAACACGATCTCGTCCTGCCCGCCCACCAGGTGTGCGTACACCAAGGGCAAGCCGGTCGCCTGGCAGCGCACGCGCATGGCGGATTCCCGGTCGCCGCCCTTGCCGGCGTGGAAGGGTGAGGCGTTGATGACCGCCAGCAGCTCGGCGCCAGCCGCTTTCGCATCGGCCGCGGGCGCGTCGAACCAGGCGTCTTCGCAGATCAGCAGGCCCACGCGCACGCACTGGCCGTCGTTGCCGGTCACGTCGAACACGCAGGTGTCATGGCCCGGCACGAAGTAACGGCGTTCGTCGAACACCTGGTAGTTGGGCAACTCGCGCTTGGCGTAGGTGTGCGTCACGGCCCCCCCATGCAACACGCTGGCGGCGTTGTGCAGGTGGGCCACCGACACGCTGCGTTCGCGCCGCTGGCCACCGGCCAGCCCCGGACGGGCGGGATGTCCCACCACGATGTGCAGGCCTTTGAGGTGGGCGGTGCCGGCCGCCAGGGTTTTGAGGGCATCATCACAGGCGTCGATGAACGCGGGGCGCAGGTACAGGTCTTCGGCGGCGTAGCCGCACAGGGCGAGTTCGGGCGTGAGCAGCAGGTTCACGCCGCGGGCGTGGGCCTTCTCGGCGGCATCGATCACCTTCCGGGCGTTGCCCGCCATGTCGCCCACCACAAAGTTGAGCTGGGCCACGCAAATGGAAAGAGTCATGGGGTCTGAAAACGTTGCGAAATGGGCCTTGAGCTCGCTGTGCGTCGGAGCTGCAGGTGGGTGAAAACGATTATGTCACCCGGGTGTTTTCATCCCCGGCTCAGATCGCAGAGTCCGCATGGAACGCGCTGCTGGCTGTCGACCCCGACCCGAGCCCGTTCATGCGCCACGAATACCTGCTGGCCATGCACGAGAGCGGCAGCGCACGGCCTCGCGCCGGCTGGCAAGCGCAATTCGTGACCTTGTGGCGCGGCGAGTCGTTGCAAGCCGCCTGCCCGATGTACCTGAAGAACAATTCGTACGGCGAGTACGTGTTCGACTGGGCCTGGGCCAACGCCTACTCGCAGCACGGGCTGGACTACTACCCCAAGGCCTTGGTGGCTGTTCCGTTCACGCCTGTGCCGGGGGCCCGGCTGCTCGCGGTTGACGCGGGGGCTCGCACCGCCTTGGTGAAAGCATTGATCCAGCAGGTGCGCGACGAAGACTTGTCCTCGGTTCACCTGCTGTTCGCACAACCACAGGACGTGAAGGCCTGCGAAGACGCCGGCATGATGCTGCGCCACACGGTCCAGTTCCACTGGAAGAACGAAGCGCCATCAGGGGATGACCCACCCTCGCTGTTCACCAGCTTCGACCATTTCCTTGCCAGCCTGCAGCAAGAGAAACGCAAGAAGATCCGCCAGGAACGGCGCAAGGTCGCCGACGCCGGCGTGACGTTTCGTTGGTCGCGCGGCGCCGGCATTGCCGAGTCGGACTGGGACTTCTTCTACCGCTGCTACGAGCGCACCTACCTCGAACACGGCAACGCGCCCTACCTCAACCGCGACTTCTTCCGCCGCATGGCGCAGACCATGCCGCAGCACTGGCTGCTGTTTGTGGCCGAGCGGGATGGTCAGCCCATGGCCTGCAGCCTGATCGGCATCGACGACGCGACCCGCGTGGCCTACGGGCGCTACTGGGGTGCGCTGGAGCGTGTGGACTGCCTGCACTTCGAGGCCTGCTACTACGCGCCGCTGGCCTGGTGCATCGAACACGGCTTCCAGCGTTTCGAAGGTGGCGCGCAGGGCGAACACAAGATGGCGCGCGCCCTGCTCCCGGTCATGACCACCAGCGCCCACTGGCTCGCCCACCCGTCGTTCGCCGATGCGGTCCAGCGCTTCCTGGAGCGCGAGAGCCAGGGCATCGACCAGTACATGGACCACCTCGCCCAGCGCAATCCGCTTCGCTAAACTCGGTCGCCATGGACGAGACCGACGCCTACTTCACCCACACCATCGTGGGTGCACCTTTCTCGGTGCTGCTCGGGCGCCGTCAAGGCCTGCCTCACGCATCGACGCAAGGGCTGACGGTCTCGCTCGCCCGAGGCGACACCGGTTTGAGCGAAGGCTGGCGAAGCTGGGCCGTGCTCGACCACCTCGACACCCCCGCAGGAACCCCCCGCCGGCGGCCCAAACGCCTGCGCCGCTGGCTGGAACGCCATGCCCTCGGCATCGCCTTGGTGGGCTTGCTGATGATGCTGGGCAGCGCGGTGTTCTGGGCCATCGTGTGGCTCCCCACCACCGGCTGGTTGCCGGCCACCTGGATGGAGCGCTGGCCATGGATCTGAAAACCCCGCAGGACACCCTCACCATCGACCCGGTGGCCATGAACGTGGTCAACCGTGTGGCCCTGGGCGGCAAGTTGCACGGTGAACTGGAGTTCAACGGCGGTCTGCTGGTGCAGGGCGAGATCTCGGGCCACATCCGAGTGAACGGCCCGCTCATCGTGTGGACCGGCGCCGTGGTGCGCGGGCGCATCCGCGTGCTGGGTGATCTGTACCTGTTTGGCCACCTGGGGGCCGTGGGCGGCAGCGCGGTGGAAACCAGCCTGGAATGCCAGGGCATGGCCTATGTCGCCCGCAGCGGTGTGTCCACCGGCTCGCTCTCGGCCCGGCGGATGCAGCTCTACGAAGGGGCGAGCCTGCTGGGCCCGTTCAAGACCCTGGGCCCGGGGGACAACCTGCCGGTGTTGAACGACGTGTTGCCCGATCCCTCCGCTGGCTGAACAGGCCGCTCAGGCCTTCTGCGCTTCGTAGGCGGCGATGCCGTCGAGGATTTCCTTGTGGGCGGCGTCCTTGCCTTCCCAGCCAATCACCTTGACCCACTTGCCTGGCTCCAGGTCTTTGTAGTGTTCAAAGAAATGCTGGATGGTGTTCAGACGCATCGGATTCAGGTCTTCGGGCTTCTGCCACTGGGTGTAGATGGAGAGGATCTTGTCGATCGGCACCGCCAGCACCTTGCCGTCTTCACCGGCTTCGTCCTGCATCTTCAGGATGCCGATGGCGCGGCAAGGCACCACCACACCGGGGATCAGCGGCACGGGCGTGATCACCAGCACGTCAACCGGGTCACCGTCACCCGAAATGGTGCGGGGCACGTAGCCGTAGTTGGTCGGGTAGTGCATGGCCGTGCTCATGAAACGGTCCACGAAGATCGCGCCGGTTTCCTTGTCCACTTCGTACTTGATCGGATCGGCGTTCATCGGGATTTCGATGATCACGTTGAAAGATTCGGGCACGTTCTTGCCAGCGGAGACGTTGTCGAGGGACATGTTCTTGAGGGTGGTTGGTTGAAAACTGAAGCAGCCAGTGCAAGCCCGCTGCCTTCTGGGGAGGCATCTGGCGTGTCTCATGCGTTGTGCACGCCTAGGATTTACCCTGATTTTACTGATTCGAAGCTGACTTACCGGCTCGCTTTCTGCTCGCTGCCTTGAATTGCCGCTAAATTGGCAACGTTGGCCAATCGCCCTGTTTCAACGCTGCGCAACGCAGCGCAACCGGCAGCGAGGAAGCAACGCAGCGGGGGCAACCCACCGGCGTTGCCCCTTCCAAGTCGAAACAACGAGGAGCGATTCAATGGTTGGTCAATCAGCGCTGATATTCGTGTTGGTCTGTGGGCTTGTGGCCGTGGCGTACGGCTTCTGGTCGCGCAGCTGGATTCTTTCCCAAGACGCGGGCAATGCCCGCATGCAGGAAATCGCCGGAGCCATCCAGACCGGCGCGGCGGCGTACCTGGCCCGGCAATACAAAACCATCGGCATGGTGGGCGTGGTGCTGGCCATCCTGATCGGTGTGTTCCTTGACGGCCAGAGCGCCATCGGCTTCGTGCTCGGTGCCGTGCTCTCGGGCGCTTGTGGCTTCATCGGCATGAACATCTCGGTGCGCGCCAACGTGCGCACCGCGCAGGCCGCCACCAAGGGCATCGGCCCGGCGCTGGACGTGGCGTTCCGCGGCGGCGCCATCACCGGCATGCTGGTGGTCGGTCTGGGCCTGCTGGGTGTGGCTGGCTTCTTCTGGTTTCTGGTCGGCAACGGCAACCTCACGCCCGACAAGAATCTCGCCAACCTGCTCAACCCCCTCATCGGCTTTGCCTTCGGTTCCTCGCTCATTTCGATCTTCGCCCGTCTGGGCGGCGGCATCTTCACCAAGGGTGCCGACGTGGGCGCCGACCTGGTGGGCAAGGTCGAAGCCGGCATTCCGGAAGACGACCCGCGCAACCCGGCGGTGATCGCCGACAACGTGGGCGACAACGTCGGCGACTGTGCCGGCATGGCGGCGGACCTGTTCGAGACCTACGCGGTCACGCTCATCGCCACCATGGTGCTGGGTGCGCTCATGGTGAGCGCCGCGCCCATGCAGGCCGTGATGTACCCGCTGGTGCTCGGCGGCGTGTCCATCCTCGCCTCCATCGTGGGCTGCTTCTTCGTGAAGGCCAGCCCCGGCATGAAGAACGTGATGCCCGCGCTCTACAAAGGCCTGGCCATCGCGGGTGTGCTCTCGCTGATCGCCTTTTTCTTTGTGACCAAGATGGTCATGCCGGACAACGCCATCACCGCCACCGGCAGCCAGATGCGCCTGTTCGGCGCCTGCGCCGTGGGCCTGGTGCTCACCGCCGCGCTGGTCTGGATCACCGAGTTCTACACCGGCACGCAGTACTCGCCGGTCAAGCACATCGCGCAAGCCTCGACCACCGGCCACGGCACCAACATCATTGCCGGCCTGGGCGTGTCCATGCGCTCCACCGCCTGGCCCGTGCTGTTCGTCTGCGTCGGCATCCTGGCGTCGTACCAGCTCGCCGGCCTGTACGGCATTGCCACCGCCGCCACCGCCATGCTGAGCATGGCCGGCATCGTGGTCGCGCTCGACGCCTACGGCCCCATCACCGACAACGCCGGCGGCATTGCCGAAATGGCCGAGCTGCCCAGCAGCGTGCGCGACGTGACCGATCCGCTGGACGCCGTGGGCAACACCACCAAGGCCGTGACCAAGGGCTACGCCATCGGCTCCGCTGGCCTGGCCGCGCTGGTGCTGTTCGCCGACTACACCCACAAGCTGGAGACCTACGGCCACCAGATCACCTTCGACCTGAGCGACCCGATGGTGATCGTCGGCCTGTTCATCGGCGGCATGATCCCCTACCTGTTCGGCGCCATGGCCATGGAAGCCGTGGGCCGGGCGGCCGGTGCGGTGGTGGTGGAGGTGCGTCGCCAGTTCAAGGAGATCCCCGGCATCATGGAAGGCACGGCCAAGCCCGAGTACGGCCGCGCGGTCGACATGCTGACCACCGCCGCCATCAAGGAAATGGTGATCCCCTCGCTGCTGCCGGTGATCGTGCCCATCCTGGTGGGCGTGCTCCTCGGCCCCAAGGCGCTGGGCGGCCTGCTCATGGGCACCATCGTCACCGGCCTCTTTGTCGCCATTTCCATGTGCACGGGTGGCGGCGCCTGGGACAATGCCAAGAAATACATCGAAGACGGCCACCACGGCGGCAAAGGCAGTGAGGCTCACAAGGCCGCTGTGACCGGTGACACCGTGGGCGACCCCTACAAGGACACCGCCGGCCCGGCCGTGAACCCGCTGATCAAGATCATCAACATCGTGGCGCTGCTGATCGTGCCCCTGCTGCCGATGGCGGCCTGATCGGTCTCGCGACCACCCGGACGGCTCACTTCGGTGGGCCGTTTTTGATGGTGGTGGCGGCCATTGGCGCGGCGGCAAGCAGGCGCACCACGGCCCCCGCACTCGGCGTGAGTCGGTCCAGCTGTGCCGCCTCGCCGCGTTCGATGGCTTGCAACACCAGCTCGTGGATGCCCCCCACCGCGGCCATGGCCATCGTGGGCGTGAGCACCGGGGCCTGTGTGTTGATCGTCTCCAGCATGAAGTCGGCCAGGTGCTGCATCACCTCGCGCCGCACCTGGGCCCCCGCGGCGCCCAGGTGGTGAATTTCCACGAACAGCATGCGGATGAGTTGAGGCCCGGCCGAGAGGTGCTTGAGGTAGGCGCCCAGCGCGTGCTCCACCTGGTCCTGCCAGGGACGCTCCGACTGAACCGAGTCGCGCAGCGTGCGCAGGGCCGATGCGCTGGCGGCCCGGTAGAGCTCGAGGAAACACGCATCCTTGTCCGCGAAATGCTCGTAGAAAGTGCGCTTGGACACCCCGGCTTCGGCCACCACCGCGGCAATGGAGGTGGCTGCCAACCCTTGCGCGGCCGCCACGTTGGCCATGGCCTGCAGCAGACGGGCACGGTGTTCGTTCGAGGCGTTGTCAGCGCCGGGTGGATGCTTCAGCTTCATGTGGCGCGATCTTAGGCGCTCGGCTTGACAGACCGGTCTTCGGCGCGCACCATCGTGCCTTTTGGTACCGACTCGTACCACTCCGACCACGCCATCCAAAGCCGCACCATGACCACCCTCACCGTCCGCCGCCTCCTGATCGACCTGGAACAACCCGTGGCGCGACACTGGTGCGCGAACGACGCCTTTCTCACCGCCTGGTTCAACGCCCTGTCGATGAGTTTCCCGGTGGGTGAACAGTTCTTTCTGGACTCGGTGCGCCACGGCGCCAAGGGTCTGCCGCCCGAGCAGCAAACCGCGTGGCGGGCCGAGGTACAAGGCTTCGTGGGCCAGGAAGCCACGCACCGGCGCATCCATGCCCTGTTCAATGCCCAGGTGGAGAAGCACGGGCTGGTGAACACCTGGGGGCCGCGCATCGAAGAGCGCATGAAGCTGCTGGCGGGTTCCGACCCGCGCCATCACCTGGCCATCACAGCGGCCAACGAACACTTCACCGCGCTGTTCGCCGAATGGTTGCTCTCTCACACCGATGTGTTCCACGACACCGAACCGCGACTGAAAAACCTCTGGCTCTGGCACAGCGCCGAAGAGTCGGAGCACAAATGCACAGCATTCGACCTCTACCAGGCCCTGGGCGGCAGCCAGGCGTGGCGTGTGAAGTGGATGCGCCGCGTCACCGTGTTCTTTCTCACCGACGCCCTGCGCCAGACCGTGCTCAACCTGCACAAGGACGGCACACTGTGGAGCTGGTCCACGTGGCGCAGCGCGGCGCGTCACCTGCTGGGCCGCAACGGCCTGCTGAGCAGCAGCTTCAAACCTTGGCGCGCCTATTTCCGCCCCGACTTCCACCCCAACCAGCAGTCGAGCGATCTCTCGGACAACTGGCTCAGCAGCCATGCCGATCAGTACACGCGCGTCGGGGCGGGTTGAGCGAACGACCACAGCGCTACCCCGTGGGGTGTCATCGATAATGACCCCATGTCCGAACGTGTCATCCCCCTGATCGATCAGCGCCTCATCAACACCGTGGCGCGCATTCCCACCACACCGGTGGCACCCACCGGCCTGCTGGGCGACGCGCTGGGCCGCCCGCTGCGCGATCTGCGCATCAGCGTGACCGACCGCTGCAATTTCCGCTGCAGCTACTGCATGCCCAAGGAAATCTTCGACAAGGACTACGCCTACCTGCCGCACAGCTCGTTGCTGTCGTTCGAAGAAATCACCCGCGTGGCCAGGCAGTTCGTGGCGCACGGGGTGCAGAAGATCCGCCTCACCGGCGGTGAGCCGCTGCTGCGCAAGAACCTCGAAATCCTGATCGAACAGCTCGCGGCGTTGCGCACCACCGAGGGCCAGCCGCTGGACATCACGCTCACCACCAACGGCTCACTGCTCAAACGCAAGGCCGCTGCGCTGAAGGCCGCTGGCCTGCAGCGCGTCACGGTGAGCCTGGACGGCCTGGACGACACCATCTTCCGCGCCATGAACGACGTGGATTTTCCGGTGGCCGATGTGCTGGAAGGCATCGAGGCCGCGCAAGCCGCCGGGCTCGGGCCGATCAAGGTCAACATGGTGGTCAAGCGCGGCACCAACGACCACGAAATCCTGCCGATGGCGGCGCATTTCCGGCACACGAAGGTGGTGCTGCGCTTCATCGAGTACATGGACGTGGGCGCCACCAACGGCTGGCGCATGGACGAGGTGCTGCCCAGCGCCGAGGTGGTGCAGCGCATCCACCGCGAACTGCCGCTGGTGCAGCTGGGTGCCGCTGCGCCGGGTGAGACCGCCGAGCGCTGGGGCTATGCCGACGGCTCTGGGGAAATCGGCGTGATCAGCAGCGTGACCCAGGCCTTCTGCAGCGACTGCAACCGCGCGCGCCTGTCCACCGAAGGCCAGCTCTACCTGTGCCTGTTCGCCAGCCAGGGCCACGACCTGCGCCCGATCATCCGTGGCGGCGCCACCGACGAACAACTGGCCGGCGCCATCGCCGGCATCTGGCAGGGCCGCAGCGACCGGTACTCCGAACTGCGCGCCAGTCTCCCCCCCGACGCCTCCACCGGAACCCGACGCGTAGAGATGAGCTACATCGGCGGCTAGACCATGACCCCCACGCTCCACCGCTGCGCGGGTCGCTGCCCCCCAAGGGGGCTGACCTTGCTTGGGGCGGCCCTGCGCTGCGGTCTTCTTTCTTCGACAACATGATCCACACCAACGAAATCACGGGCCTGGTGCTCGCCGGGGGCCGCGGCTCCCGCATGGGCGGGCTCGACAAGGGCTTGCAGAACTTCAACGGCACGCCGCTGGCGCTGCACACGGTCTTGCGTCTGCAGATGCAGGAAGGCACTCTGGTGGGCGATCTCATGCTCAACGCCAACCGCAACCTCGCCGCCTATGAGGCATTTGGCGCGCCGGTGTGGCCCGACACACTCAGCGACTTCCCCGGGCCGCTGGCGGGTTTCATGACCGGGCTGGAGCGGTGCGAGACGCCCTACCTGCTCACCGTGCCCTGCGACACGCCGCTCTTTCCCTTCGATCTGGCGCAGCGCCTGGCCAAGGCCTTCGATGACGAGGGCACCGAGATCGCCATGGCCGCCGCGCAGGAAGAAGACGGCCAGTTGCGACCCCAGCCGGTGTTCTGCCTGATGCGCGTGGACCTGCTGGAGAGCCTGGTCGCCTTCACGCAGGCGGGTGGCCGCAAGATCGACGCGTGGACCGCGCAGCACAAGACCGTGGTCGTGCCGTTCAACCAGCCCGGCGACGACCCGCGCGCCTTCCACAACACCAACACCCTGGCCGAGCTGCACGCGCTGGAAAAGGGCTGATCCCATGAAGACGATCGAGCAGATCGCAGCCGAGCTGCAAGGCTACGACCCGCAGGCGCTGAGCGCTGACCAGGTCAACGAGTTCCTGGCCCACCTGGTGCAGCCCGTGACCGCCACCGAGGAAGTGGGGGTGTTCGAGGCGCTGGACCGTGTGCTCGCTGTGGACGTGGTCTCACCCATCAGCGTGCCGCCCCACGACAACTCGGCCATGGACGGTTTCGCTTTCGACAGCCGGCTGCTCCAGCCAGGCCAGCCGCTCAAGCTGCGCGTGGCGGGCACCGCTTTTGCCGGCAAGGCGTGGGCGGGCGCCTTGCAAGCCGACCAGTGCCTGAAGATCATGACCGGTGCCATCATGCCGGCTGCGCTGGACACGGTCGTGCCGCTGGAGTTCGTCAAGGTCGAGGGCGACAGGGTCGAGATTCCGCCCGGCGTGGTGGCAGCCGGCGACAACCGCCGGCTGCTCGGCGAAGACCTCATGGCCGGCCAGCCGGCGCTGCGCCGGGGTCAGACGCTCGGCCCCGCCGCGCTGGGCCTGATCGCCAGCCTGGGCCTGCCCACCGTCACGGTGTTCCGCAGAATCCGGGTGGCCTACTTCTCCACCGGCGACGAGATCCTGACCTTGGGTGAACCCATCCGCGAAGGCGCCGTGTTCGACAGCAACCGCTACACCGTCTTCGGCCTGCTCAAGCGTTTGGGTGTGGACGTGATCGACATGGGCGTGGTGCGTGACGAACCCGCACTTCTCGAAGCCGCTTTCCGCAGTGCCGCGACGCTGGCCGACGCGATCATCACCAGCGGCGGTGTGAGCATGGGCGAGGCCGACCACACCAAGGCCATGATGAAGCAGCTGGGCGACGTGGCGTTCTGGCGCATTGCCATGCGGCCAGGTCGCCCGATGGCGGTGGGCCGCATCACCGAGCGCGGCAAATCGTCGCTGCTCTTTGGTCTGCCGGGCAATCCAGTGGCCGTGATGGTCACCTTCCTGGCCTTCGTGCGCCCTGCCCTGCAGCGGCTCATGGGTGGCGCGGCCACGTCGCCGGTGCTCTTGCAGGCGAAGAGCCTGGAGCCGCTGCGCAAGAAACCCGGACGCACCGAATACCAGCGCGGGATCGTGAGCCGGGCGGGCGACGGTTCGCTCACGGTTCGCATCACCGGCAACCAGGGGTCGGGGGTGTTGAGCTCCATGGTGGAGGCCAATGGACTCATCGTCTTGCACCATTCGCAAGGCAACGTCGCTGTTGGCGACAGCGTGGACGTGATGATGTTTTCCGGGGTGATCTGAGTTTTCTCTCGCCGGTGGTTCCGGTCATCGGCGAGCGCGTTGGCACCCTTGACCGGTCGTGCCGACATCACGTCAACGAAAGCGTCCTACTTCGCCGGAACCACCTCGACAGGGCCATCCGCAGGCACGGGCGGCTGGTGCGACTTGGTGCGCGACAGCAGCGTGTACATGGTTGGCACCACAAAGATGGTGAGCAAGGTGCCCAGGCTCATGCCGCCAACGATCACCCACCCGATCTGCTGGCGGCTCTCGGCGCCCGCACCCGTGGCCAACGCCAAAGGAATGGCACCCAGCACCATGGCACCGGTGGTCATGAGGATGGGACGCAGACGCAAGGCTGCCGAGCGCTTGACCGCTTCCAGCTTGTCCACGCCCTGCTGGCGCAACTGGTTGGCGAACTCCACGATCAGGATGCCGTGTTTGGTGATCAGGCCCACCAGCGTGATGAGTCCGATCTGGCTGAACACGTTGAGCGTGCCGCCGGTGAACTTGAGCGCCAGCAGCGCACCCAGCATGGACAGCGGCACGCTGAGCATGATGATGAAGGGATCGACGAAGCTTTCAAACTGGGCCGCGAGCACCAGATAAATGAACAGCAGCGACAGCACGAACACGATCGCCAGCGAACCCGACGAGTTTCGGAACTCCCGGCTCTGGCCGTTCAGGTCGGTGGTGTAACCCGCGGGCAGCAGTTCGGCCGCCGTGGCGTCCATGAAGTCCAGCGCCTCGCCCATGGAATAGTCGGGCGACAGGTTGGCCGTGATCGAGGCGCTGCGACGTTGCCCGAAGTGGTTGAGCTCGCGCGGCACCACGACCTCACGCGTGGTGATCAGAGAGGCCAGCGGGATCATGGCGTCACCGCGCCCGCGCACAAACAGCCGATCGATGTCCTCGGGCGTGCTGCGGTTCGACGACTCGGTCTGCACGATCACGTCGTACTGTTCACCGTCGCGCTTGTAACGCGTCACGGTGCGCCCACCCAGCATGGTTTCCACGGTGCGGGCGATGGCGTCCACCGTCACGCCCATGTCGGCGGCGCGCTCGCGGTCCACATCCATGCGGATCTCGGGCTTGTTCAGCCGCAGGTCGGTGTCCACCTGCACAAAGCCGGGGTTCTGTGCGAGCTTGTCCTGGAACTGGCGCACCACGCGGGCGAGGTTCTCATACGAGTCGCCGGTCACGATCACATAGTTGATCGGACGCTCGCGAAAGCCTTGGCCCAGCGATGGCGGCGTGATGGGAAAGGCGCTGATACCGGGCAAGGCCGCGATCTTGGGCGCGAGTTCGCGTGCGATTTCCATGGTCGTGCGGTCGCGGTCCTCCCAGGCTTTGCCGCGCATGATCACGCTGCCCTGGGCCACGGAGGGGTTGCCCACGATGGTGAAGATGCGTTCGAATTCGGGGATGTTCTGTCCCATGCCTTCGATGGCTTCGGCGTACTTGCGGGTGTAGGCCAGGGTTGCGCCATCGGGACCGTTGATCGAGGCCAGCACGACACCGCGGTCCTCCATGGGCGCGAGTTCCTGGCGCGTGCCCTGCAACAGCAACCAGCTGCCCGCCGCGCTGACCAGCATCACCGCCACCACCAGCCAGCGCACCTTGAGCGACCACCCGAGCAAACGCTCATAACCATTGCTGAGCGCCGTGAGACGCCGCTCCATGAAGGTGTCGAATCGTCCCGGCTTGGGGTTGTGCTTGAGCAGCTTGGAACACATCATGGGCGAGAGCGTGAGGGCGACGAAGCCGGAGACCACCACAGCGCCGGCCAGCGCCAGCGCGAACTCGGCAAAGAGCCGCCCGGTGCGCCCCGGCGTGAAAGCCAGCGGCGCATACACCGCTGCCAGGGTCAAGGTCATGGCCACCACCGCAAAGCCGATTTCCCGCGCGCCCTTGATCGCCGCGGCGAACGGTTCCATGCCTTCTTCGATGTGCCGGTAGATGTTCTCCAGCACCACAATGGCGTCGTCCACCACCAGGCCGATGGCCAGCACCAGCGCCAGCAGCGTGAGCGTGTTGATGGAGAAACCGAACAGCGCCATCAGAGCGAAACAGCCGATCAGGCTCACCGGAATCGTCACCAGTGGAATGATGGAAGCGCGCAAGGTCCGCAGAAAGACAAAGATCACGAGCGCCACCAGGACGGCGGCTTCAGCGATGGTGGTGTACACCGCCTTGATCGATCGGTCGATGAAGATCGAGTTGTCGTTGGCCACCTCGACACGCACGCCCTCGGGCAGGTCGGCCACGATCCGCGGCAGCATGTCCTGCACGCCGGCCGACAGGTCCAGCGGGTTGGCGGTGGACTGTCGAATGACACCGAGCGAAATCGCCTCGCGCCCGTTGTAGCGCACCGATGTCCGTTCGTCCTGGGGTGCCTGTTCGACGCGGGCCACATCGCCGATGCGGATGGTCTGGCCGTTGACGGTGCGCACGCCGATCTCGCGAAACTGCTCGGGCGTCTGCAGGTCGGTCGCCGCCGTCACGTTGAATTCGCGCTGGGCGCTCTCGATGCGACCGGCCGGCACTTCCAGGTTGGACCTGCGAAGGGCGTCTTCCACGTCCTGCACCGTGAGGCTGTAAGCGGCCAGGCGGTCGGCATCGAGCCAGACGCGCATGGAGTACCGGCGCTCGCCGAAGATGCGCACATCGGCCGCTCCGGGGGCCGTCTGCAAACGCGGCTTGACGATGCGGTTGGCCAGATCGCTGAGCTCCAGCGTCGACATCGAATCCGAGTTGAGCGCCAGCCAGATCACAGGCTGTGCATCCGCCTCCACCTTGGCGATCACCGGCTCGTCCACGTCCTGCGGCAGGCGCTGTCGCACGCGGCTGACCTTGTCCCGCACATCGGCCGCGGCCGAGTCGGGATCGCGCTCAAGCTTGAAGCGCACCGTGATCTGGCTTTCTTCCTGGCGGCTGATCGAGGTGATGATGTCCACCCCCTCGATGCCGGCCAGGGAGTCCTCCAGCACCTTGGTCACCTGCGTTTCGATGACCTCGCTGGAAGCGCCGCCAAAGGTGGTGCTGACCGTGACATTGGGCTCGTCGATGCGGGGGTACTCACGCACCGTGAGACCGTTGAATGCGACCAGCCCCACCAGCAGGACCAGCAGCGAGAGCACGGTGGCGAACACCGGGCGCCGGATGGAAATTTCAGGCAATTGCATGGGGGCTCCGGTGGCTCGAGGCGTGTCAGGGCGTGGTGGACTTGGGAGCCTGCGGCGCGGCGTCTGTGGCAGGGGCCAGGTTGACCACGCGCACAGCGGTGCCGTCGCGCTGCAGTCGCTGCTGACCCGCGACCACCACCGTGTCGCCAGCGCTCACGCCCTTGACAATCTGCACCTCGGCGCCACGGCGCACGCCGGGCTGCACCTCGACCCGCCGCGACACCAGCTTCTTTGCATCGCCCTGACCTTGCTCCTCGAGCAGGAAAACAAACTGCTTGCCGCCCTGGGGCACCATTGCTTCCTCGGGGACCACCAGCGCTGCGTCGTTGACCGAAAACACGATCAGAACCCGCGCAAACATGCCCGGACGCAGATCGGCTCCGGGTGTCCGGGGCATCACCGCGCGCACGGAAATCGAACGGCCGTTGGCATCGAGCAAGGGGTCCACCGCCAGCACCTTGGCCTCGAAGCTCTTGCCCGGCAGTGCGTCGAGTTGCACCTGAACACCCTGTTCGGTCGCGATGCTGCTCTGGTAACGCTCGGGCAAGCGGAAATCCACGGTGAGCAACGAAGTGTCTTCCAGGTTCACCAGATCGTCACCATCGCCCACAAACTGGCCCAGGTTGATGCTGCGCAGACCCACCGTGCCGTTGAAGGGCGCGGTGATGCGCATGCGCTGCATGCGCGCCGTGGCCAGCGCCACCTGGGCCTCGGCCACCTGCAGGTTGGCCTGGCTTTCCTCCACCACCCGCGTGGCAACGAAGTTCTCCGCGACCAGTTCCTGGTTGCGCTTGAGGTTGGCACGGGCGATCGACAGCTGGGCCTGTGCCTGGCTGAGTTCTGCGCGCTGCAAGGTGTCGTCCAGTTGCACCAGCAACTGGCCCGTCTTGACCTGTGCCCCATCCGCAAACGCGATGCGGGCCACGCGACCACTGACCTCGGGCTTGAGCGTGACGCTCTGGCGCGAGCGCAGCGTGCCCACCGCCTGAGCATCGTCCTGGAGCCGGACCGCCTTGACCCGGGTCACTTCGACGCCTGGCGTGCCGGCACCGGCACCGCGCGCCGCGTTCGCAGGCGCCGCGCCGGCGGTGGCTGGTGCTTCGCGGTTCTGCAGCCACCACGCGGCCCCGGAAGCCAGGGCAAGGCCCGCTACCGCCACCACAAGATAAACAGCTTTCTTGGCCATGGTCGTTTTTTTGAAGGTTGGGTCAGGAGGTGCCCGAAAACCGCGCACGCGATGAGTGCCGGATTGATGGCATGCTCACAGTCAACGCAATGTAGCAGTGCAGAGCGCAGCGGGTGGCGTGAAGTTCCCGCCATCCCACCTCGGGCCGGGGCTGTTCGTCAGCCCGGCACACCACGGTTGGCCAGTCCGTCCGCGCGTTCGTTGCCCGGATCGCCCGCGTGCCCCTTGACCCAGTGCCATTCAATCTGGTGGATGCCGCCGTGCACCAGCGCGTCCAGCCGCTGCCAGAGATCGGCGTTTTTCACGGGCTGCTTGGCCGCGGTGGTCCAGCCTTTGAGCTTCCAGCCGTGGATCCATTCGGTGATCCCCTTGCGGACGTATTCGCTGTCGAGGTAGAGCGACACCCGGCAAGGGCGCTTGAGTGCGGCCAGGGCCTCGATCACGGCGGTGAGCTCCATGCGGTTGTTGGTGGTCTCTCGCTCACCACCCCAGAGTTCCTTTTCGTGTCCGTCGGAGCGCAGATACACGCCCCAGCCACCCGGGCCCGGATTGCCCTTGCAGGCGCCGTCGGTGTAAATCACCACATGGTTCAAACGTTGCTCTCCTGAAGCTGATGTGAGGAATTGGCAGGGGCGGTCGCTCGACCTCCATCAGCGCCGGTTGGCCACCGGCACGGGCGCTGGAGAGGCGGCGCGTCTGGGCTTCCAGGCCGGTCCCAGCAGGCGCATGCCGCGCACGCGCTTGACCGCCACCACGAAATACACCGCGCCAAAAATCGGCCACCACCGCGCACCCGCCCGGTCCA
This sequence comes from Hydrogenophaga sp., assembly GCF_030158645.1. GTDB lineage: Bacteria > Pseudomonadota > Gammaproteobacteria > Burkholderiales > Burkholderiaceae_C > Hydrogenophaga. The sequence continues at coordinate 47,399 of NZ_JAOASO010000038.1, read as the reverse complement.
TCCAGGCGGTGCGCTGCAACCACTTGTCGGTCTTCATCGCCGGGCGGTAACAGCCAAAGCGGTCCGACTCTACTTCAAAACTCAGCAGGCGCAGCCAGTCGCGCAGACGCCAGGGACCGATGAATTCGCCGGCATCCGGTAAAAAAAGATTGGGGGTGCCCGGCAGACCCACACGCCCACTCAGGCGCGCGCGCCCCTGGCGCAAACCCCACAGGCTCGCGGGATTGAAGCCGGAAATCACCACCCGCCCTTCGGGCACGAGCACACGCTCCACCTCACGCAGCACCTGGTGCGGATCGGCGCTGAACTCCAGCGTGTGCGGCAAGACCACCAGATCCAGGCTGGCCGCCGGAAAGGGCAAGGCCGCCGCGTCGGTGACCAGCGCCACCCGCAGCTGCCCGGGCGCAGCGTCCGGTTCGCCCGCATCCGCTGCCAGCACAGATTGAAGCTCTTCGGGCAGCGCCAGCCAGCGGTGCGGCATGCGGTTGGCCTGCAGGGTCTGCAGTTCGGGCAAACCCAGTTGCATGGCGTTGTAACCAAACAGATCGGCCACCGCCAGATCGAACTGGGTCTGCTCCCAGCCCAGCAAATACTGGCCGGGCGGGGTCTGAAACCATTCGGTCAAACCGGTCAACTTTTCGGTCATGGAGGGCTTGAGAGGGGCAATGAAACAGCTGAAGTCTGCGACACTGCAAACCACCGCGAAAGCCCCCGGACTCTACACGTCCCCATCCCATCAGCGCACGCATTCTCCCCATGGAACTGTTCCCCCTGCCGGCCTTCAGCGACAACTACATCTGGATCCTGCACAACCGTGAGCGCGCGCTGGTGGTGGACCCCGGCGAATCCGACGGTGTGCTGGCCTGGCTGGCGCAGCACGGCCTGCAACTCGACACCATCCTGATCACCCACCACCACGCGGACCACACCGGCGGTGTCGCCGCCCTGCGGGAAGCCACCGGTGCCCGCGTGATCGGGCCGGCCCATGAGCCCATGCCCGAACCGCTGCAGCGCGTGAGCGGTGGCGAACACGTGGACGCGCTGGGCCTGCGCTTCGAGGTGATCGACGTCCCCGGCCACACATCGGGGCACATCGCCTTTTACGCGGCACCACCGGTAGGGGAAGGCGCGCCGCTGCTCTTCTGCGGCGACACGCTGTTCTCCGGCGGCTGTGGGCGCCTGTTCGAAGGCACGCCAGCACAGATGCTCGACTCCCTCACCCGGCTGGCCGCCCTGCCCGGCAACACGCGCGTGTGCTGTACCCACGAGTACACCCTGTCCAACTTGAAGTTTGCTCAAGCCGTCGAGCCCGACAATCGGGTGCTCGCCACGCACGCAGCCACTTGCCTGCAACAACGCGCCCAGAACTTTCCCACCCTGCCCAGCTCCATCGCCATGGAGAAAAACATCAACCCCTTCCTGCGCACCGCAGAGATGGCCGTGGTGCGATCGGCTCAGACCCACGAGCCCTCCACCACCCCGGATGCCGTGTCGGTTTTCGCCACGCTACGGACCTGGAAAAACACGTTCAAATGACACCCTCCTGCGTTTCGCCTCTCGGTTCTCACCGCCCCGCCCTCCTGTCCCGATGGCGCGTCGCCGCGGCCCTGGCCCTCGGTCTGTTCCTCGCGGGTTGCGCCACGGTCGACACCGGTTCAACCGCCCACGCGCCCTCGGCCAACGAACCTGCCACCCGGGCGCCCAACGGGCAGCGCCTGCCCTCGTACCGGCTGCCCGGCAACATCCCGCTGAGCGACATCGGCGTGGCCAGCACCAGCGTGCCGCCGGTGGCCTCGCTGGCAGCACCGGCCGACCTGTGGGAGCGCATCCGCCGCGGCTTCGCCATGACCGACCTCGACAGCGACCTGGTTCGAGACCAGGAACGCTGGTACGCCACGCGCCCGGACTACATCCAGCGCATGACCGAGCGCTCCAGCCGGTACCTCTTCCACATCGTCGAGGAAATCGAGCGCCGCAACATGCCGATGGAGCTGGCGCTGCTGCCCTTCATCGAGAGCGCCTTCAATCCCCAAGCCGTGTCCAGCGCACGCGCCGCCGGCATGTGGCAGTTCATGCCCGCCACCGGGCAGTCGTTCGACCTGAAACAGAACGCCTTTCGCGACGACCGCCGTGATGTGCTGGCCTCGACCCGCGCCGCACTGGACTACCTGCAGCAACTCCACCGCCGCTTTGGCGACTGGCACCTGGCGTTGGCCGCCTACAACTGGGGCCAGGGCAATGTGAACCGCGCGATCACGAACAACCAGCGCCAGGGTCTGCCCACGGGCTACCTGGACATCAACATGCCGCTGGAGACGCGCACCTACGTGCCCAAGCTGCAGGCCGTCAAGAACATCATGGCCCGGCCACAGGCCTACAACGCCACGCTGCCGCTGATCGGCAACCACCCGTTTTTCGACACCGTCACGCTGGACCGCGACATCGATGTGGCCCTGATCGCGCGCCTGGCCGAGGTGAGCGAGGCGGATTTCCGAGCGCTCAACCCCTCGCTCAAACAACCGGTGGTCATGGCCGCCGGCACGCCCAACATCCTGCTGCCTTGGGACAACGCGGTCATTTTCCAGAACAAGCTGCAGACCCACACCGGGCCGCTGGCGAGCTGGACCGCCTGGGTGGTGCCCAGCACCATGACCGTGGCACAAGCCGCCGAGCGCGTGGGCATGAGCGAGTCCGAATTGCGCGATGTCAACAACATTCCCCCCCGCATGAGCCTGCGCGCGGGCTCCAGTCTGCTGGTGCCGCGCACGGGACAACGCAACAGCGACGTGCCCCTGCACGTGGCCGACAACGCCCAGCTCAACCTGCAGCCCGAGATGGTCCTGCGCCGCTCGGTCGTCAAGGCCCGCAAGGGAGACAACCTGGCGCGTCTGGCGCAGCGCTACGGCGTGAGCGCGGTCAGTGTGGCGGGCTGGAACAAGCTGGCGGTGAATGCCGCGCTCAAGCCCGGCCAGCGTGTGACGCTGATGCTCCCCAAACAGGTTTCACTGGCGGCCACCGGCAGCACGCCCGCCAAAAAGGTGGCGGCCAGCGCCACCCGCAAGGTGGCCAAGAGCGCGGGCCGTCCCACCAAAGCCAAGGCTGTCGCCAGCAAGAAAACCACCAAGTCGGTGGCAACGAGTGGCGCCAAGACGCGCGTGGCCTCCAGCGCCAGGACCGACAAGAAGCAGCCCTGATCCGGGTGGACTCAGGCCCGGAAACGGGCCTTGGCCTTTCGGGCGAACACGTTGGTGAAGGTACTGGCCAGGTCAAACCGGTCCATCGAGCCGGGTTCGTCGAACTGGGCAACCAGCCTCGCCGCGATCTCCGGCCCGTCGGCGGGCATGACCCCGTCGGGCGACCAGGCTTCGCGCGCCCGGTTGAAAGCCGCGAGGTAGAGCGAACGATCACCCTGGAAATAGCGCTCGGGAACGACCTTGATGATGTCGGACGGTCCGGCCGTCTGCAGCCACTTGAGCGCATGCACCATGGCGTCTGTCATGGACTGGCTGGCGCGCGGGAACTGGGTAAGAAAGTCGCTGGTGGCACACAGGCAGGCCGAGGGCATCGGACCACCGAACACATCGGCGTTGCCGCGCACGCTGCGCGTATCGGCCACCACCTTGAGCTCGCCCGCCTGTTCCAGCTGCGTCATGGTGGGGTCGGTGTAGCTGATCGCGTCGAGCGCGCCGTTGCGAAACGCGGACACGGCGGCCCAGGCGTTGGGTATCGCAACAAACTGCACGTCGGTCGAGCGCAAACCGCCCTGGCTGAACACCGCTCGCGCCACGCGGTGCGATGGCGAACCGATGGCCTGCACGCCCACCCGCTTGCCCCGAAGATCGGCGAGCTGGCGGTAGTGCGAAAACGTTTTGGTGGACACGCCAACCACGATCTGGGGCGTGCGCCCCTGCAGCACAAACGACTGCAGCGACTGGCCCCGCATCTGCCAGGCGATGGCGCTGCTGTAGGGCGCCGACAGCGCATGGGCCGCTCCGGACAGCAAGGCCTGCATGGCCTGGGCAGAATCGGCAAAGTCCCGAACGTCCACGTCAACACCTTCGCTGGCAAAGTAGCCCAGCCGGTCGGCGATGGTCAGGGGAAGGCAGGAAAAGTCGGTGCGGTTGTCCACCGCGATCACCAGCTTGGGCGCGTTGCGCGGCAGGGGCGCCGAAGGTGGCAAGACCAATTGCGCGCGCAAATCCGGCAGACCCGCAGTCAGTGCCGCCGCTGCCATCACCCGACCCCAATCTCTGCGCTTGAGCATGCCCGACGGCCCCCTCTGTATTGCTTTAGGAATACAGGGAGGTTACGGGTCGGCGCGAAAAGCCGCATCGGGACCATTCCTGAGCGGGTTTGTACCGAGCGTTCCGCCCGGGTGTTTTGCAAGCCGATGTAACGGCTCTGTGCTCAGGCAAACAGGATCGCGATGTTCGCCACCAGCGCCAGCACCCACACCAGCGTGCGCACGGTGGCCAGGTCGGCCACGTACATCATGATGTAGAGCAGGCGCAGCACGATGTAGAGGAAGGCCAGCACGTCCAGCCGCAACTGCGAAGCGCCGAGCTGGTGCGCAATGATCACCGCGCCCATGAAGAACGGCAGCGCTTCGAAGCTGTTGGCTTGCGCTGCGTTGGCGCGGGCGCGCCAGTCGGTCTGTTTCGCCAGCCATTGGCGCGGGTGGTGGTTGTCGTAGCCGCCCTGACCCCTGGGCGTGCCGAACATGCCCCACTTGGCCAGGCCCGCGCAGACGATGGGCAACAGGGACGCCACCAGCACGCACCAATACGCCACGGTCAATCCCGCCAGTTTCATGCTCGCCTCTTTCAGTAAATGTGAATCGAAGTGACTCAGCGCCGGTCCACCAGCGCGTGGGCGATGGTGCCCAGGTCCACGTATTCGAGCTCGCTGCCCACCGGTACACCCCGCGCCAGCCGGGTGACCTGCACCCCGCGCCCCTTGAGCGCCTGGGCGATCACATGCGCGGTGGTTTCGCCCTCGGCGGTGAAGTTCGTCGCAAGGATCACTTCACGCACTTCGGACCCGCCGGTGGGCGTTTGCGCGGGCGCGTCGATGCGGTCGAACAGCTTCTGCAAACCGATGTCTTTCGGGCCCACGTTGTCCAGCGGACTGAGCTTGCCCATCAGCACGAAGAACAGGCCTTTGTAGGCACCGGTGCGCTCCATGGCGGCCTGGTCGGCCGGCGTTTCCACCACACAGAGCTGGCTGCGGTCGCGCCGCGGGTCCAGGCAGGTGTGGCAGATGGTGTCTTCGGTGAAGGTGTGGCACAGCGCGCAGTGCTGCACCGTGGCGGCGGCGTGATCCAGCGCGCGCGCGAGGGCGAGAGCGCCCTCGCGGTCGTGCTGCAGCAGGTGAAACGCCATGCGCTGGGCCGACTTGACGCCCACCCCCGGCAGACGGCGCAAGGCCTGAACCAGGTGTTCGAGGGAATGGGCTTCGGCCATGCAATGCGCTGGCGGTCAGAAAGGGAATTTCATGCCACCGGGCAGGCCCGGCATGCCGGCGGTGATCTTGCCCATCTTCTCGGCCGAGGTCTCTTCGGCCTTGCGAACCGCGGCGTTGAAAGCCGCAGCCACCAGGTCTTCGAGCATGTCCTTGTCGTCGCTCAGCAGGCTGGGGTCGATGGTGATGCGCTTGACGTCGTGCTTGCAGGTCATGAGCACCTTGACCAGACCGGCACCGGACTCGCCCGTGACTTCCACGAAAGCCAGTTCGTCTTGCGCCTTTTTCAGGTTGTCCTGCATGGCCTGGGCCTGCTTCATGAGGCCGGCGAGTTGTCCTTTGTTGAACATGCTGTGTCTTTCTTGGTGAGGGTGAATGTGAGGCTCAGACCCGGGTGGCCTTGAGCGTGCCGGGCACGATTCTGCCGCCAAAGTCGCGCATCATGGTTTGCACGAACGGATCGCCCATGATCTGCGCTTCGGCTTCGCGCTGCAGCCGCTCGGCCTCCAGCGCCAGGCGCTTGGCCGGTGAGTCGGCCACGCTGCCAATTTCCACCACCAGGCGCACCGTGTGGCCCAGGGTTTGCAGGGCCGTGGCGAGGCGCTCGCGGCTGTTGCCCTGGTTGAGCGACTCGCGCTCCACGCGCAGCACCCAGCGGTCGGTGTCGCGCGCCACCAGCTGCGACTGCAGGCCGAGTTCGCGCACCAATGCCGAAATGGTTTCATTGCGCACCAGCTGCATGACGGCGTCAAACCAGAAATCGCCCTCTTCGCTGGACACAATCGGCGCCAGCCCTGCGGGTGCCGCTGGCGCGCGGACTTGCGGCTGGTCCGCGCGCCCGGGTTCACCGGCGTCCCGCACCGGAATGGCCACGGTGCGGCTCGGGGCAGGCGCGGTCTCGGCGGGCTCCTCCCAGGGCGGGCCGTCGTCTTCGGGCCAGGGTGCGTCGTCCAGCTCGGGCGGTGTGGCTGCCTGGGCCGTGTGGGTGGTGGGGGCGGCCACTGCAGCGGGCCGAGGCACTGGCACAGCCACCACCACGGGCGCAGGCGGAGCAAGCACCGCGGGTCTGGGCGCCGGAGCCGCTACAACAGGCGCTGCCACGGGTGCGCGCACTGGCGCTGAGGCGGCTTCAGCCGCCTTTTGAGGCATCGCCTCAGCGGATTTCAGAGTTTTTTTTTCCGCCGTGGCGTTGACCGACGAAGCAGGCTTGAACGCCAGCAAGCGCAAAAGCACCATGGTCAGGCCCGCGTATTCGTCGGGCGCCAGGCCCAGTTCGGCACGGCCATGCAGGCACAGGCTGTAGAGCAGTTGCGTCTCGTCCGCCGGCAAGCTGCCAGCCAGGCGCTCGATCTCAACCTCGTCGGGATCTTCCAGGCCGTCAGCCGGCGCGCGGCCCGGCACCGCCTGCAACACCGCCATGCGTTGCAGCACGCCGGTCATGTCTTCGAGCGTGGTGGCTGCGTTCAGGCCGTTGAGGCGCAGGGCGTCGATGGTGTCGACCACCGTGGCGCCGTCGGCCCGCGCCAGCGCGTCGATCAGGCGCAGCACGTATGACCGGTCCACCGCACCCAGCATCTGGCGTACCGTGGCCTCTTGCAACTGGCCGCCGCCAAAGGCAATGGCCTGGTCGGTGAGCGAGAGCGCGTCTCGCATGGAGCCGCGCGCGGCGCGCGAGATCAGGCGCAAGGCCTGGGTGTCGGCGGGCACCTGCTCGGTCTGAAGCACCTGCAGCAGGTGCGCCTGCACCGTCTCGGGCGCCATCGGCCGCAGGTTGAACTGCAGGCAGCGCGACAGCACCGTGACCGGTACCTTCTGTGGGTCGGTGGTCGCCAGCACGAACTTCAGGTATTCGGGCGGCTCCTCCAGCGTCTTCAGCATCGCGTTGAACGCGGTACTGGAGAGCATGTGCACCTCGTCGATCATGAAGACCTTGAAGCGCCCGACGACCGGCTTGTAGGCCGACTGCTCCAGCAACTGCGAGATCTCGTCGACGCCGCGGTTCGAGGCCGCGTCGAGCTCGGTGTAGTCGACGAAGCGGCCGGCGTCGATGTCGCGGCAGGCCGGACACACACCGCAGGGCTGCGCGGTGATGCCGCCCTGGCCGTCGGGCCCGGTGCAGTTGAGGCTCTTCGCGAGGATGCGCGACACCGTGGTCTTGCCGACCCCGCGCGTGCCGGTGAACAGGTAGGCGTGGTGCAGCCGCTGGGTGGTCAGTGCGTTCGAGAGGGCCTGCACCACATGGCCCTGGCCCACCATTTCGGTGAAATTGCGCGGGCGGTATTTGCGGGCCAGAACGACATAGGACATGCGCTTGATTCTAAGCGGCGGGTTCCGGGCCCAAGCCCTGCGACGCCACAGCGCATCGCCTACAATCCACCCCGACGGGCCTTCCCGCATGGTGAAGCGGCCAACCGGGTCAGGTGGGGAACCAAGCAGCCCTAACTGTGAATCCAGTGCCGGGGTCAAGGCTCGTCACCTTCTTCGTACAACGCGCCCCTCGGGCGCGTTTCTGTTTTCAGCGTGGCCCGGTCTGCTGAAGGTAGCGCGCCACGCCCTCCCCAGCCACCACGCCACTGGCCAGGCAGGCCGTGAGCAGATAACCGCCGGTGGGAGCTTCCCAGTCCAGCATCTCGCCGGCGCAAAACAAGCCCGGCTTTGTCTCCACCATCAGGTTCGGGTTCAAGGCATCCCAACGCACACCACCCGCGCTGCTGATGGCCTCATCGATCGGCCGGGCCGCGCTCACCGTGACGGGCAGGGCCTTGATGGCGGCGGCCAGGCGCGCGGGATCGTTCATCGCCTCCTTGTCCAGCCGCTCGTGCAGGATGCCCATCTTGATGCCCTCCAGCCCGAGCCGGCTCTTGAGGTGGCTCGACAGGCTGCGCGGGCCGCGGGGGTGGCTCACCTGGGCCAGCACATGCTCGGCGCTGCGGTCGGGCAGGAGGTCGATGTCGAAGCTGGCCTGGCCGTTGCGTGCGATCTCGTCGCGCAGGAGGCTGGAGGCGGCATAGACCAGGCTGCCTTCGACGCCGGTGGCGGTCGCCACGAATTCACCCTTGCGGTGGAACTGCTGGCCCTGGCTGTCGGTGGCGCGGATGGCCACCGACTTGAAAGGCTGACCGGCGAAACGCTCCCGGAAGTGCGTGCTCCAGCCTTGCGCCATGCCGTGTGCGGCAGCGCCCTGCACATCAAAGCCGCAGTTGCTCGGCAGCAGCGGGCTCACCGCCACGCCGGCCGCTTCAAGCCATGGCAGCCACGCGCCATCAGACCCCAGGCGGGCCCAGCTGGCACCTCCCAGGGCGAGCACGGTGGCGCGGGCTTGCACCTGCACCTGGCCGGACGGCGCATGGAACATCAGCGGTCCGCCGGTTCCAGTGCTCCAGCCTTGCCAGCGATGGCGCATGTGAAACACCACCGGCACACCACCCGGCCCCGGGTGACGCAGGCGGTGCAGCCAGGCCCGCAACAAGGGCGCAGATTTCATGTCGGTGGGGAACACCCGGTTCGAGGTGCCCACGAAGGTCTCGATGCCCAGACCGGTGGCCCAGTCGCGCAGGGCCTGAGGGCCCCAGTGCTGCAGCAAGGGCTGCACGTGGTCTTGGGCCGCGCCGTAGCGGGTGACAAAACGCTCCAAGGGCTCGGCGTGGGTGAGGTTCAGCCCGCCCTTGCCGGCCAACAAGAACTTGCGTCCGACCGAGGGCATGGCGTCGAACAGGTGCACGGCCAGGCCGGCGCGGCTCAGGACCTCGGCGGCCATGAGACCGGCCGGGCCGGCGCCGATGATGGCCACGTCGGCGTTGACAGATGGGGTTGCGTTGGAGTCGCTCATGGAGTGATCGATGGGTCTTGCAATTCGATCAGGCGACCGTGCAGGTTGATGAAGGCCAGGCGCACCAGGGCGCCCGGACGTGCGGCTTGAACCGCATGACGGTACCGCTGCATTTTCGTCAGCAGGTCCCGCTGCTGCTCCGGATTCTCCGCGCTCTTGAAATCGAGCACCCACCATTCGCCGGTGTCGGAGCGGCGCACCAGGCGGTCCAGGCGCAGCAACTCGCCGGCATGAAAGATGTCGACCTCGTTGCCGGTGTGGTCGACCACGGCATCGTCCCACGCCCAGGCGGCCTCGCCCTGCACCACGCGCCGCGCCATGGTCTGCGCCTGCGCGGCCTGCGCGGAGCTGAGCGCGAATTCGCGCGCCACGGCTTGCGTGTGCGCGGTGGTCCAGTCGAAGCCGCGCGCAGGCGTGGGATGCCACTGCAGCAGGCGGTGCAGTGCCAGGCCGACGCGGGTGCGTTCATCGTCGGCTGGCTCCGGCGCCACAGGCTTGGGTACCGCCGCGCGTGTCAAAGCCGGCAACGCGAGCAGGCGGAAGGTTTCGGCCGTTGCGGTGTCTTCAGTTGCGCGCCCGGCCGTTGGGGCGGGAATCTCCAGCGGCTGCGAGAGCGGCAACAGGCGTTCGTACCAGGTGGTGGCTCCGCTGCCGCGCGCATGCGGCTCGAAGCTGGAAATCACCAGCCGCGATTCGGCCCGGGTGAGCGCCACGTACAAGGCGTTGAGTTCTTCGAGCGAACGGGCCTGCTGCTCCAGCGCGAGGGCACTGGCTGCGCAAGCCGGCGGGTTCTTCTCGCTGGCCAGAAACACGAAGCGGCGCGGCACGGGTGCTTCGCCCGGCCAGTCGATCAGCACGCCCATGCTCTCGGGGCGCGACGAGCCGGTGTCGGTGTCGAGCATGAGCACGGTGTGAGCTTCCAGGCCCTTGGCGCCGTGGATGGTCAGCAGGCGCACCGCGCCGCTGTTGTGCGTGGGCGTGGCCTTGATGCCACCCGCCTTGAGCGCACGCACGAAACGGTAGGGTGTGAGGAAGCGCCCGCCGTCCTGTGCCAGTGCGTTGGCCAGCAGGTCGCGCAGCTGCGCCAGCACACCCGCGCGCTGACTCGCGGGCACGGCTTGCGCAAAGCGCGCGAGCACGTCGCCATCGCCGTAGAGGGCGGAGAGTGCGTCGTGGGGGGGCAGGCTTTGCACCCAACGCTGGTAGCGCAGGAGCCGCGCGGCGGTGGCGGTGAAGTCGTGGGCCAGTGACTCGGGCACTGGCGGCGCAGCAGAGCGCTCGTGGGCGGGCAGCCCTGCGAACCGCTGCAACACCGTCCACCACGACGGTTTGACTGGCTTGGACTCAGCGCCAGGCCGCACGGTCCAGTGTTGCTGCAAGCGGGCCATCCAGGCCAGCGCGTCGTCGCTCCAGCCAAACAGCGGCGACTTCAGCGCACGCGCCAGGCTCAGGTCGTGGCGGGTGGACACGAGCGCATCCAGCAGCGCCACCACGTCCTGCACGGCGGGCGATTCACACAAATCCAGCTTCTCGGGCTGCTCGCTGGCGATGCCGCGTTCGCGCAGCGCCTCGAACATCCAGGCCAGGCGCTCGCGCCGGCGCGCCAGCACCATCAAACCATCGGGGCTCAAGCGGCCCGAGTGGACCTCGTCGGCGATCCAGTCGGCCGCCTGGCGCGCCTCCAGCGCGGACATCGTGTCTTCGAGCAGCACGCGCGGCGTGACCAGGCTGTCGCGCCAGGTGGCCTCACCGCCCGCGCCACCGCGCTCGCGCGCACTGCGAGGCACCTGCGGCAGGGCCACCACCTCGCCGGGCTCGTGACTCTCGGTGGTGTGCTGGCGGAAGTCGCTGCTGTACGCCCCGGCCTGCACGGCGGCGAGCATGGCGCTGTTGAGCGCATCCACCACGGCGGGCGCACAGCGGCGGGTGTGGTCGCAACTGAGCAACGCGCCCGAGAGGCCCTGCACCACGAAGGCCTGCGCGGCCTTGAACACCTGCGGCTCGGCGCGGCGAAAGCGGTAGATGGACTGCTTGGGATCACCCACCAGAAACACGCAAGGCGCCTCGCCCGGACCGGCGCCGGCATAAGCCGAGAGCCAGCCGTAAAGCGCCTGCCACTGCAGCGGGTTGGTGTCCTGGAATTCATCGATCAACACATGGCGCACGCGCGCGTCCAGCCGCTGCTGCAGCCAGCCCGAGAGTTCGGCGTCCCCCAGCAGTCGGCGTGCGGCAGACTCCACGTCGTTCATGTCGACCCAGCCGCGCTCGTGTTTGAGCGCGGCAAAGCTGGTGAGCAACACCCGCGTGAGTCGGGCCATGCGCTGGTGGTGCAACCAGGCCTGGTGCTGTGAGCGCGCAGCCAGCGCGCGCATGGCCAGCTCTTGCGCGGCGCGCACCTGCTCGATGCCGGCGAGCTTGTCGCTGAACTTGCGCGGCTCGTTCTTCTGGGTGAGCAGCGCATCGATCACGCCCGAGCCGTCGCGGCCGGTGAGGGCCTTTTCCAGCTCGACACCCTTGGCGGCAAACGTGACGGCGCTGGCCCGGCCGAGCGCGATGGCGGCGGCCGACAACAAGTTGCAGGTGGGTGCGTGGTCCACCAGCCATTGAAGCGGATCGTTGAAGCTCTCGAACTCGGGAAACTGCTCGGCCATCGCATCCACCGAGGTCTGCACGACGCCCGCCGCATCGGCCAGCGCGAACTCCACGCGTTTCTGCAGCGCCTTGCGCAGCGCCTGCTGCGTCTGAAAACGGCCATGCGCGCTCACGGCGTCCACGAAGTCCTGTCGGTCGGCCGGGCTGGCCGCGAGCGCACCGTAGAACCGTGGCCACACTTGTTCCACCGCTTGCGTGTCGTCTTCCAGCAATTCGTACTGCACCGGCAGCTGCAACTCCTGCAACACCGACAGCGGCGCGCCCCGCAGCAAGGCGGCAAACCAGCTGTGGAAGGTGCGCACCTGCACCGGCCGGCCCAGGGCCGTCACGCGTGCATGCAGGCTGCGGGCCTCGGGAACGAGGCGCTCAGCGTCGGCCGCGCTCAGACCGCGCTGCTGCAGCGCGCCGGCCAGCTCGGCGTCCGACAGATCGGCCCAGCGCCGCAGCTCTTCGCCCAGGCGCTTGCGCATTTCGCCCGCGGCCTTTTTGGTGAAGGTGATCGCCAGAATGTCCTGTGGCGCGCCGCCGTCGAGCAGCGCACGCAGGATGCGCGAGACCAGCATCCAGGTCTTGCCGGCACCAGCGCAGGCTTCCACCGCGATGCTGCGCGCCGGGTCGCAGGCGAGCGCATAAAACGCTTCGCGGGACACGGGTGCGCCGTTGATTTGGTAGGCCGCCCCGTTCATGCCAGGCTCCAGAAATCTTTGCGGCACAGGCCGCGCGCCTGGCAGAACTCGCAGACACGGCCTTCGCCCAGTGCGGGCATGGGATGACCGGCGGCCACGCGGGCCATGTCGTGCGAGAGGCCGACGCGCAGTTGTTCGCGCGCCTCCAGCACGTCGGCGTGTTCCACCAGCTGGGTGGCGGTGTCGCCCGATGCCGAGCCGGGCCGGTCGTTGATGCTCAGGTAGGCGGCGCGCAAGGTGTCGTCGGGCAGCAGCGCGGCGTAAAACGCCAGTTGCACGTCCTCCAGCGGCTCTTTCAATCGGTCGGTCGTGGTCTTGCGGCTCTCGGTCTTGTAATCGATGACGAACGGGATCGGGCCTTCCGGGCTGTCCTGTGCGTCCACGCGGTCGAGCTTGCCGTAGAGCTTCCAGGGGCCCACGGCGGATGTCATCACCGCTTCGGCCTGCACGAAGCGCGGGCCGGGTCGATCGGACGTGGCTTCGAACGTGGCCAACCATTGCAGGTAGCCGTCGCGCGTGGCGGGCCACACCACCTCATAGGGCAGGAAGCCCGCGCCGCCCTCGCCCGCGTTGAGGCCCATGGCGGCAGCGGTGTCCAGGGCGAGCCGGTCGAGCGCGGCGCGGTCGGCCTCGGTGCCGGGGCGTGCATCGCCGCGTTGTTCGTGAAAGGCGCGCAGCACCGCGTGCAACCAGTTGCCCATGTCGCGCTGGTCGGGCTCGGCCGCGAGCTCGGGCGCGTCGACCAGGCGCAGCTGGCGCATGGCGAAAAACCGGTAGGGGCAATCGCGCAGATCCTGGTAGGCGCTGGCCGAGAGCGCGCCGGGCAACACATCGCCGGCCGAGGGCGCGGGAGGCTCGCAGGGAGCGGCGAGCAGCGCCGTTGCCGTGCGCGGGTCGACGCCGATGCGCGGCGCTTCGGTCTGCAGCGCCAGCACCCAGGCGCTTGGCATCACCGGCTCACCCAGCTCCTGCGTGCGCCACAACACGTCCAGCCGCGGCGTGCGCAACAACGACTGCCAGGCACTCGCTGCCGCCAGGCTCAAGGTCTCGCGCGAAGGCAGGCCCAGCAGCTCACGCTGCGCCGCCGTCCACGAGCCGGGCGGCTCAGGGCTGGGGTTGAGGTGCACCTCGTCACACCCCGGCACCACCGTGGCAGCGAAGGAGCGTCCGAGCATCTGCGCCATCGGCAGGATCACCACCGCTGCTTCGCCGGTACCGCGCGGCATGAAGGTCGCGCCTTCCAGCACGTCGCGCACCCAGGCCGCGAACAGGGCGAGCGGCTGGCGGCCGGGGGATCGGCCCGTCGTCGACTGGCCGGCGGTCTCGCCGATCTCGGAGAGCTCTCGCGCCGCCCCTTCTTCCAGGCGCAGCGCCTGCAAGGCCTGCTGTCCCGCCGCGTCGGCCTCAAGCGCCTCCCACAGGCCGGTGGCTTTCAATGCCTGTGCCACCGCATCCAGCCACTGCACCAGGCTGCGCGGCGACTGCAGTTCGCCCAGGATGTCGACCAGGCCTGGCGGCATGGCCTGCGCCAGGCTGGCTGTGCGCACGGCGGCGCGCCACTGAGCCACACCAGCCTCACGCGACAGCTGCTCCAGCGTGAGCACAGCGTCTTCGGGCCAGCGCGGCGCCTGCTTGAGAAAATCCAGCACGTCGTCCATGGAGGCACGCGGTGAAGCCGCACGCAGCAAGCTCATGAGCTGAGCAGCGGCGTGGGTGGTGGAAAGTTTCCAGCCGGTCTCGTCTCGCACAACCACACCCGCGCCGTGCAGCAGCGCACTGATGCGGCGGGTGAGCAGCCGGTCGGTGGCGACCAGGGCCACAGGAACATGGCCTTCATTGACCTGCGCAATCGCGCAAGCAGCTGCCCGCTGCGCTTCGTCCTCGGCGTCGTCGCATGCGTGCAACGTCCACCCCAAAGCGCTGAAACCACCCACAGGCCATGAGAGGCTCAGCGCGCGCTCACCCCAATGGGCCAGCAGCGCAGTGGCCAACGGATCGGTCTGAAAACCCTGCAACACCACCAGCGCCTGCGCCCCGACGCCGGGGCTGGCCTGCGTGCTCCACAACACATCGGTGGCGTAGGCGGATGTGCTGGCCCAGGTCAGCGCCAGCGTGGCGACCAACCCTTCCCATTGCAGCGAGGCCGGGCCCGGCAGCAGCGACGTCTGTAACGATTCGGCCCAGGCTGTGCGTTGCTCTGGCGGCACCGCAGCGGCCAGCGGCGCGAGTTGCCGCGCGGCTTCCACCAGACGCGTCACCATCACGGCGCGCAACGCGGCGTCGGCCCGTGCGGGCGCCACACGCTCGATGAAAGCCGCAGCCACGAGCGTGTCGCGCGCCATGTCCATGCTCAGATCGGTGGCGCCCGGCATGAAGGGCTGCAGCGACGCGGCCCAATTGCGACTCGACTCGAAACGCGGCGCAAAGCCGTCGGGCTGGTGGGTCGCCCAGGCGCGACGACCCACGTCCATGAGTTGTGCGTAGGGCACCAGCACCACCGCGTTGCGGGGCTCGATGCCACGCGCGGCCAATGCCTGCGACAGGTTCTGGACCACCGATGACCAGTCGCTGGCACCGCCTTCGATTTCTTGCCCGAACAGGGCGGGAAGACCGGATTCGGAAGGCGGGTTGGCTGGCGTCATGAAATGGGGGTTTCTGTCACAATGGCGCGGACCGGCTGGCCGGTGGTGAATCTTCACCCGCTTGAAGCCCGCGCACGTGCCCAAACTTTAACCTCCCCATACAACGTTTTTTAGGATGAATCATGGCGAGCGACCTGATCAAACATGTTTCCGATGCAAGCTTCCAGGCCGATGTGCTGGAAGCTCAGGCGCCCGTCCTGGTCGACTTCTGGGCCGAATGGTGCGGCCCGTGCAAGATGATCGCGCCCATCCTCGATGAAGTGGCCGGCTCTTACGACGGCAAACTCAAGATCGCCAAGCTCAACGTGGACGACAACCGCGACGTGCCCGCCAAGTTCGGCATCCGTGGCATCCCCACGCTGATGCTGTTCAAGGACGGTCAGCTCGCCGCCACCAAAGTGGGCGCCATGAGCAAAGCCCAGCTCACCGCCTTCATCGACCAGCAATTGGCCTGATTTCGTGCGATGCGTGCCTGGGTGCAATGCCCGGGCACCTTTTCAGCGGCCTTTTTTTCCTGTCATAATTTCCCGCAGGCGGATCCGAGACAGACCCCGCCCCTCATCTGCGCACCGTCCGACATCCGGACGCCAGCGCCCCCTCCCCCGGTTCCCGACTCAACTCCCTCCCGGAGTGAATTCCATGCACCTCAACGAACTCAAGGCACTGCACGTGTCTGAAGTCCTCAAGCAGGCTGAAGCGCTTGAGATCGAAAACACCGGCCGCATGCGCAAGCAGGAGCTGATGTTCGCCATCATCAAGAAGCGCGCCAAGGGCGGCGAGCTGGTTTACGCCGACGGCGTGCTGGAAGTGCTGCCCGACGGCTTTGGTTTCCTGCGCGCGCCGGACACCAGCTACACCGCCAGCACCGACGACATCTACATCTCGCCCAGCCAGATCCGCCGCTTCAACCTGCACACCGGCGACATGATCGAGGGCGAGGTGCGCATCCCCAAAGACGGCGAGCGCTACTTCGCGCTCAACAAGCTCGACAAGATCAACGGCCTGCCCCCCGAGGACAACAAGCACAAGATCATGTTTGAGAACCTGACGCCGCTGTTCCCCAAAGAACAGATGCGCCTGGAACGCGACATCAAGAGCGAAGAGAACATCACAGGCCGAGTGATCGACATCATTGCGCCCATCGGCCGGGGCCAGCGCGCCCTGATCGTGGCGCCGCCCAAGAGCGGCAAGACGGTGATGATGCAGCACCTGTGCCATGCCATTTCGGCCAACCACCCCGAGGTGGTGCTCATGGTGCTGCTGGTCGACGAGCGCCCGGAAGAAGTGACCGAAATGCAGCGCACGGTGCGCGGCGAGGTGATCGCCTCCACCTTCGACGAGCCCGCTGCGCGCCACGTGCACGTGGCCGAGATGGTGATCGAGCGCGCCAAGCGCCTGGTCGAACTCGGCAAGGACGTGGTGATCATGCTGGACTCCATCACCCGCCTGGCCCGCGCCTACAACAACGTGCTGCCCTCCAGCGGCAAGGTGCTCACCGGCGGTGTGGACGCCAACGCCCTGCAGCGGCCCAAGCGATTCTTTGGCGCGGCCCGAAAGATCGAGGAAGGTGGCTCGCTCACCATCATCGCCACCGCACTGGTCGACACCGGTAGGCGCATGGACGAGGTGATTTTTGAAGAGTTCAAGGGCACCGGCAACTGCGAGATCCACCTCGACCGCCGCCTGTACGAGAAGCGTGTGTTCCCCTCGATCCAGCTCAACCGCAGCGGCACCCGCCGCGAAGAACTGCTGCTGCAGCCCGAGATCCTGCAGAAGACCCGCATCCTGCGCCAGTTCATGTACAACATGGACGAAATCGAAGCCATGGAGATGGTGCTCAAGAGCATGAAATCGACCAAGAACAACTCCGAGTTCTTCGACATGATGCGCCGGGGCGGCTGATCCTGACTTTCCTGCTAAAATTGCAGGCTTTGCTAATTGCGACAAGTACAGGGAAATGGTTTTCCTGCGGCTGCCGCACCTGAACCTCAAGGACACGTCATGAAAGACGGCATTCACCCCAACTACCGCGAAGTCTGCTTCCAGGACCTCTCCAATGGCTTCAAATTCGTGACCCGCTCCTGCGCCAACACGAAAGAGATGATCAAGATGGAAGACGGCCGCGAGCTGCCGCTGTACAAGCTGGACACCTCCAGTGAGTCGCACCCCTTCTACACCGGCACGCAGAAAAGCGTGGACAACATGGGTGGTCGTGTGGAGCGTTTCCGCAACCGCTACGGCAAGGCAACGCCTGCCGCCAAGTAAGCGGCTGGCTGATCGGTGTCCCGCGGGGCACTGCGTCCCGTACAAGAAAAGCAGCTGGTTGTCCGGCTGCTTTTTTTTCGCCCGTCTTTCGCCTGTCTCCTTGCCGTCCCGCTGTCTCGGGCGCCTTGTATATTCCCCGCAGTGAACCAGCCCACCCCCGCCATCGTCACCCAGTCGGCCGTGCGCCGCCTGCCGCGGATCGCCCTCTTCCTGTTCTGCATCGCTTATGTGTTGCCGGGCTTTCTGGGGCGCGAGCCCTGGAAAAACGCCGACGTGTCCGCCTTCGGCGTGATGCTGGAAATGGCTGCGGGTCACAGCGACTGGTGGAGCCCGCAGGTGCTGGGGGTGGCGGTCGAAGAAGCCGGCCCGCTGCCGTACTGGCTGGGGGCGGTCTTCATCAAGCTGCTGCCCTTTTTCTCGCCCGAGTTTGCGGTCCGCATTCCGTTTGCGCTGCTGCTGGCCCTCACCATGCTCTGCACCTGGTACACCGTGTACCACCTCGCGCGCCAGCCGGCCGCGCAGCCGGTGCAGTTTGCCTTCGGTGGTGAGGCCAAGCCCACGGACTATGCGCGTGCGCTGGCCGACGCCGGTCTGCTCGCGCTGATGGCCTGCCTGGGCCTGGCCCAACTCTCGCACGAAACCACGCCCGATCTGGCACGGCTCGCGCTGGTTTCTCTGTTGCTCCTGACGGCTTCACGCATGGCCCACACCGGCCAACGGCAACCGCTGCGCAGCGTCGGCCTGTGGGCGCTGGCCTTGCTCGCGCTGGTCTTCAGCGGCGCACCCTGGATCGCAGCCACACTGGGTGGTGGCCTGCTGCTGGTCCTGTGGATCTCGCGCCGGCAGGCCAGCGAGCCCGACACCGCCTGGCTGTCCGATGAAGCGCCCTCGCAGCGCGATCCCCTGGTCTGGGCAGCCGTGCTGCTGGTGCTGATCCTGGGTCTGTCGGCGCTGGCGGGGCAGGTGCCGGTACCGGCCCTGCAGACCGCGCTGGCGCAGGTGCAGTGGCAGAGCTGGGGCAAGCTGCTGGTGTGGTTCACCTGGCCGGCGTGGCCGCTGGTGCTCTGGACGCTGTGGCGCTGGCGGCACCAGCTGCTGCGGCCCCACGTCGCCCTGCCCTTGTGGGCCGCCTGGGTGAGCATGGTGGACAGCGCACTGTCACCCGAGCGCGACCGCGCTCTGCTGCTGGCCCTGCCCGCGTTGGCGGCACTCGCCGCCTTCGCCCTGCCCACGTTGCGCCGCAGCGTGTCTGCGCTGGTGGACTGGTTCACCCTGCTCTTTTTCTCGGGCTGTGCGCTGGTCATCTGGGTGATCTGGTTCGCCATGCAGACCGGCGTGCCGGCCAAACCTGCGGCCAACGTGGCCAAGCTCGCGCCCGGCTTCGTGCCGGAGTTTTCGATCGGGTTGTTCCTCGCGGGTGCGGTGGCCACCGGTGCATGGCTCTGGCTGGTCGCGTGGCGCGTGGGCAAGCACCGGCAGGCGCTGTGGAAGAGCCTGGTGTTGCCCGCCGCGGGCAGCACCTTGTGCTGGTTGCTGCTCATGACCCTGTGGCTGCCGCTGCTGGATTTTGGTCGCAGCTACGGGCCGGTCTCGCGGCGCATTGCCACCCTGGTGCCCCCGCAAGGCTGCGTGGTGGTGGACGGATTGAGCCAGGCCCAGATAGCGGCGCTGCAGCACCACGGCGCTCTGAAGCTGGTGCGCAGTGGTGGTGGCGCAGGATCGCAGTGCCAGAGCATGGTGGTGGCGCCCGCGACCCAGGCCACGCTGCACCAACGCGTTGAATTGACGCACTGGGCCTTCAAATCCACCGTGAGCCGCCTCACCGACAGCAAGGAAAGCCTGCTGGTCTACCAGCGCGTCGGCAACTGAGTCCGGCTCAGCCGGTGATGCGCTCGCGCACCCGGTTGGGCGGCAAGGCGATCGCAAAGCGCGAGCCTTCGCCGACCGTGCTCTCGGCATCGATGTGGCCGCCGTGGCGCTGGGCCACGTGTTTCACGATGGCCAGTCCCAGACCGGTGCCGCCGGTTTCCCTCGAGCGGCTGCGGTCCACGCGGTAGAAGCGCTCTGTCAGCCGTGGCAGGTGCTCCGCCGCGATGCCCGGGCCGGTGTCTTTCACGAAAAACTCCACCCAGCCATCGCTGCGCAAGCGCCAACCCGTCTGGATGAGCCCGCCGCCCGGCGTGTAGCGCACGGCGTTGCTCAGCAGGTTGGACATGGCGCTGAGCAGTTCGGTCTTGGCACCCGAGACCCAGAGCGCGGGACCGGGCACCGGTTCGATACGGTGCTGTGTCGCCGAGATGGCCTGGGTGAGGCCGCGGGCTTCCTGGACCACGTGCGTGAGCAGCTCTTCGCCGTCGATCCACTCGCCCGGGCCGGGGGCCGGGCTGCCCTCCAGCCGCGAGAGGGTGAGCAGGTCGCTCACCAAGGTCTGCATG
Organism: Hydrogenophaga sp.; assembly: GCF_030158645.1. GTDB lineage: Bacteria > Pseudomonadota > Gammaproteobacteria > Burkholderiales > Burkholderiaceae_C > Hydrogenophaga. The sequence continues at coordinate 27,430 of NZ_JAOASO010000038.1, read as the reverse complement.
CGTTGGGCCTGCTGGCTCATGAGGCCCAGGTAACGCGTGCGATCGGCCTCTTCCAGCGGAATGCTCTGCATGGTTTCCACAAAGCCACTGAGCACCGTCAACGGCGTGCGGATCTCGTGCGACACATTGGCCACGAAATCGCGGCGCATGGTCTCGGCGAGCTGCACCGCGGTCACGTCGCGCGTGAGCATGAGCTTGCGCTTCTTGCCATAGGGGTGAATCTGCAGCGAAATTTTGGACGGCTGGGAGGGACGCGGCCCGATCCCATCGATCTGGATTTCCTGGTTGAAATCCCCACCCGCCAGGTAGGCGGTGAAGGCCGGGTTACGCACCATGTTGCGCACGTACTGGCCGAGATCGCGCTGCGGATCAAAGCCCAGCTGGTTGGCCGCGGTGAGGTTGGACCACTCGATTCGGCCGGCCGAATCGAGCAGCACAACCCCGTTGGGAGATGCCTGGATGGCCGCAAGAAAGTCTTCCAGGCGGGCATCGCTGCTCTGCGCCTTTTTTTCGAGTTTCTTGATCAACTTGCGGGCGCGATCCACCATTTCGCCCCAAGTGCCTGAGAGGCGGGGCTGACGGGTCACATCGGCCTTGTTGAGCCACCGCAGAAAGCTGCGGGCCCTCAACCCATCCAGCACCGACCATCCCAGCGCGCCCACCAGGGCGCCGGCAAACGTCCATCCCGGTGAATCCTGCGTCCAGCCCAGCACGGCTCCCAAGGCGACCAGGAGCAACAGCTCGATGGCTCGCCGGGTCATGAGGCGGAAATGGGGGTGCCCTGCGCCGGTCGCCCGGTGTTGTTCATCGACGTGAGCCGGTAGCCCGCACCACGCACCGTTTCGATCATGCCGGAGGCTTCACCCAGTGATTCCCTCAATCGTTTGACATGCACGTCCACGGTTCGCTCCTCGATGAAAACATGGTCTCCCCAGACCTTGTCGAGCAGCGTACCACGGGTGTGCACCCGTTCTGCGTGCTTCATGAGGTAATGCAAGAGCTTGAATTCGGTCGGCCCGACCTTGAGTTCGGAGCCGCGGAACGTGATGCGGTACGTGCCTGCATCCAGTGCCAGTTCACCCACCTGAACCGAGTCGTTGACGATCTCGGGCGCGCGCCGGCGCAGCACCGCGCGGATGCGCGCCAGCAGCTCCTGGGTGGAGAACGGTTTGGTGATGTAGTCGTCCGCGCCCGCGTCCAGTCCCTGCACCTTGTCGCTCTCGTCGCTGCGCGCGGTGAGCATGAGGATGGGGATGGTCTTGGTGCGTTCGTTCTTGCGCCAGCCCCGGGCCAGCGAGGCACCGCTTTCACCGGGCAGCATCCAGTCGAGCAGGATCACATCGGGCAGCACCGCATCCACCTCGCGCTGCGCGGCCACGCCGTCGAACACGACGGTCGGCGCGAAGCCGTTGTGCCGCAGGTTGACGGCGATCAGCTCGGCGATGGAGGGTTCGTCCTCCACCACCAGAACGCGTGGGAGCTTCCTCATCCGACCACCGACTCGACTTGGGACATGGGGGTGTGCCGAACGTCTTCACCCTTGACGATGAAGATGATCTGCTCGGCGATGTTCTTGGCGTGGTCGCCCACGCGCTCGATCGACTTGGCCAGGAACAACAGGTCCAGACTCGGCGAGATGGTGCGGGGGTCTTCCATCATGTAGGTGATGAGCTTGCGCAGAAAGCCGTTGTATTCATCGTCGATGGCGTTGTCGCCCTTGATGATGGCCACCGCCATGGTGGTGTCGAGTCGCGCGAACGAATCCAGCGTCTTGCGCAGCAGGGCCGAGGCCAGGTCGGCGGCCACCCGCAGCTCGGAGCTGGGCAGGTTGCGCGGTGAACCGTTTTCGATGATGGACTTGACCATGCGAGCGATGCGGGCGACTTCGTCACCTGCGCGCTCCAGGTTCTGCGTGGTGCGCGAAATCGCCATGAGAAAACGCAGGTCGCGCGCGGTGGGCTGGCGCCGGCCGATGGTGGAGATGATCTCGTGATCGATCTGCAGCTCCATCTGGTTGATGCGGTTCTCGTTCTCGATCACCTGCTCGGCCGACTCCATGCTCATGTGCACCAGGGCGTACACCGCCTGGTGGAGCTGGGATTCGACCAGACCGCCCATTTCAAGAACCTGGGACGAGATGGAGTTCAACTCGGCGTCGAACTGGCTGGAAATGTGTTTGTCGCTCATGAAATATCTCCCGTTGTGGCTCGGAACTGCTCGGTGTTCAACGCGGGCTGAAATCAGCCGAAACGCCCGGTGATGTAGTCCTCGGTCTCGGTCTTGGCGGGCTTGAAGAAAATTTGCTCGGTGGAACCGAACTCGACCAGCTCGCCCAGGTACATGTAGGCCGTGTAGTCGCTGCAGCGGGCAGCCTGCTGCATGTTGTGGGTGACGATGGCGATGGTGTAGTCCTGCTTGAGTTCGTGCACCAATTCCTCCACCTTGCCGGTGGAAATCGGGTCCAGCGCGGAGGTGGGTTCGTCGAGCAGCAAGACCGACGGCTTCACGGCCACGCTGCGCGCAATGCACAGGCGCTGCTGCTGACCGCCCGAGAGCGAGAGACCGCTCTGGTTGAGCTTGTCTTTCACCTCGTTCCACAGCGCGGCCTTGGACAGCGCCCACTCCACGCGGTCGTCCATCTCGCTCTTGCCCAGCGTTTCATAGAGCTTCACGCCGAAGGCGATGTTGTCGTAGATCGACATCGGGAACGGCGTGGGCTTCTGGAACACCATGCCGATGCGCGCGCGCAGCAGGTTGATGTCTTGTTTCTCGTCCAGGATGTTCTGGCCATAGAAATTGATCTGACCTTCGGCGCGCTGGCCGGGGTACAGGCTGTACATGCGGTTGAGTGTGCGCAGCAGGGTCGACTTGCCGCAGCCCGAAGGGCCGATGAAAGCGGTGACCTTGCGTTCCTCGATGTTCAGATTGACATTCTTCAGGCCCTGGAACTTGCCGTAGAAGAAGTTGAGGTTGCGCAACTCGAGCGCGTTTTTGGCGGCGACAGCGGGTTGGGCTGCGGAGGCGGTGTTGGGCATGGTCATGTCCATAACTTTGAAATTGAAGGGTGGAGCCGTGCGGGGATCAACCCGGCTTCTTCTCGCGCAGGAACACGCGGGCCACGATGTTGAGCACCAGCACCGACAAGGTGATGAGCAGAGCGCCACCCCAGGCCAGGCGGATCCAGTTGTCGTAGGGGCTCAGCGCAAACTGGAAGATCACCACCGGCAGGTTGGCCATGGGCGCGCCCATGTCGGTGCTGAAGAACTGGTTGTTGAGCGCGGTGAACAGCAGCGGTGCCGTTTCGCCGCTGATGCGGGCCACCGCCAGCAACAGACCGGTCATGACGCCGCTCTTGGCCGCGCGCAGCGTGACCAGCGTGGCCACTTTCCAGCGCGGTGCGCCCAGGGCAAAGGCGGCTTCGCGAAGACTGCCTGGCACCAGGCGCAGCATGTTTTCGGTGGTGCGCACCACCACCGGCACGGCGATCAGCGACAGCGCCAGGCTGCCCGCCCAACCCGAGAAGTTGCCCACGGTGGCCACCGCAATCGCGTACACGAAGAGGCCCAGCACGATGGAGGGTGCCGACAGCATGATGTCGGTCACGAAGCGGGTGAGTTCGGCGGTCTTGCTTTCGTCTCCGTACTCGGCGAGGTACACCCCGGCGAACACGCCGATGGGCGTGGACACCAGCACCGAGAAGCCGACCATCATCAAGCTGCCGACGATGGCGTTGGCCAGGCCGCCGCCTTCGCTGCCCGGGGCGGGGGTCGACTGCGTGAACATGTTCCAGTCCAGCGCGGCCAGGCCGTTGCTGAGCAACACGCTCAAGATCCAGAGCAGCACGACCAGGCCGAGCACCATGGCGCCCATCGAGAGGGTCAGGCCGATGGCGTTGGTGCGCTGGCGGCTTTTGTAGATGGCGTTGTTGAGTTCCATGTCAGAAGCCTTTGGCCTTTTCGGCGCGCAACATCATGATCTTGGCCGCCGAGAGCACCAGGAAGGTGATCACGAACAGCAGGAAGCCGAGTGCGAACAGGGTGGAGAGGTGGAAGTCGGCAGCTTCACCAAACTCGTTGGCCAGGGTGGATGCGATCGAGGTGCCAGGTGAGAACAGCGAAGTCGGCATGCGGTTGGCGTTGCCGATCACGAACGTGACCGCCATGGTTTCGCCCAGCGCCCGGCCGAGGCCGAGCATGATGCCGCCGATGACCCCCTTCTGGGTGTAGGGCAGCACCACGCGACGCACCACCTCCCAGGTCGTGCAGCCCAGGCCGTAGGCCGATTCGCGCAGGATGGGCGGAACGATCTCGAACACGTCGCGCATCACCGCCGCCACGAAAGGCAGCACCATGAAGGCCAGCACGATGCCGGCGGCGAGGATGCCGAATCCGTTGGTACTGCCGCCAAACAGAAAGCCCACCAGCGGCATGCCACCCAGCACCTGTTGCACCGGCACCTGAAAATAGTCGGCGAACAGCGGCGCGAACACGAACAGACCGAACATGCCGTAGATGATGGACGGCACGGCCGCCAGCAACTCGACCGCCGTGCCCAGCGGGCGGCGCAGCCACACCGGGCAGGTTTCGGTGAGGAAGAGCGCAATGCCGAAGGCCAGCGGCACGGCGATCAGCATGGCGATGGAAGCACTGGCGATGGTGCCGACGATCGCGATCGCGGCACCGAATTCTTCATTGATGATGTCCCACTCGACGCGCCAGATGAAGTTGAAGCCGAACTTCTGGAACGTGGGCCACGCGTTGATGAACAACGAGACGATGATGCCCATCAGGGCGATCAGCACCAGCAGCGAGAAACTCTGTGTGATGCGGTGAAACAGGACGTCCTGAAAGCGTTGCCGTTTGGCAATCGACGCCATGTTGGGGTTGTCCAGTTCAATGGACACGGGTTGCGAACTCATCGTGGTTCCCAGGCTCATGTTGACTCCGATCCGGTGGTTGACCGGCCCCACAAATCAACATCCGCCGGCCCGACTGAACCGACCGGCGGATGCAATTTGGAAGCAGCCTAACTTACTTGGCGATCTGCGACCACACCTTGGAGCGGATATCGGCGGTCAGGGAGTCGGGCAGCGGCACGTAGTCCAGCTCGGCGGCCATGCCCTTGCCGCTCTTGAAAGCCCAGTCAAAGAACTTCAGCACTTCGGCGGACTGCGCCTTGTCGGCCGGGTTCTTGTACATCAGGATGAACGACGCGGTGCTGATGGGCCAGCTCTCGGCACCCTTGGCGTTCACCATCGACACGCCCATGCCGGGCACGCTGAACCAGTCGGCGCCGGCGGCGGCCGAGGCGAAGGTCTTGTCGTCCGGGCTCACGTACTTGCCGTCGGCGTTCTGCAGCTGCAGGAAGTTCATGTTGTTCTTCTTGACGTAGGCGTACTCGACGTAGCCCACGCCACCCTTGACGCGGTTCACGTTGGCGGCCACGCCTTCGTTGCCCTTGCCACCCACGGACGAAGGTGCTGGCCATTTGACGGCAGCGCCTTTGCCCACGGTGTCGGCCCAGGGCTTGCTCACAGCGCTCAGGTAGTCGGTGAAGTTGAAGGTGGTGCCCGAGCCGTCGGCGCGGTGGATCACGGTCACGTTCTGGTCCGGCAGGGTTTTGCCAGGGTTCAGGGCGGCCAGCTTGGGGTCGTTCCACTTGGTGATGGTGCCCAGGAACAGCTCGGCCAGCACGGGGCCGGTCACGCGCAGTTCACCCGGCTTGAAGCCGTCGAGGTTGATCACGGGCACGGTGCCGCCGATGATGGCCGGGAACTGGACCATGCCGTCCTTGTCGAGGTCGGCACCTGACACGGGCGCATCGGACGCGCCGAAAGCCACGGTCTTGGCGCGGATCTGGCGCAGGCCACCGGAGGAGCCGATCGACTGGTAGTTCAGACCGGTGCCGGTTTCTTTCTTGTAGGCTTCAGCCCACTTGGCGTAGATCGGGAACGGAAACGTGGCGCCAGCGCCGGTGATGTCGGCAGCGATGGCGGAGCCCATGCCGGCGGTGGCTATGGCAGCAGCAGCGACGGCCTGGAGGAAGATGCGTTTGTTGATCATTGCGAGACTCCTTGCGGTTGGGAAGAGGAACAGGAGCGACTCTAGGCAGGCAATGTGACAACGCCGTGACATCTCACCAATGTCACAGAGTCCGCCGTGAAGACACCGGGCGGCTCCGGACCGCAAAGTGGGGTACTGCCCCGGGCATGCGTCACAATCCGGGCTCGCCCTGCCTTGTCTTGCCTTTTCCCTGAGCTGTTCTGGCTCGCAGCTCTCCCCTCGCATGCAAAACGGTACCTTACTTGCCGCCATCGACCTCGGCTCCAACAGTTTTCGGCTGGAAATCGGCCGCTACCACTCGGGGCACATCGAACGGATCGAATACCTCAAGGAGACCGTGCGCCAGGGCAACGGGCTGGACGAGGAAAAAAACCTGAGCCAGGCCGCCATGGAACGCGGCTGGGAGTGCCTGGCCCGTTTTGCCGAGCGGCTGCACGGTTTCAAGCGCCAGCAGGTGCGCGCCGTGGCCACCCAGACGCTGCGCGAAGCCAGAAACCGCGACGACTTCGTGCGCCAGGCCCAGACCATCCTGGGGTTCCCGATCGACGTGGTGTCCGGCTACGAAGAAGCAAGGCTGATCTACCAGGGCGTCTCACGCCTGTTGCCTCACTCCGACGAGAAACGGCTGGTGGTCGACATCGGCGGACGCTCCACGGAAATGATCCTCGGCCAAGGGTATTCGGCCCGCACCATGGAGTCCTACCGGCTGGGCAGCGTGGCCTGGTCCACCCGGTACTTTCCCAGAGGACAGTGTTCGCTGGCAGCCTTCAAGACGGCCGAGGTGGCCGCCAAGGCCGTGATCGACGAGGCGCTGGACAAATTCCCGCCGGCCGACTGGACCATCGCGTACGGCTCGTCCGGCACGGTGAGTGCGGTTGCCGACATGCTGGCCGCCAACGGCTGGGCCTCGGGCGTGGTCACCCGCTCCGGGCTGGACTGGCTCACCGACCGCATGATCAAGGCGGGCAACGTCGACCAGCTTCGCATCGAAGGCCTCAAAGACGACCGGCGTCCGGTGATCGGCGGCGGTGTGAGCGTGTTGCGCGCCATCTTTGATTTGTTCGGCATCGAGCAGATGCTGCCGGCTCAGGGCGCCCTGCGCCACGGCGCGCTGTACGACCTGATCGACCGCGACACCGACGGCGGCGACGTGCGTGAGCGCACCGTGAGCTGGCTGACCCACCGCTTCTCGGCCGACGAGGCGCAGGGCAAGCGTGTGAGTGCGGTGAGCACCGCCCTCTTCGCGCAGATCGCCGCGCTGGACGCGCAAAACGAACGTTATTCGCAAAAGCTGGCCTGGGCTGCGCGGCTGCACGAAATCGGCACCCACATTTCGCACGAGCGTTCGCACCACCACGGCGCGTACATCCTGGACAACGTGGACGCCCGCGGCTTCTCGTTGCCCGAACTGCACCGCATGAGTCAGCTGGTGCTGGGCCAGCGTGGCAAGCTGCGCAAGCTCGAAGAAGCGCTGCAGGACGAGTTGTTCGCCAAACAGCTCATGGCCCTGCGGCTGGCGGTGCTGCTGTGCCATGCGCGCCAGATGCCCGAGCACGAATCGGTCAAGCTGAGCTACAAGGCACGCGCCTTCAAGCTGGCCACCAACCCGGGCTGGGCGAAACGCTACCCGCAATCGGCGTGGTTGCTGGGTGAAGAGGTGGTGGCCTGGCAAAAATCGGCCTGGAAATTCACCGCCGACATTCGCTGACCGGCTGCGCTCGCGACGCTCTGCGTCACGCATCTGTCATGTCACTGTCACAACCATATAAACGGTTTATACGGTTTATACTGCCAGCCTTTTCATCGACCAACGGAGTCCACCCATGGCCAGTCAGAACAACAAGAAGCCCAAGCTCGTGCGCGACAGCTTCACCATCCCCAAAGCGGAATTTGCCGCCATCGAAACGCTCAAGACCCGCGCCATTGCGCTGGGCACCAGCGTGAAGAAAAGCGAGCTGCTGCGCGCTGGCCTCATGGCCTTGCAAGGCCTGAACGACGCCGCCTTCAAGGCCGCGTTGTCCGCCGTTCCCACGCTCAAGACCGGCCGCCCAACTGGCACCGAGAAGAAACCCGAAGCGCCGAAAAAGCCCGTGGCCAAACCGGTCGCCAAGCCTGCGGTGAAGGCCGCCGCGAAAGTGGCCACCAAGCCGGTGGCCAAGCCCGCCGTCAACGCAGCGGTCGCGAAAAAAGTGGCTGCCAAGCCCGCAGCCAAGAAGGCCGCTGCGCCCGCCAAAAAGGTTGCCACCGCCTGACACCGACCCGGGGCAAGTCCCCGGGCTTCGTTCAGATCAACTCGGGGGTTTGCACCGTCACCACGACGGTCTGGCTGCCGCTGGCGCGCTCGCGGTGCCGCAGCCACCACACAGCCCCCTTCTTCACCGAACAATCGTCCTCGGCCAGATTGAGCAGGCGGGCCACCACCCGCCCCAGCGTGGGCTGGTGCCCCACCACCACCACCGGCGACTTCCCGTGGGGCCACTGCACCAGTTCCAGCAACGCCAGCGGATCGCCTTCGGGCAACAGCGCTTCGCGCAGCTTGAACTTGCGTCCCAGGGCGAGCGCCGTCTGCTCGCAGCGCGAAGCCGGGCTGCTCCAGATGCGCGCACCGTCCGGCAGTTGCCGGTCCAGCCAGGCCGCCATGCGCGCGGCCTGCTTTTCGCCGCGCGGCGTGAGCCGGCGCAAAAGGTCCCGGGCGTCGCCCGGCTTGCCTGCAAGCCCATCGGGGTGCTCGTGGGCTTCGGCGTGCCGCCAGAGAATCAGGTCCATGCTGCGGCTTTCCGGGGCAATCACGGTCATCCCTTGCTGCCGTAGCGCGCCATCAGGCTGGCCTGGGCAGAGTGCATCACCGCACGCGTGCGACCGCTGCCCGTGATGCTGGCGGGCACGTAGCGGCCATCGGGCTGCAGCAGCCAGGCGTCCTTGGTGTCGTGCAGGTAGGCCGACAGGCACTCGTCCATGATGCGGTGGCGCAGCGCATGGTCGGTCACGGGCCAGGCCAGTTCGATCCGGCGCAGCATGTTGCGGTTCATCCAGTCGGCACTCGACAGCCAGAGCTCTTCCGCGTCACCGGTGCGGAAATAGAACACCCGGGAGTGCTCCAGCAAGCGACCGATCACCGAGCGCACGCGCACGTTGTCGGTGAAGCCGGGCACCTGGGCCGGCAGGATGCAGGCCCCGCGGATGATGAGGTCGATCTTCACGCCCTGCTGCGAGGCCACCGCGAGTGCCCGCGCCAGCTGCTCGTCGGTCAAGGCGTTCATCTTGACGATCACGCGCACATCCTGGCCGGCTTTGGCGGCCGCTCCTGCCGCCTCCAGCTTGTCCAGCATGGCCTTGTGCAAATGGAACGGTGCGATCAGCGCCTTGTTGAGCTTGGGCAGGCGGTTCTGGCTGGCCAGGTGCAGAAAAATCTGTTCCAGATCGGCGGTGAGCGCGTCGTCGGCCGTGAGGTAGCTCAGGTCGGTGTAGAGCCTGGCTGTGCCAGGGTTGTAGTTGCCGGTGGACAGGTGGGCGTAACGCTTGAGCCCGCTGGCTTCGCGGCGGGTCACCAGCAGCATCTTGGCGTGGGTCTTGAGCCCGACCACACCGTAGACCACCTGCGCGCCCACGGACTCCAGCCGCTCGGCGTAGTTGATGTTGGCTTCCTCGTCGAAGCGCGCCTTGAGCTCCACCACGGCCGTGACTTCCTTGCCCCGGCGCACGGCTTCGCGCAGCAGGTTCATGAGCTCCGACTTGGCGCCGGTGCGGTAGATGGTCTGCTTGATGGCCAGCACGTCCGGGTCTTCGACCGCCTCGCGCAGGAACGCCAGCACCGCGTCAAAACTCTCGTAGGGCTGGTGGATCAACACGTCGCCCTGCTGCAGCCGCTCGAAGTAGGACTGACCGGGGGTGAGCTGTGCGGGCCAGCCGCCGTTGTAAGCCTCGAAGCGCAACGCGGGCGCGTCCACCTTGTCGATCAGCTGGTTCAGGCGCACCAGGTTCACCGGACCGGGCACGCGGTACAAGGCCTTGGCGGGCAAGGCGAACTGCTCCAGCAAAAAGTTGGACAGAAACTCCGAACAACCGGCCGAGACCTCCAGCCGCAAGGCCTGGCCGTAGTGACGCTGTTGCAAGCCCTTGCGCAACGCGGTGCGCAGGTTCTTCACCTCTTCCTCGTCCACCGCCAGGTCGGAGTGGCGCGTGACGCGGAACTGCGAGAACTCGGTGACCTGTCGGCCCGGGAACAGGTCGCCCAGGTGGGAGCGGATCAGGCTGGAGATCGACACGAAGTGCGTCTGCTTGGAGCCCTTGATCGGGGGCATGCGGAAGAAGCGCGGCAGGATGCGCGGCACTTTCACGATCGCGATCTCGTTCTCGCGCCCGAACGCGTCCTTGCCCGCCAGGCGCACGATGAAATTGAGCGACTTGTTGGCCACTTGCGGAAACGGGTGCGCCGGGTCCAAGCCCACCGGCATCAGCAAGGGCTGCACTTCGTTGACGAAGAACTCCTTGACCCAGCGCCGCTGCCGCGGATTGCGTTCGCCGTGCGAGATCAGCTTGATGCCCTTTTTCTCCAGCAGGGGCAGCAGTTCGTCGTTGTAGATGGCGTACTGCTGTGCCACCAGCTCGTGGATTTTTTCCGACAGCTTCTCGAAACTCTGCGCGGTGTACAGGCCACGCTGCTCGTTGGCCTGCGCGGCGGTGAGGTGGGGTGCGACGCGAACCTCGAAGAACTCGTCGAGGTTGCTGGAGACGATGCTGAGGTAGCGCAGGCGTTCGAGCGGCGGAACGTCGGGGCGGCGCGCCCAGTCCATGACGCGCTCGTTGAAGGCCAGGATGCTGTGATCGCGATCGAGGAAAGGATGCTTGCTGTTGGAGTGGTTGCCGCTCATGTCAGGTCTTGTTGTTGTCGCGGGGTGCGACCGCCCTGGGGTCCTGGCGCACGGCGTCACACAGAGTGTGCCTCGCAGCGAGCGCCTGTCCCGTGACGATTATTCAACGGCCGAATGACGTTTGTGTGACAGTTTTGTGATGGCACCCGCCGGGTTCACCCGCACGCCGAAGCCTGGCTTCGGCCGCAGTCGGAGATGCCGGGGCAACACCACCAGGTTCGACAGGAACACCGCACTGGACCGCCCCCAGCCCGACAGCAGGGCGCGGTCGCGCGCTTCGTGGCGCTGGATCTTGAGCGCATCGTGCCAGGCCACGCGCAGATCGTCGTGCAACGCACCGCCCCGGCCCTGGCCCACGAGTTGCAGTGGCCCGTCCACCGGATACGCGGCCACCGGGACGCCGCTGGCCATCGCCTCCAGCATCGCCTGTCCCTGGGTTTCACCCCGGCAGGGAAACACGAACACGTCCGCTGCGGCGTAAACCTGTGCGAGTTCCTGGCGCGGCAACTCGCCCAGCCAGTGCACGTTGGGGTAGCGCGCACGCAGCCCCGAGGCCATGGGGCCTTCGCCGCAGACCACCTTGCTGCCCGGCACATCCAGAGCCAGGAAGGCCTCGACGTTTTTCTCAACCGAGAGCCGCCCCACATACAAGCTCACCGGGTGGGCGAGCGGGCCGATGGCAGCCAGCGGGCGCTGGCGGTCGTTCAGGGCAAACAGGTGCGTGTCCACCCCGGGCGCCCACAGGCGCAAACGCTGAAAACCACGCTCTTTGAGCCGGTTGAGCAGGCCCTCGTTGGGCACCATCACGCCACTGGACGGCTGGTGAAACCGCCGCAGCAACGAAGATCCCCAGGACAAGGGCAGTCCCACAGCGCCCTTCAGCGTCTCGGGGAAGCTGCCGTGGATGGCCGTGGTGAACGGCAAGCCGCGCCTCAGGCAGTGGCGCCTGGCGGCCCACCCAAGCGGCCCCTCGGTGGCGATGTGAATCGCATCGGCCTGGGCCGCGTCCATCAGCGAGCGCAAACGGGCGCCCGGGAACAGTGCAAACGCGAGACCGGGCTGACCCGAGTGCCACGGCCAGTGCCGCGTGTGGAACTGCCCGGGCTGGATCACCACCACCTCATGCCCGTTCACCTGCAACTGGCGCACCAGATCCACCAGGGTGGATACCAGCCCATGGACCTGGGGTTGCCAGGCGTCGGTGACGAGCAGGATCTTCATGCGCGCATCAGGCCCCCAGGAAGTGCTTTCGGTAGCGAGCGGGCAGATCGGAGAGCCGCATCAGCATGGGCAGGTCAGCGGCGTTGAAATCCGGATCCCAGGCCGGTGGGCCCATCACCTTGGCGCCCAGGCGCAGGTAGCCCTTGATGAGCGCCGGCGGCTGCACCTCCAGCGCGCTGTTCAGCCGGTCCACCGGCAACGGCAGGCGCGGGCGCACATGAAAGTCGATCGGCGCGAGGTGCTGGTCTTTCACCTGCCGCCAGATGCTGGCCGCTGCGTGCCCGCCGCCCACCATGCCGTGCGCACCCTCGTGCTGCATGGGAATGCTGGCGCAGCCGATCATGGTGTCGAGCTGGTTGCGCACCATGAAGCTGGCCAGCGCGCCCCACAGCGCCATGATCACGCCGCCGTGGCGGTGGTCCCGGTGCACGCAACTGCGGCCCAGCTCCACCATGCGCTCGCGCACGCCGCGCAGGCGGGTGAGGTCGAATTCGGTGTCGCTGTAGGTGCTGCCCACGCGCTTGGCCTGGGCCGGCGTGAGCACGCGGTAGGTGCCGATCACCTGTTGGCTGGACTTGTCGCGCACGAGCAGGTGTTCGCAGAAGTCGTCGAACAGGTCCACGTCGTGGCCGGGAACCGTGTTGGGCAAGCGGGCTCCCATCTCGGTGGCAAACACGTCGAAACGCAGCTTTTGTGCTTCACGCACCTCGCTCAGGTGCCTGGCCCACGACACTTCGATGCCGTGCGGCACGGGCAGCGCGGTCAGGTTGACGAGTGCCGGCTCTGCAGATGCAGCTTGAAAAATGGGTTCTGTGTTCATGAACATGCAGTGTGAAAACAGGTCATGACCTTCCCAAGGCAATCGCATGAATTTTTGGTGACAACCGCCCGGCGACGTTCATCGTCACACTTCAACTATTATTGAAATGATTGAAAGAGCACCTGCCATGAACCTTGCCGACACCCTCAACCTGGGCTGCGCCTGCCAGACGCTGTCACTGCCGCTTTTGCGCGAACAGCTCGAAACCGGCCCGGCCCTGGACGGCCTGGTCGCGCGCTTGACGCTCAGCCACCCGCATCTGTTTTCGGCCAGCGCCGTGTTCATGGACAGCGCCATGGAACGGCGCATCCAGCAGGCGGTGGCCGCGATCGAGCGCGTGATCGCCCTGCCCGCCTGGCAACAGCAGGCGCTGGCGCGGGCACCCGCCATCGCCGCGCACGACCACGGCCCGGCGGGCGTGTTCATGGGCTACGACTTCCACCTCACCGACGCGGGGCCGCGCCTGATCGAGATCAACAGCAACGCGGGCGGCGCACTGCTCAATGCCGCCCTGGCCCGCGCACACAGCGCCTGCTGCAACGCCATGGGCCAGGTGGCCGATCCCCGAGGCGCGCTGCGCGCACTCGACGCGGAGTTCGTGGACATGTTCCGCGCGGAATGGGCATCGCAGCGCGGCCAGGCACCGTGGCGCAACGTGCTGATCGTGGACGACGCGCCCACGCAGCAATACCTCGCGCCCGAATTCGACGTGTTTCGCGAACTGTTCGCCGCGCACGGGTTGACAGCCGTGGTGGCGGACGCGACCGAGCTGCAGTGGCACGACGGCGCGCTGCACCACCCCGCCCTGCCCGCGGGCATGGCCGTGGACCTCGTCTACAACCGCCTGACCGACTTTTATCTGCAGGAGGACGACCACCAAGCCCTGCGTCTGGCCCATGAGGCCGGCGCGGTGGTGCTCACACCCCACCCGCGCACACACGCCCTGCATGCCGACAAGCGCAACCTGGTCGCGCTGTCCGACGGCGACCTGCTCGCGCAGTGGGGCGTCAGCGAGGCAGACCGCGCGCTGCTCGACACCGTCGTGCCCAGCACGCAACGGGTGAGCGCCGACCGGGCGGACGCGTTGTGGGCCGCCCGCCGTGGCCTGTTCTTCAAACCAGCGGCGGGCTTTGGCGCACGCGCCGCTTACCGGGGCGACAAGCTGACCCGACGCGTGTGGGCCGAGATCCTGGCGGGCGACTACGTGGCGCAAGCCCTCGTGCCCCCGAGCGAGCGGCTGGTGCGGGTGCAGGACGGCACCCAGCGCCTCAAGCTGGATCTGCGCGCCTACACCTACCGCGGTGGGGTGCAACTGCTGGCCGCACGCACCTGGACCGGCCAGACCACCAACTTCCGCACCGAAGGCGGCGGCTTCGCGCCGGTCGTCGTCGTGCCCTGAGCGCGGCCGCATGAGGGTCACACGGGCGTCACAAAACCGTTCAACACTTCAACCAATCTTGAAAGGAAGTTCCCACATGAAAGTTGGCATCAACGGCATGGGCCGCATCGGCCGCCTGGCCCTGCGCGCCGCCCTGGGCGCAGCCGAACGCGACACCACCGACCCGCGCGCCGGCAACCGGCTGCAGGCGGTGCATCTGAACGAATTTAAGGGCGGCGCAGCGGCCACCGCGCACCTGCTGGCCTTTGACAGCGTGCAGGGCAAATGGCGCGCCGACATCGCCGCCGACGGTGAAGACGCCATCCGCATTGACCAGCATCGCCTGGGCTTCAGCGCCCACGCCACACCGGGCGAAATTCCATGGGGCGATCTGGGCGTTGACCTGGTTCTGGAATGCACCGGCAAGTTCCTCACGCCCGAGACGATCCAGGGCCATCTGGACCGCGGTGCGAAGCGCGTGATCGTGGCCGCACCCGTGAAAACGGGCGGCGTGCTCAACATCGTGGTGGGTGTGAACGAAACGCGGTACGAGCCCGCGCGCGACCGCATCGTGACCGCCGCCTCGTGCACCACCAACTGCCTGGCGCCGGTGGTGAAGGTGGTGCATGAGGCCATCGGCATCCGCCACGGCCAGATCACCACGCTGCACAACCCGACCAACACCAACCTGGTGGTGGACGCGCCGCACAAGGACCTGCGCCGCGCCCGCAGCGCGATGCTGAGCCTGGCGCCGACGACCACCGGCAGCGCCACCGCCATCGCGCTGATCTACCCCGAGCTCAAGGGCAAGCTCAACGGCCACGCGGTGCGCGTGCCGGCGCTCAATGCCTCGCTCACCGACTGCGTGTTCGAACTGCGGCGCGAGACCACGGTGGACGAGGTGAACGCCCTGTTCGAAGCAGCAGCCCGGGGCCCGTTGGCCGGCATCCTGGGCTATGAGACCCGCCCGCTGGTCAGCGTGGACTACGCCCGCGACACACGATCGAGCATCGTCGACGCGCCCTCCACCATGGTCACCGACGGCACGCTGCTCAAGGTCTACGCCTGGTACGACAACGAAATGGGCTACGCCTGCCGCATGGTCGACCTGGCCTGCCACATGCAAACCGTCGGCATCTGAACGCACCCAGCCAACCTCCGTTCGGGCTGAGCCTGTCGAGGCCCCCGCAAACCCATGAACACCGCCGAACGCCACTACGCCATCGTCACCGCCGCCTACTGGGGCTTCACGCTCACCGACGGCGCGCTGCGCATGCTGGTGCTGCTGCACTTCTACGGCTTGGGCTATTCGCCGTTCACGTTGGCGTTCCTGTTCCTGCTGTACGAGGCCGCCGGCATCGTGGCCAACTTCGTCGGCGGCTGGCTGGCCACGCGCTACGGCATCACGCGCATGCTCACCGTGGGACTGGTCACGCAGATCATCGGCTTCACGGTGCTGTCCTTCCTCGATCCCGCGTGGAGCGCAGCGATGTCGGTGGCCTGGGTGGTGCTGGCGCAGGGCATCTGCGGCGTGGCCAAGGACCTCACCAAAACCGCCAGCAAGTCGGCCATCAAGGTCACGGCCGATCAGGCGAAGAACCAGGGTTCGGGCCAGCTCTTCAAGTGGGTCGCTTTTTTCACCGGCAGCAAGAACGCCATGAAGGGTGTGGGCTTCTTCCTGGGCGGCCTGCTGCTGCAGACGCTGGGTTTCCAGCACGCGCTGTGGGCCATGGCGGCGCTGCTGGCGTTGGTGTTGGTCGGCGTGGTGAGTTCGCTGCCGCAGATGATGGGCAAGAACAAGGCCTCGAAGTCGGCCAAGGAACTGTTTGCGAAGAACACCGGTGTGAACGTGCTGGCCGCGGCGCGCGTGGTGCTGTTCGGCGCGCGCGACGTGTGGTTCGTGGTGGGTGTGCCGGTGTACCTGTATTCGCAGGGCTGGACCTTCACCATGGTGGGCACGTTTCTGGCCGCCTGGACCATTGGCTACGGCGCGGTGCAGGCCATGGCACCGACCTTCGTCAAACGCAGCGCCGACGGCCTGAGCACCGAGGTGCCCGCGGCCCGTTTGTGGTCGGCCTTGCTGGCGCTGGTGCCCATCGGCCTGGCGGTGGCGGTGGCGCTGGACGTGCCGCACCTCCCCTGGGTGGTGGTGGGCGGCCTCGGCGTGTTCGGCTTTGCGTTCGCGGTGAACTCGTCGGTGCACTCCTACCTGGTGCTGGCCTACGCCGGCTCGGAGAAAGCGGCCGAAGACGTCGGCTTTTATTACGCGGCCAACGCGCTGGGGCGCTTCAGCGGCACGCTGCTCTCGGGCCTGCTCTACCAGTGGGGCGGGCTGCTGTATGCGCTGCTGGGCTCGGCGCTCATGTTGATCGTTTGCTGGCTGGCCACGCTCAAGCTGCCCACCCGGGCCGCGTTGCATCACACCACCGCCTGAAGGACATTCCATGGACGAAACCCTCGCCGTCAAATCCCTCGGTGCCCTCGCGCAAGAGACGCGCCTGCGCATCTTTCGCGCCCTTGTGGCACAAGGTCCCCAGGGCCTCACGCCGGGTCAGCTCAGCGAATCGCTGGGTGTGGCCAGCACGGCGCTGTCGTTCCACCTCAAGGAGCTCAGCCACGCGGGTCTGGTGTCGCAGGAGCGCGATGGCCGCCACCTGATCTACCGCGCCGAGTTCGGCGCCATGAACGATTTGCTGCAGTTCCTCACCGCCCACTGCTGCCAGGGACAACCCTGTGAAGTGACCACACCCGTCCCCGTCTGCACCACCTGCTGAAAGGTTTCCCATGACGCCTCCTGTCTACAACGTCCTGTTCATCTGCACCGGCAACTCGGCCCGCAGCATCATGGCCGAGGCCATCCTCAACCAGCAAGGCGCGGGCCGCTTCCGCGCTTTCAGCGCCGGCAGCCACCCGGCCGGTGCGGTGAACCCCCTCGCCATCGAACTGCTGGAGCGCAACCGCTTCAAGACCGCCGACTTGCGCAGCAAGAACTGGAGCGAGTTCGCTGCTGCCGATGCGCCCCACATGGACTTTGTGCTGACCGTGTGCGACAAGGCGGCCGGTGAGGTGTGCCCCGTCTGGCCCGGCCAACCCATGTCGGCCCACTGGGGTGTTGAAGATCCGGCCGCGGTCAGGGGCAGCGACGAAGTCATCCAGCGCGCTTTCAACGACTGCTTCATCGTGATGAACCGGCGCATCGCCCTGTTCACGGTGCTGCCCATCGACAAGCTGGACAAACTCGCACTGAAGCAAGAGCTCGCCGGCATTGGTCAGGTCAAAGCCTGATGGGACTGTTTGAACGCTATCTGTCGGTGTGGGTGGCGCTCGGCATCGTGGCCGGGGCCGGGCTGGGCCTGCTCGTGCCGTCGGCCTTTCAGGCCGTGGCGGCGATGGAGGTCGCGCAGGTCAACCTGGTGGTGGCCGTGTTCATCTGGGTGATGATTTACCCGATGATGATCCAGATCGACTGGCACGCCGTGCGCGATGTGGGCAAGAAACCGCAGGGGCTCATGCTCACGCTGGTGGTCAACTGGCTCATCAAGCCCTTCACCATGGCCGCACTCGGCGTGCTGTTCTTCCAATACATCTTTGCGCCCTGGGTCGATCCGCAGTCGGCCAGCGAATACATCGCCGGCATGATCCTGCTGGGTGTGGCGCCCTGCACCGCGATGGTGTTTGTGTGGAGCCAGCTGGTCAAAGGGGACGCCAACTACACGTTGGTTCAGGTGTCGATCAACGACCTGATCATGGTGGTGGCGTTTGCGCCGATCGCGGCTTTTTTGCTCGGCGTGACCAACGTGACCGTGCCGTGGGAAACGCTGCTGCTGTCCACCGTGTTGTACGTGGTGCTGCCCCTGGTGGCCGGCATGCTCACGCGCCATGGGCTGATGCGGCGTGGGCCGGCTGCCGTGACGGTCTTCGTCACGACGCTCAAACCCTGGTCGGTGATCGGCCTGATCGCCACCGTGGTGCTGCTGTTCGGCTTCCAGGCCGAAACCATCGTGCGCGAGCCGCTGGTGATTCTGTTGATCGCGGTGCCGCTGGTGCTGCAGAGCTACGGCATCTTCTTCATCACCTGGTGCGGCGCGAAGTGGCTCAAGCTGCCGCACAACGTGGCCGGCCCGGCCTGCCTGATCGGCACCTCCAACTTTTTCGAACTGGCCGTGGCGGTGGCCATTTCGCTCTTCGGGTTGAACAGCGGCGCGGCGCTGGCCACCGTGGTGGGTGTGCTGGTGGAGGTGCCGGTGATGCTGTCGCTGGTGGCCCTGATCAACGCCTGGCGACCTGTCAAAGACGCTGAACCTGTGATTGAAGACAAGGGACAACAACATGTCAAAGCCGCTCCATGACCTGCCCCAGGCGGACCCCACCCACTTCAGGGTGCCCGACCCGCAACGCCTGCGGCCCGGCTTGGTCAGCAGCCACGCACCCCGGATCCTGCTGCTTTACGGGTCTCTGCGTCCGCGCTCGTTCAGCCGCCTCGTGGTGGAAGAGTGCGCGCGACTGCTGAGGGCCATGGGCGCTGAGGCGCGTGTGTACAACCCAAGCGGCCTGCCCCTGCCCGACGACGCGCCCGACACACACCCCAAGGTGGTCGAGTTGCGCGAGCTGGCGGCGTGGGCCGAAGGCATGGTGTGGTGCTCGCCCGAGCGGCACGGGGCCATGACCGGCATCATGAAAGCGCAGATCGACTGGATCCCTTTGTCGGTGGGCGCTGTGCGACCCACACAGGGCAAGACGCTGGCGGTCATGCAAGTCTGCGGCGGCTCGCAGTCGTTCAACGCCGTCAACCAGATGCGGGTGTTGGGCCGCTGGATGCGGATGATCACCATCCCCAACCAGTCGTCGGTTGCCAAGGCGTTCCAGGAGTTCGACGACCACGACCGCATGAAGCCCTCGCCTTTCTTCGAGCGCATCGTGGACGTGATGGAGGAGCTGGTGAAGTTCACCTGGCTCACACGCGACGTGTCGCCCTACCTGGTGGACCGTTACAGCGAACGCAGGGAAACGGCCGCCGAGCTGATGAAGCGCGTGAACCAGAGCGCCCTCTGACGCCACAGGCCGGTCCGGCGGGGCGGCGTCTGGCCCTTTGTTGATCCCGCTCAAACAGATCGCAAATGACCTGGTCCGCCCCCTTCCCGGGGCACGTCGGATTCCCATAATGAAACGATGTGACCAGGTGGGTGTGTGATGGAACTGTTTCTGAAGATGATCCACGGCGGAGCCGGCAGCTTGGCGGCCTACTTGGCGGCGCACGTCTTGCTGTGCCTGCTGCCCGCGTTTTTCATTGCCGGTGCCATGGCCTCGTTGATCCCCAAGGCCAGCATCACGCGCTGGCTCGGCCGCCATGTGCCCGCCTTCGTGTCTTACCCGGCGGCGGCGGCGGCGGGCTCGCTGCTGGCGGTGTGTTCCTGCACCATCGTGCCCTTGTTCGCCGGCATCTACCGCAAGGGCGCCGGGATTGGTCCGGCCATGACCTTTCTGTTCTTCGCACCGGCGGGCAACATCATGGCGCTGGCCTACACCGGCAGCATCCTCGGGCCCGAATTCGCTGTGGCCCGCCTCGTGCTGTGCCTGGTGTTCGGCGTCGGCATCGGTCTGTTGATGGCGCTGATGTTCTGGCGCGATGACGCGGCCCACGATGCACAGACCGACCCACTCTTTGCGGACAAGGCCAGCATCTCGCCGGCTGCGCTGGGGGTTCTGGTGTCGCTGGTGGCGCTGTTGATCGCAGGCACCCTGAAACTGTGGCCGCTGACCGCATCACTGGGATCGTTCGTGTTGCCCGGCACGTGGGCGCAAAGCTGGCAAACCACCCTGCTCGGCTGGGTCCCGTTTGACGCGGCCAAGGGCGAAGAGGGTGTGAGCCTGCACGGCTCGCTGCTGATCGTGCTGCTGGTGCTGATCGCCGCCGTCGCGCACAAGGGTCTTGAGAACGTCACCGAGGGTGCCAACCGCTGGACCTGGCTCGTGCTGGGCTTGGCCGCGACCACGCTGCTGGTGGCTTCGATGAGCCTGGTGCCGGGCAGCAACGGGCTGGACATCGTGGTCACGGGCCGCGCGGTGGCCGTGGCGCTGGCCATGGGGTCGGTCTGGTACCACGCAAAGCGGCTTGCCGCCGATGACTGGCCTTCGTGGCTGTGGGAAACCTGGCGCTTCGTGAAGCAGATCTTTCTGGTGCTGGTGATCGGCGTGTTCATCGTGGGCATGGTGCGCCAGCTGATCCGGCCGGAATGGATCGAGTCCCTCGCGGGCAGCAACACGGTGCAGGCCAACGCAGTGGCGGTGGGCTTTGGCGTCTTCATGTACTTTCCCACGCTGGTGGAAGTGCCGGTGGCACGCATGTTCCTCGACCTCGGCATGCACCCCGGTCCCTTGCTGGCCTACCTCATGGCCGATCCGGAACTCAGCCTGCAAAGCATGTTGATGGTGGCTGCCGTGATCGGCTGGACCAAGACGGCGACCTACGTTGCCTGGGTGGCGGTCTTCAGCGTGTGCGCCGGCCTGATTTTTGGCGCCTGGTCAGACGGCGCGGGCTGGCCCGCATTGACCGCGGTGATGGCGCTGGTGCTGCTCGCCTTGTCCGTGGCCCTGCGCCAGTTGCGCAAACGCCAGCGCGCGACCGTGCCCGCCTGATCCCGCCCATTCCCCACAGGAGAACACCCATGTTGACCGTGAAAATCCTCGGCTCCGGCTGCGCCAACTGCAAAAAGCTGGAGGCGGTGGCGCGCGAGGCCGCCAGCGCAGCCCGGATCGAAGCGGAGTTCGTGAAGGTGACCGACATGAAGCAGATCATTGCCTTCGACCTGATCTCCACACCGGGCCTGGTCATCAACGAGAAGCTGGTGAGCAGTGGCCGCATCCCCACCGCCGCCGAGGTGCAAGCCTGGTTGCTGTCGCCCGCCTCGCCTTGACCAGCACCGACCCGGGGGCCTGAGAGAATACGGGCCTGTGAATCCTCTCGAGACCCACGCCCCTCACCCACTGCATTGCCATCCGGCGACGCCGGCGGGTCTGCCGCTGGATGTGTCGGTCGCGGTGGACTTCACGCGCGCCGGTTTGCGACTGCGGTACGCGTTGACCGGCAACACCGCGGGCCTGCGCATTCCACCCGCCACCGCACCCGGTCCGGCCGACGACCTGTGGCAACACACCTGCCTGGAGGCCTTTGTGGCCGCAGAGGGTGAAGCGGCCTACCGCGAGTTCAACTTCTCGCCCTCGGGCCAATGGGCCGCCTACCGCTTTGCGGGCGAGCGCCAGCGCGACACCAAACGGGCACCCGACCTGCCGGCGCCGGTGATGCAATGTGCCATCTCACCGACGCGGCTCACCCTGGACGTGCACATGCCACCGGCCACCCTCCCCTCGCACCCGTTCGAGTTGGCGCTGTGCATGGTGCTTGAAGAGCGCGACGGGCGCCTGAGCTACTGGGGTTTGCAGCACCCGTGCGAGCGGCCCGATTTCCACCACCCTGCCGGGCGCGTCCTGCGCCTGGCCTTGCCCCAGAACTGAACGCCATGCAATTCGGCCTCGATCGTTTCCTGCAAGACCCTGCCCTTCGCGCCCCGATCAAAGGCCAGCGCGTGGCCTTGCTGGCCCACCCCGCCTCGGTCACGCGCGACCTCACGCACGCGCTCGACGCGCTGGCCGCGCTGCCCGACGTGACGCTGTCGGCCGCCTTCGGCCCGCAGCACGGCCTGCGCGGCGACAAGCAGGACAACATGGTCGAGTCCCCCGACTACCTCGACCCGACACTGGGCATCCCGGTGTTCAGCCTGTACGGCGAGGTGCGCCGACCGACCGACGCGATGATGGCCAGCTTCGACGTGCTGCTGGTCGACCTGCAAGACCTCGGCTGCCGGATCTACACCTTCATCACCACGCTGCGCTATGTGCTGGAAGCCGCCGCACGGCACGGCAAGGCGGTGTGGGTGCTGGACCGGCCCAACCCGGCGGGCCGACCCATCGAAGGTCTCACGCTGCGCGAAGGCTGGGAGAGTTTCGTCGGCGCCGGCCCCATGCCCATGCGCCACGGCATGACCATGGGCGAACTCGGCCACTGGTTCATCGCCACCCTGGGCCTGAGCGTGGACTACCGCGTGGTCACGATGAGCGGCTGGCAACCCGAAGCTGCGCCCGGCTTCGGCTGGCCCACCGAGCGCAGCTGGGTCAACCCCAGTCCGAACGCGGCCAACCTGAGCATGGCACGCGCGTACGCCGGCACGGTGATGCTGGAGGGCACCACCTTGTCCGAAGGGCGCGGCACCACGCGCGCGCTCGAGCTGTTCGGCGCGCCCGACATCGACGTGCCCCGCCTGCTGGCGGACATGCGCCGCATCGCGCCGCAGTGGCTGCGGGGATGCGTGCTGCGCCCGTGTTTCTTCGAGCCCACCTTCCACAAGCACCAGGGGCAGTTGTGCGCCGGTGTGCAAATCCACGTGGAAGACCCGAGCCACTACGACCACGCCACCTTCAAGCCCTGGCGGCTGCAGGTCCTGGCGTTTCGCGCGCTGCGTCTGCAGGCGCCCGACTACCCGCTGTGGCGCGACTTCGCCTACGAGTACGAACACGACCGGCTGGCCATCGACCTCATCAACGGCGGGCCGCTGCTGCGAGAGTGGGTGGACGATGTGAGCGCCGCCCCCGAGGTGCTCGAAGCGGCGGCGGCGGCCGACGAAGAGGCCTGGGCGGCGGCGCGCGCGCCCTTCCTGCTCTACTGAAGCGGTTTCAGCGCAGCCATTTCTGCATGAAATTGGCTGTGCCCATCACCTGGCCGAGCTCGTAACCGGCGAAGCCGATGCGCTCATAGAGGCGCACCGCCGGATGGTTGCCCGAGAGCACCTCGAGCGTCATCTTCACCGCACCGCGCTCGACGGCCATCGCTTCGGCGAGTGCCAGCATCTGCTCGGCGATGCCGCGCCCGCGGTGGCTGGCGAGCACGGCCACGTCATGCACATTCACCAGCGGCTTGCAGGCGAAGGTGGAGAAGCCTTCGATGCAATTCACCAGGCCCACCGGCTGCTCACCATCGAAGGCCAGCACGCTGTAGGCCTGGGGCCGCGCAGCCAGTTCGCGAACAAGGTGCTGTTTCGCAAACGCGGACAGGCCTTCGCCACCGCCCGCCGGGTCGCTGGCGTAGGCGTCGAGCAGGTCCACCAGGGCCGCGGCGTGCACGGGGTTGGCGCAGTCCGCGCGAACCACGGTCACCGCGCTCATGCCGGCACCTGCGCCCGCACGGCGGCCACGAGCCGTTCGGCGCAGGCCTGCGCTTTCTGTGCCTCACGCGCTTCCACCATCACGCGCAGCAGCGGTTCGGTGCCGCTGGCGCGGATGAGCACACGACCACTGTCGCCCAATTCGGCTTCCACGGCGTGCGTCTGCTGCGCCAGGAAGGTGTTGGTTTTCCAGTCCTGGCCGGGCTGCAGGCGCACATTGATCAGCGTCTGCGGGAACAGCGTCACATCGGCCAGTTGCTGCGCCATGGTCTTGCCGCTGTCCACGCAGGCGTGCAACACCTGCAGGGCCGACACCAGGCCGTCGCCGGTGGTGTGGCGGTCCAGCACGAGCAGGTGCCCCGAGCCTTCTCCACCGAGGATCCAGCCGTGTTTTTCCAGTTCTTCGAGCACGTAACGGTCGCCCACCTTGGCGCGCACGAACTTCACGCCACGCGCCTTGAGCGCCACCTCCACCGCCATGTTGGTCATGAGGGTGCCCACCACACCCGGCACGTCGTGGTCGCGTGCGAGCCGATCGGCCACGATGAGGTAGAGCAGTTCGTCGCCGTTGTACAGACGACCGTCGGCGTCCACCATCTGCAGGCGGTCCGCATCACCGTCAAGCGCAATGCCGTAGTGCGCGCCGTGCGCCTTGACCGCGTCCACCATGGCCTGCGGGTGCGTGGCGCCGACGCCGTGGTTGATGTTCAAGCCGTCGGGAGAGCAGCCTATTCTGATGACCTCGGCGCCCAACTCGTGGAAGACCGCAGGGGCGATCTGGTACGCCGCGCCGTTGGCGCCGTCCACCACGATCTTGAGTCCCTTGAGCGAGAGGTTGTGCGAGCAGGTGCTTTTGCAGAATTCGATGTAACGGCCGGCCGCGTCTTCCATGCGGCGGGACTTGCCCAACTCGGACGACGCAGCCCAAACCGGTGGCTCGTCCAGCGCGGCTTCCACCGCGTGCTCCCAGTCATCCGGCAGTTTGGTGCCCATGGCGCTGAAGAATTTGATGCCGTTGTCGGCAAACGGGTTGTGGCTGGCAGAGATCACCACGCCCAGGTTGGCGCGCTGGGCCCGCGTGAGGTAAGCCACGGCAGGGGTGGGAACGGGGCCAAGCAGCACCACGTCAACGCCGGCCGAGTTGAAACCGGACTCCAGCGCGGCCTCGAGCATGTAGCCCGAGATGCGCGTGTCCTTGCCGATCAGCACCGTGGGGTGCGACTCGGTGCGGCGCAGCACGCGACCGACGGCGTGCGCCAGGCGCAAAACGAAGTCGGGGGTGATGGGCGGCTGGCCGACCGTGCCGCGGATGCCGTCGGTGCCGAAGTATTTGCGGGGCATGTGCGTGTCCTGTCTCTTGTTGTGTCAAAGCTGCGTCATTATCGACGCGCTGCCACCGCGTTCACACGGGCTGGATGGCCTGCCAGACTTTGAGCGCATCCACCGTTTCGCGCACATCGTGCACGCGCACCACCCTCGCACCGCGCTCCACCGACAGCAGTGCCGCGGCCACGCTGGCGGCCACGCGGTCAGAAGGCAGCTCACGATCCGTGACGGCGCCCAGCGACGATTTGCGCGACCAGCCGGCCAGCATGGGCCAGCCCAGCGCCAGCAGCTCGCTCTGGCGCGCCAGCAAACTGAAGTTCTGCGCCACGGTTTTGCCGAAGCCCACGCCCGCGTCCAGCACGATGCGCTTGTGCGCCACGCCGCGCGCCGTGAGAGCATGCGCCCGATCGCGCAGGAAGGCCGCCACCACCGGCACCACGTCACCGGCCATCGGCGCCACCTGCATGGTCTGCGGGTCGCGGTGCATGTGCATCAAGCACACACCACAGCGCGGATGCTCCGCCACCACGTCCAGCGCCTCGCCACGGCGCAAGGCCCAGATGTCGTTGACGATGTCGGCCCCCGCGTCGAGCGCCGCCTGCATCACCTCGGGTTTGTAGGTGTCCACCGAGACCGGCACACCCAGCTTGACCGCTTCGCGAATCACCGGCAGCACGCGCCCGAGCTCTTCATCCAGCGGCACCGCCGGGCTGCCGGGCCGCGTCGATTCGCCGCCAATGTCCAGCAGGTGCGCCCCGTCCCGGATGAGTTGTTCGCAGTGCCTGAGTGCGGCCGCCGTGCCGGCGTGCTGGCCACCATCGGAAAAGGAGTCGGGCGTCACGTTGACGATGCCCATCACCTGTGGCGTGGACAGGTCGATGTCGAAACGGGTGGTTTGCCAATGCATGGTGGAAACTGTGAAACAGAAACGACAACGGGGCCGAAGCCCCGTGTGTCTGGTTGAACAACCCCGACCGCTCAGGCCGCCGTGGGTGCCGGGTCGGTCGCCACCGCGGGCGAACCACCACTGCCACCGCCGCCACCCACCGAGGGGTTGCGCGGCGTCCAGTCCTTGGGAGGACGAGGCGGTTTGCCGGCCATGATGTCGTCGATCTGCTCAGCGTCGATGGTTTCCCATTCAAGCAGGGCCTTGGCCATGGCGTGCATCTTGTCGCTGTTTTCCTCGATCAGGTCGCGGGCCAGCTTGTACTGAGCGTCGATGATGCGGCGGACTTCGCCGTCGACCTTCTGCATGGTCTGCTCGCTCATGTTGGTGGTCTTGGTCACCGAGCGGCCCAGGAACACCTCGCCTTCGTTTTCGGCGTACACCATCGGGCCCAGGGCATCGGTCATGCCGTAACGCATCACCATGTCACGGGCGAT
Organism: Hydrogenophaga sp.; assembly: GCF_030158645.1. Lineage (GTDB taxonomy): Bacteria > Pseudomonadota > Gammaproteobacteria > Burkholderiales > Burkholderiaceae_C > Hydrogenophaga. Next base: position 1,154 of record NZ_JAOASO010000038.1, on the reverse strand, counting down.
GGTCGTGGCGCGCTCGAAATCGTTGCTGGCGCCGGTGGTCATCTGGTTCATGAACACCTCTTCGGCGATGCGGCCGCCGAACAGCACCGAGATCGTGCTCAGCATGCGTTCCTTGTCCATGCTGTAGCGGTCGGTCTCCGGCAACTGCATCGTCACGCCCAGCGCGCGGCCGCGCGGGATCACGGTGACCTTGTGCACCGGGTCGGTCTTGGGCATCAGGCGCGCCACCAGCGCATGGCCGGCCTCGTGGTAGGCGGTGTTGCGGCGCTCCTCCTCGGGCATGATCATCGACTTGCGCTCGGGGCCCATCATGATCTTGTCCTTGGCCTTCTCGAAGTCGGCCATCTCGACCACGCGCGCGCTGCGCCGCGCGGCGAACAGGGCCGCCTCGTTGACCAGGTTGGCCAGGTCGGCGCCCGAGAAGCCCGGCGTGCCGCGCGCCAGGATGTCGGCGCGGATGTCCTGGCCGATCGGCACCTTGCGCATGTGCACGTTGAGGATCTGCTCGCGGCCGCGCACGTCGGGCAGCGTCACGTAGACCTGGCGGTCGAAGCGGCCCGGGCGCAGCAGCGCCGGGTCGAGGATGTCGGGCCGGTTGGTGGCCGCCATCACGATGACGCCGAGGTTGGTCTCGAAGCCGTCCATCTCGACCAGCATCTGGTTCAGCGTCTGCTCGCGCTCGTCGTTGCCGCCGCCGAGGCCGGCGCCGCGGTGGCGTCCGACAGCGTCGATCTCGTCCACGAAGATGATGCAAGGCGCGCTCTTCTTGGCCTGCTCGAACATGTCGCGCACCCGAGCCGCACCCACGCCGACGAACATTTCTACGAAATCAGACCCCGAAATGCTGAAAAACGGCACCTTCGCCTCACCAGCGATGGCCTTGGCCAGCAGCGTCTTGCCGGTTCCGGGAGGTCCGACCAGCAGCACGCCGCGCGGGATGCGCCCGCCCAGTTTCTGGAATCGTTGCGGGTCTTTCAGGAAGTCGACCAGTTCCTTCACCTCTTCCTTCGCTTCGTCGCAACCTGCGACGTCGGCGAAGGTGGTGGTGTTGTTGGCTTCATCCAGCATGCGCGCCTTGGACTTGCCGAAACTGAACGCGCCGCCCTTGCCGCCGCCTTGCATCTGCCGCATGAAATAGATCCACACGCCGATCA
>NZ_JAOASO010000037.1 GCF_030158645.1 Hydrogenophaga sp. | reverse complement strand
CCCCCCGCGTCAGAATAGTTGTCGCCCCGATAGAACCAAGAACCTGGGGGCGGCGATGAAGGACGACAGTGGCTCGATACGGACAAGCATTCAAAGACAAAGCGGTGGCCAGGTTGCTGCCGCCGGAGAGCGCCTCGCTGGAGGTGGTTTCGCGTGAGATGGGGGTGAGCGTTGGCACCCTGGAGCGATGGCGCGAGGATGCGCAGACCAGGCCCGCCCGAGGGCGGGCCTGGTCTGCGGGCGCCCGGCTTGAGGCCGTGATCACCACGGCCGCGATGAACGAGGCCGCCAAGGGCGCCTGGTGCCGCGAGTACGGTGTGTACCCGGGCGATCTGGACAAATGGCGCGCGAGCTGCACCACCGCGCTGGTCGACCCGCAAGATGCGCCCGCCAGCCCACAAGCCACCCGAGCTGACCGCAAGCGCATCAAGGAACTCGAGCGCGATCTGTTGCGCAAGGATCGGGCACTGGCCGAGACAGCCGCGTTGCTGGTGCTTTCAAAAAAAGTCTCGGCGATCTTCAACAGGGGCGAGGACGAATGATCGGCCTCGAAGATCGCCAAGCCCTGGCCCGAGCCATTGACACGGCGCATGCCGCAGGAGCGCGGCTGCAGCCCGCCTGCGATGTCGCCGGCATCAACGTGCGAACCCTGCAGCGCTGGAGAGCCCGCGAAGGCCTCTCCAGGGGCGATGGCAGGCCGCGCGCCGTGCGCCCGCTGCCCAACCACGCCCTGAGCGCGGCCGAGCGCGCAGCGCTGCTGGCGGTGGCCAACGAACCGCGTTTTGCCTCTGCGCCACCGGCGCGCATCGTGCCCGTGCTGGCCGACGAGGGCGTGTACCTGGGCAGCGAGTCCAGCATGGCGCGCGTGCTCAAGGCCGCCGGGCAGAACAAGCGCAGAGGACGCGCCAAGGCGCCCAAGGCAACAAAGCCGCCCACCACCCACATCGCCACCGCCCCAGGCCAGGTGTGGTGCTGGGACATGACCTACCTGCCGGCCAAGGTGATGGGCAGGTGGTTTCACCTGTACCTGATCCTGGATCTGTACAGCCGAAAGATCGTGGGTGCCGAGGTGCACGAGAGCGACGACTCAGAGCATGCCGTGCATCTGGTGCGGCGCACCGCGTTGACTGAGGGCATCGCGGCGATGGACACCAAACCCGTACTGCATGGCGACAACGGTTCTACCCTGAAGGCCACCACGGTGCTGGCCATGCTCAACTGGCTGGGCATCAAGCCTTCGTACTCGCGGCCTCGTGTCAGCGATGACAACGCGTTTGCAGAGTCGTTGTTCCGCACAGCCAAGTACCGCCCGGAGTTCCCGGCGCAGGGCTTTGAGACGCTGGACGGTGCCCGTGCCTGGGCTGCTGAATTCGTGCGTTGGTACAACCTGGAGCACCGCCACAGCGGCATCCGCTATGTGAGCCCACAGCAGCGTCACACCGGCCAAGACCAGGCCATCTTGGCGGCACGACACACGCTGTACCGCCAGGCCCGACAGCGCCATCCAGCTCGCTGGACGGGGGCCACTCGGGACTGGTCGCTCATCGACGTGGTGACCCTCAATCCAGAACGAGACGAGGTGGTCAAGCTGGCCACCTGCGTTCAACATACTCAGCTCAAAGCTGCGTGACTCAGGCGACAACTACCTTGACGCGCGCCGGGAGTGATCCCAACAGGAAGGTTGATTGCGTGCAATGACACGCTACTTTCGCGAAAGCGAGAGGTGGGTGAAGGATGTGCGAAGTCAGGCCGGCGTGCAACCCAATCAGGCCAGTTCCGCATTAGGTGTCGAAAACTGTCTGTACGTTTTAACCAGTGCCACGACCGCGCTAACCTACAGATCGACTGGCATACACGGGCCCGATTCACTTGACACGTTTCCCCTGTCTGCATACTATGCGGGTATTATTCAACCACGAAAGAAGCCAATGAAATTGCTGATCAAACGGTACCGGGAGCAGGCAGGTTTTACCCAGGCACAAGTTGCCGACAAGGTTGGCGTGAGCCAGTCGACCTACCAGCGTTGGGAGAGCGGCACGTTGAGTCCATCTGCTGAGACCATCGAGATCTTGGCAAAACTGTTTGGGACGTCAGTCAAGGCGATTGCTGGATTCGTTGAGCCTTTCGATGTCATTGGTTTGAATGCGGGAGATTCCTCAAGGTCCTACTTCGGAGAGATAGCTGTGCACTTTCGAAGTGGGGGCCAACCGCTATTGCTCTCCATCAGCTGGGATACCTACGAGCGCGCGTCACTTTCCATCCAGTCTGAGAACGCTTTCTTGGTGGTGGAGTCGCTGGACAACAGACTGGTTTTCGTACGCCGCGACGCCATCGCCGATGTGTACTTTTCTCATGATGCTTGCGATGAATTTGGCCCGTCTGATGAGGAGTATGAGCAGCCGGTAGGCATCTTTCCGGATGACGAGTTTTGGGCTCAGGTTGAGAGGCTGTGTGGTAGCGACGACATTGCCTCCGAGACCGACGACGAGGAGCTTAGGCGAATGCTTGAGCCGACCGCGGATGATTTCAACAGGCCTGGAATCAGCGAGGCTCAACGAGCCCAGTTGCTCTCATTGGCAGAGGAAGACAGTGAACACCTGTTCTCCCTTGCGACCCATATGAAGTGGCAAATGGGATCACTTCAACGAAGTAAGTCTTTGGACCCCGATGCAGACGTCTACGGGTTTCTGGCGTTCCTAGAGGACACTCCGTCGGACGAGGTTTTGAGCACCATTTCGTTGATGACCGACGGAGGGTACCGGGTCATCCACATCAACCCTGATGCGCTTGACTACATCGCTGTGCCCAAGCACAAGTACAACGCCATCGAAAACAGTGAACTCGCTGAGATGGCTTCTCAGTGAGCGGGTTGGCAACTTCGCGCGCTTTTGCGTGCGTCGATTTGGCAATCATTTGAGCTTGAACGCATTCCAGTCCCTGTCCGAATCTGTGCGAGCGGACCTGGGGCTGAGAAACATGGCCGCATTCAACGGTTGCGGCACCCAGTAGAGGCCGTTTTCGAGATCACTGCGACCCACGCTGGGCGGCAGCATTTCATCCCATCCCTCGTACTGCTCTGGATAGGGCGCGACACCGTACATTTTTGCGCCGGGCCCGCATGCTGCGATGAGTTCAGGCGTGCAAGCCCGCTTCACAAACTCCGGGTCCATCGGATACACCACCCACGCATCACCAGACTTCAGTTCGAAGAACTGGAAGCTGGCCAA
>NZ_JAOASO010000036.1 GCF_030158645.1 Hydrogenophaga sp. | reverse complement strand
CCGATGATCTCCACCGGGATGCGCTCGCCGCGCACGTTGAAGATCTCGCTCTCGTGCGCCGCGTCCGCCCCGGAGGCAAGGATGTCGGCCGCTCGATCTCGAAACGCCGGTGACACCAGGTTCAGCACCGGTTTGCCCAACAGTGTGTGCAGCGGCATTTCGAACAGGCGGCTGGCGGCGGGGTTGGCGTCCGTGATCCGCCCGTCGCTGTGGAAGATCACCCCTTCTTCGCTGGCGCTCATGAAGCGGGAGAGGCGATCCTCCGATTCGCGCAGTGCCTGCTCGGCCTTGTAACGCTGGGTGATGTCGGTGAGCAGGAAAAACAACCCCTTTTCCGAGCTGGCCGGCCAAGACCGGGTCGCCAGGCTGAGACTCACCTCAACCCACCTCGGCGCGCCTGTGCCCGTGTCGACCTCGCACGTGAAGGTCACGGGTGTCCTTTCGTGGAGCAGGCGCCTGACGTGCAGGTTGACTTCTTCCACAAGGTCCTCACCCACCACATCCCGCGGGCTCATGCCGACGATGGACTGCTCGTCCAGCCCGAACACCTCGGCAAACTGCTGGTTGGCAAACAGGCAGACGCTGCGCGGTTGGTGACCAAAATACGCCACCATCATGGGCAGGTGCGAGAACACCAGCTGGATGCTTTCGGTGATGGACCGAGCCTGCCGTCGTGACAGTTCGACCGCGGTGGTGTCTGCGAAGTAACACGCGTGATGACCGAGCTCCGCACTCCAATGCCCATTGCAGGCGAGCCACATGGGTGGCAGGGCCGCACCCGTTGCACTGGTCTCGCTCAGCCGCAGTGAGACCTGAAAATTTTGGGGTCGCGCGAGGGCCGACGTCAGGTCCTGGAGCGAAGGACCGCACAACAGCGCCGTCCAGTCGGACGGACCTCCCCTGACTTCATGCAGATCCCTGAAGGCTGCCGATGCGCCCAGCAGTGCGGCATCCGGCCCCAGCGCAGCCCCCAGGCCCGGGAGAAGGTGCCACGGAATCACGAAGGGATTTCGCATGGGATTCAGATGTGTCCTTGGGTGGCGGAGCGGGGTTGAAAGATCGTAGCCGTGGGACCGAAATAAATCCACCGGGTGGAGGGCGAGCGGGAGGTGCAGGGGCCTTGCGTGACGTCTGCTGCGATCGGCTCTGGAAATACTGCACGCGTGTTATTGAGGCCCGCATGGCCTGCTCTGAGACTCGAAGCTCACGTCATCCACCCAGGAAGAAACGAGCATGACAGAGCGCTTTGCCGACACCTTGCAGCGAGACGCCAAGGCTTCTCCGGACGACCCCGCCACGCCGGCAAGCGCACCCCCTGTCCCGGATGGGCGCATCCCTGCACCGAGGGGTGGCGCCGGTCAGGCTCACCAGCCCCTGACACTGGCGGCGGTGTTGCACCATGTCCTGCAGATGGACAGTCCCGCCGGACCCGCCGATGAACCCATGCTGCGGCGCGTGAACCGCGTTCTGGACACCGTACTTGAGACCTGCCTGCAGCTGGACGCGGCGCGCCAGCAACTGCAAAGCGCCATCGCCACCCAGCGCGAGCTGGAAGTCGTGCTCGAGATGCTGGCGGCCCGGGTCGAGCTGGGTCAGGCCAGCCCGGTGGAGCACCGCAAGGTCGCCGCCCGGCTGTGTTCTGCGCGGGACATGGTGACGCGGTGCGTGAGCGACTGGAACCGCATTGGTCGCCGATTCACGCAACTGACCCGGTTGCTGCCGGTTCAGTTGAAAGCCGGATTTGACGCCCTCGAGCCTGTTCAGCTGGACGAGATGGACCGGCTCGCGCAAGCCAGCCAGTCCACCGGTGCCGACGTGCAGTTCAGCCTCAGCCTGCGTGCCCAGGCGTGGGCAGCGCAACGCGCCGACCCTGCCCACCCGAGCGGTTTCGGGCCGGTGGATTTTGGTGCCTGGCTGTCGGGTCTCGAGGAGGCCAGAGCGCAGGCCGCGACGGTTTTTGCGGGTGCCCGAGAGGCGTATTTTCAGGCGGTGCTGAATTTCGACCGGGAGCATGCGCGTCTGGTTCGGGCGCGCTCCCTGCGGCGCACCGCCGAGACCTGGTTTCGCCTGAACACCCGCAGCGCAACCGAGTACGCGGATGCCATCGTGGAGGAGAGCCGGTGCAACCACGCCATGCTCTCCTGTTTGGCGCAGCGGCGGTCGAGCCAGCACCACCTGTATGCACTCGCCGGTCTGCTGCCCCAGCAGTTCGGGCTCGTTGAGCCGGCAGACGGGTACTGAACGGTTCGGGGTCACATCGCTGCGTTCATCGGGACACGGCGGTTCACGGTGCCACGAAAAAAGGGCCTTGCTGATCTTCAGCAAGGCCCTTGGTCATCTGGAGGAGCCAGCGTGTCAGTGCATCGTGGCGAGCGGTGCGTTCACGTCGGCGGGCGACCTGAACCACAGGCCGGCAAACGCGCTGTAGCGCAGCATCGAACTCTGGCGCACGCGCCGGTCGATCTTCTTTTCGATCGCGGGCATCTTGCCGAGCATGTCGACCACGCTGGCGTCCCACTTGACCACCTTGACAAAGGCGGCGTAGATCTCGAGGCCCGCCGGGTTCAGACCGACGGATCGCACCATGATGCGGATCTGGTCGGGTCCGAGTCCCAGCATCTCGAAGCAATCCTTGATCATGTCGTGGTAATCGTCCGAGATCGATGTGGGTGTGATCTCGGAGTCGATGTCTTCGCTGGCTTGTGGTTTCACTTCGCTCCTCAGGCCCAAGTGTTTGATGACTCCCTGGGTCAATGCATGAATCCTCATGATGTACCTCGCTGGTCTGCGGTTGGTTAGGTGTCCGAAGATGCGTTCACCATGGGATGAAGTATCTGGCCCGGATACCCCTACCCCCAATAATGCATGAGCACTATTTTGCGAAAAAAGCGTGCGTTTTCCCCTTGGGTGCAGAACTTCGGTGCTCCTCGGGGAGCTGGTCCGGGTACTGGGGGATGTACGCGACGGGCTCAGAGGTTGCTGTCCACGTCGGGCGCTTCGGCCAGCCCCGACTGCATGGCGTAGGCCGCGATTTCGGCGCCGTTGTGCAGGCCGAGTTTGAGCATCACGTTCTGCCGGTGTTTGCGCGCGGTGAGCACGCTGATGTGCAGAGCATCTGCGATTTCCTGGTTGCTGCCGCCTTTGGCGATCATGCGAACGATCTGCTGTTCGCGCTGGGTCAACGTCTGCGAAAGACCCAGGCTGCTCGCGCGCACGTTGGCCGTGCTGTCCAGGCTCTTGGACACCTGCTGGCTGATGTATTGGCGGCCCGACAGCACAGCCTGGATGGCGTCCAGCAGCTCGGACCCTTGCTCGTGTTTGAGGACGAAGCCATCAGCGCCTGCTGCAAACGCGTTGGCGACCGAGCCCGGGTAAACATTGCCTGTGACGATCAGCACCTTGGTCTCGGGCGTGAGCTTCTTGACCTTGCGGGCGACTTCGATGCCCGAGCTGTCGCTCAGCGCGAGGTCCAGCAGCAGCAGGTCGGGCTTGTGAAAGCCCACCAGCGCCTCGACCTCACTGCCCAAGGCGGTTTCCGCCACCAGCTGGAATCCGCCGGTGGCCGACAGCAACATGCTGATGCCCTGACGGACCAGTGCGTGATCTTCTGCAACAACAACTTTGACCATGGTGAGCACCGGTTGAAGGAATGAACACCCTGCCGTGTGCCGACGACACGGCCGACCTGCGTCAGAACGGGATGTCGTCGTCCATGTCGTCGAAGCCGCTGGACTGCCGCGCGGGTGCGGCGGCCGGGGCCTGCCGCGCGGCGGGTGCCGGTGCCCGTGGGGCTGCAGCGGGCGGGCGGGCATAGCCGCCGCCACCGCCGCCCTCTTCGTTGCCGCCCATGCCTTCACGGCCGCCCAGCAGCTGCAGTTCGGTGGCGACGATGTCCACCGTGTTCTTCTCGACGCCCGCCTGGTCGGTGTACTTGCCGTATTTCAGGCGGCCTTCCACGTAGATCGGACGGCCCTTCTTGACGTATTCACCCGCGATCTCGGCCAGGCGGTCGTAGAAGGTGACGCGGTGCCACTGCGTGTCTTCGATCATCTCGCCGCTGTTTTTGTCCTTGCGGCGGCTGGAGGTGGCCACGCTCACGTTGGCCACGGCCTGACCCGAGGGGAGGTATCGGATCTCGGGGTCTCGGCCGCAATTGCCGACGAGGATGACTTTGTTGACGGATGCCATGGTGATGTCCTGTAGAGGGGTGGGGCGGCCCGTGCGGGCCGGCCCGAAAAACGGTCAGTCATTGTGCCGCAACTGACCGTCAGCGGGCCGTTGGCGCAGGCGAGGCGCAACCCGTATACCCCTGGCCCTACACTGCCACCCCATGAAAGGCGAACCGGACTTCCTGCAGAACCTGCGCGACGAAATGGGCGGCGGCCGGCAATGGCTGGACCGGGCGGTGGTGATCGCCTACGCCGTGCTTGCGGGTCTGGCGGTGGTGGGCTTCACCCTGCTGGCCGATGCCGCCATCGACCTCTACAGCCGCCTGCGCAGCGGCTGGTGGTGGGCCCCCCTGATCTGGACGCCGGCCCTGACCGCCTTGATCGTCTGGACGATCCGGCGCTGGGCGCCCGGCGCGGTGGGCTCGGGCGTGCCGCAGGTGCTCACCGCGCTGGCGCCGGAGACCCCGCTGAGTGAGCGCTCGCGTTTTGTGTCCTTGAAGCTGAGTGCGGCCAAGGTGCTGGGCGTGTCGGGCGGGCTGCTGGCGGGCTTGTCGGTGGGTCGGCAGGGGCCGTCGGTGCAGGTGGCGGCCGGGGTGATGCTGCACGCGCGGCGCTGGCTGTCGCCGGCCTCGGGCATCAGCGACCGCGAATTGCTGGTGGCCGGCGGCGCGGCCGGTATCGCTGCGGCCTTCAACACGCCGCTGGGCGGCATCGTGTTTGCCATCGAGGAGCTTTCGCGCCGCCTGCAGGACCGCAGCAGCGGCCTCATGCTCGCGGCCATTGTGGTCGCCGGTCTGGTGGCGGTGTCGGCGTTCGGCAACCTGTCCTACTTCGGGCGGGTGCGGGCCGACGCGCTGTCGTGGTGGAGCCTGCTGGCGCCGGGTGCGCTGGTGGCGCTGACTTGTGGCTTGCTCGGGGGACTGCTCTCCCGGCTCATGCTCGCCTCGTTCACCGGGCTGCCCGATCGCTTTTGCGCCTACCGGCGCAAGCGCCCGGTCACGTTTGCCGCCCTCTGCGGGCTGGTGGTGGCCGTGATCGCGGTGGTCAGCGACGGCGCGGCCGTGGGGGTCGGGCACGAACACACCAAAGACCTGCTGGATCAGGCCGCCGACCCGGGCGCCACGCACCAACCCCTGGTGTTCACCGGCCTGAAATTCGTGGCGTCGTGGTTGTCGGCCTGGGCCGGTGTGCCCGGCGGCATCTTCGGACCCAGCCTGTCGCTGGGCGCTGGCGTGGGCGCCGACGTGGCCTGGCTGCTGAACTCACCCCACGGTGCGGCCCTGATCGCGCTGGGCATGTGCGGTTTTCTGGCCGCCGTGACGCAAACGCCCATCACCGCCATGATCATCGTGATGGAGATGACCGATGGCCACAGCATGGTGCTCAGCCTCATGGCCTGCGCGCTGCTGGCCAGCCTGGTCTCGCGCATGATCAGCCGGCCGCTCTACAGCACGATGTCGCTGTTGATGATGCGGTCGCTGCGGGATCGCACCGACCCGGCTCCCCAGCCTGAACCCCTTGGACGTTAGACGCGAGCGGTCGAGCGCATCGGCCAGGCCAGCGCCATCCACAGCAGCATCAGGCCGGCGCTGACGAAGAAGATGCCGGTGCTGCCCCAGGTCTTGATCACCAGACCGCCCAGGCTGCCGCCGGCGAAGATGCCCAGCGACATCAGCGTGTTGTAGACACCCAGCGCCGCCCCGCGCTGGCGCGGCTCGGCCAGCCGCGACACCAGGCTGGGCTGGCTGGCTTCCTGGGTGTTGAACCCGACGAAATACACACACAACAGCGCGCCCACCGCCCACAGCGAGGGCGCTTGCAGGTTGAGCCAGAACCCGAGCTGGGCCAGCACGATGAGCGCGATCGACCCCAGGTAGACCTGTTTGAAGTAGCCCATGCGCTCCAGCCGGAAGAGCAGCCCGCCCATGACGAGCAGCGATGCCAGCACGGCCGGCAGGTACACCTTCCACTGCTCGGCGCTGGTCAGGCCGGCCTCTTGCAGCAGGGCGGGCACCGACATCCACATGGCGATCTGCACCGCGTGCAGCACGAACACGCCCAGGTCCACGCGCAGCAGTTCCACATCGGCCAGCACCTCGCGCAGGCCGCCGCGGTTCTGCGCGTGCTGCACCGGCGGCTCGGGCGGCACGACCCAGGCCACCACGGCCATGCCGATGGCGGCCAGCACCGCGGTGAGGGCAAACAGGCCGGCGAGGCCAATAAGGGGCACCAGCAGCGGCGCCAGCACCAGCGACAGCGCGAACATGAGCGCGATGCTGATGCCCACCAGCGCCATGGACTTGGTGCGCACCTCGTTGCGTGTGAGGTCGGCCAGCAGGGCGGTGACGGCGGCAGAGATCGCGCCCGAACCTTGCAGGGCCCTGCCGATGGCCAGCCACACCATGGTGGGCGCCCAGGCGGCGATCAGGCTGCCAACGACAAAGAGCGCCAGACCCGCCTGGATCACGGGTTTTCGGCCCAGCCGGTCGGAGGCGATGCCGAACGGCACCTGGAACAGGGCCTGCGTCAGCCCGTAGACGCCCATGGCCAGGCCGACCAGAAAGGGATCGTCGCCACCGGGGTAGGTGGGGGCCTGCAGCACGAACACCGGCAACACCAGGAACAGCCCGAGCATGCGCAACGCGTAGATGGACGCCAGCGCGCCGCTGGTGCGCCGCTCGATCGGCGTCATGCGCGTTGCCGCCCCTGGGGCGGGCGTGTCGGAGGGGGCTGTGCTGAGGGAGGACAAGGCGGCGCCGGACAAAGCCGGTATTGTGCTTGAAGGGCTTGCGCGCGCCGGACGGGCCGGCGCAAAAACGCTCGGCGGCTTATCATGCCGGGTTGCCCTGAACACACCCACCGCGCCTTGAACCAGAACCTGCCCCCGGACCTGAATCTGCCGAGTTTGACCGGCGCCCCTATTCCGGAGACTGTGCCGGTGGAGCCCGACGAACCAGCGCTGCTGAATCGTGTCAACGCCGCGCACCTGCGCCACGCCAGCCCGTTTTTGTCGGTGCGTGGCGCCCGCACGCACAACCTGAAAAACATCGACCTCGACATCCCCAAACACTCGCTGGTGGTCATCACGGGGCTGTCGGGATCGGGCAAATCGAGCCTGGCGTTCGACACGCTGTACGCCGAGGGCCAGCGCCGTTATGTGGAGAGCCTCTCGGCCTACGCGCGGCAGTTCCTGCAGCTCATGGACAAGCCCGACGTGGACCTGATCGAAGGCCTGTCGCCGGCGATCGCCATCGAGCAGAAGGCCACCACCCACAACCCGCGCTCCACCGTGGGCACGGTCACCGAGATCCACGACTACCTGCGCCTGCTGTTCGCCCGCGCCGGCACGCCGCATTGCCCCGAGCACGACCTGCCGTTGGCCGCGCAAAGCGTGGCGCAGATGGTGGACGCCGTGCTGTCCCTGCCCGAAGGCACGCGCCTGATGATCCTGGCGCCGGTGGCGCGCGAGAAGAAGGGCGAGTTCACCGAGTTGTTTGCCGACATGCAGGCACAGGGCTACGTGCGTTTCCGCATCAACCAGACGGTGCTCGACTTCGACGCCCTGCCGGCCCTGAAGAAAACCGAGAAGCACAACATCGACGTGGTGATCGACCGCATCAAGGTGCGCACCGATGGTGAGGAGGAGGGCGTGAACCCGCTCCGTCAGCGGCTGGCTGAAAGTTTCGAGGCCGCACTTCGCCTGGCCGATGGCAGGGCACTGGCCGTGGACATGGACACCGGCGCGGAGACCACGTTCTCCGCCAAGTTCGCCTGCCCGCTGTGCAGCTACACCGTGGGTGAGCTGGAGCCGCGCCTGTTCTCGTTCAACTCGCCCATGGGCGCCTGCCCGACCTGCGACGGCCTGGGCCACACCGAGTTCTTCGATCCGGCGCGCGTGGTGGCCTTCCCCACGCTGAGCCTGGCCAGCGGCGCCATCAAGGGCTGGGACCGGCGCAACGGCTACTACTTCGCCATGATCGAAAGCCTGGCGGCGCACTACAAGTTCGATGCCGAAGGCCCCTGGGAGGCGATCCCGGCACCTGTGCAGCAGGCCCTGCTTTACGGCTCGGGTGAGGAAGAGATCAAGTTCAGCTACGCCCTCGAATCGGGCGAACGCGCGGGCAAGAGGGTCAGCAAGAAGCACCCCTTCGAAGGCATCATCCGCAACTTCGAACGCCGCTACCGCGAGACCGACAGCCCGGCCGTGCGCGAAGAGCTGGCGCGCTACCGCGCGGTGCAACCGTGTCCTGATTGCGGCGGTGCGCGCCTGCGCCGCGAAGCGCGCCACGTGTTCGTGGGTGAGGGTGAGCACAAGCAGCCCATCTACAAGATCAGCCACGTCACGCTCGGTGATGCGCTGGCGTATTTCCAGAAGCTGGAGCTGCGTGGCACCAAAGGCGACATCGCGGCGCGCGTGATCAACGAGATCCGCCAGCGCCTGAAGTTTTTGAACGACGTGGGTCTGAACTACCTGAGCCTGGACCGCAGCGCCGACACGCTCAGCGGCGGCGAGGCCCAGCGCATCCGCCTGGCCAGCCAGATCGGCAGCGGCCTGACAGGTGTGATGTACGTGCTCGACGAGCCCAGCATCGGCCTGCACCAGCGCGACAACGACCGGCTGATTGCCACGCTGCAGCACCTGCGCGACCTGGGCAACACGGTGCTCGTGGTCGAACACGACGAGGACATGATCCGCACCGCCGACCACGTGATCGACATGGGCCCGGGTGCCGGCGTGCACGGCGGGCGCGTCATGGCGCAGGGCACCTGCGCCGCCGTCATGGCCACGCCGGGTTCGCTCACCGGCGAGTACCTCAGCGGGGTGCGCAGCATTGCGGTGCCGTCGCGGCGCACGCCGTGGCTGCCGGTGGTCAAGAGCACGGCGCCCGCCTTCAAGCCGCGTTTTGCGCCCAGCCCGGCGGCCGAACGCCGCGCTGCGCGCGAGGCCGCGCACCAGGCCTCGCTGGGCGAGCTGCAGGAGATCCGCGTGGTCAACGCCACCGGCCACAACCTCAAGGGCGTGAGCGTGGCGTTTCCGGTGGGCCTGCTCACCTGCGTCACCGGCGTGAGCGGCTCGGGCAAATCCACCCTGGTCAACGACACGCTCTACGCCGCGGTGGCGCGCACGCTCTACCGCTCGCACGACGAGCCCGCCGAACACGAAGCCATCGAAGGCATCGAGCATTTCGACAAGGTCATCAACGTCGACCAGTCGCCCATCGGCCGCACGCCGCGCAGCAACCCGGCCACCTACACCGGCCTTTTCACCGGCATCCGGGAGCTGATGGCCGAGGTGCCCACCGCGCGCGAGCGTGGCTACGGCCCGGGCCGCTTCAGTTTCAACGTGGCCGGTGGCCGCTGCGAAGCGTGTCAGGGCGATGGCGTGGTCAAGGTGGAGATGCACTTTCTGCCCGACGTGTACGTACCGTGCGAGGTGTGCAGCGGCCAGCGCTACAACCGCGAGACGCTGGACGTTCAGTACAAGGGCAAGAACATTGCGCAGATCCTGGACATGACGGTCGAGCAGGCCCACACCTTCTTCACCGCCGTGCCCACGCTGCACCGCAAGCTGCAGACGCTGATGGACGTGGGCCTGACCTACATCCAGCTCGGCCAGAGTGCGACCACGCTCTCGGGTGGTGAGGCGCAGCGCGTCAAGCTCGCGCTGGAACTCAGCAAGCGCGACACCGGCCGCACGCTCTACATCCTGGACGAACCCACCACCGGCCTGCACTTCGCCGACATCGAGCTGCTGCTCCAGGTGCTGCACCAGCTGCGCGACGCGGGCAACACCATCGTGGTCATCGAGCACAACCTGGATGTGATCAAGACCGCCGACTGGGTGATCGACATGGGCCCCGAGGGCGGCTCTGGCGGGGGCACGGTGCTCGCGCAGGGCACGCCCGAGGCCATCGCGGCGCAGGTGGGCAGCCACACCGGGCATTACCTCCAGCGCTTGTTGACGTTGCCGCAGGCCGCGTGACGCCTCAGTTGTTGCGGTAAGCCAGTCCCAGCGTCGCGCCGAAGGTGGTGGTGCTGGTGGCCAGTGGGCTGCGCGCCACGGCGCCCTGCAGCTGGTACACGCTCAAACCGCCATAGGCCACCCAGTTGCGGTTCAGCGCCGACGTCATGCGCCAACCCAGCGATGCACCGTCAAAACCCGAGCCCAGCGCGTAGGCCGGCAAGCCGCTCGTGGCGGCGGCATCGGGGGCGATGCCGTAGTGCGTTTGCCGGTAGGTGCTGTTGGCCCAGCCGATGCCCAGCGACAAGTCCCAATGTGTTTGCGGGGACACCGGGTAGCGGTAGTTCAGGCCCGAATCGAGCCTCAGGCCGCCGCCGCGGCCGAGCAAGTCCTGCGAGGCGCGCAGCGAGCCGCTCCAGCGCGGGCCGAGCGTGACGCCGGCGGTGACGCGCCCGCGCACCGTGTCGCGCACGCGCGGCAGACCACCGAACACCGGATCGTCTTTCCACGAACGGCCTTCGTCGACGGACAACGAGGTGCTCAGCGAGACCAGGTCGCTTCGGGTGAGCACCGTGCTCACGCCGCTGTCCACCGATTCGCGACCCTGCGCGAGCAGTGCGCTGGCGCCCGAGGTGGCGAAGCGAAAGCGTCCCAGTTGAAAGGCCCAGATCGGGCGCAGACCGAGCTTCTGCTCGCTGGTGCCGAACGGGTCGCGTCCGCTGGAGAGCGACGCGCCGAGCAAATAGTCGCGGCTGGCTTCGAGCGCCACCGGCTCGGCGTTTTGCGCATGGCCCCCCGAGGTCCATGCCGCCAGCACCCACGCGCACGCGCAAAGTTGAAAGCGGGCCATGGCGATGCGCTCAGAGGCGGCTCAGGTCTTCGATGGCGTCGACCACCATGCTGGTGCCCACGGCGATCAGCAGGATGTCGGCCGCCACGCGCACGTACTTGTAGCCCGAGGGCGGCACGCCCAGGCGGATCGAGATGTCGTTGGGCACGGGGTAATAGACCACGTCGGACGGCAGGCGGTAGCCCTTGCGCCACTTCTTGGCCTGCCCCGGCGGCATGCAGCCGTTGTTCTTTTTGGCCAGACCGGGTGGGCAATTGCCGGCCCGGAAACGCGGCTCGTAGTACTCGCGCACCGCCACGCGCTGGCTGTCTTGAAAGTAGCCGCCGATGTTGATCTGCACCGCGACGTTGGTGGACGAGCGATCGCCTGAGCCTTGGCTGTAGCGCGGCTGGTCATCGCGGTCCTTCTTGCCACCTTTGTCGCCCTTGCCGCTGTGCTCGTACTTGTCTCCCTTGCCGTGTTTGCCGCCGCCCGCATGGTCGGGCTTCTCGGCCAGGGCGGGTACCAGGCTCAGGCCAAGGGCGAGGGCCACCGCGAATGCGCGGCTGCTGTGTTTGAGCGAGTTTTTCATGGTGTGCACGGTGAGTGGCATGGTTGAAATGGAGAGTCTCCGCAGAGAATTGTGCCCCCGCGGGCTGCGTCACTGGTGACGACGTGTGTACCCAGGGGTTGCGTGTTGCGCCATGGCTTCACGGGCTGTCAGACTGTGCAGTCTGTCGCCCAACAACCACCGATCGCCACCACACCATGTCGCAAGAAACCGAACTCAAGCTCGAAGTGCATCCGCAAGACCTCGCGGACCTGCTGCGACACCCCTTGCTCAAGAACAGCCCCGCCCGGCGTGAGCGCCTGTTCAACACCTACTTCGATACCTCCACGCTCGCCTTGCGCGAGCAGCGCATGGCCGTGCGCGAGCGCCGCGTGGGGCGACAGACGCTGCTCACGGTGAAGACGGCGGGCCAGTCGGTGGGGGGCTTGTCGCAGCGCGGTGAGTGGGAAGCGCCCACCCGGCCGGGCGCCTTCGATTTCGTCGCCTTGGTGAGTGAGCCGGCCCTGGCCGCGCAGCTGGCCAGCGTGGCCTGGCAGCTGGTGCCCGTGTTCCGCACCGACTTCACGCGCCGCAGCTGGGTGTTGCAGCATGGACCGGCCCGGGTGGAGGTGGCGCTGGACCAGGGCTTCATCGGCACCGGCAACGCCCAGGGCAACCACCGCCAGCCGATTCTGGAGCTGGAGCTGGAACTGCTCGACGGTCCGGTGGACGCCCTGCTGGACCTGGCCCACACCCTCGCGCTGGGTCCCCAGGGCCGTGTGGCCAGCGCGCTGCGCCTGCTGCCGGCCAACCGCAGCAAGGCCGAGCGTGGCTATGCGCTGTTCATGGGTGAGCGCTTGCAGCCGGTGAAGGCGTCAGCGCTGGAGCTGCACCCTGGCATGCACCCGGTGCAGGCGTTTCGCGCCGCAGCCCTGAGCTGCCTCACCCACCTGCAATCCAACGAAGCCGGTGTGCTGCACCCCGGCCCCGAGGGTGCGCTGCCCGATCCCGAGTTTGTGCACCAGGCGCGGGTGGCGCTGCGGCGCCTGCGCACCGGGCTGCGCATCTTCCGCGCGCACCTCCCCGCGCGGTTTGCCGCCCACTGGGCCGGCGAGTGGAAGGCGCTGGCCAACCAGCTGGGTGATGCGCGCAACTGGGATGTGTTCGCCACCGAGTGGTTGCCCGAGTTGATGGCGGACCACCCGGGCACGGCCGGCCTCGACGACGATGCCACGCCCGCGCTGCTGGACTGGGTTCAAGCACAGCGGCGTGGCGCCGGTCGGCGCGCTGCAGATGCACTGGGCAGCCGTGAACATGCGCTGCGCTTGCTGGCCTTCACCCGCGCGGTGCTGAGTCTTCAGCCCCCGGACCGGCCAGCGGACGAGACCGCTGCCGGCCATGCGTTGGCCGATTGGGCCCAGGCCACCTTGCGCGAACGCCATGCGGCCCTGCGGCGGCAGGCGCGGGCCGCCCGGCGTGTGGGGCCCGAGGGGCGGCACGCCTTGCGCATCGCGCTGAAGAAACTGCGCTATGCGCAGGAGTTTCTGGCCAGCGTGCTGCCGTCCAGGCGTGTGGCCCGCAGCACGGCCGTGCTGGCCGACGCCCAGGGCCTGCTGGGCCAGCTCAACGACCTCAGCACCGCGCACACATTGCTGGCTTCCGTGCCCCCGGGCCCCACGTCTGCGCAGGTGGTGGGCTGGCAGCAGGCGTTGCAGGCGCGGCTGGCGGCGGGTTTGGCGGGGCTGCCCGCCATGGAGCGTTCGCTGGAAAAAGCGCCCACTCCCTGGGCTTGAACAGGGGTGCTTGCTCAGGCGCTGGCGCTGGCCCGCGAGGCCACCCGGTCGCGCCAGGCCTGCAGCGCATCGAGGCCGGCCTCGGCGGGCTTGAAGCGCATCAGCTTGCCGAACTCCACGGTGCAGAAGGCGGTGATGTCGGCGATGGTGAAACGCTCACCCGCGACCCACGGTTGGCGTTGCAGTTCGCCATCCAGCCATACCGCGGTTTCTTTCGCCTTGAGCAGTTGAGACTGCCCGAAATCCGGGAACTGCGGTTGCTCCAGCGGCGCGAGGCCCGGGTGGGTGTGGCGCACCGCGTGGGCCAGCGGCAGCATCAGGTACCACTCCATGCGCCGGTCGGCCATCTCGATGAAGGCGCGTTCCTGTGCGTTGTGGCCCATCAGGTTGGGCTCGGGCTGCAGGCCTTCGAGCCAGGTGCAGATGGCGCGGGTCTCGGTGAGCACACGGCCGTCGTCGAGCTCGAGTGCGGGCACGCGGGCCAGCGGGCTTTTGCTGAGGTAGGCGGCCTGCTTGTGCTCCTGGGCGTTCAGATCGAGCACGACCTGCTCGATGCCTTTGATGCCCTTCTCAGCGATGAACATCTGCACCCGCCGGGGGTTGGGCGCCCGTTGAGACACGTAGAGCTTCATGGCGTGTTTCCTTTGAGGCTCTGGCCCATTTCCACCATGCGGCGGGCTTCTTCGGCGAAGCGCTGGGCACCGGCATCGCCGTCGCGGGTGAGGTCCACCTTGGATGCCGGTTGTTCGATGCCGCGTTGCACCGCCGGGCGGGCGCGGATCGCGTCGCGCCAGCGCACCAGGTGCGGCAAGTCGTCCACGTCCACACCCGACCACCGGTGCGTGCGCACCCAGGCCCAGTTGGCGATGTCGGCGATGGAGTAGTCACCGGCGAGGAATTCGTGGTCTTTGAGCCGCTCGTCGAGCACGCGGAACAGGCGCTTGCTTTCGCCCTGGTAGCGGTCGATCACCGCCGGGATCTTCTCGGGGAAGTAGCGGAAGAACACGTTGGCCTGTCCCATCATCGGACCAATGCCGCCCATCTGGAACATCAGCCACTGCACCACCAGCGAGCGGCCTCGGGCATCGGTGGGCATGAGCTGGCCGGTTTTCTCGGCCAGGTACATCAGGCACGCGCCCGACTCGAACACCGCAAAACCATCGGCCCCGTGGTCGACGATGGCCGGGATGCGGCCATTGGGGTTGATGGCGAGAAAAGCCGGCGTCTTCTGTTCGTTCCGGCCGAGATCGAGCACCTTGAGCGTGTAAGGCAAGCCGAGCTCTTCGAGCGCGATGGACACCTTGTGTCCGTTGGGCGTGGCGGCGGTGTAGAGGTCGATCATGCGCGGCCCCACGCCGTGGCGGCGGCCCGCAGTTCGTCGCGGGTGGCGAGCGCCACGCGCCGGGCCGCGGCCGCATAGTCGTCGCCGTTGGACGCGTACAGGATCGCGCGCGACGAGTTCACGATGACCGGTCCGGTGGTGGCGTCGCCCTGCGTGCGCAGACCGGCTCGCACCGTGGCCACGGCGTCACCGCCCTGCGCGCCCACCCCGGGAATCAGCAGCGGCAAGGTGGGTGCGATCTCGCGCACGCGCTCGATCTCGGCGGGGTAGGTGGCGCCCACCACCAGGCCGAGCTGGCCGTTGAGGTTCCACGGCCCTTGCGCGAGCCGGGCGATGTGTTCGTACAGCAGAGGCTGTCCATCGACCGAAGCCAGGCGCTGGTTTTGCAGATCGTCACCACCCGGGTTGGAGGTGCGGCACAGCAGAAAGGCGCCTTTGCCGTGGTACTGCAGGTACGGCTGCAGCGAATCAAAACCCATGAAAGGCGAGAGCGTCACCGCATCAGCCCCGTAGCGCTCGAAGGCTTCGATGGCGTATTGCTGTGCGGTGCTGCCGATGTCACCGCGCTTGGCGTCCAGGATCGTGGGCACATGGGGCGCCGTGCGGCGCATGTGCTCCATGAGGCGCTCCAGCTGGTCTTCGGCGCGGTGGGCGGCGAAGTAGGCGATCTGGGGTTTGAAGGCGATGGCCGTGTCGGCCGTGGCGTCGACGATGGCCGCGCAGAAGTCGTAGATGCGGCTGGCATCGCCCTTGAGCTGGGCGGGAAACCGCGCCGGGTCGGGATCGAGGCCCACGCAGAGCAGGGAGCGGTTCTGGCGCTCGGCGCCGCGCAGCATGTCAAGAAAGGTCATGCGAGGATTTTAGGTGGGTGCCCGTTGGCCGGGCCCTAAGATCGCCCCCCATGCAAGCCCTCTCGCGCCGACAGCTCGTCCTGCTGATCCTGCTCACCCTGGTGTGGGGCATCAACTGGCCCATCATGAAACTCGGTGTCACCGGGTTCCCGGCGCTCACGTTCCGCACCATCAGCATGTGGATCGGTCTGCCGGTGCTCGCGCTGGTGCTGGTGTGGCGCCGTGTGCCGTTTCGCATCGGCCGCGAACACTGGCGCGAACTGGCCGTGCTGACCGTGTTCAACATGCTGATCTGGCACACGCTGGCGGTGCTGGCGATCCAGACCCTGTCGAGCGGCCGGGCGGCGATCCTGGGCTACACCATGCCGGTGTTCTCGGCCATCGTGGGGGCCTGGTGGTTCGGGCAGCGGCTCGGTGCGCGCGCCTGGGGCGGCGTGGCCGCAGCGGCGCTGGGCGTGGTGCTGCTGCTGTGGCACGAACTCACACAGCTCACCGGCAAACCGGTGGGCGTGGTGATGATGCTCACCGCCGCGGCCGCCTGGGCCCTGGGCACACAGATGCTGCGCCGGACCACCTTGCCCCAGCCCACGTTGGCCATCTCGTTCTGGATGACGCTCATCACCACGCTGTGGATGACCGCCGCCGCGGTTTTGTTCGAGCGATCCGCCTGGGTGGCCCCCACACCCGCCATCTGGGGTGCGATCATCTACAACGCGCTGGGCGTGTTTGCGTTTGCGCAGGTGGCCTGGCTGATGATGGCGCGCGACCTGCCGCCCGTGGCGTCCACCTTGTCGGTGATGTTCATCCCGGTGCTGGGGGTGTTCAGCGGTGCGTGGTGGCTGAATGAAGTGCTGCACTGGCAGGACTGGGCGGCGGTGGGCTTGGTGATGGTGGCCATTGCCTCTGTGCTGTGGCCCTCACGCTCCGCCGCCTGACCCGATTCAGTCCGGCAACTGCGCCATCGCCAGGCAGAGATCGGCCCAGGCCTTGCCTTTGTCGGTGGGTGTGCGCAGCAGGTAGGCCGGGTGGTAGGTCACGATCACGGGCACACCTTCGTAGTGGTGCACCTGGCCGCGCAGGCGGCCAATGGGCTCGTTGGTCTTGAGCAGGGCTTGCACCGCGAAGCGGCCCATGGCCACGATCACCTTCGGTTTCACCAGCGCCACCTGGCGCGCGAGGTAGGGCTCGCACCGCGCCACCTCGTCGGGCTGCGGGTTGCGGTTGGCCGGTGGGCGGCACTTGAGCACGTTGGCGATGTAGGTGCCCTCCGCCCCTTTCCCGGTGCGGCTGCGGCCCACGGCCTGGAGCATGTTGTCGAGCAGCTGGCCGGCCGCGCCCACGAAGGGTTCGCCCTGCAGGTCTTCGTTTTCGCCCGGGGCTTCGCCCACGACCATCCAGTCGGCCTGCTCGTCTCCCACACCAAACACGGTGTTGGTGCGGCCCTGGCACAGCCCGCAGGCCTGGCAGCCCGCCACGGCGTCGCGCAGCGCGGGCCAGTCGAGGGTGGCCACAGGGCTGGCGGGTCTGGCCGGTGCGGGTGGGGTGGGGGCAAAAGGCGGTGCCGCTTCCTGCACGGACACCGGCCTGGGCGTGGCCGTTGCGGGGTGGGCCACGGCGGGCCCGGGTGCCTGGGCAACGGGGGCCGGGGCCTTGGCGGGCGCAGATTTCGGCGCCCACACCCGCACCCCCATCTCGGCCAGCATGGCGCGTTGGCGGGCGTCGAGTTCGGGCACGAAGGAGGTGTCGGGCGCGTCGCTCATGGCAAACCCTCCACCGCGGCCGCCGCCACGAGGTTCAGGCTCATCACGACCGCGTCTTCGCGCTGGAAGTGGCCCGCCGGGTAGTAGCCCTTGCGCAAGCCCACCTGCGCGAAGCCGTACCGCTCGTACAGCGCGCGCGCGGGTGCATTGCTCTGGCGCACCTCCAGCCAGACCCACTGCGCGCCCTGGACGCGCGACCACAAGGCCAGCGCGTCGAGCATGAAGCGCGCCCAGCCCTGGCGCTGGTGGGCGGTGGCCACGGTGATGTTGAGCAGGTGCACTTCGTCCACGCCCGGCATGGCCACCAGGTAGCCCAGCAGCACACGGCCGTCGGCGCGCGGTGGGTGCGGCACTTCGCCGGGCAGCGCCTCGGACAGCAACAGCATGGCCGGATACCCGGCCTTGAGCGAGTCGTGAAAATGCCGTCGCGACCACGGGTGGGCGTATGCCTGCGACTCCACGGCCTGCACCGCGTCCAGGTCGGACTCGCGCATGGGTTCGAAAACGATCAGGCGTTCGGGGCGCGACGCCGTGCGGGGCTGCACCTGTGGTTCGGTGGGCGCGGGCCACAGGCCGCTGGCCCAGGCGGGTGGGGCGACTTTCGGGGCTGTGCCGGTGGTGGTCGGGCTGTTCATGCGCCCGCCTCGGCGGCCAGTCGGATGCTTTCGCGCTCGGCCGTGGTCTGCGCCACCTTGTCGCGCACATACAGGGGCAGCGCATCCTGTGCGGCCACGGCGTGGCCGGCGGCGAGCAGGCCCGGGGCCAGGCGCAGCAGGGCGGCGGCGGTGGGCAGGGCGGGGTGGCGCTGGCCTGCCAGCGCGGCCAGTGCGTCCATCTCGAACACGTTACCGGCGAGCAGGCGCTCGCCCGGCGTCCGTTCTTGCAGATAGGCCGGCAGATCGGCGGGGGTGCACAGGCGGGCCGGCGCCAGCGGTGTCAACCCCGCCGGACCCCCGGCGTGGCAAGCGTATGGCGCCACATACACCTCACCCATGCGGGCGTCGAGCAGCGCCACGATCGCACCCGGCAGCGGCTGCCCGGCGTCCATCCGCGCCTGGCGGGCTTCTTCGGCCAGGGCCAGCAAGGTGTCCACCGGCAGCACCGGCAAACCGCCCGCGCGGCCCAGGCCCTGCACGCCGTAAGCCAGTCCCTGGGCCACCGAGCAGGCGGTGCGCAGGCCGGTGAACGAGCCCGGTCCGCGCCCGAACACCACGGCGGCCAGCGTGTCCAGCGACCAGCCGGCCTCCAGCAGCAGGCTGCGCACCATGGGCAACAGCGTGCCGGACGCCTGGGCACCGCCAGGGCCGCTGCGTTGCCACAGCGGTGCGCCAGGCTCGCCCGTCCCCAGCGCCACCGAGAGCGCGTCGGTGCTGGTTTCAATGGCCAGCAGGCGCTGATGAGCAGGGTGTGTGGAGGGCATCGCAGGATTATCGGCCAGCGTGCCGGTCGTCCGTCCTGTGGCCCATTGAACAAGGGCAATGCCGCGCCGGGCGCGGTGCCGTTTCATAATGAAACACATGTCCCTCACCCGCTCCTTGTTCGCCCTGCTGGCCACCGCCGTGGTCGCGCTGCCCGCCTGCGCCCAGCTCCCCGGCGAATACGGCGCCCTGCCACCCACGGTGGTGGCCGCGCTCAAGCGCGCGCAGGTGCCGCCGAGCGCCTTGTCGGCGCTGGTGGTGTCGGTCGACAACCGGGCCGAAGAGCGGCTGCGTTTTCGCGCCAGCGTCCCGGTGAACCCGGCCTCGGTGATGAAGCTGGTGACCACCTACGCCGCCATCGACCTGCTGGGCGCCGACTACACCTGGAACACCCGCTTCTACACCGACGGCACCATCGACCAGGGTGTGCTGCGCGGCAACCTGTATGTGCGCGGTGACGGCGATCCGAAGTTCGTGCTCGAACGCATCCAGAGCGCCTTTTTTGCCCTGCAGGACAAGGGTGTGCGCGTGGTGCTGGGCGACATCGTGCTCGACCACAGCGCTTTCGAGATCGCCGCCACCGATCCCGGTGCGTTTGACGGCGAATCCCTGCGTCCCTACAACGCCACGCCCGACGCGCTGCTGGTGAATTTCAAGTCGGTCGTGCTGACCTTTCAGCCCGACGGTGCCAACGGCGTGGCGCGCGTGATCAGCGAGCCGCCCATGGCCGGCCTCGCGATCGACGCCACCGTGCCGCTGGCGCGCGTGGGAGAGCGCTGCGGTGACTGGCGCAGTGGCCTGCAAGCCCGCTTTGACGACGCCAACAGCATCCGCTTCGAGGGCCGTTACCCCCAGAGCTGCGGCGAACTCAAGTGGCCCGTGGCCTACCAGGACCCCGCCAGTTACGCGTCGCGTGCCCTGGAAGGTCTGTGGCGCACCAGCGGCGGTGCGATCACCGGCCACGCCCGCCCCGGTCTCACACCACCGGGCGCCACGCTGCTGCACGAGGCCGCGTCGCTGCCGCTCTCGGACATCATCACGGACGTGAACCAGTGGAGCAACAACGTGATGGCGCAGCAGGTGTACCTCACGCTGGGCCGCCTGGTGCCCACGCCGGCACCTCAGCCGGGGATGACGCCTGGTGTCGCTGGCCACCTGATCCCCATGCGCCCGGCGCGCTTCGAGCGCTCGCGCGAGGTGGTTGAAAACTGGTGGAAACGCACCTTCGGCATCCGCAGCGCCATGCCGGTGATGGACAACGGCTCGGGACTCTCGCGCGAGGAGCGCATCACGCCCGAAGCCCTGGCCAACCTGCTGCGCCACGCCAGCCGCCACCCGCAGGGAGAGCGTTTCGCCAACTCCCTGTCGGTGGCCGGTGTCAACGGCACGGCCGCCCGCATGGCCCGGGCGCCCGGCAGCGCGGCGCGCGGCAACGCGCAGCTCAAGACCGGTACGCTCAGGGACGTCACCGGCATCGCCGGTTATGTGAACGCCGTCAATGGTGCGCGTTATGTGGTCGTGGGCTTCGTGAACCACCCCAATGCGCCGGCCGCCCGGCCAGCGCTGGAGGCGCTGGTGGAGTGGACTGCCGCGCAGCAAGACTGAAAGAAGCGCACCGACCATGTCCGGCGATCTCATCGGCTTCAGTGCCGCGTTCCTCACCACGGCCAGCTTCGTGCCGCAGGCCTGGCTCACCTTCAAAACGCGCGACGTGAGCGGGATCTCGCTGGGCATGTACAGCGCGTTCACGCTGGGCGTGGCGCTGTGGCTGGTTTACGGCCTGACGTTGGGCGCGTGGCCAGTGGTGGTGGCCAACACGATCACGCTGATGCTGGCCTTGTCGATCCTGGTGATGAAGCTGCGCTACGGGCGCAGCACTTCAAACTGATCAGGCCGCTGCGCGCACCAGCCGGTCGCGCACACCGTCCCACGCCGCGTCGGGCGGCGGCGTTTCCACCCAGATCAGGCGCACACCCGTGGCATCGAGCTCGCGCAGCACCGCAAACAACTCCTGTGCGCTGCGCACGGCATCGGCCGGCATGCGTCGAACGTTCACGCCCCGTGCGGCCGTGATGGGCGTGCGGGCATACACCGCGATGTGGCGCGCATCCGCGCCCAGCACATCGAGCGCGGCCTGCAGGGGTTGGGCGTCCATCAGCCGCACCTTGGCGCGTGGCGCGTAGTGCGACTCCAACGTGCCCGAGGCGCGGGGCGCGGCGTCGTCGCGCCCGCGCAGCGGCTGCTGGCACACCGCCTCAATCTGCGCAGCCGTGACCATGCCCGGGCGCAGCAGCACCGGCCAGGCGCGGGTGGCGTCGACGATGGTGGACTCGATGCCCACTGGGCAGGCGCCGCCGTCGAGGATGAGCAGGTCGGCTTCCGACAGCGCCGTGAATTCCCCGGCCACGTGGGCGGCGGTGGTGGGGCTCACGCGGCCGAAGCGGTTGGCGCTGGGCGCGGCGACACCGCTCACCCCCATCGCGGCGGCCGCCGTGAGCAGCGCCTGCGCCACCGGGTGGGCCGGGCAGCGCAGACCCACCGAGTCCTGCCCGCCGGCGGCCACCGCCGCCACCCCGTCGCGGCGCGGCAGGATCAGCGTGAGCGGGCCGGGCCAGAAGGCGTTCATGAGCGCGGTGGCAAAGGCCGGCACGTCGCGCGCGTAGTGGTCGACCCCGGCGCGCCAGCCTTGCGCACCCGTGCCGGGCGCCAGGTGCACGATCAGCGGGTGGTCGGGTGGGCGGCCCTTGGCTTCAAAGATGCGGTGCACCGCGGTGGCGTTGTCGGCATCGGCGGCGAGGCCATACACGGTTTCGGTCGGCATGCCCACCAGCGAGCCCGCCGCCAGCCGCTGCGCCGCCTGCTCCACGGCAGACGCCTGGTCGGCGCTCAGCAGCAGCGGCATGGGGTGCTCAGGCGTCCAGTGGGGGCAGGCCGAGCAGCGTCAACACCTTCGCGGCGGTCTCGCGCACCTCGGCCACGGTGGGCGCGGTGATGTTGAGGTGGCCCATCTTGCGGCCGGGCCGCGCGCTCAGCTTGCCGTAGAGGTGCAGGTGGGTGCCGGGCAGCGCCAGCACCTGCGCCCACGGAGGCGACACCCCGCGTTCGCTCACCTTCTCGCGCACGGCGTTGGGCGCGAACCAGAGGTCGCCCAGCAGGTTGACCATGATGGCCGGGCTGTGCTGGCGCGGTGTGGGCAGCGGCAGGCCGGCGAGGGTGCGCACCTGCGCCTCGAACTGCGAGATGTCGCAGGCGTTCTGGGTGTAGTGGCCGCTGTTGTGCGGTCGCGGCGCCATCTCGTTGACGATCAGGTCCACGCCGTGGGCGGTGTCGATCAGGAAGTACTCCACGCACAACACACCCACGTAGTTGAGGTGGTCGGCCAGTGCCACGGTGCTGGCCTGCGCGCGCGCGGCCAGGGTGGGGTCCAGCGCGCCTTCATACACCTCGGTGATGGCGAGGATGCCGTCGTGGTGCGTGTTCTTCTGCACCGGGAAACTCACCGTCTGACCATCGGCGCCGCGCGCCACGATCACCGAGCACTCGCCGCGCAGCGGCATGAGCTTCTCCAGCACACAAGGCACCTTGTTCAGGCTGGCCCAGGCGGCGGCCAGTTCTTCGCGCGTGGACACGCGCACCTGACCCTTGCCGTCGTAGCCCAGCCGCGCCGTTTTCAAGATGCCGGGCAGCAGCTCGGCCGGCACGGCGGCGAGCAGCGCGTCGGTGGTGATGGCGGCATACGGCGCGGGGAACACGCCGCTGACCGGTGCGCACTGCACGAAGTGCGCTTTTTCCTTGATGCGGTCCTGCGCCACCGCCACGCAGCTCGCTGAGGGCGCGACCGGGCGGTGTGCGCCGAGCGTGACCAGCGCGGGCGAGGGCACGTTTTCGAACTCGGTGGTGATGGCTTCGCAGCGCTGCATCAGCTGCGCCAGACCCTGTTCGTCGTCGTAAGGCGTCTGGATGTGGAAGTGGCTGATCAGGCCGGCCGGGCTGGCGGGATCGGGATCGAGCACGGCGGTGAAGTAACCCATGGCTTGCGCCGCCTGCACGAACATGCGCCCGAGCTGGCCGCCGCCCATGACGCCGAGCGTGATCTGCTGGCCGGTGGGCGAGGTGCTGCCGGGGAGGATGGTCTTGAGGCTCATGGGCGTGGTGTCACAGGGGAAGGGTCATGCCGCGTGCGGCGGCGGTCTGCTGGGCGCGGAAGGCTTCGAGCTTCGCTCGCAGGGCCGGGTCTTCGTTGGCCAGCATGGCCACGGCGAACAGCGCTGCGTTGGCCGCACCGGCTGCGCCGATGGCGAACGTGGCCACCGGCACACCCTTGGGCATCTGCACGATGCTGTGCAGCGAGTCCACGCCGCTCAGGTGTTTGCTGGCCACCGGCACGCCGAGCACCGGCACCACCGTCTTGGCGGCGAGCATGCCCGGCAGATGGGCCGCGCCGCCGGCGCCTGCGATGATGCATTTCATGCCCCGCCCGGCCGCGCTCTCGGCGTAGCTGAACATGTCGTCGGGCATGCGGTGGGCCGAGACCACGCGCGCGTCAAACGAAACGCCGAAGTCCTGCAGGATCTGCACGGCGTGCTGCATGGTGTCCCAGTCGCTGCTGGAGCCCATGACCACGCCCACCTGGATGGGGTTCATGAAGTGCCTTTGGCCAATGCGCCCCCGGCGGGAGCGGTGCCCGGTAGCGCGCATGAACAGGCATGGCGCTCTCCGGTAAAGTGTCGATTTTACGGGGCGCTGCGCAGTGCCCCGCTTTCCCTTCAGGCCCTTTCCCCATGATCAACGTCACCATCGCCAATTTTGAAGCCGAGGTCATCGAGGCTTCGCACCACACACCCGTGCTGGTCGATTTCTGGGCCCCGTGGTGCGGCCCCTGCAAGGTGATCGGTCCGCTGCTGGAGAAGGTGGAAACCGCTTACGCCGGGCGTTTCAAGCTGGTCAAGATCGACTCCGACCAGGAGCAACAACTCGCCGCCGCCTTCGGCATCCGCAGCATCCCCACCTGCGTGCTGCTCATGAACGGCCAGCCGGTTGACGGCTTCATGG
Source organism: Hydrogenophaga sp. (assembly GCF_030158645.1). Lineage (GTDB taxonomy): Bacteria > Pseudomonadota > Gammaproteobacteria > Burkholderiales > Burkholderiaceae_C > Hydrogenophaga. Next base: position 48,391 of record NZ_JAOASO010000036.1, on the reverse strand, counting down.
GCGCGCTGCCCGAAGGCCAGATCAAGGAATTCCTCGACAAGCACCTGCCCGCGGCCAACGAGCTCGAAGCCGTGGCGGTGGAAGAAGAAGCGCTGGATGCCATCGCCGAGGGCGACCTCGAAGGCGCGCTGGAGAAACTGCAGGAGGCGGTGAAAACCGACCCGAACGACGACGACGCGCGCTTCGACCTGGTGAAGCTGCAGCTGGAGCTGGGCCTGGACGACGACGCCAAGGTGGCGTTTGCGCCCGTGATCGCCAAGGCCGCCGCCGTGCGCCGGCTTGATTCGTTGCAACGCTGGATGACCGCACGCGATGCCAACGTCGATGTGGCCGACCCGCAAGCCCGCGCTGCCGAACTGCAAGCCGCCATTGCCTCCAACAAGCGCGACTTTGTCTCGCGCTTCGCCCTCGCCCAGTTGCTCATGGCGCACAGCCAGTGGGTGCCCGCCATGGACGAGCTGCTGGAAATCCTGATGCGCGACAAGGCCTGGAGCGAAGACCTCGCGCGCAAGACCTTCATTGCCATCCTCGACATCATCGACCCCCCCAAGCCCAAGGTGGCCGAAGGCCAGGTGCCGCCGGAAGACCCGACGGTGGCGACCTACCGCCGCCGCTTGTCGAGCGTCGTGCTGAGCTGATCAGCTTCAGCCCATCAACCGGGTCAGCGCTTCCTGGTATTTCGCGGCCGTTTTCTCGATCACTTCCTTGGGCAAACGCGGCGCGGGAGGCGTCTTGTCCCAGGGCTTGCCGCCCACCTGCGCGGTCTCCAGCCAGTCGCGCAGGAACTGCTTGTCGTAGCTGGGTGGGTTTTGCCCCACCACGTAACTTTCGGCCGGCCAGTAGCGTGAGCTGTCGGGCGTGAGCACCTCGTCCATGAGCACCAGTTTCCCGGCCTTGTCCAGGCCGAACTCGAACTTGGTGTCGGCAATGATGATGCCCTTCTGGAGCGCCATGTCGGCCGCGGCCTTGTAGAGCGCGATCGACACGTCGCGGATCTGCGCGGCGAGTTCGGGGCCGATCATGGCCACGGTTTGCTCGAAGGTGATGTTCTCGTCGTGCTCGCCCATCTCGGCCTTGGCCGCTGGGGTGTAGATCGGCTCGGGCAGCTTGGACGCGTTTTGCAGGCCGGCGGGCAGCTTCACGCCGCACACGGCCTGGTTGTCCTGGTATTCCTTCCAGCCGCTGCCGGCGAGGTAGCCGCGCACCACGGCCTCCACCGGGATCGGCTTCAGGCGCTGCACCAGCATCGAGCGGCCGGTGACCTGCGGCGCCTCGGTTACCGAGACCACGCTCTCGGGCGCGTCACCCGTGAGGTGGATCGGACAGATGTTGAGGCCCTTGGGGCCGAGCTTGTCGAACCAGAACAGCGAGAGCTTTGTGAGCAACTCGCCCTTGCCCGGAATCGGCTCGCCCATGATCACGTCGAAGGCGCTGATGCGGTCGCTCGCCACCATCAGGATGCGGTCGTCGCCCACGGCGTAGTTGTCGCGCACCTTGCCGCGCGCCAGCAAGGGCAGGGAGGTGAGGGCCGAGGTGTGCAGGGCAGTGGTCATGATCGGATCGGGGAAAAGGCGGGACAAGAAAAAAGCCCGTTGAACAGCCAACGGGCTTTGAACCATTCGAGGGGATTATCGCAAGTCGGCGAATCCCCCGGTCACCCCCTTATTTGGCGGCCAGGCCCAGGCGCTCGATCAGGGCCTTGTCCTTGGCGTACGTGGTGGCTGCCCATTGGCGGTACTCGTCACCGTTGCGGTACCACATGGCCTGGTTGAGCTGACCCAGCACTTCCAGGTGTTTGGGTTCGTCCATGGCCTTCTTGAACGCGTCGTGCAGCGTCTTCATGATGGCCGGGTCCATGCCCTTGGGGCCGACCAGGCCGTAAGGCGAGGTCGACACCACGTTGTAGCCGAGGTCCTGCGCGGTGGGCACGTCGGGCCAGCGCTTGGTGCGCTGCTCGCCGAAGGTCACCAGCAGGCGCATCTCGCCGCTGTCGACAAACTTGTCCCAGCCGGTGGCGTCGCTCTGTGCCATCACGTGCCCACCCAGCAGGGCGGACTGCAGGTCGGCGTTGCCCCTGAACGGCACATGGACGAATTGCACCTTGGCGTTGTCCGCCACCTCTTCCATCAGCAGGTGGGGGCTGCTGCCGGTGCCGGTGGAGCCGTAGTTGATCGTGCCGGGTTGCTTGCGCGCGGCCTCCACGTAGTCCTTGAAGGTTTTGTAAGGCGAGTCGGCCTTGACGGTGAGGCCGAAGGTGTAGCCCGAGACGCCGATGATGTAGCTGAAGTCGGTCAGCGGGTTCCAGTTGGTCTTCTGCATGTGCGGCATGCGCAGCATGCCCAGCGGGAACTGCGCGATGGTGTAGCCGTCGGGCTTGGCGGTTTGCGCCATGGTGCTCGGGCCCAGGGTGCCGCCGGCGCCGGGCTTGTTTTCGACCACGATGGGCTGGCCCAGGTGCTTGGACGCGAGCTCGGCCAGGGTGCGCAGGTGGCGGTCGGTGGAGCCGCCGGCGGGCCACGGAATGATGAGCGTGACCGGGCGGCTGGGGTAGGCCTGGGCTTGCGCATGGGCCACGCTCCAGGGCGCCACGCCGGCAGCGGCTGTGGCGGTGACGGCGGCCAGCAGCAGCGCGCGGCGGCCGCTGGATCGGGGGGTGGACGGTGTGTTCTTCATGCGGTTGTCTCCTTCTGGGGGAATGCCGTATTGGCGGTGGTTGCGGCGCGGTGCGCACCGCACGGGGTGCTCAAGGGGGAGGGTTGGCCGTGTCGCGCACCGCCTGCTGTTCCTGCAGTTCGCGCCACATCACCTTGCCGCTGCCCGAGCGGGGCAGCGCCTCCACAAATTCCACGGTGCGCGGGCTCTTGTAGGCGGCCATGTGGCCGTGCGCCCAGTCGATCACATCCTGTTCGGTCACCTGCCCGCGGTGTTCAGGCCGCAGCACCACGAGGGCCTTGACGCTCTCGCCCCGGCGCGCGTCGCGCACACCGATCACGCAGGCTTCCTGGATGGCGGGGTGGTGGTACATGAGTGCTTCCACCTCGGCGGGCCAGACCTTGTAGCCGCTGGCGTTGATCATGCGTTTCAAGCGGTCGGTCATGAAGAAGTAGCCGTCTTCGTCCACGTGGCCGAGGTCGCCCGTGCGCAGGAAGCGCCGACCGTTGATCTCGACGAAAGCCTCTTGCGTGGCTTTTGCGTTGCCCCAGTAGCCCTGCATGATTTGCGGGCCGTGCACCACGATCTCGCCGGTCTCGCCTGCGGGCAGCTCGGTCAGGGTGGTGGGGTCGACCACGAGCGCGGTGACATCAAACACCGGCATGCCGAGGCACTGCCGCTTGGGCCGGTGCGTGGGGTTGATGTGGGTGGCGGCCATGGTCTCGGACATGCCGTAACCCTCGATGTAATCCTGCCCGGTGAGCGCCTTGAGGCGGGCAGCCAAGGCCTCGGGCATGGCCGCACCGCCGCCGCGCACGCAGCGCAGGCTGCTCAAGTCGAAACGGTCGAGCTGCGGGTGCGCGAGGAAGTCGATCACCATGGTCGAGATGGCCTGCCACATGGTCACGCAGTAGCGCTGCATGCAGATGGCCGCGGTCTCGCGGTCCCAGCGCGCGAGCACGACGATGGTCGCGCCCACGTACAGCGGCCCGTTCAGGCTGCCGGTGAGGCCGGTGACGTGAAAGAAGGGCAGCACCGAGAGGCAGACCGCATCCGACGCGGTGCCGAACCAGCGCACGCCGCCCACCAGCGTGCTCATGACGCTGCGGTGCGTGTGCATGCAGCCCTTGGGCAGACCGGTGGTGCCCGAGGTGTAGGGCATGGCGCAGAGGTCGTCGGGGCCGGTGGCGAGCGGGCCGGGGCTTCGCTCCGGCGCGATGGCGTCGGCCCACGCCACCAGACCGGGTTCGGTCAGGGCCGCGCGCGGTGCCTTCACGAAGTCGGGCACGGGGAGATCGGTGGGCACGCGGAGGTGGTCGCTGTAGGTGGCCACGACCACATGGCGCAGGCCCTCGCCTTCCGGGGCGAGCAGCGGGTGCACCTGCGGCAGCAGGTCTTGCGCCACGAACGCAATCCGAGCGCCGCTGTCGTCCACGCAGTGGCGCAGCTCTTCCACGCGGTTCATCGGGTTCACCGGCACCACCACCGCACCCGCGCGCAGGATGGCGTAGAAAGCCAGCGCCCACTGCGGGCTGTTCTGCATGCACAGCAGCACGCGGTCACCCGGCTGCACGCCGCCGACCTGCTGCAGGTGGCCGGCGAGGTGTTCGGTCTCACGCAGGAAGTCGGCGTAGGTCAGCACCGAGTCGTAGAACACGATGAAGGGCTTGTCGGGGTAGCGCCGGGCCGACACCTCCAGGTTGTAGAAGACGTGCGTCTGCGGCAGCGCGAGGTGCTGCGGCAGGCCGGGCGGCCAGTGGGCCGGGGTGGGGGGCGTCATGCGTGGGGTGTGGGGCTGCAGAATTCCGCTGGGCGGAAAACATATCTTTGTTGATCAATATACGGTGCCCCCTATCCCATGTAAACGCTGATCAGGGAAAGCGAGCATGCGATGCCTGCCCGTGTGATTCAAAAATTCCGTTCTGCGGAATACGATGGGCGCCGAGTCGCCGCATATTCCGATCTGCAGAAAAAGGACCGCATCCATGGGCCGCCAGCGCCACACACCATCCACCCCGCTGACCGCAGAAGACCCGGCCGACGACCGCCGTTTTGTCACCGCGCTGGCGCGTGGCCTCACGGTGTTGCGATGCTTCAGCCCGTCCGACCGCTGGCTGGCGCACGCGGAGCTGGCCCGGCGCACCGGCCTGCCGCAGGCCACCGTCTCGCGCCTCACCTTCACGCTCACCAGCCTGGGCTATTTGCGCCACCGCGCCGCCACGGGTGAATACGCGCTGAGCCCGGCGGTGCTGTCGCTGGGCTTCAGCGTGTTGTCCAACTTCCAGGTCGGGCGCATCGCGAGGCCGTTCATGGAAACGCTGGCCGAGCACACCCAGGCCGCCATTTCGCTGGGGGTGCGGCACGACACCTCGGTGGTCTACGTGGCGCACTGCCGCAGCACGGCGCGGCTCATCCTGGGGCTCGACGTGGGCACGCGCCTGCCGTTCGCCGAAACGGCCATGGGCCGCGCGATCTGGTGCTCGGCCTCGCCGGGCATGCGCGGCGTGATGGCGCGGCGCCTGCAGGCGCAAGACCCCGAGCGCTGGGCCGTTCGTGAGGCGGGGCTCCAGCGCGCCGAAATCGATTGGGCCGAACGCGGCTACGCGGTGTCGGAATCGGAGTGGGAAAGCGAGATCGCGGCCATCGGCGTGGGCCTGGACCTGGGCGACGGCCGCGAGCCGCTGGCGCTCACCGTGGGCGGCCCGGCCTCGCGGCTGCAGGGCGCCATGCTGCACGACGACTTTGGCCCGGCACTGGTGAAAACGGGCCGCGAGATCGTGGCCGCCATTCAGGCGGCGGGTTGGGAGGACTGAATGAAAAACGCCACCGCGAGGGTGGCGTTTTGAAGGGCGTTTGAGCCGGATGCCGGTCAGTGCACCACCTGGGCCAGTTCGCCCTTGGCGTACTTGGCGGCCACGACCTGGAGGCTCTCGCCCTTGATCTTGCTGGCCTGGCCTTCGCAGCCGAACTCGATGTAGCGCTGCTTGCAGATCGCCTTGGCGGCTTCGCGCGCGGGCTTGAGCCATTCGCGGGCGTCGAACTTCTCGGGGTTCTCGGCCAGGAACTTGCGCACCGCGGCCGTCATGGCCAGGCGGATGTCGGTGTCGATGTTGATCTTGCGCACGCCGAATTTGATCGCCTTCTGGATCTCTTCGACCGGCACGCCGTAGGTTTCCTTGATCTTGCCGCCGTACTGGTTGATCACGGCCAGCAGGTCTTGTGGCACCGAGCTGGAGCCGTGCATCACCAGGTGGGTGTTGGGCAGGCGGCGGTTGATTTCCTGGATGCGGTCGATCGCCAGGATGTCGCCGGTGGGCTTGCGGGTGAACTTGTAGGCGCCGTGGCTGGTGCCGATGGCAATGGCCAGGGCGTCGAGCTGGGTGCGTTTCACAAAGTCGGCGGCCTGCTCGGGGTCGGTCAGCAGCTGTTCGCGCGTCATCACCGCGTCGGTGCCGTGGCCGTCTTCCTTGTCGCCCTGCATGGTCTCCAGGCTGCCCAGGCAACCCAGTTCACCTTCCACGGTCACGCCCAGCTTGTGCGCCATGTCCACCACCTGGCGGGTCACGTCGACGTTGTATTCGTAGCTGGCGATGGTCTTGCCGTCGCCTTCCAGGCTGCCGTCCATCATCACGGAGCTGAAGCCCAGGTCGATCGCGCCGCGGCACACGTCCGGGTTCTGGCCGTGGTCCTGGTGCATCACCAGCGGGATGTGCGGATACGACTCCACCGCGGCCTGGATCAGGTGCTTGATGAAGGGTTCGCCGGCGTATTTGCGCGCACCGGCGCTGGCCTGCAGGATGACCGGCGCGCCGGCTTCGTGGGCGGCGGCCATCACAGCCTGCACCTGTTCGAGGTTGTTGACGTTGAACGCTGGAATGCCGTAGCCGTGAATCGCGGCGTGGTCGAGCAGTTCGCGCATGGAAACGAGCGCCATGAGAATCCCTTAAGTCAGTTGGTAACCGGTTGGTAACTCGCGATTTTACGGCGCGAGGCACGCCGGGCTCAACCGCTTCAGGTCGTGCGCTGCAACAGAAACTGGCTGAAGCGGTCCAGCACCGGGGCCAGGCCGCGCAGCGGCGGGGCCATGGCGCCGATCAATGTGACGTGGTTGACGCGATCGAACAGCGCCAGTTCCACCGGTGTTCCGCGCTGCTGCAGGGCCTGTGCCAGGGCCAGTGTGTTGCGCTGGGGGTTCACCGCCGTGTCGCTTTTGGCCGCCAGCAGCAGCACCTTGTGCTTCAGACCCGTGCCCGAAGGCGCGTGAAACAGCGGTTGCGAACTGGCGGGCGTGTCGGGCCAGTTGAACGCCAGCTGCACCTCGGGAATGCCGATCGGCAGGAAATCGTAGGGTCCCGCCAGGCCCGCCCAGCCGGCGAGTTCGCCCGGATCCATGGCCACCTCGGTCAGCCAGCGCGCATCGAGCGCCAGCATGGCGGCGTTGTAGGCGCCCGCGCTGTGGCCGCTGACAAACAAGCGAGAGGGCGATGCCCCCAGGCGCCGCGCGTTGTCGCGTGCCCAGCGCACGGCGAGCGCGCAGTCCTGCAGGAACACCGGGTAACGCACCTCGGGGCTCAGGCGGTAGTCGGCGATCACGGTGACGATGCCGCGCGAAGCCAGCGCTTCACCAACGAACTTGTAGTCGGCGCGCTCTCCGCTGCTCCAGCTGCCGCCGTAGAAAAACACCGCCATCGGTGCATCGGGCGCTTTGTCCACCGGCAAATACACGTCCATGCGCTGGCGCTCGGCGCTGCCGTAGGCCTCGCCGCGCAGCACGGTGTGGGTGTTTGACGGCACGGTGGCGTTGATCAGGCGGATCGGCGAGCAGGCCTGCAGCAGGGGCGCCAGGCCCAGCGCAGCGAGCCAGCGGCGGCGTGGAGAAAGGGTGTTGGACATGGATTGCGCAGGACTGGGGAATCGGGTGGTTGAGACAGGTACGCAGCCCAGACGCTCCCGGATTCAGCTCGCGCGGCAGATCTTGAGCGTGTTGGTGCCGCCGGGCTGGCCCATGGGTTCGCCCACGGTGATGGCGTACACGTCGCCGCTGTGCACGATGCCGCGTTTCTTCAACTGGTCTTCGGCTTCGGCCAGGGCGGTGTCGCGGTCGGCGCTGGCTTCCATGAGCAGCGGGCGCACATTTCGGTAGAGCGTCATGCGGCGCTGGGTCGAGAGGTTGGACGTCACCGCGTAGATCGGCATGCGCACGTTGTGCCGGCTCATCCAGAGCGCGGTCGAGCCCGAGTCGGTCAGGGCCACGATGGCCTTGGCGCCCAGGTGGTGCGCGGTGAACAGGGCGCCCATGGCGATCGACTGGTCGATGCGCTTGAAGGTCTTGCCGGTGAAGTCGGCGCCCAGTTCGCTGTACTCGGCCTTTTCGGCTTCCTGGCAGATGTTGGCCATCTCCATCACGGTTTCCAGCGGGTATTTGCCGGCGGCGGTTTCGGCGCTCAGCATCACCGCGTCGGTGCCGTCGAGCACGGCGTTGGCCACGTCGCTCACCTCGGCGCGCGTGGGCACCGGGTTGACGATCATGGACTCCATCATCTGCGTGGCGGTGATGACCACCTTGTCCATTTCGCGGGCCATTTTGATCATGTGCTTCTGCAGGCCGGGCACCGCCGCGTTGCCCACCTCCACCGCCAGATCACCGCGCGCGACCATGATGCCGTCGGACACCTTGAGGATGTTGGCCAGCTCGGGAATGGCCTCGGCGCGCTCGATTTTCGCGATCAGCGCCGGCTTGTGGCCGGTGGCCGCGCCGGCCACGTTGCACAGCTGGCGGGCCAGCTCCATGTCGGTGGCGTTCTTGGGGAAGCTCACCGCCACGTAGTCGGCTATCAGGCCCATGGCGGTCTTGATGTCGTCCATGTCCTTGGCGGTCAGGGCCGGTGCGGTCAGGCCGCCGCCTTGCTTGTTGATGCCCTTGTTGTTCGAGAGCTCGCCGCCGAGCTTGACGGTGGTGTGCACCGCCGGGCCCACCACCTTGTCGATGGTCAGCACGATCAGGCCGTCGTTGAGCAGCAAGGTGTCGCCGGCCTTCACGTCGCGCGGCAGTTCCTTGTAGTCCAGGCCCACCCCTTCGAGGTTGCCCGGCTCGGTGCGCGAGGCGTCGAGCACGAACTTTTCACCCGGCACCAGCACGACCTTGCCCTCGGCGAACTTGCCCACGCGGATCTTGGGGCCCTGCAGGTCGGCCATGATGCCGACCTCGCGCCCGGCGCGCTGCGCGGCTGCGCGCACCAGCGTGGCCCGGTCGATGTGGTCCTGCGCCGTGCCGTGCGAGAAGTTCAGCCGCACCACGTTCACCCCGGCGCGGATCATGGCTTCGAGCAGGTCGGGGTGGCTGGAGGCGGGGCCGAGGGTGGCAACGATCTTGGTGGCGCGCATGGGCATGTGGTGTGTCTCCTGTCGGTGGATGAGCGGGCTTCAACGTACCCGGGTGTAATTTGGTTTCAATTATCTGTGAAACCGGTTACATGGCCGCGACAGCCGCAGGCCCTCACAGCCGGTTGTTGCGCACGGACGCCTGCCCGCTGTAGTCGAGCCGCACGAAGCTGCCGTCCACCACCTCCAGGTGCACGACGGTGCGCCGGAAATTCCACTGGCGGTCGATCGTCAGCGACGAGGTGGCGCCGCGGCTTTTGGTGCTCATCTCCAGCCCGTAGCGCGAGCGCAGCGAGGTGGTGAGGCGCTGGCCGAGCGCCCGGGCTTCCTCGGCCGAGCCGGCGTTGGCCAGCAACGTGATGCGCTGCAGCTGGTCGGCCTTGAACACAAACGACACCTTGAACCGGGCGCCGGCGAGTTCGAAGGACGGGATCTCCAATTGAACGCCTTCGCCGCTCGGCGCAGGGGCGGTGGCGGGGGGCTGGGCCTCGGGCACCAGGACCCGCACCTCGGCGGGGGTGGCGCCCACGGGCACCCCTTGCCAGAGCGCTTGCGCCGATGCGCCCGCGGTGAACAGCAGGCAGGTGAGGCAGAACAGGAGTTTTTTCATATGTGCAATGAGACACCGCGCGGGCTGCAAAGTTGTCTGGCGAGTAGACCAAAGATCACCACCGCCGCCCCAGCCCCGAAAAGTTGCGCATTTCGATACCTGGCGGCTTCCTGCAATCTACCGGAACAGGATCTTGCGTCTCCTGGCGGGGTGGCGCCCCACCATCGCGCCACCTTCAACAACCGCAAAGGTTTTTTCATGGCCTCGAACCGATCCCCCCTCATCGTGACGCGCGACACCCGCGCCTGGCAATTCCAGGTCTGGGCTTCGTTTGGCGTGGCGGTCTTTCTCTGTGCCACCGGTCTTGCGTATCTGCCGGGCCAGGCGCTGGACCGCGCCTTCATGGTGATGGGCTATGTGTTCTGTTTGTCCACCGTGTTCGTGTTGTCCAAGGCGGTGCGCGACGGCCACCAGGCCGCGCTCGCCGGTGTGCCCGAGACGCCGATGTGGCGCCTGGTGGTGTGGGGCGGATTTGCGGTGGCCATGGGGCTGACCGGCTGGGGCCTGCTGCGCATGGAGATCAACGACACCTACCGCGCTTACCTCGGCGTGAGCTGGCTGTACCTGGTGACTTCGGCCTTCACGCTGGCCAAGACGCTGCGCGACCGTCACGAGGCCGACCTGAGCGAGGCCCGCGTGCGTGGCGAGATGGCGGGTCGTCAGCAGGTGCTGAACGAACGCGCTGCCGCCGCCGAATGACCATCCATCCCGTTTTTTCAAGGAGCATGAACATGAACACGACACACTTTTCCTGGCGCGCCCTGAGTGCAGCGGTGGCGATGGCTTTGACGCTGGTAGCCAGTCCGGCCCGCGCGCAGAGCGAGGCCTCGGTGGCCCTGTCCGTCCTGCCCGTGGCCTCGGTGGTGGGCGCCGCTTCGGTGGGGGCGGCGGCGGTGAGCGTGGTGCCGGTGGCGTTCTCGGTGGCGGGTGCCGCCTTGGTGGTGAAGGCGGTGGAGGTCACAGCCAGCGGCACGGTCTATGTGCTGGAGCGGGTGTCCGACGGCGCGCGCGCCAGCGTGGAGGTTTCGGGGCGCGCTGCCTCGGCCGTGTCGGTGGGTGTGGGCACGGCGGTGGTGGTCAGCGTGATCGGCACCGGCGTGCTGCTCTCGGCCGCGGGCGAGGTGTTGGCCTTCATCCCGAACGAGCTGGGCCGTGCGCTGTTGCACAACGAACGCATCACGCATTGAGGAGCCGGTCATGACGCATCTCTTCCTGCCGCGGCTTCTGGTGGGGCTCGCCACCGCCTGTGCCTTGCTGGCCGCACCCGCTGCCCAAGCCGGCCGTTCCTGCGAAGCCAAACCCCTCACCGCCCGCGGCATCGAGCAGGGCATGAACCTCGCCCTGCGCACCTCGCAGGCGCTGGACGCCGAACACGCCCGCAGCGGCGCTCGGGTGGTGGTGCTGGCCCGCGCCGGGCAAGACCTGAGCCAGTACCAGCTGCGTTATTCGCATCTGGGCTGGGCCTACAAAACCGCTGAAGGTCCTTGGCGCGTGCTGCACAAGCTCAACGCCTGCGGCACGGCCGAGGGCTCGCTTTACCGGCAGGGTCTGGGCGAGTTTTTTCTCGACGACCTCTGGCGCTTCGAGGCCGCCTGGATGGTGCCCGCGCCCGCGCTGCAGGCGCCGCTGCACGCCGTGCTCACCGACCCGGCGCGCAGCACCGCTTTGCACACGCGGGCCTACAACATGCTGAGCTACCCGTGGGCCACGCGTTACCAGCAGTCCAACCAGTGGGCGCTGGAGACCCTCGCCTCAGCCGCCGAACCCGGGGTGAGCTCCCGCGAACAGGCCCAGGCCTGGCTGCGCTTCAAGGGCTACCAGCCCACCACCTTGCAACTGGGGGCGCTCACCCGGCTCGGTGCGCGCGTGAGTTCGGCACACATCGCGTTCGACGACCACCCCAACGAGAAGCGGTTTTCCGATCGCATCGAAACCATCACGGTGGATTCTGTCTTCGACTGGCTGGAGCGGGCGCGCCTGGCGGGGCCGGTTCAGCGGCTGCCAACCTGAGTACGTTCTTCCCGCCACAACGGACGCAGCGCCCACAGCCCCAGCGCCGGCCCGATCGCCAGCCAGGGCAGCAGGGTGCCCAGCGCGACCGTCTCGGCCAGCGAGACAAACAGCAGGATGCTCACGATGGAGATTGCAAAGCCGATGCTGTTGGTGAGCGTGAGCACACTGCCCACCGCCTGCGGCGGCGCGTTGCGGGCGGTGAGGGTGGAGAACTGCGGCGAGTCGCCCGAGACGGTGATGCCCCAGAGCACCAACCAGCCGTAGAACAACACGTCACTGGCGTCGATCATCCAGAACGCCGCCAGGCAACACAGGCCACTGACGGCCAGCTGCGTGCCGGCCACGCGCGCGCTGCCCCAGCGCTGCGCCACCCAGCCGCCGCCCGCGCAGCCGATCACGCCCGCGCCCAGCACGCAGAACGCGGCCCACGACAGTGCCGCGCCTTGCAGGCGCGTGGCCAGCACCAGCGGCACCATGACCCACATGGTGTAGAGCTCCCACATGTGGCCGAAGTAACCCAGCACCGAACTGCGCACGCGCGCATCCGTCCACAGCGTGGCCAACGCGCGCCATTGCAACACCGTGACGCGGGCTTGGGCGTGTGGCGGGTCGGTGGTGCCGAAGAAAAGCAGCAGGCCACCGGCCGCAGCCAATGCCGCAACCCCGAGCATGAGCGTGGGCCAGGGCAGGGCACCGCCGAGCGCGCGCAGCGCGTGTGCACTGGCCGAACCCAGCACCAGCGCGCCGATCAGCAAGCCGAGTGCACCGCCCAGGCCGCGCGTGTACCACTGCGCGGCGATCTTCATGCCCACCGGGTAGATGCCCGCGAGAAAGAAGCCGGTGGCAAACCGCCAGCCCAGCAAGGCCGGGTAGTCGCGCACCATCCACCACGCGCCCACGGTGCAGGCCGCGCCGGCCAGCGCGCACACGAGGAACACGCGGCGCGGCGCGAAGCGGTCGGCGATGGCCAGCAGGGCGAACACCAGCGTGCCCAGGATGAAGCCGAACTGCAGCGACGAGGTGAGCGTGCCCACGGCGCTGGTCGGCCAGCCCAGCTCGCGTTGCAGGTCGGGCATGACCGCGTTGACCGCGAACCACAGCGAGGTGCCCAGGAACTGGGCGAGCACCAGGATGGGCAGGATGTGGCGGGGAACGTTGTTATCCATGAAGTTTCAGCGCCGCGCCTTGCGACTGTGTCGGACGGTGCCGGTGGTTTGATTTGTATTCCTTGAAATTACTTCAAATGGAAAATAGGTATCAAAGTAGTAAAAATGGTTTAATAGTATGTTTGCTGGCAGGTCGTCAGGCAACGGCTGCTGTTCAACCAAATTTCTTCGAAAACTCAACGAGGGGAGTTCTCATGAGCAAGGCCATGTCTCTGGAAAACGCACTGCGTTGGTCGGCCAAACTGGGTGAGGCATTCTGGCATCTGTGGATGGTTGCCATCGTTTTGACACTGGCGGCCATCGCACTGCCCAAACCGCTGGTGGACGCAGCAGCATGTCGCCTAAGTCCCGAGTACTGCGCCCGTGCCGTCCCTCAGGTGTTGGCTGCCCGTGCTCCAGCAGTCGAAGGCTCCCCGGAGGCGACGCAGATAGCGCCCGGCAGTGCACTGTTCGAGGCGGTGACCGAACGCTACGACGCCATCAAGGGCGAGCAGGATCGGCTCTTTTCGCTCATCGTTGCCCTGGCCGCCTTGCTCACTTTCCTAGGCTTCAAGGGTGTGCAGTCGCTGCTGGATGCTCAACGAAGCGCGCGCCTCGCGGTGGAAAAGGCGCGTCGGTACGAATTGCTTTGGGAAAAACAGTACCCGCGGGACAACCGCGCCGAAATGGCGGTGGTGATGGCAGCTGCCTTGCGCGACATCACCGACATGCAACTGCACATTTTGAAGCAGACCGGCTCGCCCAACCCCATGCGCAGCGAGTTGTATTTCGAATACCTGCACACTGCCCGGCAGCATCTGGAAACCGTGGAGGATCTCGACTGCAGCACGCCCATCAAATTGCAGGTGCTGGGTGTTCTGGGCAATGTCTACTACCGCCTGGAGCTTTATGACAGCGCGTTCCGGGCGGCTCGAAAAGCCATCGAGGTGGAGGCCGGTGACACCGATGCTTACTTCAACGCGGCTTGCTATTTGAGCAAGATGGCAGAGATCGCCGAGGAGCAGAAGAACCCCCTCGAAGCCAACCGGCTGCTGCGCCAAGCGCTTTCTTATGCCAAGCAGTACGTGGCACAAGAAGACAGCAAGAGCATCGCCAGCAAGATGATGAACGAAGAAGGTGACCTGAAGATCCTGCGTGAGCGCATGCAATCCGAATACGAACTGCTGACCACCTGAGTGCTTGCGCGCGCACAAAAAAACAGCGCCCGGTGGGCGCTGTTTTTTTGATGTGTGGCAAACCAGATCAGATGCGAGGCTTTTTGTCGTTCACGAAGATCCTCCTGTTGACGGCGCCATCTGCGCCAGCTGGTTAAAAGTCAGGAAATGCTAACACACGGGCCGCGACTGCTTGTTCGAGGGACAGGGCGAACGGCGCCCCGGCGTTGCGTTTGTCAGACACAGCGGGACTGGTTGTGTACGGGACGCCAATGGAGTCGTTCAAAGGGAGAAAGTTCATGGGATCAAGGCGGGGGGGCCGGGCCCTGCTTGACCGCCGTCGTGCGTGTTTGTTTTGTCGATCAGTCCTACACGCCACGCGAGCGATCCGCCTTGAACCGCGCCTGGAAGGCCCCGAACGTACCGGCGTCCAGCGCCTCGCGCACCTCGCGCATGAGGTTCAGGTAGTAATGCAGGTTGTGGATGGTGGCCAGCATGGGACCGAGCATTTCGCCGCAGCGGTCCAGGTGGTGCAGGTAGGCGCGGCTGAAGCCGTCGCGCCCGCCCTGGTCCCAGCTCACGCCGCTCTTGCCCGCGCACGCCATGCAGGTGCAGGTGGTGTCCAGCGGCTGGTGGTCGGTCTTGTGGCGCGCGTTGCGGATCTTCAGGTCGCCGAAGCGCGTGAACAGGGTGCCGTTGCGGGCGTTGCGCGTGGGCATGACGCAGTCGAACATGTCCACGCCGTCGGCCACGCCCTGCACCAGGTCTTCGGGCGTGCCCACGCCCATGAGGTAGCGCGGCTTGTGCGCCGGCAGGCGGTGCGGCGTGTGCGCCATGATCTGCAGCATCTGTTCCTTGGGCTCGCCCACGCTCACGCCGCCGATGGCGTAGCCGGGGAAGTCCATGTCGACCAGTGCGTCCAGCGACTCCTGGCGCAGGTGCTCGAACATGCCGCCCTGCACGATGCCGAACAGCGCGTTGGGGTTCTCCAGCCGGGCAAATTCGTCTTGCGAGCGCTTGGCCCACCTCAAACTCATCTCCATGCTCTTGCGCGCCTCGGCCTCGGTGGTGAGGTGGCCGTTGGTCTCGTACGGCGTGCACTCGTCGAGCTGCATCACGATGTCGCTGTTCAGCCCGGTCTGGATGTCCATGCTGACCTCGGGCGACATGAAGAGTTTGTCGCCGTTGACGGGGCTGGCGAAGGTCACGCCTTCTTCGGTGATCTTGCGCATGGCGCCGAGCGACCACACCTGAAAACCGCCCGAGTCGGTGAGGATGGGCTTGTGCCACTGCTCGAAGCCGTGCAGGCCGCCGAAGCTGTTCATCACCTCGCGGCCCGGTCGCATCCAGAGGTGGAAGGTGTTGCCCAGGATGATCTGCGCGCCCATGTCGTGCAGGCTCTGCGGCATCACACCCTTGACGGTGCCGTAGGTGCCCACGGGCATGAAGATGGGGGTCTGCACCACGCCGTGGTTGAGCGTGAGCTGGGCGCGGCGCGCGTGGCTGGTGGGGTCGGTCTTGAGGACTTCAAACTGCAGCATCGGGATTCCTTGAAAGCAGCATGGCGTCGCCATAGCTGAAGAAGCGGTAGCGGTGTTCGATGGCGTGGGCGTAGATCGCCTGGATGTGATCGAAGCCCGCGAAGGCGCTGACCAGCATCATCAGCGTGGACTGGGGCAGGTGGAAGTTGGTGACCATGAGATCGACCACCTGGAACTCGAAGCCGGGCGTGATGAAGATGTTGGTGTCGCCCTCGGTCTCGCCCGAGCGCGCCCAGCTCTCCAGCGTGCGCACGGTGGTGGTGCCCACCGCCACCACGCGGCCGCCGCGTGCGCGGCAGTCGGCGATCGCCTGCAGGGTGGCGGGCGGGATGGCGTAGCGCTCGTGGTGCATCACGTGGTCTTCAATGCGGCCGGCCTTCATGGGCGCGAAGGTGCCCGCGCCCACGTGCAGCGTGACGCTGGCGCGCTGCACGCCGCGCGCATCGAGCGCGGCCAGCACGGCCTCGTCGAAATGCAGCGCGGCGGTGGGTGCAGCCACCGCGCCAGGCACGCGCGCGAACACGGTCTGGTAGCGGCGCTCGTCGTCGGCCTCGTCGGTGTGGGTGATGTAGGGCGGCAGCGGCACATGGCCGTGGCGCGCCATCAGCTCGTACGGCGTTTCATCCGCCGGGCCGTGCAGGCGGAAGCGGAACAGCTGGCCGTGTTCGTCGGGCCAGCGGCCGATGAAAGTGGCGTCAAACCCGCCGCGACCGAGGCCGCCCGCCATGTGCAGCCGGCCGCCGACCTGCGGCTTTTTGCTCACGCGCAGGTGGGCCACCACCTCGTGGGCCGTGCCGTCGCTGGCCTCCTGGGGCAGCAGCACGCGCTCGATCAGCATCTCCAGCTGACCACCGCTGGCCTTCTGACCAAACAGGCGGGCTTTCACCACCTGGGTGTCGTTGAAGACCAGCAGGTCGCCGTCCTTCAACAGGTCGGGCAGGTCGCGAAAGATGCGGTCCACCGGCGCGGGGCCGGTGCCGTCGAGCAGGCGCGAGGCGCTGCGCTCGGGGGCGGGGTGCTGGGCGATCAGCTCGGGGGGGAGGTGGAAATCAAAGTCGGCGACCGTGAAGGTGCGCGCAGAGGAGGCAGATGAAGGCATGCAGCTTGAGGGCCGGACAGGCCCGTTCCAAGTGAAGAAACAAGGGCTTTGATTGTCTCAGTTCTGCGCGGGCGATTCGGATTCACCGAGGGCGGTGCATCTGGAACAGCTGTTCAGGGCCGATGCTGAAGTAGTCGGCCGGGCCGCCGCCGCGCAGGATGTGCCCGGCGTTCGCCGTGTCGTACACACCCGCCTTCAGCAGGTGCTGTGCAATGTGCACGCCCACCACCTCACCCAGCACCAGCCAGCTGTCGATGGGCGCACCGGCCGCCGATGTCAGCCGCACGATCTGCGACAGCCGGCATTCGAAGCTCACGGGGCTCTCTTGCACCCGGGGGACGGACACCACACGGGATGCCACCGGCGTGAGCCCGGCCAGCGCAAATTCGTCCACCTCGGGCGGCACGTGAGCGCAGGTCTGGTTCATCTGTTCGGCCAGCGGGCGGGTCACCAGGTTCCACACGAACTCGCCGGTTGCCTCGACGTTGCGCACCGAATCCTTGTGCCCGATGCTGCAGAAGCCCACGATGGGCGGCACGTAGTTGAAGGCGTTGAAGAAGCTGTAGGGCGCCAGGTTGAGCACGCCGTCGTGGGCGCGGGTGGAGATCCAGCCGATGGGGCGCGGCCCGACGATGGCGTTGAACGGGTCATGCGGCAGGCCGTGGCCTTGCGACGGTTCGTAGAAGTGTGCGGCGTCCATGAGCATTGAGGGTTGAAGTGACGCACCATGCTAGGCGAGGGCTACGGGACGCGCTCGTGCGAGGCCATTGTTGACCGTGTGTGGCCGGGCACAATGCGCGCATGCCCGCCCAAGCCGAAGGCAAAACAGCCGCGCCCGCACTGTCCGCCCCCCAGAAAGCCTTGCACCGCCTCGGGCTGGTGCGCGACATCGACCTGGCGCTGCACCTGCCGCTGCGCTACGAGGACGAGACCCGCATCGTGAGCTTGCGCGGCGCGCGCGACGGGCAACTGGCGCAGATCGAGGGCACGGTGACGAACAGCGAGATCAGCTTTCGCCCGCGCCGCCAGCTGCTGGTGACGCTGGACGACGGCACCGACACCTGCACCCTGCGTTTCTTCACCTTCTACCCGGCGCACCAGAAAACGCTGGCCGTGGGTGCGCGGGTGCGCGTGCGCGGTGAGCTGCGCGGCGGCTTCCTAGGTTGGACCATGGTGCACCCGGCGTTTCACGCGGCGGGCGGCGAGTTGCCCGACGCGCTCACGCCGGTGTACCCGACCAGCGCACAACTGCCGCAGGCGTACCTGCGCAAGGTGGTGGCCAGCGGCCTGCGCCGCGCCGATCTCGGCGAGAACCTGCCGCCCGCGCTGCTGGGGGGTCTGAACGCCGTGGTGCGCGGCACCTGGACGCTGCGCGATGCGCTGCAGTTCCTGCACCACCCGGGCGCCGACGTGTCGCTGGACGCGCTCGAAGACCGCAGCCACCCGGCCTGGCAGCGCCTGAAGGCCGAGGAACTGCTGGCGCAGCAGCTCTCGCAGTTCACCGCGCGGCAGGAGCGCGCGGCGCTCAGCGCCCCGGCCTTGATCGCCCAGCCGGGCGGCCTGCACGAACAGTTGCTCGGCGTGTTGCCGTTTGCGCTCACCACCGCGCAGCGTCGCGTGGGCGAGGAGATCGCGCGCGACCTGATGCGCCAGATTCCGATGCACCGCCTGTTGCAGGGCGACGTGGGCTCGGGCAAGACGGTGGTGGCAGCGCTGGCCGCCGCCATTGCCATCGACGCGGGCTGGCAGTGCGCGCTGATGGCGCCCACCGAGATACTGGCCGAGCAGCATTTCGCCAAGCTCATCGGCTGGCTGGAGCCGCTGCTCACCCCGCTGGGCAAACGCGTGGCCTGGCTCACCGGCAGCCAGAAGAAAAAGCAGCGCGGCGAGATGCTCGCGCTGATTGCGAGTGGTGAAGCCGCGCTGGTGGTGGGCACACACGCGGTCATTCAAGACCAGGTGGTGTTCCAGAACCTGGCGCTGGCCATCATCGACGAGCAGCACCGGTTTGGCGTGGCGCAGCGGCTGGCGCTGCGCAGCAAGATGGGATCGGGCATGACGGAGGGCGAGCCCCACCTCCTCATGATGACGGCCACACCCATCCCCAGAACGCTCGCCATGAGCTACTACGCCGACCTCGACGTCTCCACCATCGACGAGCTGCCGCCCGGGCGCACACCCATCGTCACCAAGGTGGTGGCCGACAGCCGCCGCGCCGAGGTGGTGGAGCGCATCCGCTCGCAGGTGGCGCAGGGCCGGCAGGTGTACTGGGTGTGTCCGCTGATCGAGGAGAGCGAGGCGCTGGACTTGTCGAATGCGACCGCCACGCACGCCGAACTGTCCCAGTCCCTGCCCGGCGTGCTCGTGGGCCTGCTGCATTCGCGCATGCCGGTGGCCGAGAAGAAAGCGGTGATGTCGCTGTTCACCGGCGGGGAGATGGGCGTGCTGGTGTCCACCACGGTGATCGAGGTCGGTGTGGACGTGCCCAACGCCTCGCTGATGGTGATCGAACACGCCGAGCGGTTTGGCCTGTCGCAGCTGCACCAGTTGCGCGGGCGCGTGGGCCGTGGGGCCGCCGCGTCGGCCTGCGTGCTGCTCTACACGCCGCCCGACAGCGGCCGCCTGGGGGAAACCGCGCGCGAACGCCTCAAAGCCATGGCGGAGACCAACGACGGTTTCGAGATCGCCCGGCGCGACCTCGAGATCCGAGGTCCTGGCGAATTTCTGGGTGCGCGACAGTCGGGCGCGCCCCTGTTGCGTTTCGCCGACCTCGCCACCGACACCCACCTGCTCGAATGGGCCCGTGCGGCCGCGCCGGTGATGCTGGCGGAGCACCCGCAGCAGGCTGAAAAACACATCGCCCGCTGGCTCGGTGGCAGAGCGGAATTCCTGAAAGCCTGAGCCATTGAACCCGCCTGGCGGGGCGGTTTCAACGGCGGGCGCAAAATACCTCCCCATGACTTTGACCGAACTCAAATACATCGTGGCCGTGGCGCGCGAGAAGCACTTTGGCAAGGCGGCCGAGGCTTGCTTCGTTTCGCAGCCCACGCTGTCGGTGGCCATCAAGAAACTCGAAGAAGAGCTGGAGCTCAAGATCTTCGAGCGCAACGCCAACGAGATCAGCGTGACGCCCCTGGGCGAAGAGATCGTGCGTCAGGCCCAGACCGTGCTGGAGCAAGCCGCTGCCATCAAGGAAATCGCCAAGCGCGGCAAGGACCCGCTGGCCGGCCCGCTGCGTCTGGGTGTGATTTACACCATCGGCCCGTACCTGCTGCCCGATCTGGTGCGCAACGTCATCGACCGCACGCCGCAGATGCCGCTGATGCTGCAGGAGAACTTCACGGTGAAGTTGCTGGAGCAGTTGCGCCTGGGCGAGATCGATTGCGCCATCCTGGCCGAACCGTTTCCCGACACCAACCTGGCCATTGCGCCGCTGTACGACGAGCCCTTTCTGGCCGCCGTGCCGCACACGCATCCGCTTTCCAGGCAGGACCACATCACCAACGAAGAGCTCAAGCGCGAGACCATGCTGCTGCTGGGCACGGGCCATTGTTTCCGCGACCACGTGCTGGAGGTCTGCCCCGAGTTCGCACGTTTCTCCAACGATGCCGAGGGCATCCGCAAGAGCTTCGAGGGTTCGTCGCTGGAGACGATCAAGCACATGGTAGCCGCCGGCATGGGCGTGACCCTGGTACCGCGCCTGTCGGTGCCGTCGTCGGCGCTGGAAGGCCACGCCACGCCGGGACAGGACTTTGGCGACTCGTCGTACGTGCGCTATTTGCCGTTCAAGGGCGAGGCGCCCACGCGGCGCGTGGTGCTGGCGTGGCGGCGCAGCTTCACGCGCTACGAGGCCATTGCCGAGCTGCGCAACGCCATCTATGCCTGCGAACTTCCGGGCGTCAAGCGTCTCTCTTAGTCTTTTCAACCGTTCTTCAGGAGTTCTTCATGGCCAAAACCGCCAGCAAAGTCACCGCGCCCAGCATCAACATCGGCATCAACGAGAAAGACCGCGCGGCCATCGCCAAAGGCCTGTCCAAGCTGCTGGCCGACACCTACACGCTGTACCTGACCACGCACAACTTCCACTGGAACGTGACCGGGCCGATGTTCACCTCGCTGCACACCCTGTTCATGACGCAGTACACCGAGCTGTGGACCGCCGTGGATCCGGTCGCCGAGCGCATCCGCTCGCTGGGCCACGACGCCCCTGGCAGCTACGCCCAGTTCGGCAAGCTCAGCTCGGTGCCCGACGCACCCGCCACGCCGCCCAAGGCCATGGAGATGGTGCGCATCCTCGTGCAGGGCCACGAAGCGGTGGCGCGCACGGCGCGCGAGCTGTTCCCCGTGGTGGACAAGGCGGGCGACGAGCCCACGGCCGACCTGCTGACGCAGCGCCTCACGGTGCACGAGCAGACCGCGTGGATGCTGCGTTCGATCCTCGAGGATTGATCAAGGGATCATGGTCGCTGCGACGTCCCCAGCGCCTTCGCGCCTTGCGCTGTACCTCGACCTGATCCGCTGGAACCGGCCGGCCGGCTGGTTGCTGCTGCTCTGGCCCTCGCTGGCAGCGCTCTGGGTGGCGGCCGGCGGGTTCCCCGGCTGGCACCTGGTGGCGGTGTTTGTGCTCGGCACCATCCTCATGCGCAGCGCCGGCTGCTGCGTGAACGACGTGGCCGACCGCGAGTTCGACAAACACGTCAAGCGCACCGCGCAGCGCCCTGTCACGTCCGGCAAGGTGTCCACGCGCGAGGCGCTGGCCGTGGGCGCGGTGCTGGCGCTGGCGGCGTTTGTGCTGGTGCTCACCACCAACACGCTCACGGTGCTCATGTCGTTCGGGGCGCTGGCCATCACGCTCATCTACCCCTACGCCAAGCGCTTCGTGTCCATGCCGCAGGCGGTGCTGGGCGTGGCGTTCAGCTTCGGCGTGCCCATGGCGTTCGCCGCCGTGCAGGCGCAGGTGCCGCCGCTGGCTTGGGTGCTGCTGTTGGGCAATCTGTTCTGGGTGCTGGCCTACGACACCGAGTACGCCATGGTCGACCGCGACGACGACCTGCGCATCGGCATGAAGACCTCAGCGATCACGCTCGGCGCGTACGACGTGCCCGCAGTCACCGCGTTCTACCTCGTGTACCTCGCGGTCTGGACGGCCGCGCTGTGGAGCGTGGTGAACCCGTGGGTGTGGGGCGCCATGCTGGTGGTGGCGCTGGCCCAGGTGGTGTGGCACTTCCAGCTCATCAAGGACCGCAGCCGCGACGGCTGCTTCAAGGCCTTCCGCCTCAACCACTGGTTGGGGTTCACCGTGTTCTTGGGCGTTGTCCTCAGCTTGGTTTGATCGCGCTGGGTTTCGGTCGTGGTGCCTCGCGTGCCCACGGACGCGGCGTGCCCTGCTCCGCGGCTGTCCCCCGGCGGCTGGTGCCGCCTCCTCCTTGATGCCGCTGCGCAGGACACGCCGCGTCCGTGGGGAGGGTGGCGGTTGGGCGTGTGTGCCATCTGTTTTGCCGCAGTACGATGGCGCATAACACCCTGAAGCGGACGGCAACCTAATGTCGAATGTTCACGATCGCTTCAATCAAGCGATAGTTGATTACGCGAACGTGCTCCTTCGGCACGTGGTTCCGCTCTTCAATGTCCGTCCTGGCAGACGACCAGTCCTCATTGGCACGAGCTTGCTCGTAGAAAAGGCGGGGACGCACTATTTTGTTTCGGCGAGACACGTGATGGATCACGCCCATGACCAAGGCGGTCTTTCCTACTATGTAGAACGCGGTACGTTGCATCGCCTGTACGGAAGCATCCTGCATACACAGCCTCATTCAAACCCCCCTTCAAACGACCGGTACGACGTAGCCGTCGTCAAGTTGGCGTCAGACGCGCGGCCACCAGGAATAAGCATCCGGAAGGTTCCACTTGCATTCGCGTCTCTGCGTGCCTTTCAGCTTCCGCGCCAAGGAAAGCATTACCTCGTCACGGGTTTTCCTCAGTCTCGTAGTCGAGCCAACCCACATAGCCGCCAACTTCGATCTGAGCCGTCAGGCTTTCGCATTGTTTCGGCGTCTTCAGATGACTACCGAAGCCTTGAACTCAAAGAAGACCATCACATCGTTCTCGGGCTAGATATTGCAAACATGACTTTTCCCGACGGGACACAGCGGAAAATCGCAGACCCGCATGGCATGAGTGGATCGCCCCTGTGGCTTCTGTTTGATGAACAAGGTAGAAACGATCCATCTCGGACGCCTGCTGTCGGAGTTGTGACCGAGTACCACAAAGACAAGAGGCTACTGGTAGCCACTGACATTGCGATAGCGATTCATCTCATAAACGAGAGCGCTGCAGTCCCACTTGTGCGGTGAAGCCGATGCTCCAGCCTGCGCCTTCATTCGCTTGGTAGGCTGACCCTAGCTGTGGGTTCGACTTTTACTCTCGGTCAAATTTGTTCTTCTACAAAGACGTCGCTACCGTCTTTGCCCGCCAATCCCGCTCGCGGATGCTGTGCGCTCTGCGCAGCGGCATCAAGGAGGAGCCAAGGGCAAAGCCCTTGGCGGGGGACAGCCGCGGAGCAGAGCGCACCGCGTCCGCGAGCCGAGCGCCAAGGGATTACTTCCCGAATTCCCGCCCCAGCTCCGCAGCGCGTTGCTGCGCGGCAAACAGAGCCTCTTCAAACTTGGCTTTCACACCCGCCGCTTCCATCGACGTGAGCGCGGCATAAGTCGTGCCGCCCTTGGAGGTCACACGTTCCCGCAGCACCTGCGGTGGATCGTCCGAACGCTGCGCCAGGGTCGACGCACCGATGAAGGTGCCGACCGCGAGCTGGTAGGCCACCTCGGGCGGCAGGCCCATGCGGGTGCCGGCGTCGCGCATGGCTTCCAGGAAATAGAACACGTAGGCCGGGCCCGAGCCGGAGAGCGCGGTCACCGCGTCCAGTTGTTGCTCGGCGCTCACCCACACCAGCTCGCCGGTGGTCTTCACCACGGCTTCGACCAGCGCGCGGTCGGCGGTGCTGGCGCCGTCGCGGGCGAAGAGGCCGGTCATGCCCAGGCCCACCAGCGCCGGGGTGTTGGGCATGGCGCGCACGATGCGCTGCGTGTGCAGCCAGCCGGCCATGCTGTCGCTGGTGATGCCGGCGGCCACGCTCAGGTGCAGCGCACTGCCCAGATGCGGTTGGCTGGCCAGCGCAGCGTCCTTGAAAGTTTGCGGTTTCACGGCCCAGACCACGAGGTCCGAGGCGCGCAAGTCTGTGCTGGCGGCGGCGAGGAGTGAGACGCCGGGGAACTGCTGCACGAGCTTGGTGCGCTGTTCGTCCCAGGGTTCGACGATCTGCAAAGCGCTCGCTGGGTGGCCCTGGCGGAGCAGGCCGCCGACGATGGCGCTGGCCATGTTGCCGCCGCCGATGAAGGTGATGGTGGGGTGGGTGGGGGTGTTCATGGCGCCATTGTCGCGCGCCTGCACCCGCCGCTTCAGGGGGCCACCGTTTGCCGCACAGCGTGTTCCCACTGCGCCATTTTTTCGGCCGCGCGCTGGCGCGAGAGCGTGGGGTGGAAGGTGCGCTCGGCGCGCCACTGTTTCGAGAGTTCGTCGAGCCCGCCGAACAGGCCGGTGTGCAGGCCGGCGAGGTAGGCCGCGCCCAGGGCGGTGGTTTCGATCACGGCCGGCCGCACCACCGGGATGCCCAGCAGATCGGCCTGGATCTGCATCAGCAGGTCGTTGGCGCAGGCGCCGCCGTCCACCCGCAGCTCGCTCACCGGCACGCCACCGGCGGCCACCGCGTCGCGGCTCATGGCGTCGAGCAGGGCGGCGCTTTGAAAGGCGATGCTCTCGAGTGCGGCACGCGCGATGTGGGCGATGGTGGTGCCGCGCGTGAGGCCGGTGATGCTGCCCCGCGTGTCGGGCTGCCAGTAAGGCGCGCCCAGTCCGGTGAAGGCCGGGACCAGCACCACGCCATCGGCGTCGGGCACGCTTTCGGCGAGCGCCTGCACCTCGCTGCTCGACTCGATGGCGCTCAGGCCATCGCGCAGCCACTGCACCACCGCGCCGCCGATGAACACGCTGCCTTCGAGCGCGTATTGCTGGGGTCCTGGCGGCTGCGCGGCTGCGGTGGTGATCAGGCCGTTCTGGCTGATCTGGAAGCGCTCGCCGGTGTGCATGAGCATGAAGCAGCCGGTGCCGTAGGTGTTCTTGGCCATGCCGGCAGTGAAGCAGGCCTGGCCGAACAGGGCGCTTTGCTGGTCCCCTGCCACACCGCCGATTTCCAGCGGTGCCCCCAGCCACTCGGCTTTCATGTCGCCGAAATGCGCGCTCGACGGCAGGGCCTCGGGCATCAGGCTTTTGGGAATGTCGAGCAGTGCCAGCAGCTCGTCGTCCCATTGGCGGGTGTGCACGTTGAAGAGCATGGTGCGCGAAGCGTTGCTCACGTCGGTCACATGGCGCGCGCCGCCGGTGAGTTGCCAGATCAGCCAGCTGTCCACCGTGCCGAAGGCGAGTTCACCGCGCTCGGCCTGCGCGCGTGCGCCGCCGACGTGGTCCAGGATCCACTTGAGTTTGGTGCCGGAGAAGTAGGCGTCGATGCGCAGGCCGGTTTTCTGCAGCACGGTGTCGCTCGCGCCCCGTTCGCGCAACGCGGCGCAGGTGGCTTCGGCGCGGCGGTCCTGCCAGACGATGGCGTTGTAAACCGGTTCACCCGTCTTGCGGTTCCACACCACGGTGGTCTCGCGCTGGTTGGTGATGCCCACGGCCGCGATCTGGGTGGCGCTCAGGCCGGCTTGCTTCAGCGCTTGCCGCGCTGTCTCCAGCTGGGTTTGCCAGAGGTCGCGCGGGTCGTGTTCAACCCAGCCGGGCTGCGGGTAAATCTGGGGGAATTCGCGCTGCGCCATGGTCACCACGCGGCCGGCGTGGTCGAACACAATGCTGCGCGAACTGGAGGTGCCCTGGTCCAGGGCCAGCAGGTAGGTCATCTCGGCTTTCAGAAAAAATCAGTGGTGGTCGGCGTCGCTGCCCGCGAGCACGCATTCGACGTTGCCTGCGGCGAGCAGGTCGGAGAAGGGCGGTGGAGGTGGCTGGTCGGTGAACACCACGTCGAGGTCGTCCAGCCGCGCGAGTTCGACCATGGCAGGCCGGTTGAACTTGCTGTGATCGGCGGCGAGCCAGACTTCACGCGACTGCTCCACGATGGCGCGTGCCACTTTCACCTCTCGGTAGTCGAAGTCGCGCAGCGTGCCGTCGGCCTCGATGCCGCTGATGCCGATCAGGCCGATGTCGACCTTGAACTGGCGCATGAAGTCCACCGTGGCTTCGCCCACGATGCCCTGGTCGGCGCCGCGCACCACGCCGCCGGCCACGATCACCTCGCAGTCCGGGTGGGTGCTCATGAGCGAGGCGATGTGCAGGTTGTTGGTGATCACGCGCAGGCCGCGGTGGTGCTGCAGTTCGCGCGCCACCGCCTCGATGGTGGTGCCGATGTTCATGATCAGCGAGCAGCCGTGCGGCACCCGCCGCGCCACGGCGCGGGCGATGCGCGTCTTGGCGTCGGCCTGCATGGCCTGGCGCTGGCGGTAGGCGATGTTCTCGGTGGTCGAGCCCGGCAGGCGCACGCCGCCGTGAAAGCGCGAGAGAAAACCCGCTTCGGCCATGCGCTGCACATCGCGGCGCACCGTCTGCAGGGTGACGCCGAAGCGCTCGGCCAGGGCCTCGATGGTCTGCGGACCGTGCGCGCGCACTTCGTCCAGCAGCTGGGTGTGTCGGGGGTTGAGATTCATCTGGGAGGGCGGGTTCAGCGGAAGCCACCCGAACATAACGGAATTCTTTTTGGCGCTGATCAGGGTAAGTACCGAATAGAAACGAACATAAACGAACCTTAAAATCCCGCAAACGAAACGTCGTCCGTTCATGGGTGTGCGGTTTTTCACAATGGGATTCGAATGCAGTTGTCACTGGAGCACGTGGGCAAGACCGTCGGGCCTGCCGTCCACCTCTACCCCCAAAGCCTGAGCCTGGCCCCCGGCGCGGTCACGGTGCTGCTGGGCGCCACACAGGCTGGCAAGACCAGCCTGATGCGCGTGATGGCGGGCCTGGACGTGGCCACCACCGGCCGTGTGCTGGTGGACGGTGTGGACGTGACGCGCATGTCGGTGCGCCAGCGCAACGTGGCCATGGTCTACCAGCAGTTTGTGAACTACCCCTCGATGACGGTGGCGCAGAACATCGCCTCGCCCATGCGCCTGCGGGGTGATCGCGATGTGGACCAGCGGGTGCGCGACATCGCGGCCCGCCTGCACATCGACATGTTCCTGGACCGCCTGCCGGCCGAGCTCTCGGGCGGGCAGCAGCAGCGCGTGGCGCTGGCGCGCGCGCTGGCCAAGCAGGCGCCGCTGATGCTGTTCGACGAACCCCTGGTGAACCTGGACTACAAGCTGCGCGAGGAGCTGCGCGAGGAGCTCACCCAGCTGTTTGCCGCCGGCGAATCCACCGTGGTCTACGCCACCACCGAACCGGGCGAGGCGCTGCTGCTGGGCGGCTACACCGCTGTGATGGACGCGGGCGAGCTGCTGCAGTACGGCCCCACCGCCGAGGTGTTCCACCATCCGCAGAGCATCCGCGTGGCGCGCGCCTTCAGCGATCCGCCCATGAACCTGATGTCCGCCGAATCGGTGGCCGGTGGCGTGCGGGTGCAGGGTGGCGACATCTGGCCTGTGCCCTTGCCGGCCGAAGCACCGAAGCGCCTCACGCTGGGTCTGCGCGCCGGCGGCCTGCGCGTGACGCAGCGGCCGGGCGACGTGGCCTTGCCCGGGCGCGTGGAACTGGCCGAGATCGCCGGCTCCGACACGTTCGTGCATGTGCACACCGGCGTGGGCGAGCTGGTGGCGCAGCTCACCGGGGTGCACGTGTGCCCGCTGGGCGACCCGATCACGCTGTACCTGCAGCCCGACAGCCTGTTTGTCTTTGACGCCGGGGGCCCGCTGGTGCGCGCCCCGGCACGGCCGGGGAGGGCGCACTGATGGCACGCATCGAACTCGACCTGGCGCACGCCTACAAGCCGAACCCGACCAGGGATGAGGATTACGCCTTGCTGCCGCTGAAGATGACCTTCGAGGACGGCGGCGCTTACGCGCTGCTCGGCCCCTCGGGCTGCGGCAAGACGACCATGCTCAACATCATCTCGGGCCTGCTGGTGCCCTCGCAGGGCACGGTGACCTTCGACGGCCGGGATGTGACGCGCCAGAGCCCGCAGCAGCGCAACATCGCGCAGGTGTTCCAGTTCCCGGTGATCTACGACACCATGACGGTGGCGCAGAACCTCGCGTTTCCGCTGAAGAACCGCAAGGTGCCCGAGGCGGAAATCAAGGCGCAGGTGGGCCGCATCGCCGAGATGCTGGAGATGAGCCACCAGCTCGACATGCGCGCAGCCGGCCTGAGCGCCGACCAGAAGCAGAAGATCTCGCTGGGCCGTGGGCTGGTGCGCTCGGATGTGTCGGCGGTGCTGTTCGACGAGCCGCTCACCGTGATCGACCCGCACCTGAAATGGCAGCTGCGGCGCAAGCTCAAACAGATCCACCACGAGCTCAAGCTCACGCTGATCTACGTGACGCACGACCAGGTGGAGGCGCTGACCTTCGCCGACGAGGTGGTGGTGATGACGCGTGGACGCGCGGTGCAGGTGGGCGCGGCCGAGGCATTGTTCGAGCGGCCCGCGCACACCTTCGTGGGCCACTTCATCGGCTCGCCCGGCATGAATTTCCTGCCCGCGACCAGCGTGCGCGGCGGTCTGGTGGTGCTGGGCCAGCCGCTGGCCCTCACCAACCGTCAGTCCCTGCCCGAAGGACCGCTTAAGCTCGGCATCCGCCCCGAGTACCTCGCGCTAGGCCAGGCCAGTGAGCCCAACACGCTGCCCGCCACCGTGACCCGCGTGCAGGACATCGGCACCTACGTGATGGTGACTTGCGAGGTGGGCGAACACTGGCTCAAGTGCCGCCTCGCGCCCGAAGCCGCCGCACCCTTGGCGGGCGACACCGTGCACCTTCGGGTGCTCGGCGAGCACACCTGCTTCTACCAAGACGAGGCACTCGTGACATGAGCACAACCACCAAACCCGTGAACCAGAAGGCCTGGTTCCTCGTGCTGCCCGTCATCGTCTGCGTGGCCTTCTCGGCCATCCTGCCGCTGATGACGGTGGTGAACTACTCGGTGCAGGACGTGCTGTCCCCCGACCGCCGCGTCTTCGTCGGCACCGAGTGGTTTGCCGCCGTGATGCGCGACGAAGAACTGCACCTGGCCTTGTGGCGGCAGATCCAGTTTTCGCTGGCGGTGCTGCTGGTGGAAATTCCGCTGGGCATTGCGCTGGCGTTGTCCATGCCGGCGCAAGGCTGGAAGTCTTCCGCCGTGCTGGTGCTGGTGGCGCTGTCGCTGCTGATCCCGTGGAACGTGGTCGGCACCATCTGGCAGATCTTCGGCCGTGCGGACATCGGCCTGCTCGGCTACTACCTGCAGCAGGCCGGCATGGAGTACAGCTACACCGGCAACTCCACGCACGCCTGGTGGACGGTGCTGGCCATGGACGTGTGGCACTGGACGCCGCTGGTGGCGCTGCTGGCCTTCGCCGGCTTGCGCAGCATCCCCGATGCGTATTACCAGGCGGCCAGCATCGACGGCGCGAGCAAGTGGGCGGTGTTCCGCTACATCCAGCTGCCCAAGATGCGCGGCGTGCTCATGATCGCGGTGCTGCTGCGCTTCATGGACAGTTTCATGATCTACACCGAGCCCTTCGTGCTCACCGGCGGCGGTCCCGGCAACGCCACCACGTTCCTGTCGCAGTACCTCACCACCAAGGCGGTCGGCCAGTTCGACCTGGGCCCGGCGGCGGCGTTCTCCCTCATTTACTTTCTCATCATCCTGCTGTTCTGCTTCGTGCTCTACAACTGGATGCAGAGCCTGGGCACGTCCGAAAAGGAGCAGGGTCATGGATAACCGCACGTACAAGAAGAGGACGCTGTTCCTCATCGCCTACCTGGTCTTCGCGCTGCTGCCCATCTACTGGATGGTCAACATGAGCTTCAAGACCAACGAGGAGATCCTGTCCTCGTTCACGCTCTGGCCGGCCGAGTTCACCTGGGCCAACTACAAGACCATCTTCACCGACCCGTCCTGGTACTCGGGCTACATCAACAGCCTGATCTACGTGGGCATCAACACGGTGATCTCGCTCACCGTGGCGCTGCCGGCGGCCTATGCGTTCTCGCGCTACCGCTTTCTGGGCGACAAGCACGTGTTCTTCTGGCTGCTCACCAACCGCATGACACCGCCCGCGGTGTTTCTGCTGCCGTTTTTCCAGCTCTACACGACGCTGGGTTTGATGGACACGCACATCGCCGTGGCCATGGCGCACCTGCTGTTCAACGTGCCGCTGGCGGTGTGGATCCTGGAAGGCTTCATGAGCGGCATCCCGCGCGAGATCGACGAGACGGCCTACATCGACGGCTACAGCTTCCCGCGCTTTTTCTTCACCATCTTCCTGCCGCTGATCAAGGCCGGCGTGGGTGTGGCGGCGTTCTTCTGCTTCATGTTCAGCTGGGTCGAGTTGCTGCTGGCGCGCACGCTCACCAGCGTGAACGCCAAGCCCATCGTGGCCACCATGACGCGAACCGTGAGCGCCAGCGGCATGGACTGGGCCACGCTGGCTGCGGCGGGCGTGCTCACCATCGTGCCCGGCGCGATCGTGATCTGGTTTGTGCGGCATTACATCGCGAAGGGATTCGCGATGGGCCGCGTCTGAAACTTTGTGGGTCAGACCATGCGCAGCGTGCTCTGACCCCAACTGACTGGGGGTTTTATGTTTCAGTGGATGGTCTGGACCACACCCGTGGCCGTTTTCTTCACCTGCATCGCACTCATGCTCATCGGCATGACCGTGTGGGAAATCAAGTCGCCCACGGTCGAGCGCAAAGGCTTCCTGCCGATGGTCACCACGCGCGGCGACCGCCTCTTCATCGGCCTGCTGGGCGCGGCCTACATCAACCTCGCCTTCATCGGCCTGGCGGGCTGGCTCATGCAGTGGCTGTCGCTGGAGCAGGAGCCCAGCATCTGGATCTCTTTCGTCGCGTCCATGGCCTGGCTGGTGCTGGCGCTGCGCAAGGGTTGAGCGTTTCATGGTCTCCGGTATTCGGCCCGTTGCTTCCCCGGGGCCGAGACCTGTCACACACCGGGGAAGCACACCGATCGAGGAGACAAACATGAGATTGCGACACACCCCACTGGCCCTGGCAGCCTTGCTCGCCCTGGGCTCTCTGCCGGCCTGGGCCGACGAGGCCGCCGCCAAAAAGTGGATCGACAGCGAGTTCCAGCCCTCCACCCTCACCAAGGCCCAGCAGGCCGCCGAGATGAA
Source organism: Hydrogenophaga sp. (assembly GCF_030158645.1). Classification (GTDB taxonomy): domain Bacteria; phylum Pseudomonadota; class Gammaproteobacteria; order Burkholderiales; family Burkholderiaceae_C; genus Hydrogenophaga. The sequence continues at coordinate 17,404 of NZ_JAOASO010000036.1, read as the reverse complement.
GTGGTTCATCGACGCCGCGGCCAAGCTCAAGGCCAAGGGTGTGAAGGAAATTTCGGTGGTGTCCGAGACCATCACCACGCACGAGTACGAGAGCAAGACGCTGGCCAAGGCGTTTGCCGAGATCACCGGCATCACCGTCAAGCACGACCTGATTCAAGAGGGCGACGTGGTCGAGAAGCTGCAGACCTCCATGCAGTCGGGCAAGTCGATCTACGACGGCTGGATCAGCGACTCCGACCTGATCGGCACGCACTACCGCTACGGCAAGATGATGAACCTGACCGACTACATGGCCGGCAAGGGCAAGGAGTGGACGAACCCGGGCCTGGACATGAAGGACTTCATCGGCACCAGCTTCACCACCGGCCCCGACAAGAAGCTCTACCAGCTGCCCGACCAGCAGTTCGCCAACCTGTACTGGTTCCGTGCCGACCTGTTCGCGCGCCAGGACCTGAAAGACAAGTTCAAGGCCAAGTACGGCTACGACCTGGGCGTGCCGCTGAACTGGAGCGCCTACGAAGACATCGCCGCGTTCTTCAGCGAAGACGTGAAGACCATCGACGGCAAGCCGATCTATGGCCACATGGACTACGGCAAGAAAGACCCGTCGTTGGGCTGGCGCTTCACCGATGCCTGGCTCTCGATGGCCGGCACCGCCGACATCGGCATCCCCAACGGCAAGCCGGTGGACGAGTGGGGCATCCGTGCATCGGCAGATGGCTGCACGCCGCTGGGTGCGAGCGTGTCGCGTGGCGGCGCCACCAACTCGCCGGCCGCCGTGTACGCACTCACCAAGTACATCGACTGGATGAAGAAGTACGCGCCGAAAGAAGCCACCGGCATGACCTTCGGCGAAGCCGGTCCGGTGCCCGCCCAGGGCCAGATCGCGCAGCAGATCTTCTGGTACACCGCCTTCACCGCCGACATGACCAAGCCCGGCCTGCCGGTGGTCAACGCCGATGGCACGCCGAAGTGGCGCATGGCGCCCGGCCCGAACGGCCCTTACTGGAAGCAGGGCATGCAGAACGGCTACCAGGACGTGGGTTCGTGGTCGTTCTTCAACGGTCATGACGAAAACAAGACCGCAGCCGCCTGGCTCTATGCGCAGTTCGTGACCGCCAAGACCACCTCGCTGAAGAAGACCATCGTCGGCCTCACCCCGATCCGCGAGAGCGACATCCAGAGCAAGGCCATGACCGACCTGGCGCCCAAGCTGGGCGGCCTGGTCGAGTTCTACCGCAGCCCGGCCCGCGTGGCGTGGACGCCCACCGGCACCAACGTGCCCGACTACCCCAAGCTCGCCCAGCTCTGGTGGCAGAACGTGGCGCAGGCCGTGACCGGCGAGAAAACGCCTCAGGTCGCCATGGACAACCTGGCCGAGCAGATGGACCAGGTCATGAGCCGCCTGGAGCGTGCGGGCATGGAGCGCTGCGCGCCCAAGCTCAACCCCAAGGGCGATCCCAACAAGTACCTGAGCGACAAGGCCGCACCCTGGAAGAAGCTGGCCAACGAGAAGCCCAAGGGAGAGACCATCGCCTACGACCAGCTGCTCAATGCATGGAAAAATGGCAAGGTCCGCTGATGTGATGCATCGCTTTTTATAGCAACCCGCCCTTCGCTCCACTCCGGAGCGGAGGGCCACTCCCCATTTCATGAAACGCGCAGAACTGCTTGAATCGCTCCCCCGCCACGGCGTGTACGACCTGGCGGTCGTCGGTGGCGGTGCCACCGGTCTCGGGGTGGCACTCGACGCGGCACTGCGCGGTTTCTCGGTGGTGCTGCTGGAGTCGCACGACTTCGCGGGCGGCACCTCGTCCCGCTCCACCAAGCTGCTGCACGGCGGCGTGCGCTATCTGGCGCAGGGCAACCTGGCGCTGGTGCGCGAGGCCCTGGCCGAGCGCGCCACGGTGCTGCGCATCGCGCCGCACCTGGCGCAACCCTTGCCCTTCGTCATGCCGTCCTACCAGTGGTGGCAGACCCCTTTTTACGGCATCGGCCTCAAGCTGTATGACATGCTGGCCGGCAGCGCCGGTCTGGGCCGCACCGAGTTCCTCAGCCGCGCGCAAACCCTTCAGGCCTTGCCCGGGGTGAATCCCGAAGGCCTTCGCGGTGGCGTCAAGTACTGGGACGGTCAGTTCGACGACGCACGCCTGGCGCTCGCGTTGGCCCGCAGCGCCGAAGCCGCGGGCGCCCAGGTGTTGAACTACGTCGAGGTCACGGCCGTGCGCCAGCTCGCCGGCGGCGAAGCGCCGCTGTCCTCGCTGGACGTGGTGGACCGACTGGGCGGCGCCACGTTGCAACTGCAGGCCCGCTGCGTGGTCAACGCCACCGGTGTCTGGGTCGATGCCCTGCGCGACCACACCCAGCCGCCCGCCCATCCGGGCACACCCTCGCGCATGGTCAGTCCGAGCCAGGGTGTGCACGTCGTGGTCGATCGCGACTTCATGCCCGGCGGCCATGCGCTGCTGGTGCCCAAGACGCGCGACGGCCGCGTCCTGTTCGCCGTGCCCTGGCTGGGCAAACTGGTGCTGGGCACCACCGACACCCCGCGCAAGGACCTCGCGCGCGAGCCCGACGCTTTTGCCGAAGAGCTCGAATTCATCCTCAGTGAAGCCAGCCAGGCACTCAGCCGGCCAGTGCGCCGCGAAGACATCAAGAGTGTCTGGGTGGGTCTGCGCCCCCTGGTGGCGGCGCCCGAAGCGGCCGAAGGCGGCACCAAGGTGCTCTCGCGCGAGCACACCATCGTGGTCGATCCCAACGGCCTGGTCACCGTGACCGGGGGCAAATGGACCACCTACCGTGCGATGGCCGAGGATGTGCTGGAGCGCTGCTTCGCCGGCCAACTCCTGCCCCGGCGGGCCGGTGGCCAGAGCGCATCGCATGTGCTCAAAGGTGCCGCCGTGGCCAGCCCCGCCACGCCCCTGTACGCCCCGCCCGGGCTGCACCTCTATGGATCCGACGCCGCTCGGGTGAACGAATGCCCGGGGCAGAACCACGTGCTGGGCGCCGGACTGACCGAAGCCATGGTGCGCTATGCCGCGCGCTTTGAATACGCCCGGACGGTGGAGGACGTGCTCGCCCGCCGTTCTCGCCTTCTGTTCCTGGACGCAGCCCAGGCGGCCCGCCTCGCGCCCGCGGTGGCCGAGATCCTGCGGCAGGAATTGGGCGCGGACCCGGCATTGCAAGCCTTTCAGGCGCTCTGCGACTTGTATTTGCCCGCGCCCCCCGCGATTTAGCGAATTTTGCAGGCGAGGGCGTTGACAGTGCGCTGAAACCATGTGATACTGCGCGGCTTCGCTCTAAAAAAGCGAGGCAATCTGCCCACTCGGACAGAGTTGGAGCTGGCATCAAGCCACTCCGGTTCTCGACGACGGGCCCAAGACTGATCACTCCCGGCCGTGGTGGCTGGGGGGATTCAAGTTGGGACTTAAATCAAATGATCCAAACGCAATCTCGACTCGATGTTGCCGACAACACGGGTGCCAAGTCCGTGATGTGCATCAAGGTGCTCGGCGGCTCCAAGCGGCGTTACGCCAGCGTGGGCGACGTCATCAAGGTCACCATCAAAGAAGCAGCGCCCCGTGGCCGCGTCAAAAAAGGCGAGGTTTACAACGCTGTGGTGGTTCGCACCGCCAAGGGCATTCGTCGTCAAGACGGCGCTCTCATCAAATTCGACGGCAACGCAGCAGTGTTGCTCAACGCCAAGCTGGAGCCCATCGGCACCCGCATCTTCGGACCGGTGACGCGCGAGCTGCGCACCGAAAAGTTCATGAAGATCGTGTCGCTGGCGCCCGAGGTTCTCTGAGGAATCATCATGAACAAGATTCGCAGTGGTGACGAAGTCATCGTGATCGCAGGACGCGACAAGGGCAAGCGCGGCAAGGTCGTGCTCCGTGCCGACGACAGCAAGCTGGTTGTCGAGGGCGTGAACATCGTCAAGAAGCACGCCAAGCCGAACCCCATGAAGGGCGTGACCGGCGGCATCATCGAAAAAACCATGCCCATCCACCAGTCCAACATCGCCATCTTCAATGGCGCCACGGGCAAGGCAGATCGCGTGGGCATCAAGCTCCTGGCTGACGGCAAGAAAGTGCGCGTCTTCAAGTCCAGCGGCGAAGAAATCAAGGCGGCATGACCATGGCACGTTTGCAAGACATTTTCCGCGACACCATCGCGCCCAGCCTGGTGGAGAAGTTCGGCTACAAGTCGATCATGGAGGTGCCCCGCATCACCAAGATCACGCTGAACATGGGCGTGAGCGAGGCCGTGGCCGACAAGAAAGTCATGGACAACGCCGTGGGCGACCTGACCAAGATCGCCGGCCAGAAGCCTGTGGTCACGAAAGCCCGCAAGGCCATCGCCGGTTTCAAGATTCGTGAACAGCAGGCCATTGGCTGCATGGTGACCCTGCGCGGCGCCAAGATGTACGAATTCCTGGACCGCTTCGTCACCGTGGCGCTGCCCCGGGTGCGTGACTTCCGTGGTATCTCCGGCCGCTCGTTTGATGGCCGTGGCAACTACAACGTCGGCGTTAAAGAGCAGATCATCTTCCCTGAGATCGAGTACGACAAGGTTGATGCCTTGCGCGGTCTCAACATCAGCATCACGACGACCGCCAAGAACGATGAAGAGTGCAAGGCTCTTCTGGCTGGTTTCCGTTTCCCGTTCAAGAACTGAGGTGGCGCGTGGCTAAACAAGCACTACTGCAACGTGAACTCAAGCGCGAGAAACTCGCCGCCAAGTTCGCCAAGAAATACAACGAATTCAAAGCCGTCGCCAACGACGTCAAGAAGTCCGACGAAGAGCGTGATGCGGCCCGCCTGGGTCTGCAAAAGCTGCCCCGCAACTCGAACCCGACCCGCCAGCGCAACCGCTGCGAGATCACCGGGCGTCCGCGTGGCACCTTCGCCCACTTCGGCCTGGCTCGCGCCAAGGTCCGTGAAATGGCGTTTGCCGGCGAAATCCCCGGCATCACCAAAGCCAGCTGGTAAGCCCTAGGAGAACCACAAATGAGCATGAGTGATCCTATCGCCGACATGTTGACCCGCATCCGCAACGCGCAGATGGTCGAGAAGTCCACCGTGTCGATGCCGGCCTCCAAGGTCAAAGCCGCGATCGCCCAAGTCCTGAAGGACGAGGGTTACATCGACGGATTCCAGGTCAAGAACAACGACGGCAAGAGCGAACTCGAAATCGCCTTGAAGTACTACGCTGGCCGTCCCGTCATCGAACGCATCGAGCGTGTGAGCCGTCCCGGCCTGCGCGTTTACCGCGGTCGCAATGCCATCCCCCAGGTCCAGAACGGTCTGGGTGTGGCCATCGTCACCACGCCCCAGGGCGTGATGACCGATCGCAAGGCTCGCGCCACCGGTGTCGGCGGCGAAGTCCTGTGTTACGTCGCCTGATGCGGGCATTGAGGAGCAATTAATGTCACGTATTGGAAAACTGCCGGTCTCCATCCCTGCCGGGGTCGAGATCGCCGTCAAAGACGATCTGATCAACGTCAAGGGCGCCCTGGGTGCCCTGGCACTGGCGCAAAACGCGCTGGTCAAGATCGAAAGCAACAACGGCGCGCTGACCTTCGTTCCCGTGAACGAGTCCCGCGAAGCCAACGCCATGTCGGGCACCATGCGCCAGCTGGTCAACAACATGGTCAACGGCGTCAGCAAGGGCTTCGAAAAGAAGCTCACGCTGCTGGGCGTGGGCTACAAAGCCCAGGCGCAGGGCACCAAGCTCAACCTCACGGTGGGTTACTCCCATCCCGTGGTGATGGACATGCCCGCCGGTATCAAGGTGGAAACGCCGACGCCGACCGAAATCCTGATCAAGGGTTCGGACCGCCAGCGCGTTGGTCAGATCGCTTCCGAAGTGCGGGCTGTGCGCCCCCCCGAGCCTTACAAGGGCAAGGGCATCCGCTACGCGGATGAAAAGGTCGTGATCAAGGAAACCAAGAAGAAATAAGGATCAGGATCATGTTGACCAAAAAAGAGCAACGTCTGCGCCGCGCCCGCCAAACGCGCATCCGCATCGCGCAGCAGGGCGCTGTCCGCTTGACCGTGAACCGCACCAACCTGCACATCTACGCCAGCGTCATTTCCGACGACGGCGCCAAGGTGCTGGCCTCGGCCTCCACGGCCGAAGCCGAAGTGCGTGCCCAGATCGGCGGCGCCGGCAAAGGCGGCAACGCCAGCGCCGCGGCCTTGATCGGCAAACGCATCGCCGAGAAGGCCAAGGCCGCCGGCATCGAAAAGGTGGCTTTTGACCGCTCCGGTTTTGCCTACCACGGTCGGGTGAAAGCCCTGGCAGACGCCGCGCGTGAAGCCGGCCTGCAGTTCTGATCAAACGGAAACCACAAAATGGCTAAATTTACGGCAAACATCAAGAACGAAGCGAACGAAGACGGTTTGCGCGAAAAGATGATCGCGATCAACCGCGTGACCAAGGTGGTCAAGGGTGGTCGTATCCTCGGTTTCGCAGCACTGACCGTCGTCGGCGACGGCGATGGCCGCGTGGGCATGGGCAAGGGCAAGGCGCGTGAAGTGCCCGTGGCCGTGCAAAAGGCCATGGAAGCGGCCCGTCGCAACATGATCAAGGTCTCGCTCAAGAACGGTTCCCTGCACCACAGCGTGCACGGCGAACATGGCGCTTCCAACGTCATGATGCTGCCCGCGTCCAAAGGTACCGGCATCATCGCCGGTGGCCCGATGCGTGCTGTGTTTGAAGTGCTCGGCATCACCGACGTCGTGGCCAAGAGCCACGGCTCGAGCAATCCCTACAACCTGGTGCGTGCCACGCTGGACGCCCTGAAGAATTCAACCACCCCGTCCGACGTGGCTGCCAAGCGTGGCAAGTCCGTTGAAGACATCCTGGGTTGATTGGAGCGATCATGACCACTCAAAACACCGTCAAGGTTCAGTTGGTGCGCAGCCCCATCGGAACCAAGCAATCCCACCGCGACACCGTGCGTGGCCTGGGCTTGCGCAAACTCAACAGCACCAGCGAGCTGCAGGACACGCCTGCCGTGCGCGGCATGATCAACAAGATCAGCTACCTGGTCAAAGTACTCTGATCGGAGTCACGGACATGCAACTCAACACCATCAAGCCCTCTGAAGGCGCCAAGCACGCCAAGCGTCGCGTGGGTCGCGGCATCGGCTCTGGCCTGGGCAAGACCGCAGGTCGTGGCCACAAAGGTCAAAAGTCCCGTTCCGGCGGCTACCACAAGGTGGGCTTCGAAGGCGGTCAAATGCCTCTGCAGCGCCGTTTGCCGAAGCGCGGCTTCAAGTCGACCCAGCTGCAGTTCAACGCCGAAGTCACGCTGACCGACATCAGTGCACTCAACGTGGCCGATGTGGACATGCTCGTGCTCAAGCAGGCCGGCCTCGTGCCGCACCTCGCCAAGCGCGTTAAGGTCATCAAGACGGGTGAGCTCACACGTGCCGTGTCCTTCAAGGACGTGACGGTCACCGCAGGTGCAAAAGCCGTGATCGAGGCCGCTGGCGGCTCGATCGCCTGAGCGGAACGCGACGGAACCGACCTGTGGCAACTGGATCCACGTCCCTGGCCAAAACCGGAAAATTCGGCGACCTGCGTCGCCGGCTGGTTTTCTTGCTGCTCGCCCTGGTGGTGTACCGGATCGGTGCGCACATCCCGGTCCCGGGCATCGACCCCGCGCAACTTGAACAACTGTTCAAGGGGCAGGCGGGCGGCATTCTGAGCCTTTTCAACATGTTCTCGGGCGGTGCGTTGTCGCGCTTCACCGTGTTCGCGTTGGGCATCATGCCGTACATCTCGGCATCGATCATCATGCAGCTCATGACCTACGTGGTTCCCACGTTTGAGCAGCTGAAGAAAGAGGGCGAGGCGGGCCGGCGCAAGATCACGCAGTACACCCGTTACGGGACGTTGGGTCTGGCGATCTTCCAGTCGATGGGCATTGCGCTCGCCCTTGAAGGTTCGGCAGGCTTGGTGATTGATCCCGGCATGGGCTTTCGCCTGACGGCGGTGGTCAGCTTGGTGGCCGGAACGATGTTTCTGATGTGGCTCGGCGAGCAAATCACCGAGCGCGGTCTGGGCAACGGCATTTCCATCCTGATCTTTGCCGGCATCGCCGCAGGGCTGCCCAGTGCGGTGGGGGGATTGTTGGAGCTCGTGCGCACTGGCGCGATGAACATTCTGATCGCCATCTTCATCATTGCGCTGGTGGTCCTCGTGACCTACTTCGTGGTGTTTGTTGAGCGAGGCCAGCGCAAGATCCTGGTGAACTACGCACGTCGTCAGGTGGGCAACAAGGTGTATGGCGGTCAGTCGTCGCACCTGCCGCTCAAGCTGAACATGGCGGGCGTGATTCCCCCGATTTTTGCGTCGTCGATCATCTTGTTGCCGACCACGATCGTGAGTTGGGTCAGCACGGGAGACTCCACGCGTTGGTTGCGCGACATCGCGTCTGCCTTGTCCCCAGGTCAGCCGATTTATGTGGCCCTGTATGCGGCTGCCATCATTTTCTTCTGCTTTTTCTACACGGCGCTGGTCTTCAACAGCCGCGAGACCGCAGACAACCTAAAGAAGAGTGGCGCTTTCATCCCCGGCATTCGGCCAGGTGACCAGACCGCTCGCTACATCGACAAGATTCTGCTGCGACTGACGTTGGCTGGTGCGGTTTACATCACCGCCGTGTGCCTGCTGCCCGAGTTTCTGATTCTCAAGTACAACGTGCCTTTCTACTTTGGCGGTACGTCGTTGCTGATCATTGTGGTGGTGACCATGGATTTCATGGCCCAAGTTCAGAATTACATGATGTCTCAGCAGTACGAATCGCTGCTCAAGAAGGCGAACTTCAAGACATCACCTGGCAGTTGAGTTCGTGTATGTCCAAGGACGACGTGATCGAGATGCAGGGAGAGGTGGTTGAAAACCTTCCCAATGCGACCTTCCGGGTCAAACTCGAAAACGGTCATGTGGTTCTGGGGCACATCAGCGGCAAGATGCGGATGCATTACATCCGTATCCTGCCGGGCGACAAGGTCAAGGTAGAGCTCACGCCCTACGACCTCACCCGAGCGCGAATCGTGTTTCGCTCGAAGTGAGTGGTTGGTTGTTGAATATTTTTGGAATATCTAGGAGAAGACTATGAGAGTTTCGGCTTCGGTCAAAAAAATGTGCCGCAACTGCAAGATCATCAAGCGGCACGGTGTTGTGCGAGTCATTTGCACCGATCCGCGTCATAAGCAGCGTCAAGGCTGATTGAAGTTTAGAGGACCATCATGGCTCGTATTGCAGGCATCAACATTCCGCCGCACAAGCACGCTGAAATCGGCTTGACGGCAATCTTCGGTATTGGTCGCACCCGCGCTCGCAAGATCTGTGAAGCATGTGGCATCGACTACACCAAGAAAATCAAAGATCTGAGCGACGCTGAACTCGAAAAAGTTCGCGACCAGGTCGGCACGTTCACGATCGAAGGCGACCTCCGCCGCGAGACCACCATGAACATCAAGCGATTGATGGACATCGGTTGCTACCGTGGTTTCCGTCACCGCCGTGGCCTGCCGCTGCGCGGTCAGCGCACGAAGACCAACGCGCGCACGCGCAAAGGTCCCCGCAAGGCAGCGCAGTCGCTGAAGAAGTAATCGGTTCGAAGGATTCCCATGGCCAAGTCACCCTCCACCAGCGCATCCGCACGCGTCCGCAAAAAAGTCCGCAAGAACATTGCCGACGGTATCGCTCACGTGCACGCCTCGTTCAACAACACCATCATCACGATCACCGATCGCCAGGGCAATGCGTTGTCCTGGGCGTCTTCCGGTGGCCAGGGCTTCAAGGGCTCGCGCAAATCCACGCCTTTCGCAGCCCAGGTGGCTTCGGAAGTGGCCGGTCGTGCTGCAATCGAGCAAGGCATCAAGAACCTGGACGTCGAAATCAAGGGCCCCGGTCCTGGTCGCGAATCGTCGGTGCGCGCCCTGGGCGCCCTCGGCATCCGCATCAATTCCATTGCCGACGTGACGCCAGTGCCTCACAACGGCTGCCGCCCTCAGAAGCGCCGCCGCATTTGAGGCGGTACCGCTCTCGCGGTACAATGGAAGGCTTTTTCGAGCGCCACCGCAGTTGCCTGCGGTGGCATTTTTTGCTAAGCCCACCGCCACTTCATTCAAGGAGTGGCTCCCGCAACGACATCGTTTGATGCGGGTTGCGGCAGAAACACAAGGACATCAACGTGGCACGTTACCTCGGCCCCAAGGCCAAACTTTCCCGCCGTGAAGGCTCCGACCTGTTGCTCAAGAGTGCACGCCGCTCGATCAGCGACAAGGCCAAATTCGACTCCAAGCCCGGCCAGCACGGTCGTACTTCGGGGCAGCGCACATCCGACTTCGGCGTGCAATTGCGCGAGAAGCAGAAAGTCAAGCGCACCTACGGTGTGCTCGAGCGCCAGTTCCGCCGCTACTTCGCAGAGGCTGATCGCCGTCGCGGCAACACCGGTGCGAACCTGTTGTTCCTGCTGGAAGCTCGTCTGGACAACGTCGTGTTCCGTATGGGTTTCGCCTCCACCCGAGCCGAAGCCCGTCAGATCGTCTCGCACAAAGCGATCCTGGTGAACGGCAAGTCGGTCAACATCCCTTCGTACTCCGTCAAGGCGGGTGACGTCATCGCCGTTCGCGAGAAATCGAAAAAGCAAGGCCGTGTGCTCGAAGCCATGGAACTGGCCAAGCAGATCGGTTTTCCCGCTTGGGTCGACGTGTCGGTGGAGAAGGTTGAAGGCGTGTTCAAGAAGTCGCCGGACCGCGACGAATTCGCCTCTGACGTCAACGAATCGTTGATCGTCGAACTGTATTCCCGTTAATTTCGTTCCCGGCAGGCGCCCTCGCGGGCGCGGCCGGGCCATGCTCCATCTGCCTTATCGGTGTAACGAGCCGAGGGTACCGAAGGAAGTTTGAATGCTGAACAATCTGCTGAAGCCCAAAACCATCAACGTCGAGCAAGTCTCGGCCAACAAAGCCAAAGTCACGCTGGAGCCGTTCGAGCGCGGCTATGGTCACACACTGGGCAACGCGTTGCGCCGGGTTTTGCTGTCTTCCATGACCGGTCACGCGCCGACCGAAGTCACCATCGCTGGTGTGGTGCACGAGTACTCTTCGATCGACGGCGTTCAGGAAGACGTGGTCAACATGCTCTTGAACCTCAAGGGCGTGGTGTTCAAGCTCCACAACCGCGACGAAGTCACGCTGAGCCTGCGCAAAGACGGTGAAGGTCTTGTGACCGCCGCCGACATCCAGACCCCGCACGACGTCGAAATCGTGAATCCCGGCCACGTGATTGCCACGCTGTCCGCCGGCGCCAAGCTCGACATGCAGATCAAGGTCGAAAAAGGCCGCGGATATGTGCCGGGCAGCCTGCGTCGCAACGACGACCAAGCCCGCTCCATCGGCCGCATCGTGCTGGACGCTTCGTTCTCGCCCGTCAAGCGCGTGAGCTACACGGTTGAGAGCGCCCGCGTTGAGCAGCGCACCGATCTGGACAAACTGGTTCTCGAAATCGAGACCAACGGCTCCATTGGTCCTGAGGAAGCGGTTCGCGCATCGGCCAAGATTCTGGTTGAACAACTGGCTGTGTTCGCGCAGCTCGAAGGCGCCGAACTCAACTTCGAAGCACCCGCGCAGCGCAGCTCGCAGCAGTTCGATCCGATCCTGCTGCGCCCTGTCGACGAACTCGAACTCACGGTGCGTTCGGCCAACTGCCTGAAGGCCGAAAACATCTACTACATCGGTGACCTGATCCAGCGCACCGAGAACGAGCTGCTCAAGACCCCCAACCTGGGTCGCAAGTCGCTCAACGAAATCAAGGAAGTGCTCGCTTCGCGCGGTCTGACCTTGGGCATGAAGCTTGAAAACTGGCCACCGGCTGGTTTGGACAAGCACTGAAATTCCGCAAGCTGGCGCAAGCCGGCCACGGACGAACCCGCAGTACCTGACACGGCTGTGGGCAAAACAACTGAAAGGATGAAAAATGCGTCACGGACACGGACTTAGAAAACTCAACCGCACCAGCGAGCACCGCTTGGCGATGCTTCGCAACATGATGAATTCGCTGCTCACGCACGAAGCCATCAAGACCACGGTGCCCAAGGCCAAAGAGCTGCGCCGCGTGGTGGAGCCCATGATCACGTTGGCCAAAGTGGCCACTGTGGCCAACCGCCGCTTGGCATTTGACCGCTTGCGCGACCGTGATGTGGTTGTGAAGCTGTTCAACGAATTGGGCCCGCGCTTTGCCGCACGTCCCGGTGGCTACACCCGCATCCTGAAGATGGGTTACCGCGTGGGCGACAACGCCCCCATGGCACTCGTCGAGTTGGTCGACCGCGCAGAAGATGCTGCGCCGGCCGCAGACGCCGACAAAGCGTGATAGAATCAAAGGCTTGACGCGCGGTGGAGCAGCCTGGTAGCTCGTTGGGCTCATAACCCAAAGGTCGCAAGTTCAAATCTTGCCCGCGCAACCAACCAAATCAAGCACTTGCTTGTCACTGAAGCCCTCGGAAACGAGGGCTTTTTTGTTTGTGACGAGGTTTGTGACGAGGTCAGTGTCGTCACAGAAGTCTGCCAGTGGAGTAGTGACCGTTGGGCAACTTGTCGACCTTCTTCCCAAACTTATTCCTTTTAGCCCCCCGGGCAATGTCTTATGTGCAGCGGTTGCTGCCGTTCGAGTTTTCAACGTGAATGCCCTTGGCGTGCCGGATTGCGATCACTCCTATTCATGCATCGTGGTAATGCGCAGAGACAGGTTTCAGGCGCGCAGTTGACATTGCTAGAGAGTTGACAACAGCGTGCAGAGATCTGCAAGCTCGACGAGCAAGACTGCAGCAGCATCAAGCATGGTGCGATCAATCACCTGGGCGTGTCGCCAGCGTTGATGGCTTACCGCGAGCACAAGGCCATGCTGGGCAAGACTTAGGCCGGCGAGAAGTTCCCGGCGGTTGTGATGATGGGGGCTGGCTGGATGGTGGTCCCCGACATCAAACCAGGCAAGTGATGGTGAGTGGCTGACCCGCCCTGGGTCAGCCACTCAGTCGGGATCGCTGTTTGCAGGTGATCCCGTCCTTTTTGTCAGTTGGCGCAACAGCGCTGTGGCCAACCAGCCATCACTTTGATCCACCCGAAGCCTTGGCCACGTAGGCCGCCAGGGCGGCAATTTGCGCATCACTGAGTTTGCCGTTGTAGGACGGCATCTGCCCAATGCCGTTGCGCAGCGCGGTGGCCACGCGCTTGGCATCGGGCTTGAGCTCGTCCAGGCTGGGGCCCACGGCGCCTTCGGCTCCCGCGTCCTTGAGCGCATGGCACAGGGCGCAGGCAGGCACCGCGCCTTGGCCGAACAACACCTTGCCTTGTTGAAGTTGCGCGGCATCGTCGGCGGCGTGCACGGGCAGCACTGTGAATGCCAACGACCACAGGGCAGCGACCAACGCGTGTTTTTGGATTGTGCGCTTCATGCCACGCTCACTTTCACGGCGTGGTCGGCCCAGCTGGTGTTGTTGTAGCCGCCCGCGTTTTCCATGCGTTGTTCGGGCTGCACGTTGCCTGCGGTGTCGGTGGCTCGGCTCGCCAGGGTGAACTGGCCCGCCGGCAGGCGCGCCGCAAAAACAAACTGCCGCCACGCAAAGCGGCCGAGGTCGGGCCCCACCATGCGCGCGAGCTGCCAGGTTTTTCCGCCGTCCAGAGAAACCTCGACCTTGGCCACCGCGTTCATGCCGCCAAACGCCACGCCATGGATCTGTGTGTCACCCGCTTTAAGCGGGGCGCCGTCCGTGCCGGGACCGTTGATCCACGACTTCACCGTCATTTCCTGCACCGATGGCTGCGACGGGTCGCCCTTCGCGCCGGGCGGTGAAATGCGGTAGCCGTGCGACATGATGCGTGCGTCGGTCTCCTGAGCGGTGAAGGCCAGGCGTTTGACGTACTTGATGTTGTTCACGCCCGTGTAACCCGGCACGATCAAGCGCAGTGGGCCGCCGTGGGCCAGCGAAATCGGCACACCGTTCATTTCCCAGGCCAGCAGGGCATCGGCGAGTGCGGCAGCAGGCACCGAGCGTTCCACGATCACGCTCTTGGGGTCCAGTCCATCGGGGAGTTTTTCGCCGCCTGTGCCGGTGAGGTAGGCCATGCCGGCCTCCACGCCGCCCAGGGCATCCACCACCCAGCGCACCGGCACACCGCTCCACACCACACAGCCTGCTGCGCCCACTTGCCAAGGCGTTCCACTGGGCTTGTTGGGGAAGTAGCCGCGTCCGTTGCCAGAGCATTGCAACACCATCGCCGTGGTCTCGATGCCTATGCGCTTGAGGTCGCCCAGCGTGAGTTTGCGCGGGTTCTTCACCCCCTCGATGTTGATCTCCCAGGCATCGCGGTTGCCCAGGATCGAGGCGTCGGGCGCGGGCAGGTTGTTGCGGATGTAGAGCTGCTCGGACGGCGTGATTACGCTGGTGCCGAACACACTGCGCTTGGTCTCAATGGTGGTGCTGCTGTGCACGATCAGGCTGGCCGGGTCCTTCCAGCCCACGTACGCTGGCAGAGGCTTGGCAGCACCGGCCAAGGCGACGGGCGCGGTCTCACCAGCAGCGGCTGCGGTGCGGCCAAAGCTGGCCAGACCAACGGCAGCCAAAGCAGCGCCGCTGCCGGCCAGCAGGTGGCGCCGGGGGAGCGAGGTGGGTTGTTGGTTCATTTCTGGGGTCTCCGGTGGTTGGGCGTCGTGCGCCGGTTGGGGTGAAAGGGGTGAGCGGTTGATTCGTTGACAGGGACGCGGTGCCTCAGCCTGGCCCGGACACGGGAGGTGCCTGCAGTGCCGTCTGCGCGACCGCCAGTGCCTTCTTTTTCTGGGCCACCAGCAACAAGGGCTTGCCCTCGCGCGAGCGGATCACCTTCCAGTGCACGTTGCTCCACCAGCCGCTGGCCTCGCGCAGGTCCACAGACTGGTCAAAGGCATACACCGTCACCATGCCGCCCTTCTCGAAGAACGTGGTGAGGTGGTAAGCGAGGTGACCTTCGATATCGCATGGCCGCATGAGTTGGGGAAACCCGGGCACCACGTTGGCGTCCCGCATGCCCAGGTGCATGAGCAACTGGCGCTGCTCCATGAAACTGCCCCGCAAGCTGCGCTCGTGGTATTCGTGGTCGATCGCGTCGCGCACCATCGCTGGCGGTCGCACGGCGAGCACCCCGCCGCTGGTGCCACCGGCCAGCAAAAGCGCAGCCAGAAAACGCTGCAAGCCGCGTCGCGCCAGCAGCGGCTGCGGCTTTCGGTACAGGTGTGCCGGTGCGTCGCTGGCCTCGAAGGCGATCGCCAACTCGGCGCGCGCGCGCAAATCGAATTCGCTGTCGGGCAGGAAAGGCGCGTCGGTATCGGGGCTCATGTCTTGGTCCTGCGAAACGGGGTAACGTTGACATCGGCCTTGGGTGTCGCAGGTACCCCCATGGCCAGCTTCAAAGCGTCGCGCGCACGGGCTAGGCGCGACAACACCGTGCCGGGCGCGATCTCCAGCGCCTCGGCCATCTGGGCGGTGGGCATGTCGTCGAAATAAAACAGCACCAGCACCTCGCGGTGGATGGGCGCCAGGCGCGCGAGCGCCTTGACGACATCGAGTTTGTCGTCCAGCCCCGCGTCGGGCGCCGCTTGCTCGGGCTGCTCTTCATCGTCCAGCGACTGCATGCTGGGTGCGGCCTGGCGAAAGGCGGCGCGGCGCATGATCTGAAAGAGCCAAGCCCGTGCCAGCGCAGCGTCGCGCAGTTGCTCCCGGTGCTTCCAGGCGTTGGCAAAACAGTCTTGCACCACGTCTTCGGCAATGGCGCGCGAACCAGTGAGCGCCCACGCACTGCGCAGCAAAAAACGGTAGTGCTCACGCACCCATTGGTTATAGCGGGACTCGGCAGACTGGAACAGCATGGTGATCAAGAGCGCTGCATGGCTTGGTTCATTCCGTGGCGCTCATTGGTACTTTCCCTAGGGCTGTCGATCAAGGCCCCCGCGTCCCACCCAGCGACGGAAATTCCGCTTCCGCACCTTTGGCTGTGCGCTGCTGCAGGGTGTGCAGTCGGCGTTGCATGCTCTGGATCTCCACCGTCTGCCCGGCAATGATTTCCTCGGCCAACTGCCGGGTGACAGGATCGCGCCCATGCTGCAACACCAGCCGCGCCATGTCCACAGCGCCGGCGTGGTGCGGAATCATCATCGCCAGAAAGTCCTGGTCGGCCTGGCCTGCGTAGCCCGGGCTGTGCATGGCCTGCATCATGCGGGCCATCGATTCGTCCATATCCCGCTGGAATGCGCTGGTGTGCGCGGCGCTGGCGCCGTGGCTGGTGTGCGCGCCGCTCATGCCGTCTGGCCCTTCTCGCCCACACGCACGTAGACGAGGTTGATGCTCTTTTTGTTGCGCAGCGCGCCAGAGGGCAGCGTCAGATTGCCCAGGGGGATCTGCGCAATGAAGGTCGGGCGCAGCGGGTCGCTCACATCAAATGCACTGCACACGGTCTGGCCCGCGTTGGGCGTGCCGGGCAGCTCGTCCTGTTCGTGGGCCACATACAGCAGCGTGTTCTCGGGGTTGGTCCACAACCCGTGCGACTCGCGGCCACGGCTGGAGAAGGTGCCCACCACCTTGCGCTGTCCGCCCGGAGCGCTGCGGTCGATGATGGCGATCGGGCTCGACGCCACGCCGCCGGGGCCACCATCGTCGATGCGCGCCAGGCTGGCATAGACCACGCTGCCGCGCGCATTGCGCACGAACTCAACGTGGTTGGGCCGAGCGCCCATGCCGAGTGGCACGGTGTCGATCAGGTCGAAGCCACCCTGCGTCGAGCGGCAAGACACCGCATCAGCCAGCTTGTGCGAGAACCACACCTCGGCACCGTCGGGTGTGGTCTTCATGAAGGGCGTGAAGCCGGGTTTGTCCTGTGCGCTGATGTCCAGCGTGGTCAGCCGCTGCGGTTGGCTGTGGCCATCCGCGCCGGGGTTGACGCGGAACACGTCGATCTTCGACACCTTCTGGCTGGCCACAAAGGCCAACGTACCCTCACGGTTGAACCACACCTGCGCCGGGCCGCTCAGTGTGGGCAGGTATTGGCGAACCGCGCTGGAGCCCGGGCTGTCGGCCCCCTTGAGCTGGCGAACGGCACGATCGACGCCGACGATGGCAATACGGTCTTCACCGCGCAGCGTGACCCACAGCTCGCGGCCGTTGCGCGTGAAAGTGGGCTCGTGCGGTTCGCGGCCCAGCAGCAGGCCACTACTCAGGCGCTCGGGGTTGGTGGTGGGCCCAGACGCAGGGTTGGGTGTGTTGCCGATCACGCGGCGCTGCTCGGCGTCGATCAGATAAATGTTGCTGGAGCCGCGCCCGCTGGTGGCCAGCAGCCGGCCGTCGGGCGACGGCA
>NZ_JAOASO010000035.1 GCF_030158645.1 Hydrogenophaga sp. | reverse complement strand
CAGAGCGGGCGTTGAGTTGTGTCTCCAGGGTCGACATGGTGCGGTCCTGTCAGGTGGTCTTGTGGGGGATCGGCCCATTTTGTCGGATAGCGGCGGTGTCGTGGCGGTCACGTGGGTTGCAAATGCTGCCAAGACTCTTGAAAATCCGGGTATGTCCCAAGCCCCTGCCCGCCGTCCATCCCAACCGACCGACGTTGCCCGACTGTTCGGCGGCCCGGCGCTCACGCCGATGGCCCTGGTTCGGGCCATGGTGCTGGCCTACGAAGCACGCGGCATGGACCCGTCAGACGCGTTGGAGCAGGCACAAATAACGCCAGCCCAACTGAGGAAGCCCAGCGCCAGCATCACCGCGACGCAGATGGAGGTGATCTCGGGCGCCGCCATGCGCGAACTCGATGACGAAGGCCTGGGCTGCTTCGCCCGCCCCCTGCCCTGGGGCAGCTACGGCCTGCTCGCGCGCGCGTCGCTCTCAAGCCCCACGCTGGGCGTGGCGCTCAAGCGCTGGTGCCGCCACCACGGCCTGCTCACACCCGACGCCACGCTGTCGGTGGCGGTGGATGGCGAGGTCGCCAGCATCGCGCTGCGCCTGCACCGAGACCCTGGCCCCATGGCCGAGCTCTGCGCGGTCTCGTTGCTGCGCAACATCCACGGCCTGGCCAGCTGGTACGTGGATTCGCGTGTGGCCCTGCTCGGCGCCCAATTCCCCCACCCCGCGCCGCGCCACGCCGAGGCCTATGCGGTGCTGTTCGACGGACCCATCCGGTTCGATGCGGAGCACGCGGCGATCCACTTCGACGCGCGCTACCTGAGCCTGCCGGTGCGCCGCGATGAGGCGGCCATGAACCAGCTGCTGCAGCGCGCCCTGCCGCTGACGGTGCGCTCCTACCGGCGCGACCGCCTGCTCGTGCAGCGCGTGCGCCAGCTGCTCGCAAGCCGCCCGCAAGACGCGCACAACGCCCACGAACTCGCCGCCTTGCTCAACACCTCACCACGCACCCTGCACCGGCAACTCAAGGACGAGGGCGCGTCGCTGCAGCGCCTCAAAGACGAGGTGCGCAGACAGCTGGCGAGCGAACTCCTGCTGCGCAGCCACAAGCCCATCAAGCAGGTGGCCGAGGCCGCGGGGTTTCAGAACGAGAAGAGCTTCATCCGGGCCTTCAAGGGCTGGACCGGACAATCACCGGGCGACTTCAGGGCTCAGTGAATCCAGCAGGTCGTGCATGCGGTGGAACACGCGGTGCACCGCCAGTCCGTCAAACGCACGGCCATGGCCCTCGGGGCAATAGCCCCACACCGTGGCGCCCGCCGCGAGACCCGCCTGTGCGCCCGTGCCCGTGTCTTCAATCACCAGGCAACGCGCCGGGTCGACGCCGAGGTGCGCGGCCGCGGCCAGATACACATCGGGCGCGGGCTTGGAACGGGGCTGGTCATGACCGCTGAAGATGCGGTCGCCAAAGTACGGGTGCATGCCCGCCATCTCGATCTGCATCACGACCTTGGGCCGGTCGGCGCCCGAGGCGCACGCAATGCGGCCACCCGCGTGGCGGTGCGCGGCCATCACCACATCGATCGCGCCCTGCACCGGCAGCAGCTCGGCGCGCAGCCGCGCGTCGCGCCGGGCGTAGAAAGCCCGCATCCAGTCTTCGGTGAGCGGCTGGCCGGTTTCGGCCTCGATGCGCGCACGCTCGTCGCGCACCGCCTTGCCGATGAAGATCTGCAGGCACTCGGCCTGCGTGAGGGCCCAGCCACTCTCGTTGAGCACCTCGCGCAGCACGCCGTTGGTGATGGGCTCGCTGTCCACGAGCACCCCGTCGCAATCAAAAAGCACCCCGTCGAACCGCTTCACAAGAGATCTCCGCCCACATACAGCCAATGCCCGTCTTCGCGCACGAAGCGGCTGCGCTCGTGCAGGCGCTGCCCACGGCCTTGCACGCGCGAGCGCGCCACAAATTCCACCTCGGCGTGCGCGCCGTCCATGGGCGTGTGCCGCTTCACGTCCAGCCCCAGCCATTTCACGCCGGCGTCGAGCTCGAGCGAAGCCGGCCGCGTGCTGGCGTGCCAGGTGGCCAGCAGATGCACCGTGTCGCCGCGCACAAAGGCGGTGTAGCGCGAGCGCATGAGCGCCTCGGCGTCGGGTGCGGGCATGCCGGCACCCAGGAAGCGGCCACAACACGCCTCGAACGCCGCGTTTCGGCCGCAGGGGCACGGGTCTTTCATCCGGCTTTTTTCGCCCGGCGCTGCTCCAGCGTCTCCACCGGTGCGCCTTGTTTCACCCAATCGGCAAAACCACCGTCGATGTGGGCCACGTTGGTCATGCCCATGTCCTGCAGCGCCTTGGTGGCCAGCGCGCTGCGCCAGCCGGCGCCACAAAACAGCACGAACTCCTTGTGCTCGTCGGCAAACACCGGCTTGAAATACGGCGACGCCGGGTCCACCCAGAACTCCAGCATGCCGCGCGGCGCGTGCAGGGCACCGACGGCCGTGCCTTCGCGTTCGAGCTCGCGCACATCGCGGATGTCCACCAGCTGCAAGCGCGCATCGCCCGCGGCCAGCCGGGCCTGGATGTCGGCCACGCTGTGGGTGGTGATCTGTGCGCTGGCTTCCGCCACGAGCGCTTGGGATCCTTTGGTGATGGGCATGTCGTGTCTCCGTTGGTTAGGGAATTATCGATGTCCTTGCAGCGCCCGGGACATGCGGCGCGGGTGTTCAATGCGGCTTTTGCCAGCCCCGAGAGAGCCCACATGAACGCACTGGACGCATTCCCCATCACGAAACAATGGCCGGCGAAGTTTGCCGACCGCCTGCAGCTGTATTCGCTGCCCACGCCCAACGGCGTGAAGGTCTCGATCATGCTGGAGGAAACCGGCCTGCCCTACGAGCCGCACCTGGTGAGCTTCGAGACCAACGACCAGATGTCGCCGGCTTTCCTCTCGCTCAACCCGAACAACAAGATCCCGGCCATCCTGGACCCGAACGGCCCGGGGAACCAGCCGATGGCGCTGTTCGAGTCGGGCGCCATTCTGGTTTACCTGGCCGAGAAGACCGGGCAGTTCCTGCCGAAAGACCCGGCGGACCGCTACGAAACCCTGCAGTGGCTGATGTTCCAGATGGGCGGGGTGGGCCCGATGTTTGGGCAGCTCGGCTTCTTCCACAAATTCGCCGGCAAGGAGTTTGAAGACAAGCGCCCGCGCGACCGATATGCCGCCGAAACCAAACGCTTGCTGGGCGTGTTGAACCAGCGCATGACCGGGCGCGACTGGGTCATGGGCCAGGACTACTCGATTGCCGACATCGCCATCTGGCCCTGGGTGCGCAACCTGGTGGGCTTCTACGGCGCGGGCGACCTGGTGGGCTTCAGCGACTTTGCCGAACTGCCGAGGGTGCTCGCGGCATTCGAGCAAAGGCCAGCGGTGCAACGCGGCCTGACCATCCCGGCGCGCGGCTGACACGCGGGCTCACTTCCTCCAGAAGTGGCCCGTGAAGAGGACCAGGACAGTCAGTAATTCAAGCCGCCCCAGCAGCATCGCAAACGTGCACACCCAGATCTGAAAGTCGGAGAGCACGCCGAAATTGCTCGCCGGCCCCACCTCACCGAGGCCGGGGCCGATGTTGTTCACTGTGGCCACGACCGCTGAGAAGGCGGTCACGATGTCCAGGCCGGTGAACAACAGCAACATGGTCAGCCCCATGGTGGCGGCGCCGTAAATCAGCATGTAGCCGAAGACGGCGGTCATGACCGAGTTGGGCATGATGGCCCCGCCCAGCGTCACCGGGTTCACCACGCGCGGATGCACGATGCGCACCAGTTCGCGCCGCGCCTGCTTGATCAACAGCACCATGCGCACGAGCTTGATGCCGCCGCCGGTGGAACCGGCACACGACACAAAACACCCCAGGAACATCAGCAGCACCGGCGCGAACACCGGCCACTGGGCGTAGTCGGTGGAGGCGTAGCCGGTGGTGGTGGCCACCGACACGACGTGAAACGCGCTGGTGCGCAAGGCTTCGGGGAAATCGGGGATCACGCCCTGCGCGGTGAGCAACACCGCCACCAGCAAAATCGACACCACCAGCACGCTCACATAGGTGCGGATCTCGCGGTCGCGCGTGAGGGGCCGCAACGAGCGCTGGCGCAGCACGATGAAATAGCGCATGAAACTCACACCGGCCAGCGCCATGAACACCGTGGCCACGGCCTCGATCCTCGGCGAGTCCCAGTAACCGAAGCTGGCGTCGTGCGATGAAAAACCGCCCAGGCCCATGGTGGTGCACATGTGCATGAAGGCGTCGGCCCAGCCCATGCCGGCCCAGCGGTAAGCCAGCATGCAGGCCACCGAGAAGAGCACGTACACGCCCCACAGACCGCGGGCGGTCTCGGAAATGCGCGGGGTGAACTTGGTGTCCTTCATGGGCCCGGGCGTCTCCGCCCGGTAGAGCTGCACACCGCCCAGGCCCAGCAGCGGCAGCACCGCCACCACCAGCAGCATGATGCCCAGCCCACCCAGCAGTTGCAGGAAGCAGCGCCACACATTGACCGACACCGGCAGGGCATCCAGCCCCGAGAGCGCCGTGGCCCCGGTGGCCGTGAGGGCGCTCATGGCCTCGAAATAGGCCTTGGTCCAGGTGATGTCGGGCACGGTGAACATGAGCGGCGCCGCCGCGAACGCGGGCAGCAGCATCCACACCAGGTTGACCAGCAGAAAGCCGTCCTTGGCCTGCAGTTCGCGGCGAAACCGGTGGGTGCTGCGCCACAGGACCAGACCGCAAACGGTGGTGAAGGCAAAGCCGTAGGCCCACACCAGCGCGTGGTGCTGCGCGTCCAGAAACCAGGCCCAGGCCAGCGGCACCAGGAAGGCGGGTGCGAACGCGAGCAGGATGCGCGAAAACACCGAAAGAACAGGCAGCAGGGTGAACAGCATGCAGGCAGTCTATTTGCGCCAGAAGCCCGGGGTGAACAGCACGAGGAACGACAGCATTTCCAGCCGCCCCAGCAGCATGGCCAGGGTGCACACCCAGGTCTGGAAGTCGGTCAGCCCCTGGAAGTTGCCCGCCGGGCCCACCTCGTTGAGGCCGGGGCCCATGTTGTTCACGCTGGCCACCACCGCCGAGAACGCCGTGTCGAACGGCAGGTCGGAGAGCAGCAACAGCATGGTCAACCCGATGATGGTGCCGCCGTACACCAGCATGAAGCCCAGCACCGACAGCAGGGTGCCGGTTTGCACCACGTGCCCGCCCAGGTGCACCGGATACACCGCGCGCGGGTGGATGATGCGCGACATTTCCCGCCTGGCCTGCTTGAGCAGAATCAGCACACGCGCCATCTTGATGCCGGCGCCGGTGGAGCCCGCGCTGGTGGCCACGCCGGAGAGCATGATCATGAACAGCGGCGCAAACACCGGCCAGGTGGTGTAGTCCACCGTGGCAAAACCGGTGGTCGAGCCGATGGAGATCACGTTGAACAAGGCCACCCGCAGGGTCTCCAGCGGGTCGGTCATGGTGCCCTTGACGAGCAACAACCCCGCCACGAACACGCTGGCACCCAGCAGCAGGCCCATGGTCCCGCGCCATTCGGTGTCGCGCCAGATGCGGGCGGGCTGGCGTTTGGCGAAGGCCACGAAATACAGCGCAAAGTTGCAACTGGCCACCAGCATGAAGACAATGGCGACCCACTCCAGCGTGGGCGACTGGAAGAACCCGAAGCTGCTGTCGTGCGTCGACAGCCCACCCAGGCTCATGGTGGTGAACATGTGGGCCCAGGCGTCCAGCGCAGACATGCCGCCCAGCCAGTAGCCCAGCACACAAGCCACCGAGAGCACGCAGTACACGGTCCACAAACCCTTGGCGGTTTCGGTGATGCGCGGCGTGAGCTTGGCGTCTTTCATGGGCCCGGTGGCCTCGGCGCGAAACAGCTGGCTGCCGCCCACGCCCAGCATGGGCAGGATGGCCACGGCCAGCACGAGGATGCCCATGCCGCCGAGCCACTGCAGGAAACAGCGCCACAGGTTGATGGAACCGGGCAAGGCGTCCAGCCCGGTGATCACGGTGGACCCGGTGGTGGTCAGGCCCGACATGGCTTCGAAGTAGGCGTCGGTCACGCTGATCGGTTGGGCCGTCTGGCCGAAGTACAGCAGCAGGGGCAGACACGCCAGCAGCGGCAGCAGGGTCCAGACCAGCCCCACCAGCAGGATGCCGTCCCGCGTCTGCAGCTCCACCTTGCGGCCCACCTTGAACACGGCACAACGCAGGAGCAAGCCCACCACCAACGCAACGGCCACGGCCGGCAGGTAGGCACCTTGAGCGCCGTCCTGCGACCACCACGACACCGTCCACGGGACCAGCAAGGTGAGCGAGAACACCATCACGATGGCGCCCAGCACGGGAAAGACGCGCAACAGCGGCATGAACATGGACCCGGGGTCAGCCGAAGAAGGTGGCGCCCACCTGGAACAGCTTCTCGACCTCGCGAACCAGGCGCTTGTTCGGAATGAACATGATGATGTGGTCGTCGGTCTCGATCACGGTGTCGTGGTGCGGCATGAGCACTTCCGACTTGCTGCCCTCCCCGCGCACGATGGCACCGATGCGCACGCCTTTGGGCAGTTTGAGTTCTTCGACCTTGCGGCCCACCAGCTTGCTGGTTTTGACATCACCGCGCGCAATGCCTTCGAGCGCCTCGGCCGCGCCCCGGCGCAGGCTGTGCACAGCGGCCACATCGCCGCGCCGAAGGTGCGTGAGCAGCTCGCCGATGACGGTTTGCGAGGGCGAGATGGCGATGTCGATGGTGCTGCCCTGCATCATGTCGGCGTAGGCACGGCGGTTGATGAGCGCCATGACGCGCCCGGCGCCCATGCGCTTGGCCAGCATGGCCGACATGATGTTGTCCTCGTCGTCGCTGGTGAGCGCGAGAAACATGTCCATCTCGCCCACGCTTTCTTCGAGCAGCAGGTCTTCGTCGGCGCCGTCGCCATTGAGGATGAGCATGCTCGATGGCAACTGGCTGGCCAGGTATTCGCAGCGCTTCTGGTCGTGCTCGATGATCTTCACCTGGCACTGCCCCTGCAGCGATCGCGCCAGGCGCAAGCCCACCTTGCCACCCCCGGCGATCATGATCCGCTTGGCCGGTTCGTCGATGTTGTGGATGGCGCCCAGCACATAGCGGATCTTCTGCGTGTCGGCGAGCACGAACACCTCGTCACCCGCCAGGATGCGCGTGGTCTTGGTGGCCTCCATCTCGGTGTCGAGCCGGTACAGCGCGACCACGCGCATCTCGGCGTGCGGGAAGCGGTCGCGAAACTCGCCGATGGTGTGGCCCACCAGCGAGCCGCCGTGGGTCGCGCGCACCGCGATCAGGCTGGCGCGGCCGTCGGCAAACTCCAGCACCTGCAGCGCCTCGGGGTAGCTGATGAGCTGGTGGAGGTAACGCATGACCGACTCTTCCGGGCAGATCACGTGGTCCACCGCAAAGCCGTTCTTGCCGAGCAGCTCGTCGCCTTCGATGAATTCGGGCGAGCGCAGCCGGGCGATGGTGCTGGGCACGTTGAAGATGTCGTGCGCGACCTTGCACACCACGAGGTTGGTTTCGTCGTTGGCAGCGCAGGCGATCACCATGTCGGCGTCTTTGGCGCCCGCCTCCCGCAGCACCGAGGGCTGGATGCCGTTGCCCACCACGCCGCGCAGGTCGATGCGCTCTTCCAGGCTGCGAAGCCGGGCCGGGTCCATGTCGATGACGGTGATGTCGTTCTGCTCGGAGACCAGGCTTTCCGCCACGCTCTCGCCGACGCGGCCGGCACCCAGGATGATGATGTTCATGGTGATGGATGGTACCCCCCGCGCCGCCTGCGGCGTCACCCCCCAGGGGGCGATGCCTGTGGCCCGGCAAAGCCGGTTGCACGGCATCCTGGAACGCAGACACCTCGCGCCGGAGGTCAGGCCAGCGCTCTTTGAATAATGATCTTCTGAATGTCCGACGTGCCTTCATAAATCTGGCACACCCGCACGTCCCGGTAAATGCGCTCCACCGGAAAGTCGCTCACATAGCCGTACCCACCAAACACCTGGATGGCCGCCGTGCACACGGCCTCGGCCATTTCGCTCGCAAACAGCTTGGCCATGGCCGCTTCTTTCAAACACGGCTGGCCCGCGTCGCGCAAGGCCGCCGCGTGGTGCGTGAGCGCACGCGCCGCTTCGATCTGTGTGGCCATGTCCGCCAGGCGAAAACCCACCGCCTGGTGGTTGAAGATCGGCTGGCCGAAACTGGAGCGGTCCTTGGAATAGGCCAGCGCGCAGTCGAACGCGCTGCGCGCCATGCCGATGCTTTGCGCCGCGATGCCGATGCGCCCGCCTTCGAGTGCCGAGAGTGCGATCTTGTAGCCCTCGCCCTCCGCACCGATCAGGTTCTCGGCCGGAATGCGGCAATTGTCGAAATTGATCTGTGCCGTGTCGCTGCTGTGCTGACCGAGCTTGTCTTCGAGCCGCGCCACCACATAGCCCGGTGTGTCGGTGGGCACCACGAAGGCGCTCATGCCTTTCTTGCCGGCGCCCTTGTCGGTGACAGCGATCACGATCGCCAGGTGCCCGTTCTTCCCGCTGGTGATGAACTGCTTGACGCCGTTGAGCACGTAGTCGTCACCCTCCTTGACCGCCGTGGTGCGAAGCGCCGAAGCGTCCGAACCCACGTGCGGCTCGGTCAGGCAGAACACCCCCAGCATCTGGCCGGCCGCCAGCGGGCGCAGCCAGCGCTCCTGCTGCTGGGCATTGCCGTAGCGCATCAGGATCGCGTTGACCGGGCAGTTGGTGACCGAGATCGCCGTGCTGGTGCCACCGTCACCCGCCGCGATTTCTTCCAGCACCACGGCCAGCGTCACATAGTCCAGCCCCGCGCCGCCCAGTGCCTCGGGTACGCAGATGCCGTAGGCGCCGAGCTCGGCCAGGCCTTTGTGCACGTCGGTCGGGAAGTGGTGTTCCTTGTCCCACTTCGCCGCGTGCGGCCAGAGCTGCTCCTGGGCAAAGCTGCGCACCGCGTCGCGGATCATGAGTTGGTCTTGGTTCAGCATGGCCAGGTCGTCTCCGGGTTACACCAGCTCGATGGCCATGGCGGTGGCTTCGCCGCCGCCGATGCACAAGGTGGCCACACCCTTTTGGCCGCCACGCGCCTGCAGCGCATGGATCAGCGTGACCAGGATGCGCGCGCCGCTGGCACCGATGGGGTGGCCCAGCGCGCAGGCGCCGCCGTTGACGTTGACCTTCTCGTGCGGAATGCTCAGCTCGGTCATGAGCGCCATGGGCACGACGGCGAAGGCTTCGTTGATCTCCCAGAGGTCCACGTCCGCCACGCTCCAGCCGGTCTTGGCCAGCAGCTTCTGCGTGGCGCCCACCGGGGCGGTGGCGAACCAGTTGGGTTCCTGTGCGTGGGTGCTGTGCGCGACGATGCGCGCCAGCGGCTTCAGGCCCTGGGCCTTGGCGGTGGACTCGCGCATGAGCACCAGCGCGGCGGCGCCGTCGTTGATGGACGAGCTCGACGCGGCGGTGATGGTGCCGTCCTTCTTGAACGCGGGCTTGAGGCTGGTGACCTTGTCAAGCTTGACCTTGCCCGGGCCTTCGTCGGTGCTCACCACGCGCTCGCCGCTGCGGTCTTTCACCGTCACGGGCATGATCTCGGCGGCAAAGGCACCGCTCGCGGTGGCGGCCTTGGCGCGCGTGACCGACGCGATGGCAAAGGCGTCTTGCTGCTCGCGGGTGAAGCTGTACTTGGCGGCGCAGTCTTCGCCGAACGTGCCCATGGAGCGGCCGGCCTCGTAGGCGTCTTCCAGGCCGTCGAGCATCATGTGGTCGTAGATCTTGTCGTGGCCCATGCGGTAGCCGCTGCGGCCCTTCTGCAGCAGGTAAGGCGCGTTGGTCATGCTCTCCATGCCGCCGGCCACCACCACGGTGGCGCTGCCGGCGGCGATCATGTCGTGGGCCAGCATGGTGGCCTTCATGCCCGAGCCACACATTTTGGAGAGCGTCACCGCGCCGGCCGATTTCGGCAGGCCGCCCTTGAACGCAGCCTGACGCGCCGGCGCCTGGCCCTGGCCGGCCATCAGGCAGTTGCCGAAGAGCACTTCATCGACCTGCTCCGGCTTCACGCCGCTGCGCTCAACGGCGGCCTTGATGGCGGCGCCACCCAGGTCGTGGGCCGAGAGGCTGGCGAAGTCGCTCTGGAACGAGCCCATGGGGGTGCGTGCGGCACCGACGATGACGATGGCGTCTTGGGACATGTGGTTGCTCCTGGTTGGGATGAAAAAAAGCTTCAGGCGAGTGCGTGCGACAGAAAACGCCGGTCGCGCTCGTAGGGGAAAACATCGAACACATGGCCGGCGGCGATGCGTTCCTTGTGCGACTGCCAGAACGCGGCGTCCAGCAGGTCGGCGTGGTGCTGCATGAAGACCTCGCGCACCACCGGGTTGCCGAGCAGGAACGGGCCGAAGGTTTCGGGAAACACGTCGTGCTTGCGCACCGTGTACCAGACCTCGCCCGACATCTCGTCCTCCTCGTTGCGCGGCGCGGGCACGCGGCGGAAGTTGCAGTCGGTGACGTACTCGATTTCGTCGTAGTCGTAGAACACGACCTTGCCGTGGCGGGTGATGCCGAAGTTTTTCCACAGCATGTCGCCGGGGAAGATGTTGGCCGCCACCAGGTCCTTGATGGCGTTGCCGTATTCGATCACCGTGTGCTCGATCTGTGCACGGGCCCCGGCATCGAAGGCTTCCTGCAGGTGGATGTTGAGCGGGATCATCCGGCGCTCGATGTAGCAGTGCTTGAGGATCACCTCGGTCGTGCCGTCACCATCGCGGTCGCTGATCTCCAGCTGGCTGGGCGCGTACTTCTGGATCTCGGCGATCAGCTCGTCGGTGAAACGGTCGCGCGGGAAACCCACCTCGGAGAACTCCAGCGTGTCGGCCATGCGGCCCACGCGGTCGTGCTGCTTCACGAGCAGGTACTTGCCGCGGATCTGCTCGCGCGTGGTGTCCTTCTGCGGCGGGTAAAAGTCCTTGATGACCTTGAACACGAACGGAAAGCTCGGCAGATCAAACACCAGCATGACCATGCCCTTGATGCCGGGCGCAATGCGGAACCTGTCGGTGCTGTGCCGCATGTGGAAGAGGAAGTCGCGGTAGAACAGCGTCTTGCCCTGTTTGGCCAGGCCCAGCGCGTTGTAGAACTCGGCGCGCGGCTTGCGCGGCATCAGGCTGCGCAGGAACTGCACGTAGGCGCTCGGTATCTCCATGTCGACCATGAAGGTCGCCCGCGCAAAGCTGAACAGGATGAGCAGGTCGTCCTCGCCGAAGAGCGCAGCGTCCACCACCAGCTGGCCGTCGGTGTTGTGCAGGATGGGCAGGGCGAACGGCACCTCCTGGAAGCCGTTGATGATCTTGCCGACCACATAGGCGCCCTTGTTGCGGAAGAACAGGCCCGAGAGCACCTGGAACTGGAAGTTGGCGCGCAGCTTCACGTGGTCGAAGTGGCGCTTCATCGCGCCCAGCACCAATCCGGCGTCGCGCTCCAGGTCGTCGAACGGCACGCGCAGACCCAGGTCTTGAAGGAAACGCAGCACCTCGGCCTGCATCGTGCCGGCCGTGGGGTAGTAACAGCGGTAGGTGGGCTTCGCGCTGGGCTCTTCGTTCTCGATGTACTCGGTTGAGACGGCCGGGCGCACGAAGATGAAGTCGTTCTGGAAGTAGGCGCGCCGCAGGATCTTGGTGGTGACCGAATTGAAGAAGGTCTCGGCCAGCTCGGGCTGGTGGTGGTTCACCAGCAGGCCGATGTAGTGCAGCTTCACCTGCTCCCACACGTCCATGGGCTGGTCATCGGCGCCGAACTCCTTGATCAGCCGCATCACACATTCCTT
Source organism: Hydrogenophaga sp. (assembly GCF_030158645.1). Classification (GTDB taxonomy): domain Bacteria; phylum Pseudomonadota; class Gammaproteobacteria; order Burkholderiales; family Burkholderiaceae_C; genus Hydrogenophaga. The sequence continues at coordinate 4,080 of NZ_JAOASO010000035.1, read as the reverse complement.
GACGCGCAGGTCGTAGAACTCGATGCGCTCGCGCTGGGCGCGTTGCTGGCCGAGCCAGTCGCGCGTCTCAAACCGGTGTTGGGCGCGCGCCGACTCGGTGCGAAACAAACGGTAATGGCGGTTGAAGCCGTCCATCATGGCCTTGGCGATCGCATAGGCCAGGGTCGAATCGAGGCGCTGGGGGAACATGGTGTGTCCCGTTGTTGATGGAACGGGCGCTGCCGCCGCCGCTCAGTTCTGGCGAACCGAGCCCACGCCCGCCACGGCCTGGCGGTAGGCCGCGTCGATCTGGTCCTTGTGGTCCACCGTCATGTGCATGTCGTGCAGCAAGCCGTCGCGCAAGCCGTAAACCCAGCCGTGCAGCGTGAGCGTCTGTCCGCGCGCCCAGGCGTCCTGCACCACCGTGGTTTGTGCCACGTTCATCACCTGCTCGATGGCGTTGAGTTCGCACAACACGTCGGCGCGGTGCTGCTCGGGTGTCGCGTCGAGCACCGCCGCGTGGCGATCGCGCACGTCCTTGATGTGGCGCAGCCAGTTGTCCGCCAGGCCCACGCGCACATCGCGCAGCGCCGCCTGCACACCACCACAGCCGTAGTGGCCCACCACCATCAGGTGCTGCACCTTGAGCATGTCCACCGCGTACTGGATGGTGGAGAGGCAGTTGAGATCGGTCGGCACCACCACGTTGGCCACGTTGCGGTGCACGAACACCTCGCCCGGGTCCAGACCGGTGATCTGGTTGGCGGGCACACGGCTGTCGGAGCAGCCGATCCACATGTACTGCGGGCTCTGCTGGGCCAGCAGGTCGGTGAAGAAGGTGGGGCGCGTGGCCACCACGTCGGCGGCCCAGGCGCGGTTGCGCGCGAAGAGGTCTTTGAGTTCGGAGGTCATGGCGCGATCTTAGGCTGCGGCATCAAGCCTCAGCAGGTCTCGGCAAACAGTTCGCGGCCGATCAACATGCGGCGGATCTCGCTGGTGCCGGCGCCGATTTCGTACAGCTTGGCGTCGCGCCACAGGCGGCCCAGCGGGTACTCGTTGATGTAGCCGTTGCCACCGAAGATCTGGATGCCGTTGCCCGCCATCTTGGTGGCTTCTTCCGCGCACCACAGAATCACCGAAGCGCAGTCCTTGCGCACCTGGCGCACGTGCTCAGAGCCCAGCATGTCGAGGTTCTTCGCCACCATGTAAGCGAACGAACGCCCGGCCTGCAGCACGGTGTACATGTCGGCCACCTTGCCCTGGATCAGCTGGAACTCGCCGATGCTCTGGCCGAACTGCTTGCGGTCGTGGATGTAGGGAACGATGTTGTCCATGACGGCCTGCATGATGCCCAGCGGCCCGCCGGTGAGCACGGCGCGCTCGTAGTCCAGCCCGCTCATGAGCACCTTGGCGCCGTTGTTGAGGCCGCCCAGGATGTTCTCGACCGGCACCTCGACGTTGTTGAACACCATCTCGCCGGTGTGGCTGCCGCGCATGCCGAGCTTGTCGAGCTTTTGCGCGGTGCTGAAACCCTTCATGCCTTTTTCAACGATGAAGGCCGTGACGCCGCGCGCACCCATCTCGGGTTCGGACTTGGCGTACACCACCATGGTGTCGGCGTCCGGCCCGTTGGTGATCCACATCTTGCTGCCGTTGAGCAGGTAGTAGCCGCCCTTGTCTTCGGCTTTGAGCTTCATGCTGATCACGTCCGAGCCCGCGCCCGGCTCGCTCATGGCGAGTGCACCCACGTGTTCGCCACTGATGAGCTTGGGCAGGTACTTCGCGCGCTGGGCTTCGTTGCCGTTGCGCTTGATCTGGTTCACGCACAGGTTGCTGTGCGCGCCGTAAGACAGGCCCACGCTGGCCGAGGCGCGCGAGATTTCTTCCATGGCGATCATGTGCGCCAGGTAGCCCATGCCGGCGCCACCGTATTCCTCGCCCACGGTGATGCCGAGCACGCCGAGGTCGCCCATCTTGCGCCACAGGTCCATGGGGAACTGGTCGTTCTGGTCGATCTCGGCCGCGCGGGGGGCGATCTCGGCTTGCGCAAAATCGCGCACCGCGTCGCGCAGCGCGTCGATGTCTTCACCGAGCTGGAAATTGAGGCCGGGCAGGTTGGTCATGGGTCTTGTCTCCAAAGAATGATTCAGCGGGCTTCAGCCCTGGATGTGGTCGCGGCCGACGACGGCCATGAGCGTGCAGCCCATGGTGGCGACCAGTTTCTCTTGCCCGCCGTCGAGGGCATACGCATGGCCTTCGCACACCGTCACCGTGCGCCCCGGTTTGACGACGGTGCCGACCATGCGGAAGCGCTGGCCCTGGGCGGGTGAGAGCAGGTTGATCTTGAACTCGATGGTGAGCACCGCGGCCTCAAGCGCCATCAGGGTGAACCCGGCATAGCCACAGGCCGAGTCGAGCGCGGTGGCCACCATGCCGGCGTGCAGGAAGCCGTGTTGCTGCGTGAGCGCTTCGGCCCAGGGCAGTGTGATCTCCACCCGCCCGGGCTCGACCACCGCCAGCGAGGCGCCGAGCGTGCGCATGGCGGCCTGGCGGGCAAAGCTCTCGCGCACGCGGGCTTCAAAACCGGGGTTGCGAGGCTCGAAGGTGGGTGGGTTCACGGCGTTCTCGGTGCGTGGCGGAAGCCTTGGATTCTACGTTGACGTTTACGTAAACGTCAATTTCGTACCCACCGTCTCAGGGCTATGCTCAGGCCCCCATGCCCTTCACGCTTTCCGCCCCGGTCCTCAGCGAGCAGACCCTCAAGAAAAGCCGCTTCATCGGTTGCGTGGAGCCGGTGGCCGACCGCGTGGCGGCCCTGGCGCGCGTGGCACAGCTTCGCGCCGAACACCCCGGTGCCACCCACGTGTGCTGGGCGCTCATGGCCGGCGGGCACTCGGCAGCCAACGACGATGGCGAACCCGGCGGCACGGCCGGGCGGCCCATGCTGGAAGTGCTGCGCCGCCAGGACCTGGAAGGTGTGCTGGCCACGGTGGTGCGCTACTACGGCGGTGTTCCGCTGGGCGCGGGCGGGCTGGTGCGCGCCTACACCGACAGCGTGGCCCAGGCCCTGTTGAACGCGGACAAGGTGCCGGTGATCCGCTGGCTGCGGCTGCGCTGTGTGTTGCCCTACGCGCTGGAGGGCTGGCTGCGGCGCGAGCTCGACGGCTTTGGCGCCACGCTGGTCGAGGTGCTGCACGGTGAGGGGGTGGACGCCACGCTGCAGGTGCCCGAATCGCACACGGCGGCGCTGGTGGCGCGCATCAACGACGCCGGGCAGGGCCGGGTGGTGTGGCGGGACACCGCACCCGACTGAGGCCTCAGGCCGCGCGGCTCAAATAGACCAGCACCAGGCCCACCGCCGCCGGCAGCGCCTGCACGTAGAGAATCTTGCGGCTGGCCGTGGCCGCGCCGTAGAGACCGGCGATCAGCACGCACAGCAGAAAGAACACCTTCACGCCAAAGCCCCCGGGCCCCAGCCACAAGCCCCAGAGCAGGCCGGCGGCCAGAAAGCCGTTGTACAGCCCCTGGTTGGCGGCCAGCACCTTGGTGGCCGCGGCCGACGCAGGTGTCTGGCCGAAGGCCTTGAGTCCGGCAGGCTTGTCCCACAGGAACATCTCGAGCACGAGAAAGTAGAAGTGCAGCAGCGCGACGAGCGCAACAACGATGCTCGCAATCAGGGACATGGGGTCTCCTCCAGGGAATGAACTCAGGACTTCTTGTCCAGCTTGGCCAGCAGCGCGCGGGCTTCCTTTTCGTGCACCTTCACCTCGTCGAGGTTGGCCACCAGGTCGGCCATCTGCTCTTCGAGCTGGCGGCGGTGGTCGGCCAGCACGGTGAGGAACTTGCGCAGCTGCGGACCGGTGTCGCGCGGGCTGTCGTAGGTGTCGATGATGTCCTTGGCTTCGGTCAGCGACAGGCCCAGGCGTTTGGCGCGCAGCGTGAGTTTGAGGCGCGTGCGGTCGCGTGCGGTGTACACGCGGTTGCGCCCGCCCGGACCTTCGCGTTGCGGCTGCAGCAGGCCCATGTCTTCGTAAAAACGGATGGCCCGGGTGGTGAGGTCGAACTCGCGCGCCAGATCGCTGATGGTGTAGGTCGGGTTCG
>NZ_JAOASO010000034.1 GCF_030158645.1 Hydrogenophaga sp. | reverse complement strand
GCCATGCGCACATGAAAGTCGCCCAGCAGCTCGGTGCGACCGGTCACGTCGTCGGTGTTCACGGCCTGCTTTTCCTGCGCCACGTGTTCGCGCAGCGCCTTGAGTCTGGCGGGGGTGACGGTGTGCACAAAGGCGCGCGTCATTTCTGCTTCCAGCATGCGGCGCACCGCAAACACCTGCTGCGCTTCTTCCACCGAGGGCGCGGCCACAAAGGCCCCGCGCGCGGGCTCCAGGCGGATCAGCCGGTTCTGCGACAGCTGAAACAGGGCCTGGCGCACCAGCGTGCGCGAGACGCCGAAATGGTCGGCCAGCTTCTGCTCGGCCAGCTTGGTACCGGGGCGCAGGCGGTGTTCGACGATGGCCCGCGTGAGCGATTCGACGATCTGCAGGGTGCTGGAGATTTCCATGGGTTCATCATAGCCAGAAACGCCAAAAAGTGTATACACTTTCCGTGCACTGTTCACCACTGGAGCGACCACCATGGGCTTGAGTACACACGTTCTGGACACCATGCACGGCAGCCCCGCCGCCGGCATGCAGGTGGAGCTGCACACCACGCAGGGCGAGCACGCCACGCTGATCAAACGCTTCACGCTCAACGCCGACGGCCGCAACCCCGACGGGCCGCTGTACGACAACGCGAGCCTGAAGGTGGGCACCTACCGCCTGGTGTTCGATGTGAAGGGCTATTTCGCCGCCCGGGGCGTGGTGTTGCCCGAGCCGAATTTTCTCGACCGCGTGTCGCTGGATTTCGGCGTGGCCCACGCGGACCAGCATTACCACGTGCCGCTGCTGGTGAGCCCGTGGAGTTACTCCACGTATCGGGGCAGCTGACGCTGCACCCCCCGCGCCGCTTCGCGTCACCCCCCAAGGGGGGCGATGCAAGTGGCCCGGCAAAGCCGGTTCCACCGCATCCTTGGTGAAGGCACGTCGCGCCGGAAGAGCTGTTGACCCAGAACGCGGCGGAACTGGCTTTGCCAGGCCGCACGCGTTGCCCCCTTGAGGGGGTGACGCCGCAGGCGGCGCGGGGGTGTTACTTACTCCTTTGCCCTTCGGTGAGCGTGTCGAGCTGGAAGTTGCCGCTCTTGTCCCACAGCCAGACATCGGTGTACGTCACGCCACCCATGCGCACCGGGGCCGGAAAGGGTGCCGCGGCGCGAACGGTGCGCTCGATCTCACGCATCACGTCCGGCACATGGCTGGGTGCGCGCATCCAGCTCACGTTGCGGACCTGGCCCCGGTTGTCCACCTCGACCTGCAACACCCCGACCGCGTGCATCAGCGGCGGCAGCTGGCCTTTGTAGATCCGGTGGCTGTTGCGCTCGTAGATGTGCCGAGCACCGTCTTTGCGGTAGTCCATGGGCGACGCCGCGTGGGAGACGAACTCGGGTGGTGGCAACTGAGAGATGGGCGGAGGCACCGCGACCGCGACAGGCGGCGGTGGGGCTGCTGGAGGCGGTGGGGGCGGCGACGCGCAAGAGGCCAGCAGGACGGCGCTGAGCGCGCCCACCCACGCCCAGGGGCTGCGGGCTGCTCGGTTGGCGGATGCCGGGATGCCGGGTTGGGAGGCTGACTGCGGGGCAGATGCAATGTCGCTCATGTGGGCAAGTCTGTTGGAAGTGTTCGGACCCGGGTGCGCCCCGTGAGCGCATACGGCCGGGTGGATGGCGTGTATTGTGAATCGACTGTGGCGTTTCGCACAGTAAGGTCGATACTGACCCCGCCAGCCTTCCCTTACGTCTCCACACACATTCTTCGACATCGGCGCCACACATGCCCGGCGAGCTTGAAACCTTTTTGCTGCATCTGACCCGTTCGCGCGCCGTGCTCGTCACCGTAGAGCAAACACGGGGCTCTGCGCCCCGTGAAGCCGGCGCGTGGATGGCGGTCTTCGACGACGCGACACGCGGCGAATCGGGCACGATCGGCGGCGGACATCTGGAGTGGAAGGCGGCACAACAGGCCCGCGAAGCCCTGGCTCGGTGGGCCGACACCGCACCGCCGGTCTGGCGGGAGGTGGTTGCGCTGGGTCCGAGCCTGGGTCAGTGTTGTGGGGGCTCGGTGGTGCTGTGCTTCGAGCCGGTGGACGCTTCGCACGCTGCGCAACTGCGCGACCGGTTGAACCCTGCGCTCACGCCGCTGGCCTTGTTTGGTGGCGGCCACGTCGGTCGGGCGATCGTGCAGGCCCTGGCGCCGCTGCCGTTCGCTGTGCATTGGATCGACAGCCGCGACGGCCTGTTTCCACCCGACCTGCCAGCGCAGGTGAGCACCGAGCACTCCGACCCGGTGCAGACCGCTGTGCGCGATGTGCCGGCCGGTGCCTGCGTGCTGGTCATGAGTTTTTCGCACGCCGAAGACCTGGACGTGGTCGCGGCCTGCCTGCAGCGCCAGCGCGAGCGCGACGATCTGGCCTTCATCGGCCTGATCGGCAGCCGCACCAAGTGGGCCACCTTTGGCCACCGCCTGACCGAACGGGGCTTCACCGCCGCCGAACTCGCCCGCGTGACCTGCCCGATCGGTTTGCCCGGCATTCAGAGCAAGGTGCCGGCCGTGATCGCCGCGTCGGTGGTGGCGCAGTTGTTGATGGCCGTCAGCGCCGCCGGTGGCGTTGCCAACCTGTCCTGAGGTCCCATGGAAACTTACCTGCTCGACTGGGCCAACCTGCTGTTGCGCTGGCTGCACGTGATCGTTGCGATTGCCTGGATCGGCTCGTCCTTCTATTTCGTGTTCCTGGACAGCAGCCTGACCCCGCCCGAAGACGAGCAGCTCAAGAAGGACGGTGTCAGCGGTGAGCTCTGGGCCGTGCACGGCGGCGGTTTTTATCACCCGGTGAAGTTCGCGGTGTCACCGCCCAAGCTGCCGGAGAACCTGCACTGGTTTTACTGGGAGAGTTATTCCACCTGGCTCTCGGGCTTTGCGCTGTTCCTCATCTCGTACCTCTGGAGTCCCAGCGTCTACCTGATCGACCCCAAGGTGTTCGTCTGGAGCCCCGGAGCCGCCGTGGCCGGTGCGCTGGCGTTCCTGGTGGTGTTCTGGCTCCTGTACGACGCGATCTGCCGCACGCTGGGCCAGAGCAAACACGGCGACGCCAAGGTGGGCGCGCTGGTGCTGGTGCTGGTGTGTGTGGCGGCCTGGCTGGCCACCCATTTGTTCGCCGGGCGCGCGGCCTTTCTGCTGATGGGCGCGATGATCGCCACCGCCATGAGCGCCAACGTGTTCTTCTGGATCATTCCCGGCCAGCGCACCGTGGTGGCCGACCTCAAGGCCGGCCGCCCGGTGGACCCGATCC
>NZ_JAOASO010000033.1 GCF_030158645.1 Hydrogenophaga sp. | reverse complement strand
AGCTCGCGGCCATCAACCGCCAGCTGAGCACCGACCGCAGCGTGCGGGTGGCGGTTTTTCGCGGTGCCGGTGGGCAGGCCTTTGTGGCCGGAACCGACATCGAGCAGTTCGCGGCCTTCCAGACCGGCGAGGACGGCGTGACTTACGAGCGCCAGATCGAGGCCGGCATCGAGTTGATGTGCAACCTGCCCATGCCCACGGTGGCCGTGGTCGAAGGCTGGTGCGTGGGCGGCGGGCTGGCCATTGCCACCGCCTGCGACTTCCGCCTGGCCACGCCCAGCGCGAAATTCGGCGTGCCGATTGCCAAGACGCTGGGCAATTGCCTGGCCATTGCCAACGTGGCGCGGCTGCGCGCGGCCTTCGGGCACCAGCGGGTGAAACGCATGCTGTTGCTGGCCGAGTTCATTGGCGCCGACGAGGCGCTGGCTTGCGGTTTTCTGCAGGCCATCGAGGCACCCGAAGCCATCGAGGCTGCCACCACGACGCTCGTGCAAAGGCTCGCTGTGCTCGCGCCGGTCACGCAACGCGTGAGCAAGGCCACGCTGGAGCGCCTGGCCACACACGACCTGGCCGCGTCTGAAGACCTGATCCGCGCGGCCTATGGCAGCGACGACTTCCATGAAGGCGTGGCCGCCTTCGTGGCCAAACGACCCCCTGTCTGGAGCGGCCAGTGAAACCATCCACCGGCCCGCTCGCGGGCCTGCGCGTGCTCGAAGTCACACAGATCATGTCGGGCCCCACCTGCGGTCTGCTGCTGGCCGACATGGGCGCCGACGTGATCAAGATCGAGAAGATTCCCGGCGGCGACGACGCGCGCGGCTACCGCGATCCGCAAGTGGGCGGTGTGTCGGCGCCGTTCATGATGATGAACCGCAACAAGCGTGGCCTCGCCCTCAACCTCAAGAGCCCCAAGGGCCGCGCGCTGCTGCTGAAGATGGTGAAGAACGCTGACGTGCTGGTGGAGAACTTTCGCGGCGGCACCATGGACAAGCTGGGCCTGGGCTACGAGGCCCTGAAGGCCGAGAACCCGGGCCTCATCTACTGCGCCATCACCGGCTACGGGCGCAGCGGGCCCTATGCCGACAAGGGTGGCTTCGACCTGATCGCACAAGGCTTCGCGGGCCTGATGTCCGTCACCGGCGAAGCAGGCCGCCCACCGGCCAAGAGCGGCAACGCGGTGTCGGACATGAACGCCGGCATCCTGGCGGCGCTCGGCATCCTCGCCGCCTACATCCACAAGCTCAAAACCGGCGAAGGCCAGGTGGTGGACACGTCGCTGAGCGACGCGGCGCTGCAGCAGACCTACTGGCACGCAGCGGTGTGGTTCGCCACCCAACGCTCGCCCGAGCCCACCGGCTCGGCGCACATCCTCACCGCGCCGTATCAGGCGTTTGAAGCCAGCGACGGCTGGATCAACATCGGCGGTGCCAACCAGACCAACTGGGAACGCATCTGCGATGTGCTGGGCCACCCCGAGTGGCGCAGCGACGCACGCTTTGCCACCAACAGCGACCGCATGGCCAACCTCGCCGTGCTCGTGGACCTGATGAACGCGGTGGTGCGCACACGAACGCGCGAGCAGTGGCAGGCGGCGTTCGACGCAGCGGGTGTGCCGGCCGGCCCGGTGCACACCATCGGCGAAGCCTTGAGCCATCCGCAAACCGTGGCGCGCGGCATGGTGGTGGATGTGGAGCATCCGCAAGCCGGTGCCACGCGGGCCATCGGCTGCCCGATCCACTTCTCGGCCTCGCCCGATCGCAGCAGCACACCCGCGCCGCTGCTGGGCCAGCACACGCGCGAGGTGCTGCGCGAATTTGATCTGCCGGAGGCAGAGATCGACGCCCTCGTGGCCGAGGGCGTGATCGCCGAACCCTGAGCCCGCGGGCTCAGGCCCGCTCGGCCACCCAGGCCTGCACCGACTTGAGCGCGGCGTCCAGGTTGGAGGCATCGGTACCGCCGGCCATGGCCATGTCGGCCTTGCCACCGCCTTTGCCGCCCACCTGCTGGGCCACGAAGTTCACGAGCTCACCGGCCTTGACCTTGCCCGTGCTGTCGGCGGTGACGCCAGCGGCCAGCTGCACCTTGTTGCCGTCCACGGCGGCGAGCACGATGGCAGCGGTCTTGAGCTTGTCCTTGAGCTTGTCCATGGTCTCGCGCAGGCCCTTGGCGTCGGCGCCGGTCAACACGGCCGCCAGCACCTTCATGCCCTTGACATCCACCGCCTGGTTCACCAGCTCGTCGCCCTGGGCCGAGGCCAGGCGGCTCTTGAGCGCGTTCATTTCTTTCTCCAGATCGCGCATCTGCTCCAGCAGCGCACCCACGCGCGCAGGCACTTCGCCCGGCGTGACCTTGAGCGTGCCGGCCACACCACCGAGTGTTTCTTCCATGCCTTGCACGTAGGCCAGCGCGTTCAGGCCCGTCACGGCTTCCACGCGGCGCACGCCGGCGGCCACGCCACCTTCGGCGGTGATGCTGAAGAAGCCGATGTCGCCCGTGGCCTGAACGTGCGTACCGCCGCAGAGTTCGCGGCTGGTGCCGATGTCCAGCACCCGGACCGACTCGCCGTACTTCTCGCCGAACAGCATCATGGCGCCGGTCTTCTGGGCCGACTCGATGTCCATCACACGCGCCTGGGTGGGCGCGTTGGCCACGATTTCGGCGTTCACCTTTTGCTCGATCGCGCGGATCTGCGCGTCCGTCACCGGCGCGTTGTGCGTGAAGTCGAAGCGCGTCTTGTCGGCGTCGACCAGGCTGCCTTTTTGCTGCACGTGGTCGCCCAGCACCTCGCGCAGGGCCTTGTGCATCAGGTGGGTGACCGAGTGGTTGCGCACGGTGGCGGCTCGCACCGCCGTGTTGACCTGCGCCGCTGCGCTGTCGCCCACGCTGATGGTGCCCTGCACCACGGTGCCGTGGTGACCGAACACGTCGGACTTGATCTTTTGCGTGTCGCCCACGTCGAAGCGCGCCGAGCCGCTGGTGATCACGCCCTCGTCGCCCACCTGGCCGCCGCTCTCGGCATAAAACGGCGTGCTGTCGAGCACCACGACGCCTTGTTGACCGGTCTTGAGCTCGGCCACGGGCGTGCCGTCCAGGTACAGCGCCACGATCTTCGCGGTGGCGTCCAGCTGCTCGTAACCCACGAAGGTGTTGCCCGCGCCGGTGTAGTCGAGCGCCTTGTCCATCTTGAACTTGCCGGCCGCGCGGCCCTTGGCCTTTTGAGCTTCCATGGCGGCGCGGAAACCCGCTTCGTCCACCGTCAGCCCGCGCTCGCGGCACACGTCGGCCGAGAGGTCGAGCGGGAAGCCGTAGGTGTCGTGCAGCTTGAAGGCCACGTCACCGGGCAGCACCTTCGCCCCGTCGGCCAAAGCCGCATCGAGGATTTCCATGCCGTTGGCCAGCGTCTCGTAAAAGCGCTCTTCCTCCACCCGCAACACCTCGGTGATGCGCTGCGCCTGGCTCGCCAGGTTGGGGTAGGCCTCGCCCATCATGCGCACCAGGTCGGGCACCATCTTGTGGAAGAACGGCGTCTTCTGGCCGAGCTTGTAGCCGTGGCGGATGGCGCGGCGCACGATGCGGCGCTGCACGTAGCCCCGGCCTTCGTTGCTCGGGATCACGCCGTCGCTGATGAGGAACGACGTGGCGCGGATGTGGTCGGCGATCACCTTGAGCGACGGGTTGCTCAGGTCGGCCGTGTGGGTCTCGCGGCCGGCGGCCTTGATGAGCGCGTCAAAAATGTCGATCTCGTAGTTGCTGTGCACATGCTGCAGGATGGCGGCCAGGCGCTCCAGGCCCATGCCGGTGTCCACGCAGGGCGCGGGCAGCGGCGTGACCGAGCCGTCCTCGGCCATGTTGAACTGCATGAACACGTTGTTCCAGATCTCGATGAAACGGTCGCCGTCCTCATCGGGGCTGCCCGGGGGGCCGCCGGCGATGTGGTCGCCGTGGTCGTAGAAGATCTCGGAGCACGGGCCGCAGGGGCCGGTGTCGGCCATCATCCAGAAGTTGTCGCTCTTGTAACGCCCGCCCTTGTTGTCGCCGATGCGGATCACGCGCTCGGGCGGCAGGCCGATCTCTTTCGTCCAGATGTCGTAGGCCTCGTCGTCCTCTTCGTACACGGTGGCCAGCAGACGCTCTTTCGGCAGCTGGTAGACCTCGGTCAGCAGCTCCCAGGCCCACTTGAGCGACTCGCGCTTGAAGTAGTCGCCAAACGACCAGTTGCCCAGCATCTCGAAGAAGGTGTGGTGGCGCGCGGTGTAGCCCACGTTTTCCAGGTCGTTGTGTTTGCCGCCGGCACGCAGGCAGGCCTGCACCGAGGCCGCGCGAACGTAAGGGCGCTTGTCGGTGCCCAGGAACACGTCCTTGAACTGGACCATGCCCGAGTTGGTGAACATGAGCGTGGGGTCGTTGCCCGGCACCAGCGAGCTGGACGCGACCACGGTGTGGCCCTTGGAGGCGAAGAAGTCCAGGAAGCTCTTGCGGATGTCGGCAACGGAAACAACTGCAGTGGCGGGGCGGGTCATGGTGGCCTTGTGGTTTTCGGTCGAGGGATGCGGCTGCCGCGCGGGCGCGCGAAACCCCGTATTTTCCAACATGGCGGACCGGTCGCTCCAAAGCGGGCTTTCACAGCACGTTCGCCGCGGTGGACCGGGGGCCAAGGTCGCCAGCGGTACTGCACGCCGCACCCCAAAAGACTATGCTTTCGAGCTGCCCCGCCACCCTGGCGCGCACCGAACACCGGAGACTGCCCATGGACATGAAGACTTCCCCCCTCGCCCTGCTCAAGGACCCCACCCTGCTCAAGACCGACGGCCTGGTCAATGGCCAATGGGTCGCCGGCGGCGGCCGCTTCGACGTGCTCGACCCGGCCACCGGCCACAAGCTCGCCGACGTGGCCAACCTCGGCCCGAAAGACGCCGAAGCAGCCATTGCTGCGGCCAACGCCGCCTGGCCCGCCTGGAAAGCCAAGACCGCCAAGGAACGCAGCACCATCCTGCGCAAGTGGTTCGATCTGCTCATGGCCAACCAGGAAGACCTGGGCCGCATCCTCACCGCCGAGCAGGGCAAGCCGTTCGCCGAAGCCAAGGGCGAGATCGCCTACGGCGCGAGCTTCGTGGAGTGGTTCGCCGAAGAAGCCAAACGCGTCAACGGCGAGACCCTGCCCACCTTCGACAACAACCGCCGCCTGATCGTGCTCAAGCAGCCCATCGGCGTGTGCGCGGCCATCACGCCGTGGAACTTCCCGCTGGCCATGATCACGCGCAAGGTGGCGCCCGCACTGGCCGCCGGCTGCCCGGTGATCATCAAACCCGCCGAGCTCACGCCACTGACGGCACTCGCTGCGGCCGAGCTGGCCATCCGCGCCGGCATTCCGGCCGGTGTGCTCAACATGCTGTGTGCCGACGCCGACAACAGCATCGCCGTGGGCAAGGTGCTGTGCGAGAGCGACGTGGTGCGCCACATCAGCTTCACCGGCTCCACCGAAGTCGGCCGCATCCTCATGGCGCAGTGCGCGCCCACGGTCAAGAAAATGTCGCTCGAACTCGGCGGCAACGCGCCCTTCATCGTGTTCGACGACGCCGACATCGACAGCGCGGTGGAAGGCGCCTTCGCCAGCAAGTACCGCAACGCCGGCCAGACCTGCGTGTGCTCCAACCGCATCTACGTGCAGGCCGGTGTGTACGACAGCTTCGTGGAGAAGTTCGCCGCCAAGGTGAAGACCACCAAGGTCGGCAACGGCTTCGAGGACGGCGTGAGCCAGGGCCCACTGATCGAAGAGGCGGCGCTGGTGAAGGTGCAGCGCCACGTGGACGATGCCGTGGCCAAGGGCGCGCGCGTGATGACCGGTGGCAAGCGCTTGACGAACATCGGCAGCGGCCAGTTTTTCGAACCCACCGTGGTGGCCGATGCCACCGCCGACATGCTCTGCGCCAGAGAAGAAACCTTCGGGCCCTTCGCCCCGGTGTTCAAGTTTCACACCGAGCAGGAAGCGATCGATGCGGCCAACAACACCGAGTTCGGCCTGGCCAGCTACTTCTACAGCCGCGACGTGGGCCGCATCTTCCGCGTGAGCGAAGCGCTGGAATACGGCATGGTCGGCATCAACGTCGGCATCCTGGCCACCGAACACGTGCCGTTCGGCGGCGTGAAGCAATCGGGCCTGGGCCGGGAGGGCTCGCACCACGGCATGGACGACTACGTGGAGATCAAGTACCTCTGCGTGGGCGACATCCTCAAGTAAACTCTGCCGCTCTGCGGGTGTAGTTCAATGGCAGAACGGCAGCTTCCCAAGCTTCATACGAGGGTTCGATTCCCTTCACCCGCTCCACACATGCAAAAAGGCCCCATCCGGGGCCTTTTTGCTTGATGGTCAGCCGATGAACGACTTGCCGACACCCAGCAGTGTCAGCACGCCCAGCACCGCAAAAATCAGCGCTGCGACGCCGTGCACCAGCTTGATGGGCACGCGCCGGGTGAGCTTGTCGCCAAAGAACACCACCGGCGCGTTGGCCAGCATCATGCCGAAGGTGGTGCCCGCCACCACGGCGATCAGGGGCTCGTACTGTGCGCCCAACGCCACGGTGGCGATCTGGGTCTTGTCGCCCATCTCGGCCAGAAAGAACGCCCAGGTGGTGATGAAGAACACGCCCATGCGACGCTGCGGCACGGCGTTGTCGTCGTCGAGCTTGTCCGGGACCAGCATCCACAAAGCCATCGCAATGAAGGACACGCCAAGCACCCAGCGCATCACGTCGGGCCCTGCAGCGGCCATGATCCATGCGCCCGCGAGTCCCGCCAGCGCGTGGTTGAGCAAGGTGGCGGCGAGGATGCCCCAGACGATGGGCCACGGTCGCTTGAACCGCGCGGCCAGCACGAGGGCCAGCAATTGCGTCTTGTCGCCCATTTCAGCGAGGGCGACGATGCCGGTGGATATGAGGAAAGCTTCCAAGACAGTGCTCCGAGGGCCGGCAGAAACCAAAAGACCACACGGCTTCCCCGGCCCATCCGGAGGCAGTGTGGTCAAAGGTCTTGCCAGGCTGAAGGCTGTCGGCGCCATGGCCTTGAGGGCCAAGTGTGTTGACGCAGACCTCTGCGAGGTGCAGAGCGGCTACTCCCCAATGACGGGTGCGGTGGGGAGTATAGCCCTCAGATCAGCGCGGGCCCGGTCTTGGACTGGATGAACTCGCGCGTGACACCCGGGGCCAGCTCCACCAGCTTCAGGCCCTGCGGCGTCACGTCCATCACGCCGAGGTCCGTGATGATGCGGTTGACCACGCCCACACCGGTGAGTGGCAGCGTGCACTGCTCGAGGATCTTCAGGTCTTCGGTGCCGTCCTTCTTCTTGGCCACGTGCTCCATGAGGATGATCACGCGCTTGACGCCCGCCACCAGGTCCATGGCGCCGCCCATGCCCTTGACCATCTTGCCGGGGATCATCCAGTTGGCCAGATCGCCCTTGTCGCTGACCTGCATGGCGCCCAGGATGCTCAGGTTGATCTTGCCGCCGCGGATCATGGCAAAGCTGTCGTGGCTGCCGAAGATGCTGGATCCCGGGATCGTGGTCACGGTCTGCTTGCCGGCGTTGATGAGGTCAGCATCCACCTCGTCTTCAGTGGGAAACGGGCCGATGCCGAGCATGCCGTTCTCGCTCTGCAACCACACCTCTTTGTCGGCGGGCACGAAGTTGGCCACCAGCGTGGGAATGCCGATGCCGAGGTTCACGTAAAAGCCGTCTTCGAGTTCGTGGGCTGCGCGCGCAGCCATCTGGTCTTGGTTCCAGGGCATCTCAGACTCCTTCCTTGGGGGTGATCGTGCGCTTCTCGATGCGCTTCTCGGGCGTGGCGTTGAGCACCAGGCGGTGCACGTAGATGCCGGGCAGGTGGACATCGTCCGGCGCGATGGCGCCCTTCTCCACGATCTCTTCGACCTCGACCACGCAGATCTTGCCGGCCATGGCCACGGCGGGATTGAAGTTGCGCGCGGTGAAGCGGAACTGCAGGTTGCCCGAGGTGTCGGCGCGCCAGGCTTTCACCAGCGAGACGTCGGGCACCAGCGCACGTTCCATCACATAGGTTTCGCCATCGAACTCGCGCAGCTCCTTGCCTTCGGCGACGATGGTGCCCACGCCGGTCTTGGTGAAGAAAGCCGGGATGCCCGCACCACCGGCGCGCAGCTTCTCGGCCAGCGTGCCCTGGGGCGTGAATTCGAGTTGCAGTTCACCGGCCAGGTACTGGCGCTCGAACTCCTTGTTCTCGCCCACGTAGCTCGAAATCATCTTGGTGATCTGGCGCGTCTCCAGCAGCTTGCCCAGGCCGAAACCGTCCACGCCCGCGTTGTTCGAGATCACGGTGAGGTTCTTCTTGCCGCTGTCGCGCAGCGCGTCGATGAGCGCCTCGGGAATCCCGCAGAGGCCGAAGCCGCCCACGGCGAACAACTGGCCGTCGGCCACGATGTCTTGGAGCGCGGCGGCCGCGCTCGGGTGGATCTTGTTCACGTTGCTGTCTCCTGGGTTGAAGCAAGGGTGCCGGTACGATACTACGTAACGGCATACGTAGTAACTCGTAAAGCAAAACCCTCACCGCATGGACATCGACTACCGCCTGGCCTTTGACCTCGCCCCCGTGGGCCTGGCGCTGTCGCGTCAGCGCACCATGGTCGATTGCAACCAGGTCCTGTGCGACATGTTCGGCGCCACGCGCGAACAGTTGGTGGGCCAGAGCTTCCAGATCCTGTACCCCAGCGCCGACGAGTACGAGCGCCTGGGCGCGCGCATGGCGCCGCTGCTGGGCAAGGGCGGCACCTACGCGGACGACCGCATCATGAAGCGCGTGGGTGGACGCCTCAAAGACGAGACCTTCTGGTGCCATGTGACCGGTCGCGCCTTGAGCCGCGAAACACCCCACGCCGCCGGCATCTGGAGTTTTGAAGACCTGAGTTCACGCCGCGCCGTGAAAGCCGACCTCACGCCCCGCGAGCGCGAAGTGGCGGCCCACCTCATGAGCGGCCTCACCAGCAAGGAGATCGGCAAGGCCCTGGACATCAGCCACCGCACGGTGGAGATCTACCGGGCAAGGCTCATGCGCAAGTACGGCGCACACAGCACACCGGATCTGGTGCACAGGCTTCTCGCCGGGTAAGTGTCATTGAGGGACAAAGCCGCTGTCCTGGATGATCTTCGCCCACACCTTGCCGTACGCCTGCTCACGCGCGCCCAGCTGCTCGCCGGTCATGAAGCCCACGCTCAGACCCATGGCGGTGAGTTTCTCGCGCACGTCGGGCTGGGCAATGGCCTTCAGCACCGCTTGCGCCATGCGGTCCAGCGTGGCCTTGGGCGTGCCGGCCGGGGCGAACAGGCCGTAGTACGGCACGTCTTCAAATCCCTTGAGGCCCAGCTCGGCAAAGGTGGGGACCTCGGGCATGGCGGCCTGGCGCTGCGTGCCCATCACCGCCACCACCCGCAGCTTGCCCGCCTTGTGGTTTTCAATGAAGTCGGGAATGGAAGCCACGCCGGCCGGGATCTGGTTGCCCAACATGTCGGCCATCATGGGCGCGCTGCCACGGTAGGGCGCGGCCACCAGGTCCAGCCCGTTCTGCTTCGCGATCACCTGCACCAGGAACTGCGGAACCGAGGCCGGCGCCGGAATGCCCACCGTGCCCTTGCCGCCGGCGGCCTTCACGCCGTCCACATACGCCTTGAAGCTGGTGGCGGGCGTGCCGCTGCTCACCGCAAACGCGTTCACGAACGTGGCAAAACCGGCCACGGGAACGAAGTCTTTGGCGGGCTCGTAACCCGGCGCCTTCATCACCATGGGCAAGATCGTGATGCTGTGGTCGTGGCTCAGAAACAGGGTGTTGCCGTCGGCCGCGGAAGCCTTCAGGGTCTGCGCGGCGATCTGCCCACCCGCGCCGGGTTTGTTCTCCACGATGACCGGATGACCCAGTTCTTCTTTCAGGCGTTCGCCCAGGATGCGCGCGATCGCGTCGGTGCCGCCACCCGGGGGAAAGCCCACCAGGATGCGGGTGGTGGTCTGCGCCTGGGCCAGGCCGAAACCGACCATCAATGAGGCCGCAACGGCGGCACGGCGGGTGATGGAAAACGACATGGAGACCTCCTGTGAAAAAGTCATGGGGATTCGACGTCAACCACCGACGCGGCGGTGCGAAACGCCTCCACCGCGGTGGGCACCCCGCAGTACACCGCCACCTGCAGCAGCACCTCTTGCAGCTCGGCCGGCGTAGCCCCGTTGTTGAGCGCGCCCCGCACATGACCCTTGAGCTCGTTCTGCTTGCCCAGCGCAGCCAGCATGGTCACGGTGATCAGGCTGCGCGTTTTCAAGTCCAGGGTGCCGCGCTGCCACACGTCACCCCAGGCCTTGCGCGTGATGTGTTGCTGGATCGGCTCGGTGAAGGGGGTCATGTTGGCCAAGGCGTTGGCCACGAAGGCCTCGCCCATGACCTGCTTGCGCATGGCCAGGCCGCGTTCGAACTCGGGGTCGTTGTTGTCTTGCATGGTGTGATCCGGGGGTTGGGAAAGGGAGTCGCGACAACGATACCGCAGGGGCGCAGCGGCCGGTACGATGCGTTGCGTCCAACACAACCTGCACCCACCGGAGACCGACATGAACCGCTACCCCGCGCCCGACATCAACGACCTGCCCGAAGACATCAAGGCGAAAGTGCTGGAAGTGCAGGCCAAGGCCGGTTTTGTGCCCAACGTGTTCCTGGCGCTGGCCCGCCGCCCCGCCGAGTGGCGCGCGTTCTTCGCCTACCACGACGCGCTCATGCTCAAGGAAGAAGGATCGCTGACCAAGGGCGACCGCGAAATGATCGTGACCACCACCAGCGCGGCCAACCACTGCCTGTATTGCGTGGTGGCGCACGGCGCCATCCTGCGCATTTACGAGAAGAAGCCGTTGGTGGCCGATCAGGTGGCCGTGAACCACCACAAGGCCGACATCACCCCGCGCCAGAAAGCCATGCTGGACTTCGCGATGAAAGTCTGCCTGGCCTCCCACGAGATCAACGACGACGACTTCGCGCCACTGCACGCCCACGGTTTCTCCGACGAAGACATCTGGGACATCGCAGCCATCACCGCGTTCTTCGGCCTGTCCAACCGCATGGCCAGCTTCAGCAACATGATGCCAAACCCGGAGTTTTATGCGATGGGGCGGGTGCCGAAGGCCAAGCCCGCCTGAAGTCAGTCGTGCAGGTACCGCAGCAGCTTGTCGGGAATCGGTGCCGACTTCTGCTTCGGGAAATCCACCCATACCGTGGTGGCACCACCCGAGGCGTAGATCGTTTGCGGGTCGTCGCTTCGCGTGAGCGTGCACCACGTCTCGAAGCTGCTGCGCCCCACGTCGCTGGCGAACAGGGTGGCGATGACATCACCCGGGTATTCGAGCTGCTTGTGGAAGGTGCAGAAGGCGTTGACGATCACCGGGCCCTCGCCCTGCGGGTCGGGTTGGCAGCCGATGCTGCGCATCCACTCGATGCGGATCGTCTCGAGGTACCGGAAGTAGGTGGTGTTGTTCACATGCCCCATCGCGTCCATGTCGCCCCAGCGGATGGGGATGGTCATGCGAAACACCGCCTTTTTCTTCTCGGGCAGTTCAAATTTCATCGGTGGGCCTTGATGGACGCGAGGATGCCGAGCACGAACAGCGCACACGCGGCCCACTGCAAAGCAGCCGGCCAGGCACCGTCCCAGGCGAAGCTGTAGACCAGCCCGAACACCGTCTCACTGACGATGAGTTGCCCAGCCAAGCTGGCGCTGAGCCGGCGGCTGGCCATGTTCCAGAGCACCGAAGCCACCCAGGCCGCACCGATGCCGGTCACGGCGCACACCAGCACGAAGGTGCCGAAGCCCGGGCGCGCGACCAGCGTGGCCAGGTCGGTGCCTGCCACCGCCCAGATGGCGAGCGCGCCCGCGCCCGCGGCCACGCCCAGCCAGTTGGCCCACAGGGTGGAGTTCACCTCGGGGTGCCTGGCCAGCCAGCGGGCGTTGAGCAATCCGAAGGCGGTCCAGGACAGCATGGCCAGCACCGCATAGACAATGCCCAGCCACAGGTCCGTGGCCACGCCGTCGTCCTGCCCGTGCGCCGTGGCCTGCATCATCAGCGCCATGCCCGCCACGGTGAGCAGCAAACCCGGTACCAGCGAACGCCAGCGCAGGCCCTTCGGCTTGCCGAGCAACATGATCCACAGCGGGATGGTGCCGATGATCAGCACCGGCAGCGCCGCACCCGCGGCCTGGATGGCCAGCACCAGCAGCAGGTAGTAACCCGTGTAGCCCAGCAGGCTGAGCCAGAGCGCCGCACCCGCCTGGGCCAGCGTGGGTCGTTGCGCATCACCCCGCAACGCGGCCCAGAGCAACAGCACCACCGACAACAGGCCACACGACAGGTAACGCCCCACCGTGAGGTCGATCGAGCTGAAACCGGGTGCCATCAGGGGCGCGATGAAAGTCGTCCCCCAGAACGCGCCCGCGCCCACACCCGCCAGAATGCCGGCGACCATGCCCGGCGGCCAGCCCGGAGGCCGACCCAGAACGGCAACGCTCATTCAGGCGCCAAAGCCATCGTCCGCCGCAATCACGGCGCCGTTGATGAAATGGCTCTCGTTCGAACACAGCATCACCAGCACCGCGTCCAGATCGGTCGGCACGCCCACGCGTTTGCGCGGCAGCATGCCGATGAGCTTCTGGCCCTGTTCGGTCTGCCAGTGGTGGTGGTTGATCTCGGTGTCGATGTAGCCCGGGCAGATGGCGTTCACGTTGATGCCGAACTTGCCCCACTCCACCGCCATCGCCTTGGTCATCTGCACCACCGCCGCCTTGCTCATGCAATACACGCCGATCTGCGGCAGCACCTTCAGGCCGGCCATGGATGCGATGTTGACGATGCGCCCGCCCACGTAGGTGCCGGGTGCAGCGCCCTTGGCACGCGCCAGCATGCGTTTGCCGACTTCCTGCGCCACAAAGAACGCGCCCTTGGTGTTGGTGTTGAAGATGAAGTCGTAGTCTTCCTCGCTCACGTCCTGCAGCCGCTGCGTGGTGCTCACGCCCGAGTTGTTCACCAGGATGTCGATCGCGCCCACCTCGGTTTCGGCGTGTGCCACGGCCGCCTTGATGGAAGCCTGATCGGTCACGTCCATGGCCACCACGTGGGCGTCGCCGCCCTCGGCTTCGATGTGCGCGCGCAGGGCCATGAGGCGGTCGGTGCGGCGGCTGGCCAGCACCACGGCGGCGCCCGCCTTGGCCAGGGTTTTGGCAAACTGCTCGCCCAGGCCGCCCGATGCGCCGGTGATCAAGGCCACGCGGCCCGACAAGTCCATGCTGTATGCCACGATGCAAGCCCTCAGTGAAGATTAGTACGACCGTTCGATTTTGTGCGGGTGCCGCATAAAATGCTGTCTGTCGAGTGACACGCAAGGCACACTCTGCGCCTTCTCAAAAATCATTATCTGCGAGACCCCCCGATGACCCACGATGAATTGCTGGCCCAGTTCGGCCCCCGCGAAGCCATGGAATACGACGTGGTCGTGGTCGGCGGCGGACCCGCAGGCCTGTCCACCGCCATCCGCCTGAAACAGCTCGCCACCGAAAAGGGCAGCGAGATCAACGTGTGCGTGCTGGAAAAAGGCTCCGAGCCCGGCGCGCACATCCTGAGCGGCGCGGTGATGGACCCGATCGCCATCACCGAGCTCTTCCCCGACTGGAAAGAGCGCGGCGCCCCGCTGCACCAACCCGTGACCGGCGATGACTTGCTCGTGCTGACCGAGACGGGCTCCACCCGCACGCCCGACTGGCTGATGCCGCGCAACTTCCACAACGACGGCTGCTACGTGATCAGCCTGGGTGCGGTCACCAAGTGGCTGGGCGAGCAGGCCGAAGCCCTGGGCGTGGAGATCTTCCCCGGCTTCACCGCGGCCGAGGTGCTGTACAACGACGACGGCTCGGTCAAAGGCGTGGCCACCGGCCACCTGGGCCTGGGCAAGGACGGTGAACCCACCGGCCACTTCCAGCTCGGCATGGAACTGCACGCCAAGTACACCGTGTTCGCCGAAGGCGCACGCGGCCACCTGGGCAAACAACTCATCGCCAAATACAAGCTCACCGAAGGCAAGGACGCGCAGACCTTCGCCATCGGCATCAAGGAACTCTGGGAGATCCCGGCCGACAAGGCCAAGCCGGGTCTGGTGGTGCACACCGCCGGCTGGCCCATGGATGCCGACACCTTCGGCGGCGGTTTTCTCTACCACCTTGAAGGCAACAAGGTCACGCTGGGCCTGGTGGTGGGCCTGGACTACCAGAACCCCTGGATGTCACCGTTTGAAGAAATGCAGCGCTGGAAAACGCACCCCAGCATCCAGGCCCACATTGCCGGCGGCAAGCGCCTGGGTTATGGCGCGCGCGCACTCAACAACGGCACGCCACAGGCCCTGCCCAAGCTGGTGTTCCCCGGGGGCGCCATGGTGGGTTGCAACGCTGGTTTCCTGAACGCCGCGCGCATCAAGGGCAGCCACGCCGCCATCAAGAGCGGCATGCTCTGCGCCGAAGCCGCGTTTGAAGCGGTCGCCGCCGGCCGCCAGAGTGACGAACTCGCCGGCTTCACCGAGCGCTTCGAGAAAAGCTGGCTGCACGAAGAGCTCTGGACCTACCGCAACTTCAAGAACTGGTTCAAGAAGAGCCCGTTGCTGGGCAAGCTCATGACGGGTGTGGAGCACTGGTTCCTGCCCAAGGTGGGCGTGAAAACGCCGCCCTGGACGCTGCACAACACCACGCCCGACCACCTGAAGCTGCGCCCGGCGGCCGAGATGCCGAAGATCAGCTACCCCAAGCCCGACGGCAAGATCACCTTCGACAAACTCTCCAGCGTGTTCGTGAGCAACACCAACCACGAAGAGAACCAGCCCGCCCACCTCACGCTGCGCAACAACACAGTGCCGGTGCAGATCAACCTGGCCAAGTACGCCGGGCCCGAGAGCCGTTACTGCCCGGCCGGCGTGTACGAGTACGTGAAGAACGACGACAACACCGACCGCCTGCAGATCAACGCGCAGAACTGCGTGCACTGCAAGACCTGCGACATCAAGGACCCGACGCAGAACATCGTGTGGGTCACACCCGAAGGCGGCGGTGGGCCCAACTACGCGGGCATGTGAGCGAAGTCACGCTCTTTCAGCATTCGCGCCAGAAGCCGCCTGCGGGCGGCTTTTTCACGTCTGCGTTTCACCGCTTCGTCACAAGGTCTGGCCACAGTGCGGGTTTTCGCTTTCACACCCGCCTCACCATGCTGAACAAGACCGACAAGGGCCGTGCCGAGCTGCAGCCCGGCCAACGCACCCTGGGCCAGCGCGAACGCGCCGTGCTGCTGGTGGCCGACGGTCGCAAGGCCACGGCCTCGCTGCAGGCACTCTTTGGTGGCCTGGGCGCGGAGATCGTGCGCGAGTTGCTGGCACAGGGTTACATCGTTGACGAAACACCACCCGCCCCGGCGACGGCACCCGAGCCCGCCGCGGGCAAAGGCTCGGTTGATGCCTTCTCGGGTCCCCGCTCGCTCGCGAGTGCCCGCATGTTTTTGTTTGACCTGAGCGAACGCATGTTTGCCCCCAGAGACAAAGCCCTGGCCCTGCAGTTTCGTGAAGCCTTGCGCGAAGCCCGCGATGCGCCGGCCATGCTGGTGGTGAGCCGCGAGATGCTGGTGGCCATCGAACGCCTGGCCGGCCCGGGCCGGGCCGACGCCATCAGCGAGCGCCTGGCCAAACTGCTGCCCGAGTCCGCCCTGGAAGGCGCCTGAAACCCACCAATACGCAGCTCTCGGCTACACTCGACCGGGTCAGGAGAGTGCCACCCCCGAGGTGGCCGCCGAAGGCGCAGGAGGCCACCCAAGTGGCCCTGAACGCTCAGGCAAAAGGACTGACGAACACAGGCCGCAAGGCCCGTGTACCCCCCTGGAGAGAGGTCGCCCCTGGAGGCGATCCACCGAAGGAGCAAACGCGGCATCGCCCGCGCGAATCTCTCAGGTAAAGCGGACAGTGGGGCAGCGCACGGATGAACCGTGTTCCGCCCCCTTGGGGCCTGCCCCTTTTGCCTGCGAGCCGCCGTGTCCGACACCGATCTCCTCAAAACCCCGCTGCATGCCCTGCACATCGAACTCGGCGCCCGCATGGTGCCGTTTGCCGGCTACAGCATGCCGGTTCAGTACCCCGCCGGCCTGATGGCCGAGCACCACCACACCCGCGCGGCCGCCGGCCTGTTCGATGTGTCGCACATGGGGCAGTTGCGCCTGGTCGGCGCTGACGCTGCGGCGGCCTTCGAGTCGCTGATGCCGGTGGACGTGATCGATCTGGCCGTGGGCAAACAGCGCTACGGCCTGCTGCTCAACGACGCCGGCGGCATCATCGACGACCTGATGTTCGTCAACCGCGGTGCGGACCTCTTTGTGATCGTGAACGGCGCCTGCAAACACGGCGACCTGACCCATATCGTTGACCGCATCGGCCGCCGCTGCAGCGTGGAGCCCCAGTTCGACCGTGGCCTGCTCGCGCTGCAAGGCCCGCAGGCCGTGACCGCTTTGCAGCGGCTCGTGCCCGGCGTTGAAAAGCTGGTGTTCATGACCGGCGGCGCCTTCACCTGGCAAGGCACCGACCTGTTCATCACCCGCAGCGGCTACACAGGAGAAGACGGTTTTGAGATCTCGGTGCCGGCTGATCGCGCCGAAGCGTTTGCCCGCGCCCTGCTGGCCGAACCCGAGGTGAAACCGGTGGGCCTGGGTGCGCGCAACTCGCTGCGTCTGGAAGCCGGCCTGTGCCTCTACGGCAACGACATCGACACCTCCACCACACCGGTGGAGGCCGCACTCAACTGGGCCATGCAGAAGGTGCGCCGCACCGGCGGCGCGCGCGCGGGCGGTTTCCCGGGCGCGGCCCGTGTGCTGGCCCAGCTCGACGGCACCGAGCCGCTGACCCGCAAGCGCGTGGGCCTGGTTGCTCTCGAACGCATTCCCGTGCGCGACCACACCGAGTTGCAAACCCCCGGTGGCGAGACCATCGGTGAAGTCACCAGCGGCCTGCTGGGCCCCAGCGCCGACAAACCGGTGGCCATGGGCTATGTGAACCCGGCGCACGCTGCGGTGGGCACGCGCCTGCACGCCATCGTTCGCGGCAAGCCGGTGCCGATGGAAGTGAGCGCCATGCCTTTTGTACCCAACCGCTACTTCCGCGGATAGAAATCGTCCGTTCGGGCTGAGCTTGTCGAAGCCTTCACACACCCACCGTTGGATGCCCTTCGACAAGCTCAGGGCGAACGGGTTTTGACCGAAAGTTAAAAGGAAACACCATGACCACCAAGTACACCGAAGACCACGAATGGATCAGCGTTGACGGCGACATCGCCACCGTCGGCATCACCGTGCATGCGCAGGATGCGCTGGGCGACGTGGTCTTCGTCGACCTGCCCGAAGTGGGCAAGACCTTTGCGCAGAAAGACGTGGCCGGCGTGGTCGAGTCCGTGAAGGCCGCGGCCGACGTGTACATGCCGGTGACCGGTGAAGTGACCGAGGTCAACGAAGCCCTGCGCGCCGACCCCTCGCTGGCCAACAGCGACCCGCTCAAGAGCGGCTGGTTCTTCAAGGTCAAGCTGTCCGACCCGGCCCAGGTCGACGCCCTCCTTGACGAAACTGCTTACAACGCCTTCTCAGCCAACGCCTGATCCATTCCGCCGGAGCCCTTCCATGCTGATGCCGTCTGTCAAACCCCTGGATGAACTCGAGAACCCGTCCGAGTTCGTGGCCCGCCACATCGGCATCGGCGAAGCCGACGAAGCGCTGATGTTGTCCGTGATCGGCGAGGCCTCGCGCCGCGCGCTGATCGACGGCATCGTGCCGCGCAGCATCGCGCGCAGCCAGGGCATGCAGTTGCCCCCGGCCATCACCGAAGCCGCGGCGCTGGCCGAGCTCAAGGCGATCGCCGAGCAGAACCAGTTGCTCAAGAGCTTCATCGGGCAGGGCTACCACGGCACGCACACGCCGGGCGTGATCCTGCGCAACGTGCTGGAGAACCCGGCCTGGTACACCGCCTACACGCCCTACCAGGCCGAGATCTCGCAGGGCCGCATGGAAGCGCTGATCAACTTCCAGACCATGGTGTGCGACCTCACCGGCATGGCGATTGCCAACGCTTCCATGCTCGATGAAGCCACCGCCGCTGCCGAGGCCATGACGCTGGCCAAGCGCTCGGTCAAGAGCAAGGGCCACACCTTCGTGGTGGCCGGCGACTGCCACCCGCAGACCATCGAGGTGGTGCAGACGCGCGCGAAGCCGCTGGGCCTCACCGTGAAGCTCGCCAACTCGGCCGCCGAATGGGACGCCGCACTGGCCGGCGACGACTACTTCGCTGTGCTCGCGCAGTACCCCAGCACCAGCGGTCGCATCGAAGACCTCGCCGCCGACGTGAAGACCGTGCAGTCCAAAGGCGCGGCCTTCATCGCTGCCGCCGACCTGCTGGCGCTCACGCTCATCACGCCGCCCGGCGAATGGGGCGCCGACATCGTGGTCGGCACCACGCAGCGCTTCGGCATGCCCATGGGCGCGGGTGGCCCGCACGCTGCCTTCATGGCCTGCCGCGACGAGTTCAAACGCTCGCTGCCCGGCCGCCTGGTCGGTGTGAGCGTGGACGCGCACGGCAACCCCACTTACCGCCTTGCGCTGCAGACGCGCGAGCAACACATCCGCCGCGAGAAGGCCACCTCCAACATCTGCACAGCGCAGGTGCTGCCGGCGGTGGTGGCGAGCATGTACGCCGTGTACCACGGCCCGGCTGGCCTGAAGCGCATCGCGCAGCGCGTGGCGGCGTACACCGCCGTGCTCGCGCAAGGGCTGGAGCAACTGGGCTGGACGCCCACCAGCGACAGCGCCTTCGACACGCTGACCTTCAAGGCCGGCGACCGCGCCGCCACGCTGCTGAAGCGCGCCGTGGACGCCGGCATGAACCTGCGCCTGAGTTGGGGCGAGTACGTGGGCATCACGCTGGACGAGACCACGACCCGCGAGGACATCGAGAAACTGTGGGGCGTGTTCGCGCTGCAGGGCCAGAGCCTGCCCGGCTTTGCGACGTTCGAGAAAGGCATCGAGCCGCGCATTCCCACCGAACTGCGCCGCACCAGCACCTATCTCACGCACCCGGTGTTCCACAACCACCACTCCGAGACCGGCATGCTGCGCTACATCCGCGCGTTGTCCGACAAGGACCTGGCGCTGGACCGCAGCATGATCCCGCTGGGCTCGTGCACCATGAAGCTCAACGCCACCAGCGAGATGATCCCCATCACCTGGCCGGGCTTTGCCAACGTGCACCCGTTCGCGCCCGCCGGCCAGCTGCTCGGCTACAAGAAACTCGACGAACAGCTGCGCGCCTGGCTCTGCCAGGCCACGGGTTACGCCGGCATCAGCCTGCAGCCCAACGCCGGCTCGCAGGGCGAATACGCCGGCCTGCTGGTGATTCAGGCCTACCACGCCTCGCGCGGCGAGAGCCACCGCAACATCTGCCTGATCCCCAGCAGCGCGCACGGCACCAACCCGGCCTCGGCACAGATGGTCGGCATGACGGTGGTGGTGACCAAGTGCGATGAAAACGGCAACGTGGACATGGCCGACCTGCAGGCCAAGTGCGAGCAGCACAGCGCCAACCTGGCCGCGGTGATGATCACCTACCCCAGCACGCACGGCGTGTTCGAAACCACGGTCAAGGAACTCTGCGCGCTGGTGCACCGGCACGGCGGGCGTGTGTATGTGGACGGCGCCAACATGAACGCGCTGGTGGGCGTGGCCGCCCCTGGTGAGTTCGGCGGCGACGTGAGCCACCTCAACCTGCACAAGACCTTCTGCATCCCGCACGGCGGTGGCGGCCCGGGCGTGGGCCCTGTGTGCGTGGTCGAAGACCTGGTGCCGTTCCTGCCCGGTCATGCCACGGGCGGCCTGCCGGTCAACGGCGTGGGCGCCATCAGCGCGGCGCCTCTGGGCAATGCGGCGGTGCTGCCGATCAGCTGGATGTACATCCGCATGATGGGCGCCGACGGCCTGAAGCACGCGACCGAGGCTGCCATCCTTGCGGCCAACTACATCAGCAAGCGCCTCGCACCGCACTACCCCACGCTCTATGCGAGTGCCAACGGGCACGTGGCCCACGAGTGCATCCTGGACCTGCGCCACTTCAAGGACACCAGCGGCGTGATGGCCGAGGACGTGGCCAAGCGCCTGATGGACTACGGTTTCCACGCGCCCACGCTGTCCTTCCCGGTGGCCAACACGCTGATGGTGGAGCCCACCGAAAGCGAGACGCTGGAAGAGCTGGACCGTTTCATCGACGCGATGATCGCGATCCGCGAAGAGATCCGCCTGGTGGAAGCCGGCACCTGGCCGCAGGACGACAACCCGCTGAAGAACGCCCCGCACACGGCTGCCAGCCTCATGGCGGCCGTGTGGTCACACCCCTACGCGCGCGACGTGGGTGCGGCGAGCACCTCAACCCGGGCGCATGCCAAGTACTGGCCGCCGGTTGGGCGGGTGGACAACGTGTACGGGGATCGGAACCTTTTCTGCAGTTGCGTTCCTTTGTCCGACTACTCGGCTTGAGTTCCCGCGTTTCTCGCCTGCTTGGTGGGTGAGGGCGGGTGGCCAACAAAGCGTGGCGCTCCAGCGCTTCGTCGCAGGACGGTGGCGGTGCCCGCCTGCGCAGGCCCCCATTCGCGGTTGCCACAGAGGCAGAGCGCCCACCACAGCATTGACAAGGGGGTGCAGGCGCACCCGGGCAGACACCCGCGAGCAGGGCCGGAGCAGGCGGGCGCCGCCACCGGCCTGACGCGAGGTTGCCGAGCGAAACCTCAAAGCACCAACCCCACAACTCGGAACAACCACCCCAAGCCTCACAATCAAGGACCCCGAAAAGCGACACCATGACCACCCCAGCCCTGCGCGTGCTCAGCCTCATCCCCCCGATGACGCAGCTCAACACGCCCTACCCCTCCACCGCCTACATCACCGGCTTCCTGCGCTCGCGCGGGGTCGATGCGGTGCAGGCCGACCTGGCGCTGGCGCTCGTGCTCAAGCTGTTTTCGCCCGCCGGGCTGGAGTCCGTGCGCAGCCACGCGCTGGCGCAGGCCGAGGCCGACCGCACGGCCAGCGTGCACGCCTTCCTCGACCAGTTCGCCCGCTACCGCGCCACCATCGGCCTGGTGATCGCCTTTTTGCAGGGCCGCGACTCGACCCTGGCGCACCGCATCGCCGCGCGCGAGCTGCTGCCCGAAGGTCCTCGCTTTGCCGCGCTGGAGGTGTATGTGGACGCGGCACTCAGTGAAGAAGGTGGCGACCCGCTGGCCTGGGCCTTTGGTGCGCTCGGCGTGCAGGACAAGGCGCGCCACATCGCCACGCTCTACCTCAACGACCTGGCCGACGTGTTGCGCGACGCGGTCGACGATCGTTTTGCTTTCGTGCGCTATGCCGAGTCGCTGGCCAGCAGCCAGCCCACCTTCGAGCCCATGGCGGCCGCGCTGGCTGCGCCCTTCACGCTGGTCGACGAGATCCTGCACACGCTCACGCTGGCCACCCTGTCGCAGCACAAGCCCGACCTGGTGCTGCTCTCGGTGCCCTTCCCCGGCGCGCTCTACGCCGCGCTGCGCATGGCGCAGACCATCAAGGCGCAGAACCCGCACATCACCATTGCGCTGGGCGGCGGCTTTGTGAACACCGAGCTGCGCGAACTCGCCGAGCCGCGCGTGTTCGACTTGGTGGATTTCGTGACGCTCGATTCCGGGGAGCGGCCCTTGCTGGCCCTCATGGAGTACCTGCAGAGAAAGCGCTCGAAACAGCGCCTGGTGCGCACCTTCGTGCGCGAAGAAGCCACCGTGCGCTACATCAACTTCGTCGAGCCGGACGTGCCGTTCGAAGAGGTGGGCACGCCCACCTGGGACGGGCTGCCGCTGGACCGGTACCTGAGCCTGCTCGACATGCTCAACCCCATGCACCGGCTCTGGAGCGACGGGCGCTGGAACAAGCTCACCGTGGCGCACGGCTGCTACTGGAAGAAATGCAGCTTCTGCGACGTGAGCCTGGACTACATCAGCCGCTACGAGACCGCGTCGGCGTCCACACTGGCCGACCGGATCGAAACCATCGTGAACGAGACCGGCCAGACCGGTTTCCATTTTGTAGACGAGGCCGCACCGCCCAAAGCACTCAAGGCACTGGCCGAAGAACTCATCCGCCGGCAACTGAACATCTCCTGGTGGGGCAACATCCGGTTTGAAAAAACCTTCACACCCGAGCTCTGCCAACTGCTCGCCGACAGCGGCTGCATCGCCATGAGCGGCGGACTCGAAGTGGCCTCGGACCGCCTGCTCGCGCTGATGAAAAAAGGCGTGACGGTGGAGCAGGTGGCGCGCGTGACCAAGGGCTTCTCCGACGCCGGCATCCTCGTGCACGCCTACCTCATGTACGGCTTCCCCACGCAGACGGTGCAAGACACGGTGGACGCGCTCGAGTACGTGCGTCAGCTGTTCGAGAACGGCTGCATCCAGAGCGGCTTCTTCCACCGCTTCTCGTGCACCGTGCACTCACCCGTGGGCCTGGACCCCGCCGCCTACGGCATCGAACTGATTCCCTTGCCGCCGGTCACGTTCGCCAAGAACGACATCGGCTTCATCGACCCCAGCGGCGTGGACCACGAGGCCCTGGGCATCGGCCTGCGCAAGGCCATTTACAACTACATGCACGGCATCGGCCTGGACGAAGACGCGCGCGCTTGGTTCAGCCACTTGCCGGGCAAGGTGCCCAAGCCCACCGTGGGCCGGAACCGCATCGCCAAGGCACTCACGCAGGCCGCGTGACGCTCAGGCCGATTCAGCCGCAATCTGCCGCAGCGCCTGTTCGAACACCGCCGCGGGCTGCCCGCCCGAGATCAGGTGCTGGTCGTTGATGATCACCGCCGGCACCGAATGGATGCCGACGCTGGTGTAGAAACCCTCGCGCTCGCGCACCGCCTGGGCGAATTCATCGCTGGCCAGAATGGCCTGCGCACGGACCTCGTCCAGCCCCACCTCGCGCACACAGGCCAGCAGCACGCCGTGGTAGCCCATCGCTTCCGAACGTGTGTGGCAAGCGGCCAGCAGCGCCTTCTTCAACGCGTGTTGCTGCCCCGGCGCGCCTTCGAGGGACGCCCAATGCAGCAGGCGGTGTGCGTCAAACGTGTTCCAGATGCGGCCGCGGCCTTCCGGGTTGAAGACAAAACCCACCTCGGCGCCGCGCGCGCGAATGGTTTCGCGGATCTGCACCTGCTGGGCAGCGGTGGAACCGTATTTCTGCGTCAGGTGTTCGCCGATGTCCTGGCCTTCGGCGCCCATCTTCGGGTTGAGCTCGAACGGCTGGAAATGCAGCTCGGCCGACACCTCACCCTGCA
The DNA here is from genome assembly GCF_030158645.1 of Hydrogenophaga sp. Lineage (GTDB taxonomy): Bacteria > Pseudomonadota > Gammaproteobacteria > Burkholderiales > Burkholderiaceae_C > Hydrogenophaga. Next base: position 50,870 of record NZ_JAOASO010000033.1, on the reverse strand, counting down.
GCTTGCCCAACGCTTCTTCGAGCGCGCCCAGCCCGACGGCGCACCAGGGGCACGAGACGTCGGACACAAAATCGATCTTGAGGGATGTGGTCATGGGCGCGATGGTAGGCCGTGGCCCTTGACCGCAAACGCCGCAGGGGCTTGCGCGACAATCGCCGCACCCCCATTGATTGCACGCACATGACCGACCGCTACGCCGTCCTCGGCAACCCCATTGGCCACAGCAAGTCCCCCCTGATCCACGGTCTGTTTGCGCAAGCGACCGGGCAGGACATCGCCTACACCGCCATCGAAGTCCCGCTGGACGGATTCAGCGAGACGGTGCTGGCCTTTCGCGCGGGCGGTGGCCGCGGGCTCAACGTCACCTTGCCGTTCAAGCTGCAGGCGTTTGAGATCGCCACCGACCCCAGCGAACGCGCGCGCCTCGCCGGTGCGGCCAACTGCCTCAAATTCGACGGTGAGCGCATCCTGGCCGACAACTTCGACGGCGTGGGTCTGGTCAACGACCTGCAGCGCAACCTGGGCTGCCCGCTGGCCGGCAAACGCGTGCTGCTGCTGGGCGCTGGCGGCGCCACGCGCGGCGCCCTGCTGCCGATCGCAGCCGAAGGCCCTGCCCTCATCGCAGTGGCCAACCGCACGGCCAGCAAGGCGCATGCGCTCCAGCGCGATTTTGCCGCCCATGCCCAACTGCAATCGGGCGGTTATGACGATCTCGGAGGGCAACGGTTTGACGTGGTCATCAACGCCACGTCGGCCGGCCTCACGCAGGAGACCCTGCCCTTGGAGGCCAGCGTTTTTGCGCCAGGCGCTGTCGCCTACGACATGGTTTACGGCAAGGGCCTCACGCCGTTCCTGCAGCAGGCCCGCGCCGCGGGCGTGAGCCGCGTGGCCGACGGCGTGGGCATGCTGATCGAGCAGGCCGCCGAAGCCTTCGCCTGGTGGCGCGGCGTGCGGCCTGAGACCAGGGCGGTGATTCAGCAGCTCACCGTGCCGCTGGCCTGAACGCCACGGCCGCGACCGCGCTGCACGACCACGAGCGCGAGCAAGGCCAGCATCAGGAGCGCCAGCGTGCCGGGCAATGGCACGCCGTAGATGCCGAGCGCGGCCTGGGCAAACAACCCGTGCACGAGTGCCGAAGGGTGCAGCACGTCGGAGAACAGCGAATTGGCACAGTCGGCTCCCAAACTGAAGAAGAACGAGCCGCACGGCCGGTCGGTGTTGGTCACGCCAAAGTCTTCGGCATTCAGCAGCACATGGTTGGCGATGCCGGCCATGTCGAGCAGCTCGATGTTCAAGCCCGGAAAGAACGCCTCCAAACCAAACAAGTTCGGCACCAGCGAGTTGAAACTGCCAGACGCCGCGGTGGAGGCCGCTTTCAAGCCGAGCAGGGCAGCCTCGGGGGTGTTTCCGAGGTCGGGCAGATTGGCGATCAGCACGTGGCGCGCACCGCTGGCGGCCAGGTACTGGATGGCCTGGGACAAACCCGCGATCGCGACCGCCGCAGCGGAGTCCCGGCCCAGCGTGTCAGCGGCGGTGTCCCCCTGGAATGCCAGGCGCGCATCGCGCATGTCGTTTCCGCCCCCCACCACGACGTAGAGAGCGTCGGGATCGGCAACGCCCACCGCCTGACCCCAGATGCCGGCTACTTGCGCCAACACCCCCGGTGGGGTGAGGGCTGTACCCGTGCGCGCACCCGCATACGCATAGTTGTTGCCCCCCAGCAGGTATGGGCTGGCTTGGCCTCCCAGTCCCAAGCCCCAGGCCAGGCCCTCCACCCACAGGGCGCCGTCCGAGAAACGGCCGCCGTCATACGGCTGCGTCGGGTTGGGTTGCGGGTTCTGGGTGCCGGCGGTGACCAGGCTCAGGTTGCCCGTGTCGGACAGGCTGTCGCCGAACACATAGATGCCACTGAACGGCCCGGCTTGCACCGATACCGAAGCCGCCACCAACATCGGCAGCAGCAGGGCGCGCAGGGCGGCGCGGATGCACTTCAAAGTCATGGGATGTCTCCTGGTGTTGTTGTGGTGCGCCGCGTGGTCACACACGCAGGACGCAGCCAGAAGCATCCGCGTGTGACCGGACACCCGACACGGGGCAAACCCTCAGGCCGGCGCAACGCAGTCACCCGCACGACAGCACGGGCCCGCGGCCTATACTCCCGTCGCCCGACCCGGGACACAACCACCGCAACGCCATGAAGACCCTGCTCATCCTCAACGGCCCGAACCTCAACCTGCTCGGCACGCGCGAACCCGAGGTCTACGGCGCCACCACCCTGGCCGACGTGGAAGCCGGCTGTGTGGCACACGGCCAGCGCCTGGGCTTTGCGGTCGAGTGTTTCCAGAGCAACCACGAAGGTGCGCTGATCGACAAGGTCCAGGAAGCGGGCCGCCGCTTCAAGGCCGGTGAGCTGGCCGGCGTGGTGTTCAACGCCGGGGCTTTCACCCACACCTCGGTGGCTTTGTTCGACGCCATCAGCGGCGTCAAACCGCTGCCGGTGATCGAAGTGCACATCTCCAACGTGCATGCGCGCGAGGCCTTCCGCCACCACTCCTACCTGTCGCCGGCCGCAGCCGGCATCGTGGTGGGTTTCGGCACCGACGGTTACCGGCTGGCCATCGAAGGCCTGGCGCACAAGGCCCAGGCCGCCTGACCCTGCGGCGAGTCCTGCCCGCGACAGCGGGCACAGCGGTGCGGGCCACACCGCACCGCACAATCGGTCGGTGAAAACCCGCCACTTCGCCCAGCTCGTGGGCCTGTCCGCGCTCTGGGGCGCGTCCTTTCTGTTCATCCGCATCGCCAGCCCCGTCATCGGGCCGATGGTGCTGGCGGGTTGCCGCGTGGCGCTGGCGGGCCTCACGCTGGCGTTCATCATGCGGGGCCTGAAACAGCGCTGGCCCTGGGAGCACTGGCGCGAACTCTTGCTGCTCGGCGCGCTCTCGGTGGCCGCGCCCTTCCTGCTCTATGCGTGGGCCGCGCTGCGCCTGCCGGCCGGCTACAGCGCCCTGCTCAACACCACAGCGGTCCTGTTCGGCACGCTGGCCTCTGCCTGGTTCAAGGAAGACACGCTCACCGGGCGCAAGCTGTTGGGCTGCCTGAGCGGCTTCATCGGTGTGGGGCTCATCGTGCGGCTCGGACCGGTACAACCCGACGCGGGCACCATCGCCGCGGCCCTGGCCTGTGTGCTGGCCGCGGCCTGCTACGGCTGCTCCACCCCGCTCATGAAACGCGCCACCACCCGCATGCAGCCGCTGGCCATTGCGGCCGGCATCCACCTCGCGGCCATGGTGCTGGTGTTTCCCGGTGCGCTCTGGGCCTGGCCCGAAGCGCGTTTCACGCCGGCGGCCCTCGGCGCCCTGTTCGTCATGGGTGTGGTCACCTCCGGTCTCGCCTACTGGGCGCACCTGCGCATCATTCGCCATGTGACGCCCGTGGCGGCCATGAGCCCGGCCTTCCTGATCCCCGTGTTCGGCGTCACCTGGGGGCATCTGTTCCTGGGCGAGGCCTTGTCGCCCGGCATCTTTGCCGGCGGCGCGCTGGTGCTGCTGGCCACCGCGCTGGTGACCGGCTTCAACCCCCTCCGGCGCTGGTTCGCTGCAACGCCCACGCCCTGACGGCACACACGCAGGCCACCGCCGCGCAGGCCGATGAGAGCCAGAACACGCTGGCCAGCCCGAAGGCCGAGCTGAGGAACCCCCCGGCCACACCACCCACCACGCCCGGCAGGCCGTAACCCACCACGGTGTAAAGCGCCTGGCCGCGGCCGCGCAGGCGCCCCGGGAAGTGGTGCGACAGCATCGCGATGCACACCGTGTGGTGCGCGGCGAAGGTGATCGCGTGCAGGGCCTGCGCCAGCAGCAGCACCGGCCACACCAGCGGGAAACCGGCGGTCAGGCCCATGCGCAAGGCCATGAGCGCGGCGGCCAGCACCAGCCACGCCGAGAGCGACAGGCGCGGCAGCCAGCGGCCCTGGGTGAAAAACCAGCCGATCTCGATCACCACCGACAGCGCCCAGAGCAGGCCGATCACCGTCTTGCTGTAGCCCAGCGAGTCCAGGTAGAGCGACAAAAAGACGTAGATGAAGATGTGCGCGAGTACGTGGAAGAACACGGCCGCAAAAAACCAGCGCACCGGCGGCTGGCGCAACACCGGCCACACGCTGGGCTGCACTTCGTCGGCGTGCGCGGGTTCGCGGAAGTCGGGCAGCAGCCACACGCTGAGCGTCACCGCCGCCAGCGTGGCCAGGGTCCACGCGGGAAAGTGCACCAGGCCGAAGCGCTCGAACCAGAAGCCCGCGGCCACCACCGTCACGAGAAAACCCAGCGAACCCCAGAGGCGGATGCGGCCATAGCGCTTCGCATCGAAAGCGCCGCCATGGCTCACCAGATGGGCCAGCGCGGCTTCGCTCATGGGCATCATGCCGCTGGTGTGGGCGAACATGAGCAACAACACCACAAAGAGCCCCACACCGCCGAGCTCGAACCACAGGCCCAGCGACAGCAGCAGCGCCGCCGTGGCGCCATAGCGCAGCAGGCGCACGCGCTCGCCGGTGCGGTCGCTCAACGATCCCCAGAGGTACGGCGCAAACAGGCGCGAGGCCGACTGCACCGAGGTCAGCACGCTGATGGCCAGCAGGCTGAAGCCAAGCTCCTTGAGCCAGAGCGGGAGGTAGGGGTTGAAAAAGCCGATGTGCGCGAAGTAGCTCGCGCTGAGCATGGCAAACGGAAACAGTTTCTTTTTCTGGCTCACAGGAATCTCCGTTCGCCCCGAGCTTGTCGAAGGGCCGTCTCGGTCCGAACGGGTTGTGGGTCAGCCGCGCGCTTTGGCCGCGATGTCGGGTGTGGGCAAATGCACGTCGCCGCACTGCGCGCGGTGGCGCAGCGCGTGGTCCATCACCACCAGCGCCAGCAGTGCTTCGGCAATCGGCGTGGCGCGGATGCCCACGCAGGGGTCGTGGCGGCCTTTGGTGATGATCTCGGTGCTCTCACCCGCCACGTCGATGGTCTCGCGCGGAATCAGGATGGAGCTGGTCGGCTTGATGGCGATCGACACCTCCAGGTCTTGCCCGGTGCTGATGCCGCCGAGCACACCGCCGGCCTTGTTGGCGGCGAAACCTTCGGGCGTGAGGCTGTCGCCGTGCGTGCTGCCCTTGTCGGCCACGCTGGCAAACCCGGCGCCGATCTCCACACCCTTGACGGCGTTGAGGCCGAGCATGGCGTAGGCGATGTCGGCATCGAGCCGGTCGTACAACGGCTGGCCCAGGCCCACCGGCATGCCTTGCGCAGTCACGCGGATGCGCGCGCCACAGGAGTCGCCGCTCTTGCGCAACGCGTTCATGTAGTCCTCGATCGCAGACACGTCGGCCACGGGTGCGAAGAACGGGTTGTGGGGCACGTGGTCCCAGCTCTCGAACGGAATGACGACGTCGCCCACCTGCGTCATGCAACCCATGAAGGTGGTGCCGAATTTCTCTTTGAGCCATTTGCGCGCCACGGCGCCGGCGGCCACGGTGGGCGCGGTCAGGCGGGCCGAGCTGCGGCCACCACCGCGCGGGTCGCGGATGCCGTATTTCTGCCAGTAGGTGTAGTCGGCGTGGCCGGGGCGGAAGGTCTGGGCGATGTTGCCGTAGTCCTTGCTGCGCTGGTCGGTGTTGCGGATCAGCAGGGCGATGGGGGTGCCGGTGGTCTTGCCCTCGTACACGCCGCTGAGGATTTCCACCGCGTCGGGTTCGTTGCGCTGGGTGACGAACTTGCTGGTGCCGGGGCGACGGCGGTCCAGCTCGACCTGGATGTCGGCCTCGCTGAGTTCCATGCCCGGCGGACAGCCGTCGATCACGCAGCCAATGGCCGGGCCGTGGGATTCACCGAAGTTGGTGACGCAAAACAGGGTGCCGAAGGTGTTGCCGCTCATGCGCTGGATTATCCCTGAGGCCCGCTGGTGCACCGGTGGGCCAGTCTGGTGCGTGCCTTGCGCTGAAAAATGGGTCGCAAGGGCCAGCGTTGGACGGGAACATTTTGTGCTTTGCGCTGCAGTGCAGCAAATCGTTGCTGTGCAGCCCCAGAAAGGAGCACACCATGCTCGATCGCACCAGCACCCTGTTCTCGCACGTCAAAGGCACCGACAACCCCTGGGCCTCCGGTGGTCTGCGGGACTTTTTCCTCTACCGCGACCTCGGCATCGCCGCCGCCACACACGGCAAGGTGATTGCGCACCTGGTCAAGGCCAATCTGCCGCCCGAGGAAGGCACGGGCTGGCACCGGCACGAGGCGGACTTCCAGATCGTGATCATGATCAAGGGCTGGGCCAAGTTCATGTACGAGGACCAGGTGACGCTGGTGGAGGCCGGGGACTGTGTGCACCAGCGGCCGGGGATTCGCCATTACCTGTTCGACTATTCGCCCGACATGGAGTACCTGGAGATTGTTTCTCCGGCGGACTTCAAGACCATCGATGTTGAGCCGGTTTGTGAGATTCCCAAGCCTGGGGCTTGGGTTTAGGTTCGGGGTCGGGGACTTCTGGCCATGTGGGTTTGTGGGCCCCGGAGGATGGGTGCGCGGCTCCGCGAATGTCCTCCGGGGCCTTTGGCCCCTCCCCCTTGATTTCGCTGCGCCGCGCACCCATCCTCCCGGGCCTCGCCACCGTGCAGGCACTCCAACGCTGGAACACCAACCCGCTGTTGGAACGGGCGCCTGGGCGCTCTGCGCAGCGAAATCAAGGAGGAGGGGCCGCAGGCCCCGGGGGACATTCGCGGAGCAGAGCGCCCAGGTGCCCGATCCCGCGAGGTACAGCCGAGAGACGCAACGAAAGACAAAACCTCAGAACTCCGCATCCAGTTCATCGATGTCATCCGGCTCAGCCTCCGCAGCGGCCACCCACTCCTTCATCGCCGGCAGCGCCATGATGGTGTCGCAGTACGCCACACACACCTCGTCGATCGCCACCCCGTAGGTGATGAAACGCGTCACCACCGGCGCAAACATCGCGTCCGCCATGCAGGGCTTCGCGCCGAACAGGTACGGCCCGCCGTAGGTTTCCAGACACTCGGTCCAGATCGCCTCGATGCGGTCGATGTCGGTGCGCGCGCGCGACCAGAGTTTGAAGTTCGGAAAGTGGGCCTTGATGTTCATCGGCAGCGACGAACGCATGGCGCTGAAGCCCGAGTGCATCTCGCCGCAGATCGCACGGCAATGCGCACGCGCTGCGCGATCGGCCGGCAGCAAACCCGCCTTGGGCTTGATTTCGTTGAGGTATTCGCCGATCGCCAGCGTGTCCCACACATGGATGCCCTCATGCTCCAGCGCCGGCACCCGCATCGAGGCCGAGAGCAGCAGCATTTCGGCTCTCATGGCCGGATCGTCGGGGGAGATGATCTTTTCGGTGAACTCCAGCCTGGCCAGGCGCGCCATGAGCCAGCCGCGCAGGGCCCAGGCACCGTAGTTCTTGCTGCTGATCGTGAGTACCGTTGTGGCCATGCCTGCTCCTCGTAGACCCTGCGTCGTGGACCCTCCTCTCAGCAAGGGCTGTGCCACAACAGCGTCACCGTGCGCACCGGGGCGGTGCAGCACTGGCTGGCGCGTTCCTTGCCTGCAAAGCGACACGTTGTTTCAGGATGCCAACATGCTGTATCAGGCCTACCAGACCCAGTCCGACCTGCTCTCGCCGTTGCGACTCATGGCCCAGCACCTCAGTGCCTCGCTGTGGCTCCAGGACACCGAACGCAGCGTGGTGCGCAAGGTGGCCGCCGCCTGCGACGTGATCGCCCGCCTGCGCCTCACCCACTCGCGCCCGCCCTACAACATCGGCGAGGTGGTGGTGGGCGACCAGGCCGTGCCCGTGACGGAAGAAGCCGTGCTCACCCTGCCCTTCGGCACCCTGCTGCACTTCCACAAGGCGGGCGTGGAGCCGCAGCCCCCGGTGCTGCTGGTGGCGCCGCTCTCGGGCCATTTCGCCACGCTGCTGCGCGAGACCGCGCGCACCCTGCTGCAGGACCACGACGTGTACATCACCGACTGGCACAACGCGCGCGACGTGTCGCTGCGGCACGGTGGTTTTTCGCTCGACGACTACATCACCTACCTGGTGCAGTTCGCTGAGGCTGTGGGCCCGGGATGCCACATGGTGGCGGTGTGCCAGCCCTGCGTGGCGGCACTCGCGGCCACGGCGGTGATGGCCGAAGACGACCACCCGGCGCAACCCCGCAGCCTCACGCTCATGGCTGGCCCGGTGGACTGCCGCGTGAACCCGACCGAAGTGAACCGGCTCGCCACCAGCCAACCCATCGAATGGTTCGAGAAAAACCTGATCAACCACGTGCCGCTGCCGCACGCCGGCTTCATGCGCCGCGTGTACCCCGGCTTCATCCAGCTATCGGCCTTCATGGCCATGAACCCCGAACGCCACAAGCAGTCGTTCCGCAACATCTACGACCACCTGGAACACGGCCGCACCGAAGAGGCGCAGGTGATCCAGGACTTTTACGAGGAGTACCTCGCGGTCAACGACCTGCCGGCCGAGTTCTACCTGGAGACGGTGGCCAAGGTGTTCCAGACCTACGACCTGCCGCGCGGTGAGCTCACCTGGAACGGCCGCAAGGTCAACCCGGCCGCCATCCGCCGCACCGCGCTCATGACGGTGGAAGGCGAGCGGGACGACATCTGCGCCGTGGGCCAGACGGTGGCCGCGCAAGACCTGTGCAGCAGCGTGCGCCCCTACCTCAAGACGCACCACGTGCAGACCGGTGTGGGCCACTACGGCGTGTTCAGCGGACGGCGCTGGAACCAGCAGATCTACCCTCGGGTGCGCGACATGATTTCCAGCACGATGGGATGAATCTGCAGCGGCCCCCATGAAAAACGCCCCGGCTTTCGGGGCGTTTCTCATGGGGGCTGTTCAGCTCAGCGGGCCGGGGCGGCGGGCTGCGCCTCGTCTTCGGCCGGCCAGTCGCGGATGTAGGCCTTGAGCATCTGGTTCTCGAAGTTCTGGCTGTCCACCACGGCCTTGGCCACGTCGTAGAAGCTGATCACGCCCATCAGCATCTTGTTGTCCATCACCGGCATGTAGCGGGTGTGCCGCTCCAGCATCATGGGGCGCACCTGCTCCAGCTCGGTCTCGGGTGTGCAGCTCATGGGGTGGTCGTCCATCACGGTGCGCACGGTCTTCTCGCCCAAAGCGCCGCCGTTGCGCGCCAGCGTGTGGATGATTTCGCGGAAGGTGAGCATGCCCACCAGTTCACCGTGGTCCATCACGGCCAGCGAACCGATGTCGAACTGCGACATGGTCTCCACCGCGCGCTGCAGGGTTTCCAGGGGGTGGGTGGTGTAGAGCGTGCCGCCCTTGACGCGAAGGATGTCGCTGACTTTCATGGCTGGTCTCCTGTTGTGGTGGTGTCTCCAGCAGGGCTGGCATGCCCGCAATATACCCCCACAATAACGCTCAAAACCAGTGCGCGTCAGCCCCGTGCCGCGACACCGGCACACCCAGGAGACTTCCCCATGTCCGGTTATTCAGACCCAGGCTTCGACACGCTCGCGCTGCACGCGGGCGCCGCGCCCGACCCCGCCACCGGCGCGCGCGCCGTGCCGATCCACCTCACCACCTCCTTCGTCTTCGAATCCAGCGACCACGCCGCTGCGCTCTTCAACCTGGAGCGCGCAGGCCATGTGTACAGCCGCATCAGCAACCCGACCAACGCGGTGTTCGAGCAGCGCATGGCCGCGCTGGAAGGTGGCATTGGCGCCATCGCCACCGCCAGCGGCCAGGCCGCGCTGCACCTGAGCGTGGCCACGCTCATGGGCGCGGGTTCGCACATCGTCGCCAGCACCGCGCTCTACGGCGGCAGCCAGAACCTGCTGCACTACACCATGCGCCGCTTCGGCATCGAGACCACCTTTGTGAAGCCGGGTGACATCGACGGCTGGCGCGCCGCCGTGCGGCCCAACACCAAGCTCTTCTTTGGCGAGACCGTGGGCAACCCGGGGCTGGATGTGCTGGACATCCCCACCGTGTCGCAGATCGCGCACGAGGCCGGCGTGCCGCTGCTGGTGGACTCGACGCTCACCACGCCCTACCTCATCAAACCCTTCGAGCTCGGTGCCGATCTGGTCTACCACTCGGCCACCAAGTTTCTCAGCGGCCACGGCACCGTGATCGGTGGCGTGGTGGTGGACGCGGGCAGCTTCGACTGGGAGAAGTCGGGTCGCTTCCCCGAGCTCACCGAGGCCTACGCGGGCTTCCACAACATGGTCTTCAGCGAAGAAAGCACGGTGGGCGCCTTTCTGCTGCGCGCGCGGCGCGAAGGCCTGCGCGATTTCGGCGCCTGCCTCTCACCGCACAGCGCCTGGCTGATCCTGCAGGGCATCGAGACGCTCTCGCTGCGCATGGACCGCCACATGGGCAACACCGAAAAGGTGGTGCAGTTCCTGGCCAGCCACCCGCTGGTGAGCCGCGTGGGCCACCCGCTGCTGGAGAGCCACCCCAGCCATGCGCTGGCGGGCAAGCTGCTGCGCTTTGGCGCCAAGGGCGCGGGCTCGGTGTTCAGCTTCGACATCCGGGGCAGCCGCGAGCAGGGCAAGGCCTTCATCGAAGCGCTCAAGATCTTCAGCCACCTGGCCAACGTGGGCGACTGCCGCTCGCTGGTGATCCACCCGGCCAGCACCACCCACTTCCGCATGAGCGACGAAGCGCTGGCGGCTGGCGGCATCGGGCCGGGCACGATCCGGCTGTCCATCGGTCTGGAAAATGCAGACGACCTGATCGACGACTTGAAGCGCGCCTTGAAGGCCGCAGAAAAGGCAGGTGCGTGATGATCATCAACGTCAATGGTGCCCCCACCTACTGCTACACCGGCGGCAAGCCGTTCGATGCTGCCAAGCCCACCGTGGTGTTCATCCACGGCGTGCTCAACGACCACAGCGTCTGGATCCTGCAGAGTCGCTACCTCGCCCACCACGGCTGGAACGTGCTCGCGGTGGACCTGCCGGGCCACTGCAAAAGCGAGGGCGAGGCGCCTGCGTCGGTGGAAGCAGCAGCCGACTTCGTGGCCGCGTTGCTCGACGCGGCGGGCGTGCAGAAAGCCGCGCTGGTCGGCCACAGCTGGGGTTCCCTCATTGCGCTGGAAGCGGCCGCGCGCCTGAAAGAGCGCGTGAGCCACCTCGTGCTGGTGGGCGTGGCCTACCCCATGAAGGTGTCGCCCGCACTGATCGAAGCCTCGCTCAACGAGCCCGAAAAGGCGCTCAAGATGGTCAACGTGTTTTCACGCAGCACCCTGGCCGCGCCTCCCTCCGCACTCGGACCGGGCACCTGGGTCTATGGCGCGAGCATGGCACTGGGTCGCCGGGTGCTGCGCAGCAACACAAAGGTCAATGTGTTTCACCGTGGCTTCGTGGCCTGCGACAGCTACGCCGGCGGTGAATCGGCCGTGGCGCAGCTCACCTGCCCGGTGCTCTTCCTGCTGGGTGGGCAAGACCAGATGACGCACCCCAAAGCCGCACAAGGTTTGATTACTGCAGCCAAGGCGAAGGGCTTGCGCGTGCTGGTCACCAGTGTGCCGGTAGGTCACCACCAGATGACCGAAGCACCCGAAGAATCCCTGGTGGCGATGCGCAGCTTCCTCGCTACCTGAAACGGCAGCAGGCTACTTCACACACTGCAACTGGCTGGTGTCCTTGCTGGAAGCGGGTGGCACGGTGATCACGCAGGAGATGGCGCCGCACATGCAGTGCACCACGCTCGCCCCACCCGTGACCACCAGCGTGGGGGCAGAGCACTGGCAAGCGGGCGCCGACATGACGCTCTGGGACAGGGCCGGCGCGGTCTGGAGCGAGAGCACCAGCGCCCCAATGGAAAGTCGAGACATGCAGGAAGCCATGAAGTTCTCCTTGGTTCAACAACGCCACCATCAGCGCAGCCGTTCATGCTACGCCGCTGCCACCCCGTCTCGACCATGACCTTCGACATCACACCGGCCATGACGCCGGCCCAAGCCCGCGAGATGGCTGCGACGTTCGACCTCCGTGCGCTGCAGCCCGCGTTCCTGGCCAACCCCTACCCGGTCTATGCCGCCCTGCGCGAACGCGAACCGGTGCGCCGCATGCCCGACGGATCGGTGTTCCTCACGCGATGTGCCGACCTGATGGCGGTGTACCGCGATGCGCAGACCTTCAGCTCCGACAAGCAGGTCGAGTTCGCGCCCAAATACGGCGTGGACTCGGCGCTGTTCGAGCACCACACCAACAGCCTGGTGTTCAACGACCCGCCGCTGCACACCCGCGTGCGCCGGCTGATCATGGGCGCGCTCACGCGCCGGGCCATTGCCGACATGGAGCCGGGCCTCATCGCCCTGGTCGACAGCCTGCTGGACTCGCTGGCCGAGCGCGGCGGTGGTGACCTGATCGAAGACTTCGCCTCCGCGATTCCGGTGGAGATCATCGGCACCCTGCTGGATGTGCCGCATGCAGACCGCGGTCCGCTGCGCGACTGGTCGCTCGCGATCCTGGGCGCGCTGGAGCCCACCATCACGCCGGTGCAGCAAGCCCTGGGCAACCAGGCCGTGACCGACATGCTGGGCTACCTGCGAACGCTGGTGCTGCAGCGCAGGCAGCGCCCCGGCGACCCGGAACGCGACGTGCTCACGCGGCTGATCCAGGGCGAAGCTGGCGGTGAGCAGTTGAGCGAGGTGGAGCTCCTGCAGAACTGCATCTTCCTGCTGAACGCCGGCCACGAGACCACCACCAACCTGATCGGCAACGGCCTCATCGCGCTGCAGGAGCACCCGCAGGCCCGCCAGTTTCTGCACACAGCGTTGAAGCAAACCGAGGGCGATGCGGCGGCGCAGGAGATGGTGCTCAGCCGCGCGGTGGACGAGTTCCTGCGCTTCGAATCGTCCAACCAGCTGGGCAACCGGCGCGCCGTCAAAGACACGCAGGTGGGCGGTGTGGACCTGCCCGCCGGCACGCTGGTGACCCTGTGCATCGGCGCGGCCAACCGGGACCCGGCGCAGTTCACCGACCCCGAAGTGATGGACCTCGCGCGCGAGAACAACAAACACCTGGCCTTCGGCTTCGGGATCCACCAGTGCGCGGGCCTGAGCCTGGCGCGGCTGGAGGGGCGCGTCGCCATCGGGCGCTTTCTGCAGCGCTTTCCCGATTTCAAGCTGACCGAAGCGCCGGTGCGCGGTGGCCGGGCCCGGTTTCGCGGCTTCCTCCGCGCGCCCTTCGCGGTGCGCTGAGCGGCGCGTCAGCCGGACGCGACCGAAGGCCCTTCGAGCATTTCCTGCGCCATCGACGGCACGGGCGTGGACGCCAGCGCCTGCGCCAGCGTGAGCCTGGCCCAGTGGCTTTCCGACCAGAAGCGCGTCGTGTTGGGTTGACGCGCCAGCAGCAGGCGTTCCACCAACGGCGCCATCAGCGTGTCGCCCGGCGCCACCAGCAAAACGTAGCGCTCACCGTCCTCGTCCAGCCGGCCCAGCCAGTCCAGCGCGACCAGCGCGGCCACAGGCTCCTCCAGCTGCAAGGCATCGACGCGCAGCACCTGGGCCAGAGCCTCCAGGCTCAGGCCCTTGGGTGCGGTGTCGCGCGCGGTGTCCAGCTGCTCCAGCACCTCCAGCGCCAACTGAAAGCTCCACCCCGGCGTGTCGCCGCGCCGGGCAATGCCCGACAGGAGGCTGGGCAGGTAGGCCGAAACCACCGCACCCAGCAGCACGATCACCCAGGCCACGTAAAACCACACCAGCAAAATCGGCACGGTGGCAAAGGTGCCGTACACCACCGAATACGTGGGCACCTGCGCGAGGTACCAGGCCAGCAGCTTCTTGGCCAGCTCCAGCCCGGTGGCCACAAAGATGCCGCCGATGAGCGCGTGGCTCCAGCGCACCCGCGTGTTGGGCACGTAGCGGTAGAGCGCGGCAATGCCGCCGGTGAGCAAGGCAAACTGCACGGTGTCCAGCAGAAAACGCACACCACCGGGCAGGCCAGAGACCACGCCGCGCGACGCGGTGACGGCGTAGGTGGTCACCGTCAGGCTGCCAGCCAGCAGCAGCGGCCCCAGCGTGAGCACCGCCCAGTACACCAGCACCCGCTGCGTGAACGAACGGGGCTGGCGCACGCGCCAGATGTCGTTGAGCTTGCGGTCGATGGTGAGGATCAGGGCGAGCGCCGTGACCAGCAGCACCAATGCGCCGGCCCAGCCGATCTGCCCGGCCTTGCCGGCAAACTGGTTGAGGTAGCTGAACACCTGCTTGGCAATGTCGGGCGGCACCAGGCTTTGCACCAGCCAGCGCTGCAGCGTGACCTGCAGCCGGTCGAACATGGGAAACGCGCTGAAGATGGCCAGCGCCACGGTGAACAGTGGTACCAGCGAGATGGTGGTGGTGAACGTGAGGCTGCTGGCGGTGATGCCCAGCCGGTCTTCGCGGAAGCGCTCGCGCAGGGTGATGGCGGTGTTGGCCCAGGGGAAGTTCAGGGCGTCGCGCCACAGGCCGCGTGCGAGGGATTCCAGGGCCCGCAGGCGCTCTTTGAAGGTCATCCCGGTATCATGCCACCTGCTTTTTCCCGCCCGCCATGCCCGACATCTCCTCCCCCCCCAACCCCGACGCCCTCCTTGCCCAAGGAGATTCGGCGCGCGCCGTCAACGCCACCCGTTGGCTCGCCGTGGGCAGCCTGCTGGGCCTGATCGTGCTGGGCTTCCTGTGGGAAATGTGGCTGGCCCCGCTGCGCGAAGGTGGTTCGTGGCTGGTGCTCAAGGTGCTGCCACTCACGATCCCGCTGGCTGGCCTGTTGAAAAACCGCATGTACACCTACCGCTGGGTCAGCCTGATCGTGTGGCTGTATTTCACCGAGGGCGTGGTGCGCGCCACCAGCGACACCGGCCCGTCGGTGTGGCTGGCGGTGATCCAGACGCTGCTGTGCGTGGCGCTGTTCGTGGCCTGTGCGCTGCACGTGCGGATCCGCCTGCGGGCCGCGGGCAAAGAGGCGGTGGCGGCCGACGTGGCCAGTGCCAACGCCGCAGCCCAGCCATGAACCCACAACACGCCGAGCTGCTGGCCGGGTTGCGCCAGACCGTCGGTTCGCCCAACGTGCTCACGCACGACGATCCCGCCACGGACCTCTCGGCCTGGGAACAAGACTGGCGCAAGCGATCACACGGCCGAGCCCTCGCCGTGGTGCGACCGGGCAACACCGCCGAGGTGGCCGCCGTGGTACGCGCCTGCGTGGGCGCGGGCGTGTCCATCGTGCCGCAGGGCGGCAACACCGGCCTGGTGGTCGGCTCGGTGCCCGACGCATCGGGCACGCAAGTGGTGCTGAATCTCATGCGTATGAACACCGTGCGCGCCATCGACCCGGCCAACCTCACCATGACGGTGGATGCCGGCTGCGTGCTGCAGACCTTGCAGGACACCGCAGAAAAAGCCGGCTTTCTGTTTCCCCTGAGCCTGGCGGCCGAAGGCAGTTGCAGCATCGGCGGCAACCTGGCGACGAATGCCGGCGGCACACAGGTGGTGCGCTACGGCAATGCGCGCGATCTCTGCCTGGGCCTGGAGGTGGTGACCGCGCAAGGCGAGGTGTGGCAGGGCCTGAGTGGCCTGCGCAAGGACAACACCGGCTACGACCTGCGCGACCTGTTCATCGGCAGCGAAGGCACGCTGGGCGTGATCACCGCGGCCACGCTCAAGCTCTACCCATTGCCCGCTGCGCAACTCACCGCCTGGGCCGCCCTGCCCACGCTGGACGCCGCCGTGGCCCTGCTCGGCCTGGCCCACCAGCACCTGGGCGCAGGACTGACCGGGTTTGAAGTCATGGGCCAGTTCGCGCTGAGTCTGGTGGACAAACACATGCCGCAGTTGCGCGTGCCGCTGTGGCAAGACACGCCCTACTGCGTTCTCCTCGAAAACAGCGACAGTGAATCCGAAGAACACGCGCGGACCCAG
Organism: Hydrogenophaga sp.; assembly: GCF_030158645.1. Taxonomy (GTDB): domain Bacteria; phylum Pseudomonadota; class Gammaproteobacteria; order Burkholderiales; family Burkholderiaceae_C; genus Hydrogenophaga. Next base: position 34,948 of record NZ_JAOASO010000033.1, on the reverse strand, counting down.
TTCGAGCGCCTGCTGGAAACCGCCTTCGAACAAGGCCTGGTGACCGACGCCGTGGTGGCCGAGAGCCTGGCGCAGGCGCACGCGCTCTGGCACATCCGCGAAAGCATTCCGCTCGCGCAGGCCGAAGAAGGTCTGAACATCAAGCACGACATCAGCATCCCGGTCTCGCACATCCCGGCCTTCTGCGCCGAGACCGATGCCCTGCTGCAGCGCGAGATCCCCGGCGTGCGGCTGGTGAATTTTGGCCACCTCGGCGACGGCAACCTGCACTACAACGTGCAGGCGCCCGAGGGCGGCGATGCCAAGAAATTCCTGAACGAGCAGGAAACGCACGTGAACACGCTGGTCTTCGACGCGGTGGCGCGCTACCATGGATCGATCAGCGCCGAGCACGGCGTGGGCAGCCTCAAGGCCGACCACCTGCCCCACTACAAGGACCCGGTTGCACTGGGTCTGATGCGGGCCATCAAGCAGGCGCTGGACCCGCACAACCTCATGAATCCCGGCCGCGTCCTCACACCATGAAGTCCCGAACCCTGCTGCGTTGTCTGCTGGCGCTGGCGCTCACCGCCTCGGTGACTGCGCACGCGGTGGACGCGGCGCAGCGCCAGGCTTGGCGCGAACAAGCGCAGGGTTTCGAGCACGGCGAAGGCGTGAAGCGCGACACCGAAGCCGCCATCCGCCTGTATTGCCAGGCCGCGCTGGCCGGCGACGCAACGTCTGCCTACAACCTCGGCTGGATCTACGCCAATGGCCGTGGCGTGGAACGCCACGACGGCTACGCGGCCCACTGGTTCGCGCGCGCCGCGCTGTTGGGCGACGCCCACGCCGAGAGCATGTTCAAGCGCCTGGACACCCCGGCCGACAAGCCCGAGTGTGTGCAACAGGCCGAGCGGACCGAGTTGCAAAAAGCCACCGAAGCCCAGCAGGCGGCCGAAGCCCAGGCCATCGCCACGCGTTACCAGCAACTGGTGGACACGCCCGAAGAGCGGCGCATCATGAAGATCGTCTACAAGCTCGCGCCGCAGTTCGGCATCCAGCCCGGCCTGGCGTTTGCGGTGATCCGCGCCGAGTCCAACTTCAATGTGAACGCGCTGTCCGACAAAAACGCGCAAGGTCTGATGCAGCTCATCCCCGAAACGGCCGAGCGTTTCAGCGTGCGCAAGCCGTTCGACGCCGAGCAGAACATCCGCGGTGGCCTGTCTTACCTGCGTTGGCTCCTGGCCTATTTCAGGGGCGATGTGCCTTTGGTGCTGGCCGCCTACAACGCCGGCGAAGGCACGGTCGACCGCTTCCGTGGCGTGCCGCCCTACCCCGAGACCCAGGGCTACATCAAACGCATCCAGCAGGTGTTTTCGCTGCAGCACCATCCGTTCGACGCCCGCATCACCTCCCCTTCGCCGGCCCTGCCCCCGCGCCTCCCATGACCCGTCCCATCCGCTCCCAATACGAAGACTTCATGCGCCACGTCTTCACCATGGGCGTGCAGAAAACAGACCGCACCGGCACCGGCACCACCAGCGTGTTCGGCCACCAGATGCGCTTTGACCTGAACGAAGGCTTCCCGCTGGTGACCACCAAAAAGGTGTTCACCAACGCCATCATCGTGGAGTTGCTGTGGTTCCTGCGCGGCGACAGCAACGTGAAGTGGCTGCAGGAACGCGGCTGCACCATCTGGGACGAATGGGCGCGCGACGACGGCGACCTGGGCCCGGTCTACGGCGTGCAATGGCGCAGTTGGCCCACACCCGACGGCGGCCACATCGACCAGATCGCCGAGGTGGTCAAGCAGCTCAAGACCAACCCGGATTCGCGCCGCATCATCGTGAGCGCCTGGAACGTGGCCGACCTGAACAAGATGGCGCTGATGCCTTGCCACGCGTTCTTCCAGTTCTACGTGGCGCCGGCCACCGAGCCGGGTGGGCGCGGCAAGCTGAGCTGCCAGCTTTACCAGCGCAGCGCCGACATCTTTCTGGGTGTGCCCTTCAACATCGCCAGCTACGCGCTGCTCACCCACATGGTGGCGCAGCAGTGCGACCTGGACGTGGGCGACTTCATCTGGACCGGCGGCGACTGCCACATCTACAGCAATCACCACGAACAGGTGGAACTGCAGCTCTCGCGCCAGCCCATGGCCTACCCGACGCTGCACATCAAGCGCCGCCCGGCCAGCATTTTCGATTACGAGTTCGAGGACTTCGAGGTGCAGGGCTACGAACACCACGCGGCCATCAAAGCGCCCGTGGCTGTGTGATCCCGGCGTGATCAACCGCCGCCAACTGTGGGCGCTGCTGGCGCTCACGCTCATGTGGGGCGTGAACTGGCCCATGATGAAGCTCTCGCTGCAGGAGCTCTCGCCCCTGTACTTCCGCGCCAGCACCATGCTGCTGGGCGCGCTGTGGTTGTTTGTGTATGTGGCTCGGCGTGGGGAACGCATGTGGCCGGCGCGGGCGGAGTGGGCCACCATTGCCTGGCTCGGCCTGCCCAACGTCCTGGGCTGGCACACGCTGTCCATCTTCGGCGTGAAAGAGCTGGCCTCGGGCCGCGCGGCCATCCTGGGATTCACCATGCCGATCTTCACCGTGCTGATCGGCGCGGCCTTTTTTGGTGAGCGCATCACCCCCCGCGTGCGCGTGGCGGTGGTGTGCGCCGGCATCGCCATCGGCCTGCTGCTGTGGCACGAACTGCAAAGCCTGAGCGGTCGGCCCGTGGGCATTGCCTGGATGCTGGGCGCGGCCTTCTGCTGGGGACTGGGCACGCTGATGTTTCGCCGCGCGCACTTCACGCTCTCGCCCATGGTGGTCACGGTGTGGATGCTGCTGCTGGGCAGCGCGGTGGTGTGGGCGCTCGCGCTGGCGCTGGAGCCGCTGCCCCGTCCATCGGATTTTTCTGCCCCCATGTGGATCAGCCTGCTGTACGGCGTGTTCATCAACTACGGCGTGGCACAACTGATCTGGTTCGGCATGGCGCGCGACCTGCCGCCGGCCACCAGCGCCATGAGCGTGATGGCCATCCCATTGGTGGGCACGCTGAGTGCTACCTTCATCGTGGGCGAGGTGCCGCATTGGCAGGACTGGATGGCCATCGGTTTCGTGATGATGGCGATCGCCAGCGTGCTGCTGCCAGCGCGCACCGCACGGCCAGGCTCGGGTCCGGCGGCACAATAGCGGTATGCCCGCCACCGCACCGCACCCTCCGCGCCTCCACCTGATCTTCGCGCGCGCCGCCAACGGCGTGATCGGGCGCGACAACACCCTGCCCTGGCACCTGCCGGAGGACCTCGCCCACTTCAAACGCACCACGCTCGGCAGCCCCGTGATCATGGGCCGCAAGACCTGGGATTCGCTGCCGCCCCGGTTCAGACCGCTGCCTGGCCGGCTGAACATCGTCGTCACGCGCAACGCGCAGTGGAAGGCCGAGGGCGCCTTGCGCGCCGGCTCGCTGCAGGAGGCCGTGTCACGCTGCCCACCCGAGGCCGACGCGTGGGTGATCGGCGGGGCGCAGTTGTATGCAGCGGCCGAGCCGCTGGCGCAGCGCGCCGTGATCACCGAGATCGACCAGGCCTTTGATGGCGACGCCTGGGCACCCACCTTTGGTCCGGCCTGGGTGGAGACCACCCGGGAAACGCATGTGGCCGCCAGCGGCCTGCGCTACGCTTTTGTCACCCTGGAACGCCGGTCATGAGCTACGCCGTCAAGGAAATGTTCTACACGTTGCAAGGCGAAGGCCTGCGCGCAGGCCGGCCCGCGGTGTTCTGCCGTTTTGCGGGCTGCAATCTCTGGAGTGGTCGCGAGGAAGACCGCGAACGCGCGGTCTGCCGGTTTTGCGACACCGACTTTGTCGGCACCGACGGCGTGCAGGGCGGCAAATTCGCCGAAGCGTCCGCGCTGGCAGAACAAGCCGCAACGCTGTGGCCGGCCGGTCAGGGGCACCGCTACATCGTGCTCACCGGCGGCGAGCCGCTGCTGCAGGTGGACTCTGCATTGATCGGCGCGCTGCACGCCGAAGGCTTCGAGATTGCACTGGAGACCAACGGCACGCTGCCGGTCCCTCCAGGGATCGACTGGATCTGCGTGAGCCCCAAGGCCGGCGCCGACTGGGTGCAGCGCAGCGGCCACGAACTCAAACTGGTGTGGCCACAGCCGGCCTTGCTGCCCCAACAAGTGCAGGCACAGACCGACCTGCACTTCGACCACTGGCTGCTGCAACCCATGGATGGCCCCGAGCGCGGCGCCAACACACGCAGCGCCATCGACCATTGCCAACAACATCCGCACTGGCGCCTGTCGCTGCAGACGCACAAGATCCTCGACATCCCATGACCCCATCCACCACCGGCGTGCACGAACTGTCGCAGCGCTTTTATTTCGAGGCTGCCCACACACTGCGCCGGGAAGTCGAGGCCGAAGGCAGCCGCCGCGTGCACGGCCACACCTACGAGGCCGAAGTGACCGTGCGCGGCACGCCGGACGTCCAGGGCATGGTGATCGACCTGGGACGGCTCAAGGCCGAGATCGCGCTGGTGCGCGATCGGCTGGACCACCATTTCCTCGACGAGGTGGCCGATCTGGGCATCCCCACGCTGGAAAACCTCTGCAGTTACATCCGCCGCCACCTCGCACCCACCGTGCCAGGACTGTGCGCCATCATGATCGAACGCCGGGCCAGTGGTGACCGCTGCGCGCTGCGCTGGTAACAAGGAACATGAGAAACCCCATGCAAATCGCCACCTGGAACATCAACTCGCTCAACGTGCGCCTGCCTCAGGTGCTCGAATGGCTGGCCGCCAACCCGGTGGACGCGCTCGGGCTGCAGGAGCTCAAGCTGGTGGATGAAAAATTCCCTTTCGATGCGCTGCGGGAGATCGGGTACCACGCGGCAGCCTTTGGCCAGAAGACCTACAACGGCGTGGCCATACTCAGCCGCACACCGCTGCGCGATGTGGTGCGCAACATCCCCGGCCACACCGATGAGCAGGCCCGCGTGATCGCGGCAACGCTGGACACCCCCAATGGCCCGCTGCGCCTGGTGAACTGTTACTTCGTCAACGGGCAGGAGCCCGGCAGCGAGAAGTTTGCCTACAAGCTCCAATGGCTGGCCGCGCTGCACCGCTGGATCGCCGAAGAAATGCAGGCCCATCCCCGTCTGGTGCTGGTGGGCGACTTCAACGTCGCCCCCGAAGACCGCGACTCTTTCGACCCGGTGGGCCTGAAAGACACCATCCACCACACGGTGGAAGAGCGCGCCCACTTTCAGGCGCTGCTCGGGTTGGGTCTCACCGACGCGTACCGGATGTTCGAGCAGCCCGAAAAGAGCTACTCGTGGTGGGACTACCGCATGTTGGGCTTCCAGAAAAACCGGGGCCTGCGCATCGACCACATCCTGGTGAGCCAGGCGCTGCGCGACAGTGTGAAGGCCTGCACCATCGACCGCGCACCCCGCAAGAACCCGCAACCCAGCGACCACGCGCCGGTGGTGGTCACTCTAGATTGAGTTCTTGAATTTTCCGGGTGATCGTGTTGCGACCGATGCCCAGCTTGTGCGCCGCCTCGATGCGGCGGCCCCGCGTGTTGACCAGCGCAGTCTGGATCAGCCTGGTCTCGAAACGCCGGGTGAGCACGTCCCAGACGTCGGTGCGACCTTCTTCGAGCAGGGCCATGGCCTCGGCCTGAAGCCCGGACTCCCAGGCGGGCGCCGAAGACAGGTGCGTGGTGGCCAGCGCGGGTGCGTGATCGGTCACGGCCGTTGCGACAGCACCGAGGTGCAACACCTCCGACAGCGCCGCGGCCACCGGCGCAGCCACCGTGACCGGGGCTGCAAACGCCTGCGTGGTCGCGGTGTCTGGCACCACGGCGAGTGATGGCACCGACGCGCCCGCCATGGCCAGCACCTCGGGGGGCAGATCCTTGAGTTCGATCACCTGCGCGGGCGCCATCACGGTCAGCCAGTGGCACACGTTTTCCAGCTGGCGCACGTTGCCCGGGAAATCGAACGTGCCGAGCAGGCGGATGGCGGCCTCGGAAATGCGCTTGGGCTCCACCCCGAGCTGCTTGGCGCTTTGCTGGAGAAAAAACCGCGTGAGCATGGGCACGTCTTCACGTCGCTCGCGCAGGGCCGGCAGGCGCAGGCGGATCACGTTGAGGCGGTGGAAAAGGTCCTCGCGGAACACGCCCTCCTTCACGCGCTGCTCCAGGTTCTGGTGGGTGGCGGCAATCACGCGCACGTTGGCGCGCACCGCGCTGTGCCCACCCACGCGGTAGAAATGCCCGTCGGACAACACGCGCAGCAAACGCGTCTGCAGGTCAAACGGCATGTCACCGATCTCATCCAGGAACAGCGTGCCCCCATCGGCCTGCTCGAAGCGGCCGCGGCGCATGGTCTGCGCACCGGTGAAGGCGCCGCGCTCATGGCCGAAGAGCTCGGACTCCAGCAAATCCTTGGGAATGGCGGCGGTGTTGATGGCCACGAAAGGGCCGGCGGCGCGGGGTGAGTGCTTGTGCAGCGCGCGCGCCACCAACTCCTTGCCCGAGCCCGATTCACCGGTGATCAGCACCGTCACCTGGCTCTGGCTCAAGCGCCCGATGGCACGAAACACGTCCTGCATGGCGGGCGCCTGGCCCAGCATCTCGGGCGCGGCGGTCATGCGTTCTTCGGCCACCTCTTCGCGCTGGCTCTCTTCCACCGCGCGGCGGATCAGCTCCACCGCCTTGGGCAGATCGAACGGCTTGGGCAGGTATTCAAAGGCACCACCCTGGAAGGCCGACACCGCGCTGTCGAGGTCGGAAAACGCCGTCATGATGATCACCGGCAAACCGGGCAACATGGCCTTGACCTTCTCCAGCAGTTCCAGACCAGAGCCACCGGGCATGCGGATGTCGCTCACCAGGATTTGCGGGCCTTCGCTCTCGGGTGTGTCCGTCAGGGCCTTGAGCACGTCCTGCGGGTTGGTGAAGCTGCGTGTGGGCAGGTTCTCGCGCAACAGCGCTTTTTCAAGCACGAAGCGGATCGATTGATCGTCGTCCACTATCCAGATCGGCTTCATGTTGGTGTCGTCCCTTCTTGTGGCGCAGCGCTCGGCAATGGTTTCTGGGTTCTAGGGCAAGGGGATGAGGATCTTGAAGTCCGTGCATCCCGCCACGCTCTCACACTCGATCAATCCATGGTGCTGCTGCACGAAGGTTTGCGCCAGCGTGAGCCCCAGGCCAGAACCGCCATCACGCCCCGACACAAGCGGGAAAAAGATGCGGTCCTTGATCGAGTCTGGAACGCCAGGCCCGTTGTCGATCACATGCAATTCCAGTGCCAGGCGGTAGCGCTGTTTGCCGAAGGTCACTTGCCGCCCCACGCGGGTCTTGAAAACGATCTGCGCGTCGCCCGCCGCCATGCGATCGGCCAGCGCTTGCGCCGCGTTGTGCGCGATGTTGAGCACCGCCTGGATCAGCTGCTCGCGGTCACCGCGAAACTCGGGAATGGATGCGTCGTAGTCGCGCACCACGCGCAGCCCCTTGGGAAACTCGGCCAGGATCAGCGAGCGCACCCGCTCGCAAACCTCGTGGATGTTCACATCCCCCACCACATGCGGGCGTCGGTGCGGCGCGAGCAGTCGGTCCACCAGCGACTGCAGCCGGTCGGCCTCGTGGATGATGACCTGCGTGTATTCGATGAGCTCGCGCGAATCCAGCTCCATCTGCAGCAGCTGCGCGGCGCCCCGGATACCGCCCAGCGGGTTCTTGATCTCGTGCGCGAGGTTGCGGATGAGTTCTTTGTTGGCCTGGGCCTGGTCGATCAGACGCTCTTCCCGCTCCTGGCGGGCTTGCTGCTCCAGCGGCAACAACTCGACCACCACCTCGCCCTTGCTCTCGGTCTGCGCCACCACCACGTGCACCGGCAAGGCCTCGTGGTTCACCCGCTTGAGCCAGGCGTCGTATCGCAGGGCGGCAAACTCGTTGCCCCGTGCGCCATTGAGCGCACTGTCCAGCAAGGCGGGCTCGGTGAAGCAGTCTTGAAACAGGCTGTGGGCGATGCTGCGCCGGGACGTGCCCAACGCGTCTTCCAGCGCCGCGTTGGCATACAGCACATGCCCCTCCGCGTCGACCACCGCCACCAGTGTGGCCAGCAAGTCCAGCGATTGAAAACGGCCCGACAAAGGCGCTGTGCCCTTTTTCGAGCCGCTCATCTCGCGGCGTTGCCCGACGCACCGGGCAATCGACCCAGCTCCCGCTGCAGGCCGGCCACATCGCTCTCGGCCCGCGTCACCGCGGCCTTGAGTTCGGCCACGCGATCCAGGTAGCGCTGGTAGTTGCGCGACTCGATGCCCTGCTTCTCGGGCTCGCCATTGGCGTACGCCTTTCGCGCTTGCGCCAGCCGCTCTTCGGCCTTGCGCAACTCCGTTTCCAGGATGGCTTTGGCATCGCTGTCGCGCGCGCGCTGGGCGCTCGGGTCGACGCGATCATTGCCGCTGCGCGTGGTGGCCGTGGTGTTGGCTGGGGGAGTGCGGGTTGCCGGTGCCGGCTTGACGCCCTCCACGATCGTGATGTTTCCACCTTCCATCGGCGTGCAGTTGCGGCTTTTGGCCACCTGGGCGTTGTTGGTGTATTCGTTACCGCATCGGTAAATGCGTTCCTGGGCCTGGGCGGGCAGGCTGCTCAGCAGCACGGCACCGGCGACGAGGCCAGGAACAAAAGAAAAATGCAGAGGGGACATGGGCACGAGGTCTCCGTTGGGTCGACGCGGCAAGACTGCGCCGTTCATCTCAAATCAGTATGACGGAAAAGCCTTTGAAAAGTGCCGCCGCCGGCCCCGTTCACAGGGCCAGATGTCGCACCAAAACAAAAAGGGACGGCTTGCGCCGTCCCTCGTCTGCAGGTTCGCCCGGTCAAACCGGGCGGTCCATCACAGGCTGTAGTACATGTCGAATTCGACGGGGTGTGGTGCCATGCGGAAGCGCGTGACTTCGCCCATCTTCAGTTCGATGTAGGCATCCAGCATGGAGTCGGTGAAGACGCCACCCTTGGTCAGGAAACTGCGGTCGTTGTCGAGGTACTCCAGCGCCTGGTCGAGGCTGTGGCACACGGTCGGCACCAACTTGTCTTCCTCGGGCGGCAGGTGGTACAGATCCTTGGTGGCGGCTTCGCCCGGGTGGATCTTGTTTTCCACGCCGTCCAGACCGGCCATCATCAGTGCCGAGAAGCACAGGTAGGGGTTGGCCGATGGATCGGGGAAACGCGCCTCGATGCGGCGGCCCTTGGGGTTCGCCACGTACGGAATGCGGATCGAAGCCGAGCGGTTGCGGGCCGAGTAGGCCAGCTTCACCGGGGCTTCGAAGCCAGGCACCAGGCGCTTGTACGAGTTGGTGCCGGGGTTCGTGATGGCGTTGAGCGCGCGGGCGTGCTTGATGATGCCGCCGATGTAGTACAGGGCGAAATCGCTCAGGCCGGCGTAGCCGTCGCCCGCGAACAGGTTCTTGCCGTCTTTCCAGATCGACTGGTGCACGTGCATGCCGGAACCGTTGTCACCAGCGTAAGGCTTGGGCATGAAGGTCGCGGTCTTGCCGTAGGCATTGGCGACGTTCCACACCACGTACTTGAGCACCTGCGTCCAGTCGGCGCGCTCGACCAGCGTGCTGAACTTGGTACCGATTTCGTTTTGGCCTGCGCCTGCCACTTCGTGGTGGAACACTTCGACCGGAATGCCCAGCGATTCGAGGATCAGGGACATCTCGGCGCGCATGTCTTGCGTGCTGTCGACCGGGGGCACGGGGAAGTAGCCGCCCTTGACGGTGGGACGGTGGCCACGGTTGCCGCCTTCGAGCTTGGCGCCGCTGTTCCAGGGAGCTTCGTACTCTTCGATCTCGCACATCACGCGGCCGGGTTCGTTGCTCCAGCGCACGCCGTCGAAGATGAAGAACTCAGGCTCTGGTCCGAAGTAGGCGGTGTCGCCCAGGCCGGAGGCCTTGAGGTAGGCCTCGGCGCGCTTGGCGATCGAGCGGGGATCGCGGTCGTAGGCCTTGCCGTCACCCGGCTCGATCACGTCGCACTGCAGGAACAGCGTGGTTTCTTCGAAGAAAGGATCGATGTTGGCGGTGTTGGAATCGGGCATGAGCTGCATGTCCGAGGCTTCAATGCCTTTCCAGCCAGCGACCGAAGAACCGTCGAACGCGTGGCCCGAGGTGAATTTGTCTTCGTCGAAGTGGGACACGGGCACGGTGACGTGCTGCTCTTTGCCCCGGGTGTCGGTGAAACGGAAGTCAACGAACTTGACGTCGTTGTCCTTCACCATCTGCATCACGTCTGCGACGGTCTTGGCCATCAAATACTCCTGTAGCTGGGTGAGTGAAAAGTGAAATTGTCTCGGGATTGAAGCAGTATCTGTGCCAAATGCCATTCGGTTTCACCCGAACGGGGCATCTGCCTTCAAACGCGCGGTGATTATCGCGCAGGCCATGCGCCATAAAGGGTCGCAACCCAGTTCAGGACCGGAACCTTGACCCTCAGCGAGGCGCAAAAACCGATCAATGGGTCAAATGCACTTGGTTGGTGCATATCGACACGATGGCACCATGGTTGGGCATGTCAGTTACGCACCAATTCGGGGCCCAATTGGGCGCCATGCCGTTGAAGCCCCACCAGCAGGCTCGCGAAGGCATCGGCCACCGCTGCAGAACCGCCCTTGACGCCCAGCTCGATGTGCCGCCCGTACGTGGGATGGTCAACGCTGGGCAGGCTGAACACCTTGACCGGGTGCTCTCGCTCGATTTCTTCCATCAGAGGCGTCAACGCCGCCTCCATGGCGCCCATGACGATCACGGAGCGCTCCAGCGACGCACCACGCTGATGCAAATGTGCGCAGCGGTGGTCCAGGACCCATTCGATCATCGGCCATGCCATGACCGGGAAGCCGGGCACAAAGTGGACCTCGGCGCCGCCAGGTCCCGTGCAGCTGAATCCCGGGATCTTGTTGTACGGGTTCTCGATGATGGTGGAGCCCACGGGGAACACGCCCATGTTGTAGCGGTGCACGTTGTCGGGTCGCTGCGGGTCGAAGACCTCACCCTGCTCCGCCGCCACATCGCGCATGCGCGACTCGATCAAGACCTTCGCCTGGGGATGCAAGGCCAGCTCCACCCCAAGCGCGGCCGCAGCGCACTGGCGGGTGTGATCGTCGGGTGTGGCGCCGATGCCACCGCACGAAAACACGATGCCCGGCTGCGCAAACGCGTCGCGCAGGTTGGCCGTGATGCTGCGCCGGTCGTCGCCCACAAACCTGGCCCACGACAGCGACATGCCGCGCGAACCGAGCAACTCGATGACCTTGGCCAGGTGTTTGTCCTGACGTTTGCCCGACAGGATTTCGTCGCCAATGATGATCAGGCCGATGGCGGGTGTCATGTGGTGGTCTCCGGTCCATGGATTCGTCTTGTGTCGTCCAGCTTGCCCGCCGCGCCCCCATGCCCCGGATCGGCGTCCAGCACCTCCACGGGCACCACCGCACGCAGGCGCTGCAGTGCTGCAAGGGCGTAGTGAGCGAACCAGAGCGAGGCGAACGCGAACACAAGCGTGTAGATCCAGATCGCCAGCGGCACCAGCAGCGGCGCCATGGCGATGAACATGGCGCCCGATGCCCACAACAGGCTCGGCGCAGCGCCCAGGTAACCGCTGAGCACCCCCATCAGCAACAGGCTGCCGCGGTGGTCCTTCAAGATGGCTTTGCGCTCATCGCTGCTGGCGTGCGTGGCCAGCGCATCGAACGCAAAAACGCGGTAGGTGAGCCAACCCCAGATCAACGGCGGCAGGATCAGAACGAGGGGTGGAACCAGCCACAGCGGCATGGAGATGACGAGCGCGACGATGGCCAGCAACGTGGACCCCAAAGACCAGAACACGCTGACCACCAGCGACCCCCCGTGCTTGCGCTCCAGGCCTGCAAAGCGGCGCTGCCCGACCAGATCCACCATGGCCGGCGTCATGAACATCGCCACCAGCAACAAGCACAACAACACGATCACAGGCGTGGCGAGCACGAGCACCAGCAGCGGCGCAAACACGCTCCGCAGGGCACCCAGGCCGATCTGGTCCAGCCAGGCCAGCAAGGCCTCGACCAGTTCGAACGAAGCCAGCCACGCAGCGACCGAAGCCACCGCACCTTCCCAGAAAAAGTAGCCCAGACCGAAAGAGAGCACGACCATCAGGATCAACGGCAAGAACGACAGGGCGATCACGCGGGGATGAACGCAGTACGCCACCGCCCGCCAGAATGAATCAAGCAACAAGGTCATCGCCTGAGAATACAGCCAAACAAAGTCAACGACGGCCGCTGCGCAGTGGGCCATGGATCACGTGGAAGACAACATCAAGCGGTCGCCGCCGCTAGCATCGGGCAGATGAACCACCTTGTCGTTGCGGGCCTGGCGCTCGAAGTGGCCCACATTCCGGGTCCAGCCGATCGGGCACCGCTCGTGTTTCTGCATGAAGGCCTGGGCAGCGTCTCGCAGTGGCAGCAGCGCGGTCGCCACTGGCCTGCCGAGATCTGCGCGGCGAGCAGCCGCGCCGGCTGGATGTACTCAAGGCGCGGATACGGACAGTCCGACCCGGTCGAGGACGTGCGGGGCGCGCCGGGACGAAACGGGCCATGGCACACCGGGCGCCACGAACCCGACTACATGCATCTCGAAGCCAACGAAGTGCTGCCGCAAGTGCTTGCGCAACTGGGTGTGTCGCGCCCGGTGCTGGTGGGGCACTCCGACGGCGCCACCATCGCGCTGCTGCATGCCGCCCGGCACGACGTGGCGGGCTGCGTGGCCATGGCACCTCACGTGTTTGTGGAAGACGTGTCGCTGACCGCCATTGCCCAAGCGAAACACCAGTATCTGGCCGACCCCGGCAGCGCAGGCTCCTTGCGACAACGTCTGGCCCGTCACCACAAGAACGTCGACAACGCCTTCTGGCAATGGAACGATGTCTGGCTCAGCGAAGCCTTTCGAGCGTTCGACATCCGCGAAGAAATGCGCTCGATCACCGCGCCGTTGCTGCTGGTGCAAGGCGTTGACGACGAATACGGCTCGATGGAGCAGATCAGTTCGATCGAAACAGCCCATGCCCAGATCACTCGACTTGCACTGGTTCGGTGCGGGCACAGCCCGCACCGGGACCAGCCAGATCGGTTGACCGAAGCGGTTCAGCGCTTCCTGACACCGCTCGCCTGACCGCCGGTTCGCAGATACCCCCTTTGTGGGATGTACGAACGTCCAGCGGGTGTGCACAATCCAGGGTGTGTGTGAAGTGGAACAAATGGCGCACGCCGCGGCGCGCAAACCCCAAGAAATTCACACCTTCTTCGTGTATCGAACTTGCAAATTCCCCGCAATGGGCGGCAACTGCATACACTTTGATACAAATCGACGACACCCCTTCTCGACCCATGACCGACTGGACCAACCCCTGGCTGCTTGCAGCGCTGGTGCCTGCCTTGCTGGCACTCGGCGCGCTGCTGCATCGCCTCTGGGCTGACCGACAGGCCAGGGAGCGCAGGCGGATTCCCAAACACTGGCCGCTGAGCACGCGCGCGCTGGCCAACAGCGAAGAAGCCCGGGTCTGGCACTGGCTGGCGAGGGCTTTCTACGATCACCACGTGATGATCAAACTCCCGGTGACGCGCTTCACCCTGCCCCGAGACCGGGAGCAAGGCATGGAGTGGTACAAGCTGCTGGGCGGCGTGTACTGCACCTTCACCGTGTGCCGTTCTGACGGTCGCGTGCTGGGATGCCTCGATGTCCCCGGCAGCGCCGGTTTGCCGCGCAGCACGCGAGCGTTGAAACATTCGCTGCTGACCCAATGCGGGCTGCCTTACTGGGTGGTGCGCTCCAACAGCCTGCCCACGGTGGCCGAGATCCGTGCAGAGTTCCTGGGCGAATCTGCGCTGAACCAATCCATGCGCGAACGCGAAATGGAAGAGCGGGCCATCATCGCCGCGCAGGCCAATCTGCGCACCGTCCTGACGCGCCAGCGCAACACGAGAGCGAGCGATTTTTCACCCCTGTCCACCTGGCCCAACAGCACCACCGGCGAACCTCGAAGCGATTTCAACTCGCAGTGGCAGGAGAATTCGTTCCTCATGCCGCTGGACAGCCGCAAAGGCGATTTGCTCTGATCCGCCCTGCGGGCTTGGGACACTGGCTTCAGCCCGAGGCTTTCCCGGTGAGTGAAGTGACCTCTTCCCCGGTCAACCAGCGCCAGTGACCGGGCATGAGTCCGTCGGTCAATGAAAGCACCCCCACAGACGAACGGTGCAGGGCCTCGACCCGGTTGCCAACCGCCGCCACCATGCGCTTGACCTGGTGGTACTTGCCTTCGGTGAGCGTCAGTTTCAGGTGGAACTCCCCTTCGGCGGAGCAGGCCTGCGCCTTCACCGGCTTGGGGTCGTCGTCCAGCACCACGCCAGCCAGCAGGCGATGGACCTGCTTTTCGTCCAGCGGATGCTTGACCTGCACCTCGTACACCTTGGGCACATGGTGGCGCGGCGATGTCAACCGGTGAATGAACTTGCCGTCATCCGACATCAACAGCAGTCCCGTGGTGTCCTGGTCCAGGCGGCCGACCGCCTGCACACCCGCCGCCGCGCCACCACCGCGGGTGCGCAACGGACCTGGCAACAACGTGTAGACGCTGGGGTAAGTGCTGGGCTTTTGCGAGCACTCGAAGCCTGCGGGTTTGTGCACCATCAGGTATGCCCGCTCGTGGTAAGCCCAGCGCTCGCCTTGCACATGAAACATCAAACCCTCTTGCTCGAACATGTCGGTGGGGTCGCTGCAGATCCGCGGCCCCGCGCTGTCCTCCACCTTCACCAAACCTTGCTGGATGAGTCCGCAGCAGATCCGGCGCGTGCCAAAGCCCTGTGAAAAAAGAATGTCCTGCATTTGCATCATGGTGCGGGAATTGTCGCTGCTCTGCCGGGCTCCAAAATGCCATCCCACACGGAAGCCCCGCCACATGCCTGTCCGCCTGCGTCTCATTCGATGAAAAACAAACTCAAAGCGTGGCTGCCCAAGCCCGAGACGGTGCAGCGCAACCGCTGGCTGCGTTGGATGGGGCCGGTGCTCAACCACCCCAGGCTCTGGCACTTCAGCCGCAAAGGCATTGCACTGGGACTGGCGCTGGGCATTTTTTTCGGACTGTTGATCCCGGTCGCCCAGATTCCGTTCGCAGCCACCGCGGCCGTGGTCCTGCGCGCCAACGTGCCCATGGCGGTGGCCAGCACGCTGGTGACCAATCCGATCACGTTCGGTCCGGTGTACTACGGCGCTTACCGGCTGGGCCGGGCCATCCTCGGCGAGCCGCCGCTGTCTGGTCCAGCGATTTCCGCCGCGACAGGCGCCACGCCCACGCCAACCGAAAAAGCACCAGGTGGGGCGGAGCGATTGCGAGGCTGGCTGGCGCAACTGACCACCGTCGGCAAACCCCTGATGGTCGGATTGGCGATCGTTGCCACCGTCAGTGGGCTGGCGATGTACGCCCTGGTCAGCATCCTCTGGACACTGAAAACCCGTTGGACGCGTCGCAAGCGGCTGCAGACCCGCCCGGCGAAAACACCCCGGGAAACCTGAGGAGCCTCCGCTGCTCCCGAACCCGGGGGCCATGCGCTGGCGCGAACGGCTTGCGGGTTGCGCATGCTCAATGCGGGAATGAACCGGTCTCCGAACAATGGGTGCCCTGTGCTGATGGCTTGCAACACCGGGCGGGGCGCAGAGTTGTTCCCACACCGCATTCCCGGACAGGTCCGGGGCAAGGCAACCCATGTCGACTGTGCTCACCGCGGAGCCGGTACACCTCGGCTCGCTGGCATTGCCGGGCGATCTGGTCGTGCCCGTCCCGGCGCTGGGCTTGGTCGTGTTGGCTCAAGGCTGCAGCCGTGACCGCCTGAGCACGCGCAACCAATGGGTGGCCCGGGCCGTGCAGCGCACGCGCATGGCCACCCTGCTGTTCGACTTGCTCACCGACGAGGAGGCCTGCGACCGCCATCGGGCTGTCGACGTGGACCTGCTGGCGCAGCGCGTGCTTGAGGCCATCCACTGGACGGAGCACCACCCGGAACTGGCCCATCTGAGACTGGGGCTGTTCGGGACAAGCACGGGTGCGGCCGCGGCGCTGGTGGCGGCCGCGGCCCGGCCCGACCGCGTGGGCGCCCTGGTCTGTGGCGGCGGGCGCCCCGATCTCGCCCAGGCGAGCCTGCCGCGGGTGCAGGCGGCCACCTTGCTGATCGTGGGCGGGTTGGACACCGACGTGCTCAAACTCAACCGCCTTGCCCTGCGCCAGCTGCCATCACCCAAACGGCTGGAGGTGGTGCCGGGCGCCGGTCACCTGTTTCAGGAGCCGGGTGCGCTGCGCAGCGTGGCGGCCTTTGCCTGCGGCTGGTTCCGGGAACACCTGGGCAACGGGAGGTGAGGATGACTCGATTTGACGAAGCGGGATTCGGCCACCCGAGCGTTTTCCAGGACAGCATGGCGCTGATGCACGGCATGGCGCTGACGTGCAAACCCTTCGCCAACCGCACCCAGGCGGGGCGGGCGCTCGCCGATGCCTTGCTCGGCATGCACCTCAAACCGCCGCTGGTGGTGCTGGCCTTGCCACGCGGAGGCGTGCCGGTGGCAGCGGAAATTGCCCGCGCGCTGGGCGCACCACTGGACCTGCTGCTGGTGCGCAAGATCGGCGCGCCCTTCCAGCCCGAGCTGGCGGTGGCGGCGGTGGTGGAAGGCACACCGCCCGACGTGGTGATGACCGGGGAGGCCTCCGATCGGGATGGCGTGGACGACGCCTACATCCAGGCCGCCCTGCCGGCCGCGCTGCAGGAAATCGCACGCCGCCGGCGCCTCTACCTGCGGGGCCGGACGCCGCAGCGGGTGCAGGGTGCCACCGTGATCGTGGTGGACGACGGCATTGCCACGGGCACCACCATGCGTGCTGCGCTGCTGGCGCTGCGTCGGCGTCAACCGGCGCGGCTGATCGTCGCAGTGCCGGTGGCACCACACCAGAGCGTGGTGGCACTGGGTGAAGCGGTCGATGAGGTGGTCTGCCTGCAGGAGCCGCGACCGTTTCGCGCCATTGGCCTGCACTACCTCGACTTTCACCAGCTCGGCGACGACGAGGTGTGCGCGGCGCTGCAGGCGGCCGACGCTGGCCGGCCGCGCTAGGACGCGGGTCCCGGCTCCGGCGCGAAGCTCACCAGCACCAGACCGGTGATGCCGCTCTTGCCGGCGACCCGGCGGGTGCGCACCCGCAGGTGCTGCAGACCAATGCCGCTGAACGCATGGCTGATCAATCGGTCCTCACCCGGGACCTGGACGGGCGCCTCGCTGTCGAGCAGCTCGCGCATCGCGGCAAAGTCCCATTGGCCGTTGGCGATTTCGTAGATACCCCGGCCCAGCGTGTCGTCGGCCCGACCACCGAAGAGCGCCAGAAAGGCCCGGTTCGCGGTGAGCACGCGCCCTTGTTCGTCGAGCACCACGAGCGGCTCGTAGGCGGTGTCCACCACCGCTTCGGCCAGATCGCGTGCCTGGCGCATCGCCAGCGCATGCACCCGGTCGGTCACGTCGTTGAAAGTCAGCACCACGCCGTCGATCACGTTGTCCAGCGTGCGGTAAGGCTTGATGCGCGTCAGGTACCAAGTGCCGCCCGCGGTGCGCACCTCACGCTCCACCGGTGTGAGCGTGTCGAGCACGGCCTGCGCGTCGGTCAACAGGTCCACGTCCAGCAACTCGCAACGGATGTCGGCCAGCGGACGGCCCATGTCCGAAGGCACCAGCCGGTACACCGCTGCGGCTTCGCGGGTGAAGCGTCGGATCAGCAGCCGTCGGTCCAGAAAAATCGAACCGACGCTGATGTTGTCCAGCAGGTTCTTCATGTCGTCCTGCATGCCGGTGAGTTGCTCCACCTTGGTCTGCAACTCCGAGTTGACCGTGACCAACTCTTCGTTCACCGACTGCAGTTCTTCCTTGGAGGTTTCCAGCTCTTCGTTGGTCGACTGCAGCTCCTCGTTGGTTGACTGCAGTTCCTCGTTGGTCGACTGCAGTTCTTCATTGGAGATCTGCTGTTCCTCGACCATCGCTCCCAGCGTCTGCTTGCTCAGCATGAGTTCGTGCTCCAACGCCTGCACGCGCTGGGCCTCGGTGTTGGTGCCGGCCTTGCGCCGGCGGGCCGGGCTGCGCGTCCGGGGGTCGAGCTCCTGAAAGCTGAACAACAGCAGATTGCGGCTGGGCTCGGGGCCAGCGAGCGGGCGCACACTCAGCGTCACCGTGCAGATGTCGCCGTCGACCTTGAGCGCGATGTCGCGGCTGAAGCTGCTCAGGCCGCCCGCGGCCGCTTTCTGCAAGGCGTCCCTCACATCGATCTGCAGGCCTTCGGTGGCCATGTCCACCACGTTGTGCGTGGGCTGGCCCGGCGCCAGGCGCAAAAAGCGGCCGGTTTCGCCGTGCACGAACAGGATGTCGCCCTGCAGGTCGGTCAGCACCGAGGCCGGGGCAAAGGCCTGCAGCAGCGTGCGCCTGGCGAGGTCGGCGGCGGCGGTTTCGCGGGGTTTGACCACCACCGCCGGCACGGTTGAGCCCTGCCCGTCCGTGGTCCATGACAGCCGGCTGCTGATCACCGCGCGGCGCGAGGCCACGGTGGGTCGCGCGCGGTAGATGTTGAGGCGCCGGTCGAGCGTGTCGAACAGCTCGGCGTGGTTGCCGATGCTCTCGGAGGGCGACAGGCACAGCACACCACCGGGGCGCAATGCGTAATGAAAGATGGGCACCAGCCGCTCCTGCAGTTCCGGCTCCAGGTAGATCAGCAGGTTGCGGCAGGTCAGCAGGTCGAGCCGGGTGAAGGGCGGGTCCTTGATGACGCTTTGCACCGCGAACACCACCATCTCGCGGATCTCCTTGCGCACGCGGTAGCCCGCTTCTTCCTTCACGAAGAAACGGCGCAAGCGCTCGGGCGTCACGTCCTGCACGATGTTGGGCGGGTACAGGCCGGCGCGGGCCACGGCGATCGCATCGGCGTCGATGTCGGTGCCGTAAATCAGCACAGGCCAGTCGCGCCGCTGCTCGTCGGCCAGTTCGCGCAGCAACATGGCCACGGTGTAGGCCTCTTCACCGGTGGCACAGCCCGCCACCCACACGCGCAAGGACTCGTTGTCGGGGCGGTGCGCCAGCAGCGCGGGCAGCACGTCGCGTTTGAGCGTGTCGAACACCGTCGGATCGCGAAAGAAACTGGTGACATTGATCAGCAGTTCGCGAAACAGCATCTGCACCTCGGGCGGATGCTCCTTGAGAAAACGCTCGTAGGTGGTGATGTCGTCAATGCCTTGCTGTGTCATGCGCCGCTCGATGCGCCGACCCAGCGTGCTTTTCTTGTATTGGGAGAAATCGTGCCCGGTGCCCTGGCGCAGCTGCATGAGCACACCCGAGAGCTTTCGCAAGGCCTCACCGCCTTCGCCCCCGGCCGGACGCGACGCCAGGTGCCGGGCATGCGCCAGCAGCAGCGCGGGCATGGCCTCCACCGCCAGCGCCTGCGTGGCAAAGCCCGACTTCAGCGCGCTCGCCGGCATGCCGTCAAAGCGCGCGGTGGACGGCTCCTGCACCAGCCCCAGGCCACCCGCACCATGGATGGCCCGGATGCCCAGCGTGCCGTCGGTGCCGGTGCCCGAGAGGATGATCCCCACGGCCGATTCGGCCAGGTCGGACGCCAGGGCGCGAAAAAAGCTGTCGATGGGCAGGTGTCGCCCGCGCGGCTCGCTGGGCAAGCTCAAGCCGAGCACACCGCGCAGGATCACCATGTCGCGGTTGGGGGGGATCACATGCACGCGGTTGCGCTCGACCACCATGCCGTCCCTGGCTTCCACCACCGGCATGGTGGTGCTGCGCTGCAGGATCTCCGCCAGGATGCTGGGGTGGGTGGGGTCCAGGTGCTGCACCAGCACAAAGCCCATGCCGCTGTCCACCGGCATGGCGCGCAGAAACTGCTCGAAGGCTTCGAGCCCGCCGGCCGATGCGCCCAGCGCCACCACCGGACAGCCCGAGGCCATGGCCGGTGCGGCCAGCTGGCGGTGGGCACCGCCGCTGCCGCCGGGCGATGCTTGCTCATTGTTCGTGACCATGTCCACTCCTCGATGCCCGGTATTGTCACCCGGGCCTGAGGCCGGAGCGTTGATCAGAGGTGGGGCGTTGCGCCCAGATCGCTCTTGTCGAGCTGGTGCTCCAGTCCAAACCGGATCAGGGCGGCCGTGCTGTCGAGCTGGAGCTTCTCCAGGATGCGGGTTTTGTGGGTGCTCACCGTCTTGATGGAGAGGTGCAGGGCCTCGGCAATGTCGACGAGGCGCTCGCCAGCCACGATGCGCTGCAGGATGTCCAGCTCGCGGTTGGACAAGGTGCTGATGTCGCTTGCGTGGCGGCGGCCGTTGAGCTGCTGCACCACCCGCTCGGCCAGCACCGAGGTCACGAAGACACCGCCAGACGCCACCTTGCGCACCGCCGCGACCAGTTCATCGCAGGCGCTGTCCTTGGTGACAAAGCCGCTGGCACCGGCCTGGAAAGCGCGCATGGCGTACTGCTCCTCGCTGTGCATGGTCAGCACCAGCACGGCCACGCCGGGGAACCCGTCCTTGATGCGGCGGACAAGTTCGAGCCCGCTCATACCGGGCAGGGACAGATCGGCGATGACAAGGTCGAACGGTTCACGACGCAGGAATTCGAGCGCCTGAAAGCCAGTCCCCGCCTCGGTGATGGCCCATTGGTTGCCTTGTGGGTCCAGCAGTCGCTTGAGGCCTTCGCGCACCACGGTGTGGTCGTCCACCAGCAGGAGCCTGAGCCGGGGCGCGGTCTGTGCGCAGATCATGATGGTCTGCCCGAGCGATCCGCCGGGGTTTCGTTCAGGCCCAGGTTCTGGGTCAGCTTGAGGCCGATCCACCCGGCGCTGTCGGGGCTGGTGTCGAAGCTGAGGTGAGCACCGAGCAGGCGGGCCCGGTGTTCCAGAATCATCGATGGTTCGGAGCGGGTGTCCAGCCGCCACGGGGCCTTGAGCTCACCGCCCCGGGCGCGCATGGTCAGGATGAACTGACCCAACGGACGGCGCACATCGATCACGAGGTCGGAGGCGTTGGTCTCGTGCAGCAGGTAGGACAGCGCCTCCTGGAAAAAGCGGTAGAGCGCCAGCGACTGCGTGCGGCCCAGGGGGGTGGTCGTTGTCCATGTTCAGGGTGAGCTTCAGATGGAGACGGCGGGCCGTGTCCTTGGCCAGCCACTCCATCGCCGAAGCGAGCCCCAGGTCGTCCAGCATCGGCGGCCGCAGATCGGCGGTGATGCGCCGCACCAGCGACACCGCCTGGTCGATCTCGACCTGCAGCGCTGCCTTGTGCGTGGCACTCGCCTGCCCGGCCTCCTCGGGCAGCGCGGCCAGCTGCATCTTGATGGCGCTCAGGCGCTGGCCCAGATCCTCGTGCAGTTCCAGCGCCAGGCGCCGGCGCTCCGATTCGCGGGCATCCGCATCGATGGCGGCGATGCGGCGCTCCACCTCCGATCGCATGCGGTCGGTCACATCGGTGATCGACACACGCAGGTTGGGCACAACCTCGTCCACGAGCACGCGAACGCTGTTGATCGCAGCAAACCACTGCAGCGTGCCATCGGCAAAATTCATGGTCAGGTCGATGCGTTGCGGCGTTTCACGCCCCAACGCCCAACGCAAGTAGAGATGCCAGCGGTCGGCGTCGTTCTGGCTCACGAAGCGCGCCAGCGGCTTGCCTTGCAACGCCGCCCGCGGCTGCCCCAGCAAGCCCGCTCCCGTGAGGTTGATCTTGACGATGCATCCCTGTGCATCCAGCGTGCAATAGCCCACCGGCGCAAAGTCGTACAGGTCGCGGTAACGATCGTGGGCCGCCGCCAGATCGAACTGCGCACGCTGCAGCTCCTCGTTCTGCTGCTTCAATTCGACCTGGTGAACGCGCAGCTCATGCGACAGCGCGTCGTGGCTGGCGGTGGAGGGCATCGGTGTGTCGGTCATGGGCTCTCCTCAATCAAGACTGTCGTGGATGGAATCGTCGAACAGCGGCTCCACCGCGTCCTGGTCGTGGTCACCGGGCGCCGGCGCTGCGGGCTGCGCCATGGGCACGTGCACCACCAGCCGGGCTCCGCCCTCCGGCGCATTGCTCACGGTCAGGCGCCCGCCCAGCATCAGCACCCGCTCCCGTATGCCGAGCAGGCCGAAGGAGCCGGGGTTGCTCGAACGGATGCCCTGGGTGAAGCCCACGCCGTTGTCCTGGATGCTCAGCGTCAGCTCGCGGTTGCTGCCCTCCAGCTCCACCGAGACCCGCGTCGCCCGTGCATGGCGGGTGATGTTGGTCAAGGCTTCCTGCACGATGCGGTACAGCGTGGTCGCCAGGTGGGGGGAAAGCTCGCACAGGTTGTCGTCAAGCCTGGTGACGACCTCCATCCCGGTGCGTCGTTTGAATTCGTTCACCAGCCAGTCGATGGCCTCGGGCAGGCCCAGGTCGTCCAGCATGAGCGGGCGCAGGTCCATGGCGATGCGGCGGGCCGATGCCACGGTGTCGTCCAGCATGTCCAGCATGGCCTGCGCGCGCTCCCCCACCGCCAGGTCAGGGTGGTCGCGCTGGCAGGCCGCCATTTCCAGCTTCAACGCGGTGAGGCGTTGGCCCAGTTCGTCGTGCAGCTCGCGCGCGATGCGCCGACGCTCTTCTTCCCGGGCCTCCACCATGCTGGCCGAGAGTTCGCGCAACGTGCGACGGGAGCGCAACAGGTCCTTCTTTTCGCGCGCACGCTGGGTGATGTCGTTGATGACCATCTGCACAAACGAGCGTTCGTGGTCGGGCAGTGTCGCCACCACCAGCTCGACCTCGCGCAAGCTGCCGTTGGCGCGCCGGATGGAACCCTGCACCACCGCCACCCCTTCGTCCTGGTCGAGCGCCTGCAGCTGGTTGCGCACCGGGTCGTGCGCATCCGGTGCGAGCAAGTCGAAGATCGACCGCCCCACCAGTTGCTCCGGGTGGTCCAGCCCCACCAGCTGGGCGCAGGCGCGGTTCGCGAACACCACCCGCTCCTGCTCGGTGATCCAGATCGCCACCGGCGCGCGCTCGAACATGGCGCGCAGGCGCTGGTTGAGCCGGTCGATCACGCCACTCATGCGGCTCAACTCACTGGTGTCGCGCAACAAGACGGTGTAATAGGTCTGTGTGCCCGAAGGCTGCACCACCTCACTCTTGAAAATGGCCGCCTCCACCGGAAACTCCTCACCGTTGGAACGCAGTCCCACCACCTGGCCGCGCTTGCCCATCGGTCGCTCGATCTGGCCAGAGTCGCAGAACTGGCGGACATGGTGCCCGTGTGCAGCGCGAAGGCGGTCGGGAATGAGCCGCTCCAGCGCCATGCCCAGCGCCTGCTCACTCGACAGTCCAAACATGCCCAGTCCCGCCGGATTGATCATGACGATGCGCTGTTCATGGTCCACCGTGATCACGGCCTCCAGCGCTGCGTGCGCCAGCCGTTGCTCCGCCAGCACGTCGACCGTGGGTGGAACAAAGGGGGAAGCGCTGGAAGTCATGACGACGTGCTCGCTTGGATACCGGTGGGGGCATCTTAGAAAGGTTTTGGCCGATCAACCAGCCCCGCGCAACGCCCGGACTTGATGCACATCAAGGTCCGGCACCGGCTTAGGAATACTCCGAACGGTCTGTGGGAATCGGTCTTGTCGCGGGCCGCTCCAGTCCGAGCGCATGTCACGCCGGATTCCGATGGTGTGCCGCCGGGAGCCGGCGCATGCTTGAACCAGCAACACCCCACCGTTCACACCCACCAGAGGAGCCACCCTTGAACACACCGATCACACCACCGGTCTGCGCCACCTCGCTCCACACCGTTCCCCTGGCCGGGCGAGCGACCCTGTCGGACCTTCTTCGCATGCTGAGCAGCGAAGACCTGAGCGCAACGGACCCGGAGCACGCCGCCAGCCGCATGGTGGTGGGATTGCGTCGGGTCCCGGCTGGCGTCCAGCTGGTCCACCTCGGTGCGCCCAGCGACGCGCTGTACTTCGTCTGCACCGGCACGTTCAAGATCTTCCGCACCGACGAAGACGGTTACGAACAGGTGCTGGCCTTTGCCGGACGCCGGGAGGTGCTGGCCTTCGACGCGCTCTGCATGGAAAACCACCCCACCGCCGCGAGTGCGCTGGAGGACTCCACCGTGTATGTGATCCACAAAACAGAACTGGCCGCCTTCAGCCGCGCGGTGCCGGCGTTCGCACGCGAACTGCAGCGCGCCGGCAGCCGGGCGCTCACACGCACCCGGGACCTGGTGGACGTGATGGCAGCCGTGGCCTCGGAGGTCCGCTTGGCCCGGTTCCTGTTGCAGCACTCCCAACACATGGCGGCCAGCGGCCAGTCGCCCCGGCGCTTTCACCTGCGCATGGGCCGGCGCGACATCGCCAGCATGCTCGGGGTGGCGCACGAGACGGTGAGCCGGTCTTTCACCGCGCTGGCCGCAGCCCACCTCATCCACGTCAACGACCGCGATGTGGAGATTCTGGACATGGACGGCCTCAAAGCGTATTCGCGCAGCACCCGCCGCTCGCTGGACGACATCGGCGCTGCGTCGGGGCGCCGCCTGGGGCCTCGCCATGGCAACGCGGTCAGGCATTCGGGCTTGCACCAGCTGGCCGCGTGAAGAGGCCCTCACCATGCAACTCACCCTGCCCTCCCTGATCGAGGCGCGCATCGGGCAACTCTCGCGTCCGCTGGCGCTGCATTGGCCCGGTGGCCACGCTGGCGCGCCAGACGCCCCGGTGCACCTCAAAGTGACCGATGCCCATCAGCTCAGGTGGCTGGCCAGCGGCCACATCGGCACCCTCGCCGACGCCTACGTCCGCGGCGACCTGGACATCGAAGGGGACCTGCGCGAGGTGGTGGAGATCGCCGCCGAACTCGCGGGCGACCCGGTGGCGCAAGGCCATGCCGGGATGGGCACCCAGTGGCTTCAGCACCTGCGCTCGCGGTGGCTCCATCGCCAGCAGAGGGACGCCGAGCAAGTGCGTTTTCACTACGACCTGAGCGACGACTTCTTCGCCCTTTGGCTCGACCCGTTGCGCGTGTATTCGTGCGCCTATTACGAACGCGCCGACATGACCCTGGCCCAGGCGCAGGAAGCCAAGCTCGAACACATCTGCCGCAAGCTGCAACTGCAGCCGGGTCAACTGTTTCTGGACATCGGCGCAGGCTGGGGTGGGTTGCTGCTGTGGGCCGCCGAGCACCACGGCGTGCACGCCATGGGCATCACGCTCTCGCGCCACCAACACGCGCATGTGAACCGCCTGATCGACAAAAAAGGCCTGCGCGATCGGGTCACCATGCGCCTGCTCGACTACCGCGACCTGCCGCAAACCGCGCGCTTCGACCGCATTGCGTCGGTGGGCATGTTCGAGCACGTGGGTGCAGCCCGGCTCGACGGCTATTTCGAGCAGCTGCAGCGCCTGCTCAAACCCGGCGGCCTGATGCTCAACCACGGCATCACCGCCGGCGGGATCGATAACCACCAGCTCGGCGCCGGCCTGGGCGATTTCATCGAGAAGCACATCTTCCCCGGGGGTGAACTGGTTCACGTGTCCCGCGTGGCGCGCAGCCTGAGCGGCAGCGGGCTGGAACTGCTGGACGCGGAGAACCTGCGTCCCCACTACGCCCGCACCCTGTGGGCGTGGTCGGCATCGCTGGAGAAAGAGCTGGATCGCGCACGCGAACTCACCAGCGAAGCCACCGTCCGCGCCTACCGGCTGTACCTGGCTGGCTGCGCGGTGGCGTTCGAGCGAGGCTGGATCTCGATCCACCAGCTGCTCGCCTCGCGGCCCAGCGGTCAATTGAGCGATACCCCGCTGCGCGGCGCGCAATCGGTGTACCCGTTCAACCGGCGCCACATGTATGCCGCCGATCCCGCACGAACCGCCGTGCGATCAGGACTGTGCCCAGCACCACTGTGACCGCCTGGACCTCAGGGCCGGATGTCGGCCCACTATGCGGTTTGCCGGGCACGCTTGAGCATGCTCAATGGCGCGCGCTCACGCTGGCCCCAGAGTGGTGGCCTTCGCATCCAAAGGACCCGCCATGAAACAACAGTGGATTCTGGTCGCCAACGGGTCTCTCGCCCGCATCTTCAGCCGCACCGGCGTGGGCGACCCGCTGGTGGCGCTGGAGACCATTGATTTCCCCGAGGGTCGGCTCAAGCACAGCGATCTCCAACGCGACCGGCAAGGGCACGAGAGCAGCGACCACAGCAGCGCCGCCGCACACTTCGAGACGCACACCAGCACGCGGCAAAAGGTGCTGCACCAGTTCGCCCGCGAACTGGCAGCACGGCTGGAACAAGGCCTCACACAAGGCGAATACGACATCCTGTGGGTGGCCGCCTCCAGCCCCTTTCTGGGCGAACTCAGGGCCACGCTGACTCCGGCCGTGGCCGCCCGTCTGCAATGGACCCAAGACGCCGATTACACCCGCCTGGACATCGACTCCCTCGAAACCCGCCTGCGGGAACTGCACAGGCCGGCGCGGTGACCCACCCCGAAGCAGGGCAGCTGCCGGTGCCCCAGGCCTCGCCTGGCCTCACAGCAGCGCCGCGCCCCGGTCCTGCCGATGTGCCGGACGCATCGCACGCGCAATTGCAGGGCGGTTGAGGCTGCTCAATCGGCAAGGCCCGCGGCAACGAGAACATGGACGCCCGTCCACAACCACCGGAGACCCACATGAAAAACATCCACCACGCACTGTGGCTCGCACTGGGCCTGACAGCGCTCACCGGCAACGCACTGGCGCAGGCGCGATCGGCCTCCGTCGACCCCGGCAAACGGGAGTTCGACGCCAATTGCGCCAGTTGCCACGGCATCGGCGGCAAGGGCAACGGCGCGCTCGTGCCCTTCCTGACCAAGAGCCCGCCAGACCTCACGCTGCTTGCAAAAAACAACGGCGGCGTGCTGCCGATGAGTCGGC
The DNA here is from genome assembly GCF_030158645.1 of Hydrogenophaga sp. Taxonomy (GTDB): domain Bacteria; phylum Pseudomonadota; class Gammaproteobacteria; order Burkholderiales; family Burkholderiaceae_C; genus Hydrogenophaga. Next base: position 7,939 of record NZ_JAOASO010000033.1, on the reverse strand, counting down.
TGTATGACGTGATCGACGGCGCAGAAGTGCCGTCCCACGGTTCACGCGACATGCCCGTGTGGGGTCGCGACTACCGCATCAAGGACGCCGAGTACTTCATGGAGGCGCCCTACAACGCCGAGGCACACGTGCGCGCGCGCATCCTGGGGCTGCTGGAATACATCAACCGCCTGCAGGCGAAGTGACCGGACGGCGCGGGTGCAGGCCGTTTGCAGCAGGTACCCGGAAAAAAACAAAACCCAAGTGAACTCAATCACTTGGGTTTTTTTGGATGGTGGAGCTGGGGGGATTTGAACCCCCGTCCGCAAGCCTTCTTCGAGCAGTTCTACATGTGTAGCCGTCTGATTTGAGTCTCGCCGCCCGAGTCGCGCAGTGGCACGCTAAACGGGAAGCCAGCATCCTTGAGTCTCGCCCTGCGTCAAGGTGCCCGACGCAAAGCCAGCCGATGAAATTATCCTTGCAGCCGGGAGGTCTTGCGACCCCCTTGCCCAGCCCATCGGCCTGCTGTTGCAAGGCTCACCGCTGATTAAGCGGCGAGTGCGAAACGTTCGTCGTTTGCAGTTGGTTTTTTTCTGTTGCTTTACGAGGTGACAGAACCTCGACATGCCCTGCTGCGCGTCCGAACCCACGTCGAAACCAGTGCAGCCCCAAGGTCGCTATTTTAAGACGGTTCGAGCAATTGCAAGAGCTGCAGTGGAGAAGAAACTTCCGCGTCGGCGCCCCAGCTGGCCACATCGGCTCCGGCACCGAGATAACCGTACCGGGCCGCCACCGTCCCCATGCCGGCCGCACGCCCGGCCCGGATGTCGCGCTCGTCATCGCCCACATAGACACAATCCGCCGGCCGCAACGACAGGCGGCGAGCCGCCTCCAGCAAGGGCTCAGGGTGTGGCTTGGCGTGCGGCGTGGTGTCCCCACTGATCACCGTGGCCGCAGAATCGAACAGGACCATGGACCGGGTGATGGGGGACGTGAAACGCTGCGCCTTGTTGGTCACCACCCCCCAGCGCAACCCGCGTTGCAGCAAGGCGACCACCAGCTGATCAACACCTTCAAAGGGCCTTGTGCGCTGTGTCAAGCAGCTTTCGTAATGGACGAAGAACTCTTCCTTGTATTGCTCGTAGTCTTGATGCTGGGCATCCATGCCGAAAGCGACCTGCAGCATGCCACGGGCGCCAGAACCCACATGTGGACGGTACTCAGCCGCCGGTTTGGACACCATGCCACGACGCAAGCGCATTTCATCCGCTGCGGCCCCCAGATCCGGCGCACTGTCGATCAACGTGCCGTCCAGATCAAACAACACCGCACGCACGCCTTGAAACACCCCTTGCCTCATGTCTTGCGGGTGGAAAACATGTAGTTGACGCTGGTGTCGTCACTCAGCCAATAACGTCGCGTGAGGGGGTTGTATTCCATGCCACGTGTCTGGGTGAGCTCAAGCCCAACCTCTCGGCTGTACCGGGCCAATTCACTGGGCTTGATGAATTTCGCGTATTCGTGGGTACCTTTGGGCAGCAATTGCAAAACGTACTCAGCACCGAGGATGGCGAACAAAAATGCCTTCGGATTTCGATTCAATGTCGAAAAAAACACCCAGCCGCCGGGTTTGACCAGTGCAGCGCAAGCCCGTACGACGGAGGCGGGATCGGGCACATGCTCCAGCATCTCCATGCAGGTGACCACGTCAAACGCTTGTGGCTCCTGCAGGGCCATGGACTCGGCGCTGATTTCCTGATACTCGACGTTGGTGGTACCGGCCTCCAGCGCGTGCAACTGCGCCACCCGCAGCGCTTTGGTTGACAAATCGATGCCGGTGACGAACGCGCCTTTGCGTGCCATGGCGTCCGAAAGAATCCCACCGCCGCAACCGATGTCCAGGACCCGCTTGCCCTTGAGGCTGACCACACCGTCAATCCAGGTCAACCGCAAGGGATTGATCTGATGCAGGGGCCGAAATTCGCTCTCAGGATCCCACCAGCGATGTGCGAGATCGGAAAACTTGGCCAACTCCGCGGGGTCGGCATTGATGTTTGGATTCATGGCTTGATTATCGTCAGCCCATGAAAAAACCGCGCCTTGGCGCGGTTTTTCAAGAGCAAACCAGAGGTTTACTTGTTGGCGCGGGTGCCAACGACTTCGACTTCCACGCGACGGTTCTTGGCACGGCCTTCGCGGGTGGCGTTGTCGGCCACTGGCTGGGTCAGGCCCTTGCCTTCGGTGTAGATGCGGTTGCTTTCGATGCCCTTGCTCACCAGGTAAGCCTTGACGGCTTCAGCGCGGCGGTTCGACAGGGCCTGGTTGTAACCAGCGGCGCCGGTGGAGTCGGTGTGACCCACAGCGATCACGACTTCCAGGTTGATGCCGGACACTTTGCTGGCGAGGTCGTCCAGCTTGGCTTTGCCTTCTGGCTTGAGCACGGCCTTGTCGAAGTCGAAGAACGCATCAGCGGCGTAGGTGACTTTCGATGCGGCAGGCGCAGGGGCAGCGGCTGGCGCAGGTGCGGGCTTGGCAGCGGCAGGCGCTGGTGCGGCAGGGGCAGCAGCTGGTGCGGCAACCGGCACGATCGCGCCGTCGCAGCCGACAGCGGCCGTTGCAGGCGTCCAGCTTGCATCACGCCAGCACAGTTCGTTGGTGCCGTTTTTCCAGACCAGCTCGCTGGTGCCATTGCGCCAGTTGTCGATCGTTTGAGCGCCAGCAGCCGTTGCCATGGCGGCGGTTGCGATCAGCATTGCCACTTTGTTGAGTTTTTTCATGGTTTTCCTCTTGGTAAGCCGCAGACGGACTGCGTACAAAAAAAGACGCTTGAAGTGACCACCACTCAAAACGTTGGATTTCATTGTGCCACAAGCGCTATCGAGCCGACCGCCGGTGGCAGGCACCCCGGTGACTGCGGTCTGAGCGCGCGCTCATTCGTTGTCGTGCTACAACAAAACGCTCAACGGGGCGTGATCCGCGTGACCCGTAAAATGACAGGTTGCCTTTTGGCCCATCCGACGCACACCAGCTCCGCTCATGACACAGTTCGCCAAAGAGACCTTGCCCATCAGTCTTGAAGAGGAGATGCGCCGCAGCTACCTCGACTACGCGATGAGCGTGATCGTCGGGCGGGCGCTGCCCGATGCGCGAGACGGCCTCAAGCCCGTGCACCGGCGAGTGCTGTTTGCCATGCACGAGCTCAACAACGACTGGAACCGGCCTTACAAAAAATCGGCCCGTATCGTGGGTGACGTGATCGGTAAGTACCACCCCCACGGCGACAGCGCGGTCTACGACACGATCGTGCGCATGGCGCAAGACTTTTCGCTGCGTCACATGCTGGTGGACGGTCAGGGCAACTTCGGCTCGGTGGACGGTGACAACGCCGCCGCCATGCGTTACACGGAAATTCGCCTGTCCAAGATCTCGCACGAGATGCTGGCCGATATCGACAAAGAAACCGTCAATTTCGGCCCGAACTACGACGGCTCCGAAAAAGAGCCTTTGGTATTGCCTTCGCGCCTGCCCAATTTGCTGGTCAACGGCTCATCGGGCATTGCGGTGGGCATGGCCACCAACATTCCGCCACACAACCTGAACGAGGTGGTGGACGCCTGTCTGCATTTGCTGAAAAACCCGGAAGCATCCATCGACGAATTGATGGAAATCATTCCGGCGCCGGATTTCCCCACCGCCGGCATCATTTACGGTATCAATGGCGTGAAGGACGGCTACCGCACCGGCCGTGGTCGTGTGGTCATGCGTGCCAAGTGCCATTTTGAGGACATCGATCGCGGTCAGCGCCAGTCGATCATCGTGGACGAATTGCCGTACCAGGTGAACAAGAAGACCCTGCAGGAGCGCATTGCAGAGCTGGTTCACGAGAAGAAGATCGAGGGGATCAGCCACATCCAGGACGAGTCCGACAAATCGGGCATGCGTCTGGTGATCGAGCTCAAGCGCGGTGAAGTGCCCGAGGTGGTGCTCAACAACCTGTACAAGCAGACGCAGTTGCAGGACACCTTTGGCATCAACATGGTGGCATTGGTTGATGGTCAGCCCCGCTTGTGCAATCTGAAAGACCTGATCCAGGTGTTCCTGGAGCACCGGCGCGAGGTGGTGACACGCCGCACGGTGTTCAACTTGCGCAAGGCGCGTGAGCGCGGCCACGTGCTCGAGGGTCTTGCCGTGGCCCTGGCCAACATCGACGACTTCATCCGCATCATCCGCGAGTCCCCCACGCCGCCGGTGGCCAAGGCCGAACTGATGGCGCGTCCGTGGGACAGCCAGCTGGTGCGCGAAATGCTCACCCGCACGCGCACCGACGGCGGCGTGATCAACGCCGACGACTACCGTCCCGACGGTCTGGAAAAAGCCTTCGGCATGGGCAGCGACGGTCTGTACCGACTCTCCGAAACCCAGGCGCAGGAAATCCTGCAAATGCGCCTGCAGCGCCTGACCGGTCTGGAACAGGACAAGATCGTGGCGGAGTACAAGGAAGTCATGGGCGAGATCGACGATCTGCTCGACATCCTGTCCAAGCCCGAGCGCGTCTCGACCATCATTGCCGACGAACTGGTCGTCGTGAAGCAGGAGTTTGGCCAGACCAAGCTGGGTGCGCGCCGCAGTGAGATCGAGCACAACGCACAAGACCTGGCCACCGAGGACCTGATCACACCCACCGACATGGTGGTCACGCTCAGTCACAGCGGCTACATCAAGAGTCAACCGCTCTCCGAATACCGGGCTCAAAAGCGTGGCGGGCGCGGCAAACAGGCCACCGCCACCAAGGAAGACGACTGGATCGACCAGCTTTTCATCGCCAACACGCACGACTACATCTTGTGTTTCTCCAACCGCGGCCGGCTTTACTGGCTCAAGGTGTGGGAAGTGCCGGCGGGTTCGCGCGGTTCGCGTGGGCGCCCCATCGTCAACATGTTCCCGCTGCAAGAGGGCGAAAAAATCAACGTGGTGCTGCCGCTCACCGGTGAAATGCGCTCGTTCCCCTCGGATCGCTACGTCTTCATGGCCACGAGCATGGGCACGGTCAAGAAGACCGCGCTGGACGAGTTCAGCAACCCGCGCAAGGCCGGCATCATCGCCGTGGACCTGGACGAAAACGACTTCCTGATCGGCGCTGCGCTCACCGATGGCCAGCACGACGTGATGCTGTTCAGCGATGGCGGCAAGGCTGTGCGCTTTGACGAAAACGATGTGCGCCCCATGGGTCGCAACGCGCGTGGTGTGCGCGGCATGATGATCGAGGAAACGCAAAGCGTGATTGCCATGCTCGTGGCCGAAGACGAGCACCAGAGCGTGCTGACCGCCACCATCAACGGCTATGGCAAACGCACGCCGATCTCCGAATACACCCGCCATGGGCGCGGCACCAAAGGCATGATCGCGATCCAGCAAAGCGAGCGCAATGGCAAGGTCGTGGCCGCCACGCTGGTGCACACCGACGACGAGATCATGCTGATCACCGACAAGGGTGTGTTGGTGCGCACCCGGGTCTCCGAGATTCGCGAAATGGGACGCGCCACACAAGGTGTCACGCTGATCGCGCTGGACGAAGGCGCCGAGCTCTCTGGCCTGCAGCGCATCGTGGAAAACGACGCCAACGTGCCGGAGCTTGAAGATTCGGCCGAGCCGAACGAGGGCGACGATCCGGGTCCTGAGGCGTGATGGCTCGCCCGTTCAACTTCTCCGCCGGTCCGGCCGCGATGCCGGCCGAGGTGCTGCAACAGGCTGCTGACGACATGCTCGACTGGCACGGCAGCGGCATGAGCGTGATGGAGATGAGCCACCGGGGCAAGGAGTTCGGCACCATCATGGAGTCGGCGCTGGCCGACCTGCGCGAACTGCTCGCCATTCCCGAGAACTTCCACATTCTGTTCATGCAGGGCGGTGGGTTGGCCGAGAACGCCATTGTCCCGTTGAACCTCTCGCGCGGAGGTCAGGTCGACTTTGTCGTGACAGGCAGTTGGAGTCAGAAGTCCATCAAGGAGGCGGCACGGTATGCACAGCCTGCCTTGGCTGCCAGCAATGCAGATTCGAATCACACCACCCTGCCCGAGCCGGGCTCCTGGAAGCTCGCAGCGCAGGCCCAGTACGTGCATATCTGCAGCAACGAGACGATCCACGGCGTCGAATTTCACGAGCTGCCCGATCTGAAGGCGCTCGGGAGTGACGCTCCGCTGGTGATCGACTTCTCCTCACACGTGGCGTCGCGAACGATCGATTGGTCGCGCGTGGGCCTGGCGTTCGGTGGGGCGCAGAAGAATCTGGGACCGGCCGGCCTGACCCTCGTGGTGGTCCGCGAGGATCTCCTCGGCCACGCCCTGCCCATCTGCCCCAGCGCCTTCGACTACAAGACCGTCTCGGCCAACGGCTCGATGTACAACACGCCGCCGACCTACAGTATTTACATGGCGGGACTCACGTTTCAATGGCTCAAGCGCCAAACCGAGGGCGAGCTGAGCGGCGTGGCGGCCATGGAGCAGCGCAACATCGCCAAAGCCTCGCTGCTGTACGACTACATCGACAGCTCTGCGCTGTACCTCAACAAGGTCGCACGGGACTGCCGTTCGCGCATGAACGTTCCTTTCTTCCTGCGCGACGAAGCTTTGAACGATGCTTTCCTGGCGGGCGCCAAGGCCGCCGGCCTGCTGCAACTCAAGGGGCACAAGTCGGTGGGCGGCATGCGCGCCAGCATCTACAACGCCATGCCCCTTGAAGGGGTACAAGCGTTGGTGCAGTTCATGCGCGACTTTGAAAAAACACGGGCCTGAAAGAGGCCGCATCTTCCGAAGACATGACCCAACCCACCCAGTCCGATGCCCTCGCGGCCTTGCGCGTGCAGATCGACGCGCTTGACCAGCAGCTGCTCTCTCTCCTGAACCAGCGCGCACGCGTGGCAGAGGAAGTTGGCGTCATCAAACGCCACGAAGGCTCGCCGTTTTTCAGACCGGACCGCGTGGCCCAGGTCATTGAAAAAATCCAGGACGCCAACCAGGGCCCGCTGCTCAACCAGCACGTGGCTTCGATCTGGCGCGAGATCATGTCGGCCTGTCTCGCACTCGAAGCCCCACAGCGCGTGGCCGTCCTGGGCCCACAAGGCACTTTCTGCGAACAGGCCGCGATCGAATTCTTCGGCAGTGCGGCCAACCTGATTTACTGCGCCGATTTCGACGAGGTCTTCCACGCCACCGCTGCGGGCACCGCGCAGTACGGTGTGGTCGGCATGGAGAACTCCACCGAAGGTGTGGTGGCCCGGTCGCTCGACCTGTTCCTGCGCTCGCCCGTGCACGTGGTGGGTGAGGTGAGCTTGCTGGTGCGCCACAACCTGCTGCGCCAGCTCAACACACTGGACGGCATCGAGGTCGTCATGGCGCATCCCCAGGCGCTGGCCCAATGCCAGAACTGGCTGTCACAGCACTTGCCCAAGGCAGAAAAGCGGGCCGTCTCCAGCAACGCCGAGGGCGCCCGCCTCGCGGCCACCAACCCGGCATGGGCCGGGATTGCCAGCGAGCGCGCAGCGGCCCAGTTCGGCCTGCACATCGTCTCGCACGCTGTCCAGGACGAGGCCTACAACCGCACGCGCTTTGCCGTGATCGCCCTGCCGCAGACGCTGGCCATGCCGCCCGCCTCGGGGCGCGACTGCACGAGTCTGGTGGTGTCGGTGCCGAACCGGCCCGGCGCTGTGCACGACCTGCTGGTGCCCCTGAAGAACAACGGTGTCTCCATGACGCGCTTCGAGTCGCGCCCCGCCAAATCGGGACAGTGGGAGTATTACTTCTACATCGACATCGCCGGCCATCCATCGCAGCCCCACGTGGCCGCCGCATTGCAAGAGCTTCAAGGACTTTGCGCTTTCTACAAGGTGCTGGGCGCATACCCGGTGAACGAATGATGTTTGAACAACTGGGATTGATCGGCTGCGGAATGATGGGCGGCTCGT